>NZ_JBEULY010000047.1:0-638 GCF_040578655.1 Phytobacter sp. RSE-02 | reverse complement strand
CAAGGGAGAACTCATCTCGGGGCAAGTTTCGTGCTTAGATGCTTTCAGCACTTATCTCTTCCGCATGTAGCTACCGGGCAGTGCCATTGGCATGACAACCCGAACACCAGTGATGCGTCCACTCCGGTCCTCTCGTACTAGGAGCAGCCCCCCTCAATTCTCCAGCGCCCACGGCAGATAGGGACCGAACTGTCTCACGACGTTCTAAACCCAGCTCGCGTACCACTTTAAATGGCGAACAGCCATACCCTTGGGACCTACTTCAGCCCCAGGATGTGATGAGCCGACATCGAGGTGCCAAACACCGCCGTCGATATGAACTCTTGGGCGGTATCAGCCTGTTATCCCCGGAGTACCTTTTATCCGTTGAGCGATGGCCCTTCCATTCAGAACCACCGGATCACTATGACCTGCTTTCGCACCTGCTCGCGCCGTCACGCTCGCAGTCAAGCTGGCTTATGCCATTGCACTAACCTCCTGATGTCCGACCAGGATTAGCCAACCTTCGTGCTCCTCCGTTACTCTTTGGGAGGAGACCGCCCCAGTCAAACTACCCACCAGACACTGTCCGCAACCCGGATCACGGGTCCACGTTAGAACATCAAACATTAAAGGGTGGTATTTCAAGGTTGGCTCCA
>NZ_JBEULY010000046.1:0-729 GCF_040578655.1 Phytobacter sp. RSE-02 | reverse complement strand
AGATACAGCTCGGCCGCCACGTCGGCGCCCGCCAGCGGCCGGAACACCACGCCGTCGACATGCAGTTCGCGCGCCGACGCCGGCACGAGCGCGGCGCCGAGCCCCGCGCGCACGAGGCCGAGGATCGTATGCGTCTGCCCGACGTAATGCAGGTAGTTCGGCAGCCGCCCCGCGTTCGCGAAGACGCCGGAAATCAGGTCGTGGAAGTACTTCCCCTCGTTCGGCGAATACGCGATGAACGGCTGCCGGTCGAGATCGTCGGGACCGATGCGCTCGCACGCGGCGAGCGGCGCGCCCTCCGCGACCGCTACCAGCATCGGCTCGCGCTGCACGTGCCGGTATTCGAGCGGCTGGCGCGCGGCGCGCCGGCGCACGAAGCCGGCGTCGAGCATCCGCGACGCCAGCGCATCGATCTGCACGGTCGACACCAACTCGCGCAACTCGATGTCGACGTCCGGCAGCGCGTGCGCGGCGTGCGCCAGCAGCATCGGGAGGAGCCGGTACGCGAGGACCGGCGTGAAGCCGAGCGGGGAGCGGCGGGGGCGGCCGTGGGCGACGCGCTGCGCGGCCTGCTCGGCGCGTGCGGAGGGTTCGAGGGTGTGCCGCGCGTCGCGCAGAAGGCGCTGGCCGGCCGCGGTCAGGCTGAACTGCGGGCTGCTGCGTTCGAGCAGCGCGATGCCGAGCGCATGCTCGGGCAGCTGGATGTGCCGGCTGAGCGGCGGCTGGGTG
>NZ_JBEULY010000045.1:0-738 GCF_040578655.1 Phytobacter sp. RSE-02 | reverse complement strand
TCAGACAGGATACCACGTGTCCCGCCCTACTCATCGAGCTCACAGCCTGTGTGCTTTCGTGTACGGGGCTGTCACCCTGTATCGCGCGACTTTCCAGACGCTTCCACTAACACACAAGCTGATTCAGGCTCTGGGCTGCTCCCCGTTCGCTCGCCGCTACTGGGGGAATCTCGGTTGATTTCTTTTCCTCGGGGTACTTAGATGTTTCAGTTCCCCCGGTTCGCCTCATTAACCTATGGATTCAGTTAATGATAGTGTGACGGATCACACTGGGTTTCCCCATTCGGACATCGCCGGGTCAAAGGTTCATATCACCTCGCCGGCGCTTTTCGCAGATTAGCACGTCCTTCATCGCCTCTGACTGCCAGGGCATCCACCGTGTACGCTTAGTCGCTTAACCTCACAACCCGAAGATGTTTCGTAAAACATCATCGTGTCGCGAAAATTTGAGAGACTCGAACACACCGCCATCTGTTCTTATTACGGAGAACAGACACTGTGTGTCGTTTCAATTTTCAGCTTGATCCAGATTTTTAAAGAGCAAATATCTCAAACATGACTCGCAAGTCAGTTTTGAGATATCGGTGGCAACGCCTTTCACACATTACCGCGCAAGTGGCGTCCCCTAGGGGATTCGAACCCCTGTTACCGCCGTGAAAGGGCGGTGTCCTGGGCCTCTAGACGAAGGGGACACTTAAGTCTCACTCGCAAGACGCCTTGCTTTTTACTTTTCATCAG
>NZ_JBEULY010000044.1:0-759 GCF_040578655.1 Phytobacter sp. RSE-02 | reverse complement strand
CGTTCGGTGTCGCCCGCCGTGTCGCGATCGGCCTGCGATGCCGGTGCGAGACGTGCACGCTCGATCGCATCGAGGTACTCGGGCGTCACGGCGCCGGTGATGTAGTTGCCGTCGAAGCACGACGCCTCGAAGCGTTCGAGCTTCGGGTTGATGTCGCGCACCGCGCGGCGCAGATCGTCGACGTCCTGATAGATCAGGTGGTCGGCGCCGATGATCTTCGCGACTTCTTCGTCGGTGCGACCATGCGCGACGAGCTCGCCGCGCGTCGGCATGTCGATGCCGTACACGTTCGGGAACTTCACGGGCGGCGCAGCCGACGCGAAGATCACCGACTTCGCGACCGCATCGCGCGCCAACTGCACGATTTCCTGCGAGGTCGTGCCGCGCACGATCGAATCGTCGACGATCAGCACGTTCTTGTCCTTGAACTCGATGCTCATCGCATTGAGCTTCTGGCGCACCGACTTCTTGCGCACGGCCTGGCCCGGCATGATGAAGGTACGGCCGACGTAGCGGTTCTTGAAGAAGCCTTCGCGATACTCGACGCCGAGCTTCGCGGCGACCTGCATTGCGGCCGGGCGCGACGAATCGGGAATCGGCATCACGACGTCGATCGGCACGTTCGGCAGCTCGCGCTTGATCTTCTCGGCAAGATAGTCGCCCATGCGCAGGCGCACGTTGTAGACCGGCACGCCGTCGAGGCATGAATCCGGACGGGCCAGATACACGTATTCGAACATGCACGGATTCAGCGTCGGG
>NZ_JBEULY010000043.1:0-833 GCF_040578655.1 Phytobacter sp. RSE-02 | reverse complement strand
CCCCCCGGTATTCCCGCCACCGGGCGCTTCGAACACAGCGCCCCCAACCAGCTCTGGCAGATGGATTTTAAAGGCCATTTTCCTTTTGCCGGTGGACGTTGCCACCCGCTCACCCTGCTGGATGACCATTCCCGGTTCTCACTCTGCCTCGCGCACTGCCCTGATGAACAGCTCACAACCGTCCGGCAACAGCTGATGAGGGTGTTTGAACGTTACGGTCTGCCGGAGCGGATGACGATGGATAACGGCGCGCCCTGGGGCGACACAACAGGAAGCTGGACCGCGCTGGAGCTGTGGCTGATGCGCCAGGGTATCCGGGTGGGGCATTCACGCCCTTACCATCCGCAGACGCAGGGCAAGCTGGAACGTTTTCACCGCAGCCTGAAGGCCGAAGTGCTGCAGGGCCGGTGGTTCACGGACGGCAGCCAGTTACAGCAGGTGTTCGATGACTGGCGCGCGGTCTACAACCTGGAGCGTCCGCACGAAGCGCTGGACATGGCGGTTCCGGCATCACGCTATCAGCCGTCATCAAGGCAGTACAACGGGGCGGTGCAGGCCCCGGAATACGATGAAGGGGTACAGGTAAGGAAGGTGGATGTGAACGGGAAGCTGAGCATAAAAGGGGTGAGTCTGAGCGCGGGGAAAGCATTCAGGGGCGAGTATGTGGGCCTGCGGGAAACGGCAGAGGACGGGTGTTATGAGGTGTGGTGGTACAGCACGAAAGTGGGGATGATCGACCTGAAAAAGAGGTCGATCATCATGGGTAAAGGGTGTTAAAAAGTGTTCACCATGTCTCCGAACACCTGTCTACCATGTCTCCGGACCGTACACCC
>NZ_JBEULY010000042.1:0-856 GCF_040578655.1 Phytobacter sp. RSE-02 | reverse complement strand
TACCACTTTGTGATTCATGACTGGGGTGAAGTCGTAACAAGGTAACCGTAGGGGAACCTGCGGTTGGATCACCTCCTTACCTTAAAGAACCTGCCTTTGTAGTGCTCACACAGATTGTCTGATGAAAAGTAAAAAGCAAGGCGTCTTGCGAGTGAGACTTAAGTGTCCCCTTCGTCTAGAGGCCCAGGACACCGCCCTTTCACGGCGGTAACAGGGGTTCGAATCCCCTAGGGGACGCCACTTGCTGGTTTGTGAGTGAAAGTCACCTGCCGTAATATCTCAAAACTCATCTTCGGGTGACGTTTGAGATATTTGCTCTTTAAAAATCTGGATCAAGCTGAAAATTGAAACGACACACAGTGTCTGTTCTCCGTAATAAGAACAGATGGCGGTGTGTTCGAGTCTCTCAAATTTTCGCGACACGAAGATGTTTTACGAAACATCTTCGGGTTGTGAGGTTAAGCGACTAAGCGTACACGGTGGATGCCCTGGCAGTCAGAGGCGATGAAGGACGTGCTAATCTGCGAAAAGCGCCGGCGAGGTGATATGAACCTTTGACCCGGCGATGTCCGAATGGGGAAACCCAGTGCAATCCGTTGCACTATCGTTTGATGAATACATAGTCAAACGAGGCGAACCGGGGGAACTGAAACATCTAAGTACCCCGAGGAAAAGAAATCAACCGAGATTCCCCCAGTAGCGGCGAGCGAACGGGGAGCAGCCCAGAGTCTGAATCAGCTTGTGTGTTAGTGGAAGCGTCTGGAAAGTCGCGCGATACAGGGTGACAGCCCCGTACACGAAAGCACACAGGCTGTGAGCTCGATGAGTAGGGCGGGACACGTGGTATCCTGTCTGA
>NZ_JBEULY010000041.1:0-878 GCF_040578655.1 Phytobacter sp. RSE-02 | reverse complement strand
TACCACTTTGTGATTCATGACTGGGGTGAAGTCGTAACAAGGTAACCGTAGGGGAACCTGCGGTTGGATCACCTCCTTACCTTAAAGAACCTGCCTTTGTAGTGCTCACACAGATTGTCTGATGAAATAGAGCAGTAAAAAATCTCTGCAGGCTTGTAGCTCAGGTGGTTAGAGCGCACCCCTGATAAGGGTGAGGTCGGTGGTTCAAGTCCACTCAGGCCTACCAAATTCCTGCTGATGCTGCGTTGCGGCGACACTCACATACTTTAAGTATGTTCGTGTCACCACGCCTTGCCTCAACAGTAATTAAGGTTGGTGAGATTTAACTACGATGGGGCTATAGCTCAGCTGGGAGAGCGCCTGCTTTGCACGCAGGAGGTCTGCGGTTCGATCCCGCATAGCTCCACCATCTTTTACTGCGAACACAAGAAAACTTCAGAGTGAACCTGAAAAGGTGCACTGCGAAGTTTTGCTCTTTAAAAATCTGGATCAAGCTGAAAATTGAAACGACACACAGTGTCTGTTCTCCGTAATAAGAACAGGTGACGGTGTGTTCGAGTCTCTCAAATTTTCGCGACACGATGATGTTTTACGAAACATCTTCGGGTTGTGAGGTTAAGCGACTAAGCGTACACGGTGGATGCCCTGGCAGTCAGAGGCGATGAAGGACGTGCTAATCTGCGAAAAGCGCCGGCGAGGTGATATGAACCTTTGACCCGGCGATGTCCGAATGGGGAAACCCAGTGTGATCCGTCACACTATCATTAACTGAATCCATAGGTTAATGAGGCGAACCGGGGGAACTGAAACATCTAAGTACCCCGAGGAAAAGAAATCAACCGAGATTCCCCCAGTAGCGGCGAGCGAACGGGGAGCAG
>NZ_JBEULY010000040.1:0-899 GCF_040578655.1 Phytobacter sp. RSE-02 | reverse complement strand
CTGAATCAGCTTGTGTGTTAGTGGAAGCGTCTGGAAAGTCGCGCGATACAGGGTGACAGCCCCGTACACGAAAGCACACAGGCTGTGAGCTCGATGAGTAGGGCGGGACACGTGGTATCCTGTCTGAATATGGGGGGACCATCCTCCAAGGCTAAATACTCCTGACTGACCGATAGTGAACCAGTACCGTGAGGGAAAGGCGAAAAGAACCCCGGCGAGGGGAGTGAAAAAGAACCTGAAACCGTGTACGTACAAGCAGTGGGAGCCTCTTAATGGGGTGACTGCGTACCTTTTGTATAATGGGTCAGCGACTTATATTCTGTAGCAAGGTTAACCGAATAGGGGAGCCGAAGGGAAACCGAGTCTTAACTGGGCGTTAAGTTGCAGGGTATAGACCCGAAACCCGGTGATCTAGCCATGGGCAGGTTGAAGGTTGGGTAACACTAACTGGAGGACCGAACCGACTAATGTTGAAAAATTAGCGGATGACTTGTGGCTGGGGGTGAAAGGCCAATCAAACCGGGAGATAGCTGGTTCTCCCCGAAAGCTATTTAGGTAGCGCCTCGTGAATTCATCTCCGGGGGTAGAGCACTGTTTCGGCTAGGGGGCCATCCCGGCTTACCAACCCGATGCAAACTACGAATACCGGAGAATGTTATCACGGGAGACACACGGCGGGTGCTAACGTCCGTCGTGAAGAGGGAAACAACCCAGACCGCCAGCTAAGGTCCCAAAGTCATGGTTAAGTGGGAAACGATGTGGGAAGGCACAGACAGCCAGGATGTTGGCTTAGAAGCAGCCATCATTTAAAGAAAGCGTAATAGCTCACTGGTCGAGTCGGCCTGCGCGGAAGATGTAACGGGGCTAAACCATGCACCGAAGCTGCGGCAGCGACACTA
>NZ_JBEULY010000003.1:0-664380 GCF_040578655.1 Phytobacter sp. RSE-02 | reverse complement strand
GGCGCGCGGTCTATAACCTGGAGCGTCCGCACGAAGCGCTGGACATGGCGGTTCCGGCATCACGCTATCAGCCGTCATCAAGGCAGTACAACGGGGCGGTGCAGGCCCCGGAATACGATGAAGGGGTGCAGGTGAGGAAGGTGGATGTGAGCGGGAAGCTGAGCATAAAAGGGGTGAGCCTGAGCGCGGGGAAAGCATTCAGGGGCGAGTATGTGGGCCTGCGGGAAACGGCAGAGGACGGGTGTTATGAGGTGTGGTGGTACAGCACGAAAGTGGGGATGATCGACCTGAAAAAGAGGTCGATCATCATGGGTAAAGGGTGTTAAAAAGTGTTCACCATGTCTCCGAACACCTGTCTGCCATGTCTCCGGACCGTACACCCTGGAGGGAGAGGGGGGCCGATCGAGCTGAGCTGAGTTCGGTTCTGTTTTTCTCCCTCTTCCTGGGGAGATGAGGGTAGGGGTGAGGGGGAAAAGCTTATACCGCCATCGGCCTGAATTGTGCAATCCATGCCTGACGTTGTTCCCGCGCCCGCTGGGCCACGCGTGCCTGCGGATCAGAGTTAAAGCCGTGATACGCCCCAGGCCACACACTCATTTCTACCGCCACGCCTGCACGGATTAACGCCTGCGCAAAGCGAAGATTCTCATCAAGAAACAGATCCAGCGTGCCCACGCCGAGCCAGGTAGGGGGCAAATTAGTCAGGTCCGTTGCTCGTCCCGGCGCAGCATAAGCTGACACCCCCTCCGAGCCCGGCTCGCAGCCCAACAGCGATCGCCAGCCAAAACGGTTATATTCACGCGTCCAGACGAACTCACCGGTCACCGGATTCGGGTTTTCTTCCGTCACCGTACGATCATCGAGCATCGGAAACATCAGGTTCTGAAAGGCAATGCGTGGGCCATTGCGATCGCGGGCCAGCAGCGCCAGCGAGGCCGCAAGTCCGGCCCCTGCGCTGTCGCCCATTAGCCCAATATGGTCAGAATGGATACCGAGTGCGGTGGCCTGTTCGCTCATCCATACCAGCGCAGCGTAACAATCCTCCAGCGATCCCGGAAAGACCGTTTCGGGTGCCAGACGATAATCGACAGAGACAATCACGCAGTCGTGTTGCAACGCGGTGGCGCTGGTCAGCGACAGTGACTGCTCCGGGCTACCGAAAAGATGACCGCCGCCGTGAATATGCAAAATGCCCATTCGGTTCTGCCCCGGCGTAGCGGGGGTAATGACACAGACTCTGACGGCAGGATGTGCGGGTGAGGAGATAAGATGTTCTTCCACCGATAGCCCGGTATCCCGGAAACGTTGCACATTAGCCAGCGCTGCCTGCTGGCGTTGTTGGCGAAGGGCAACGAGAGCGTCTTGTGTCAGGGTGAGGGGGCGGCTATCCGCCAGTGCCGGGCGTAATTCAGGATCGACCAAATTCCATGTGTTCATCATGTAGCCTTGTCTGTCTCGGTAATATTTGCAGAGCGGGAAATCTCCCGCTCCGTCATTACCTTACAGTGTTTCGCCGTTGCTGGCGATAACCTGCTTATACCAGTCAAAGCTGCGCTTTTTACTGCGTTTTAGCGTACCGTTGCCGTCGTTGTCCTTATCGACATAGATAAAACCGTAGCGTTTTTTCATCTCGCCGGTCCCGGCGCTGACAATATCAATCGGTCCCCACCAGGTGTAACCCATGATGTCGCAGCCATCGGCAATGGCCTCGCCCATCTCACGGATATGCTGGCGACCATAATCAATACGCGCGGTATCGTTGATGACACCGTTTTCATCTGGCTCATCCACCCCGCCATAGCCGTTTTCGACGACAAACAGCGGCTTACGATAGCGGTCCGCCAGTTCATTGCAGACGATACGGAAACCTTTGGCGTCAATCGGCCAGCCCCAGGCGGTTTTTTCGAGATACGGATTGTCCTGACCGACGGTTCCGCCAGTATCGACGCGAAACTCCCCGCCTGCCTGATGCAGCACGCTGCGATAATAACTAAAGCCCAGGTAATCGGACGGGTAACGGGCGATAAGGTCGAGATCGCCATCCTCCATGACCAGCTCAATGTTCTGCTCGCGAAACAGGCGTGGTGTCCAGGCCGGATATTCACCCAGCATCATCACATCAGAGTAGAAGAGTGAACGGCGGCGCAACTGCATGGTCGAGAAAATATCTTCCGGGTTGCAGGTGGCCGGGTAGACTGTGCTCAGCGACAGCATGCAACCTATCTTCGCGTCCGGGATAATCTCATGGCACAGCTTGTTGGCCAGCGCGTTGGCGACAAACTGATGATGGTTTGCCTGATATAGCTCCTGCGGCGTGGAGCTGGGGTCAACCGCGCCTGTCGCAAAGGGCATCCGGTTCATATTGTTCAGTTCGTTAAAGGTCATCCAGTATTTGACCTTCTCGCGATAGCGCCTGAACACCACTTCACAGTAGCGGGTGAAGAAATTCACCAGTTTGCGGTTCTTCCAGCCGCCATACTCCTGATACAGCGCCAGCGGTGTTTCGTAGTGGGAGAGCGTAATCACCGGCTGAATACCGTATTTCAGCAGCTCATCAAACAGGTCATCATAAAATTTAAGCCCGGCCTCGTTAGGCGAGGTTTCATCGCCACGCGGGAAGATGCGCGTCCAGGCGATAGAGGTGCGAAAACAGGTAAAGCCCATCTCAGCGAACAGCGCCACGTCTTCTTTGTAATGGTGATAGAAGTCGATGGCTTCATGGCTGGCGTAGTATTTATGCGGGTCGATAACCGCATCATGTTTGCCGGAGGCGATACCGCCGCGTACCACATCGGAGATAGACGGCCCTTTGCCGTCCACATTCCATGCCCCTTCTGCCTGGTTAGCGGCAATGGCGCCGCCCCATAAAAAATCGTTCGGGAAAACAGACATATCCACTCCTTAATCCGCCAAATCTTCGCCATTGGAGGCGATCACTTTTTTGTACCAGTGGTAGCTCTTTTTCAGGGAACGCTTCTGTGTGCCGTTACCCATGTCATCCTGATCGACATAGATAAACCCGTAGCGTTTGGAAATTTGCGCTGTGCCCGCGCTCACCACGTCGATTGGCCCCCACCAGGTGTAACCAAACAGATCCACGCCATCGGCCAGCGCCTCGCGCATCTGTTCGATGTGCAGACGCAGATACTCAATGCGGTAATCGTCGTCGATAGAGCCGTCCGGATTCACCGTGTCTACTGCGCCAAGGCCGTTTTCGGCAATAAACAGCGGCTTCTGATAGCGGTCATATAACTGATTTAGCGCCAGGCGCAGCCCTTTCGGATCAATCTGCCAGCCCCACTGGCTGGTGGGCAGATGCGGGTTACGAACACCGCCGGTGATCAGGTTGCCCTCGGCCCCTTCCAGTTTTTCCGGGTGGGCGCTGACGGTGCTGGACATGTAATAACTGAACGAGACGAAATCCACCGGGTGCTGACGCAGGATCTCATCGTCACCCACCACTTTTTGCAGCCTGACGCCTTTCTCTGCCAGCATACGGTCGGTATAAGCCGGGTAGTAGCCGTGCGCCTGCACATCGCTAAAGAACAGCGACACGCGCTGCATCTCTTCACAGGCCTGCAAATCGTCCGGGTGACAGGTGTGGGGGTAGAGCATCTGGTAGCTGATCATGCAGCCGACTTTCGAGTCGGGAATGATCGCATGGCAGGCTTTAGTCGCCAGGGCGCTGGCGACGAACTGGTGATGCGCCCCCTGGTATTTATCCTGCTCCAGGTGCGGGTTATCCTCTTCAATCACCCCGACGCTGACGTACGGGTGGTGCTTCACGCAGTTAATCTCGTTGAAGGTCATCCAGTACTTCACTTTTTTGCGATAACGGGTAAAGCAGGTCGTGGCGAAACGCACATAGAAATCCACTAACTGACGGTTCGGCCAGCCGCCGTAATCGGTCACCAGCGCCAGCGGCATTTCGTAATGGGAGAGGGAAACAATCGGTTCGATACCGTGAGAGTGCAGGGTGTCAAACACCTCGTCGTAGAACTTCAGCCCGGCTTCGTTAGGCTCGCTTTCGTCACCACGCGGGAAGAGACGCGTCCAGGCAATCGACATGCGGAAGCATTTAAAGCCCATCCCGGCGAAGAGGGCGATATCCTCTTTGAAGTGGTGGTAAAAGTCATTGCCCTTGCGTTTCGGATAATATTTGGTGCTGTTCGGATCCTGCGCTTCACGCACCTGCGCGTGGGTCATTCCCAGCCATTGATCGAGCCAGCGCTCTTTGGGCGTATTGATGTCAAAGGTGTAGACATCGGACACGGACAGCCCCTTGCCATCGACGTTCCACGCCCCTTCGAGTTGGTTTGCCGCCGTCGCGCCACCCCATAAAAACCCTTCCGGAAATGATTTAGAAAATGTCATGCGCTTGCTCCTCATGCCGCTGATGCGGTCAGTGTCAGAAATTCGTCGCGGCTGGCAACATCGCCGTTCGCTTTAACCGGGCTGATATCGCCGTAGCATTCGCTGTTGGTCACTACCAGGATGACGCTCGGATCAATGCCTTCGGCCCGTAAGGCGTCAAGATCAAAGGTGACCAGCAGGTCGCCCACTTCGATAAACTGTCCGGCCTCGATATGGCTGGTGAAGTGCCTGCCGCCGAGTTTGACGGTGTCGATACCGATATGAATCAGGATTTCCGCCCCGGTATCGCTTTGCAGCGCCAGTGCGTGGTGAGTTTCAAAGACCGATGCCACCTTGCCGTTAACAGGGGAACGTAACTCTCCGGTGGTGGGATAAATTGCCAGTCCTTTGCCGAAAATCTCGTCGGCAAAGACCGGGTCGCTCAGGGTGTTAAGCGCTTTCAGCTCACCGCTTACTGGCGCAAACAGCTTCTCTTCTGAGCGGGCGATAGGCATCGGGCTTACGCCTGCGACGACCGGCTGGGCTGCTTCTTCAAACCCCAGAATCACCGTGAGGGTGGCGGCACAGACAAAGGAGATGGCGATACTGACCAGCGCCCACAAAAAGGTTGGGCCCACCAGCGCCGGAAGACCAGGCAGGCCGCTTAAGGCGAAGGCGTAGGTTTTCACTCCCATCGCCATGGCGAAAGCACCGCCGCAAGCCCCGCCTGCCAGCGCTGCGGCAAAGGGCCGTTTGTAGCGGATGTTGACCCCGTACATCGCCGGTTCGGTAATCCCCATCATGGCGCTAAAGCTGGTGGTCAATGCCAGTGATTTGAGCTTTTTATCGCGAGCACGCAAGAAGACGCCGAAGGCGGCACCGGCCTGCCCGAGGTTGGCAATGTAAAAGAGGATCTTGATAGGGTCGAAGCCCATGGTACTGATGTTATTGATCATGATCGGCACGATCACATAGTGCATGCCGGTAATGATGATCAGCGACAGCGTGCCGCCGACCACGACGCCTGCCACGATCCCCATATTCTCCACCAGCCAGATAATGCCGCCAGAGAGGGCATTGCCGGTATAAATCCCCACCGGGCCGATGGCAATAAGGGTAATGGGCGTGACAATCAGCAGGCACAGCAGTGGCACAAACATGGTTTTCAGCGGGCCGGGCATAAAGCGGTCAATGAGGCGCTCAACATGACTGAGCAACCACACGGCAAGCAGAATCGGGATCACCGTTGAGGCGTAATTTACGGTGGGAACCGGTAGGCCGATAAAATTCACCGGCGCGCCGGCTTTAAACAATGTCTGGATAGCCGGATGAAAGAGAACGGCGGCAAGTGCGACCGCAACGTAAGGGTTAGCACCGAATTTCTTCGCTGCGCTAAAGGAGAGCGCTAACGGCATGAAGTAAAAAACGCCGTCACTGATTGCCAGCAGGATTTGATAGGTCTGGTTAGTGGTTTCCACCCATTGCATGGCCACCATCAACGCCAGCATACCTTTCAGAATACCGGCCCCGGCAATGGCCGGAATAATCGGCGAAAAAATACTCGACAGGCCTTCCAGTACCACCGAAACCGGGTTACGCCGTTTGGTGGGGCGAGCGGCATTGTCGAGATCGGGGAGCACTGCGAGTAAGGCTTTGCACAAGGGTTCGACATCGTTACCAATAATAAGCTGGAACTGGTCGCCGGAAATATTCACACCCATGACGCCATCAAGGGCTTCGAGGGCGGCGCGGTCAGCCTTGTCGTTATCCTTAAGAAGAAAACGCAGGCGGGTAATGCAGTGAAACAGCGAGAGTACGTTCTCTTTGCCGCCAATCCTGTCGATGATTTGGCGAGCCGTGTCCTGATAGTTCATAAAAATTCCTCCAGACTGAAGTCAAAAACCGACTTCATCAACAATGACCGATCTGCATCGGGACCTTGTTTCCTCTGGGGTTTGCCTGATCTACCCGTCTATTTAGGGGATGAACAGTAACAAGCCTGGATGGAATAACGATATGTTTCAGACTTCCTGACGCGTTAAATTTTCCCTGCGTCGGGCACCGTCCGCTGCACAATATTCTCGATGTGCACCGCAAGGTAGAGCTTTTCCGAGTTGCTCATGGGGTGGTGATAATTCTTGCTGACGAACTCATTCATTGCTTCGACACATTTCAGCGTAGTTTGATAACGGCGCTGGACCAGTTCGAAGAACTCTTCGTCGTCATTATTTAACACCACCCCATCAATCACCCGTTGGGCAAAGAACTTTAGATGAGTGATAAATCGCTGGTAATTCAGACTATGCTCATCAAGCGGGATATTAAAAAAATACTTCACAATGTTTTGTAACTGATAAATAAGCCGTGTAATTTGTGCGGTTTTTCCCATGGTGTCATTGAGCCCGGCATTCACAATATGCAGAGCGATACTACACGCCTCGCTGTCGGGTAATAATGTTCCGGTGCGGGCGACAACCATCCCCAGCGCCTGGCGGCCAATGGCGTATTCCGCGGTGTAGAAATGGCGAACTTCCCACTCCAGCGGATTGGGTAAAACTTCATTGTTTTGTTGGCGTTGCAACGCAAAATGCAGGTGGTCTGCGAGGGTCACATAGAGCCCATCGCTGAGCTTGTGCGTCAGCACGCTGCGCGCGTGAGTGATGATATCGGCGGTTAACTGCAAAATATCCACCGGCACTTCGCTGACCAGGTCTTTAAAACGAGCAGAAATTTGCGAATCTTCCAGACGGAATATTTTATCGATGGCGTCACGGTCGATGCTGGCACCGTTGTGGGTATTAAACCCCAGCCCCCGGCCGGTTAAAATAACCTCCAGACCATCCTCATCCACTGCGCTGACAACATTATTATTTAATATTTGTTTGACCAGCATCGCCAACT
Source organism: Phytobacter sp. RSE-02 (assembly GCF_040578655.1). Lineage (NCBI taxonomy): Bacteria > Pseudomonadati > Pseudomonadota > Gammaproteobacteria > Enterobacterales > Enterobacteriaceae > Phytobacter > Phytobacter sp. RSE-02. The sequence goes on along the minus strand of NZ_JBEULY010000003.1, from coordinate 657,126 downwards.
CCTGAAAACAAAAACGGGCAAGACATAAATACAGATATGGGCAGATTGGCCCCTCAGTCTGCATTTAGGTTTTGCCCGATAGTCGGTAACAAGCGTAATGCAGTTAAAACCTAGCACCGCGAAAAAAATTATTCAATGTGACAAAAGGCGTTGCGTAAATTCGTATGCCAAATTGTGATCCGGTCTGCGAAAACGGGCGCGGCGACAGAAAATGTCTGTCAGGTCGCAACCCGGAACCCTTACCCGGCTCAACCAGGTGATTGCGAAGAACGGTTTTATCCAAGGGATGCCGGGTGGCGGTTTGCTGAGAGTCATTTTTGCGAGCGGCTTTCCGTAATACGAAAAAGCGTTACCCCTGAAACGTGAAAAATGCCACAATAGTGGCTGTTTATACAGTGTTTCAGGTTTATCGATGGCCCTCACCGCCGCGCTAAAAGCGCAAATTGCCGCCTGGTATAAGGCGTTGCAACAACAGATTCCGGACTTTATTCCTCGAGCACCGCAGCGGCAGATGATCGCCGATGTGGCGAAAACGCTCGCCGGGGAAGAGGGGCGGCATCTGGCCATTGAAGCGCCGACAGGCGTCGGTAAGACCCTGTCGTACCTCATTCCCGGCATTGCCATCGCCCGTGAAGAACAAAAAACGCTGGTGGTCAGTACCGCCAACGTCGCCTTGCAGGATCAGATCTACAGCAAAGATTTGCCGCTGCTGCGTAAAATTATCCCCGATTTGCGCTTTACCGCTGCCTTTGGGCGTGGGCGCTACGTCTGCCCGCGTAACCTGACCGCGCTGGCGAGCACCGAGCCTTCGCAGCAAGATCTGCTGGCCTTTCTGGATGACGAATTAACCCCTAATAATCAGGAAGAGCAGAAGCGCTGCGCGAAGCTGAAAGCCGATCTCGACAGCTACAAGTGGGACGGCTTACGCGATCATACGGATCAGGCTATCGAAGACGATCTCTGGCGGCGGCTCAGCACCGACAAAGCCAGTTGTCTCAATCGTAATTGTCACTACTACCGTGAATGTCCGTTTTTTGTCGCCCGGCGTGAGATCCAGGAAGCCGAAGTGGTGGTGGCTAACCATGCGCTGGTGATGGCGGCGATGGAAAGCGAGGCAGTGCTGCCGGAACCGAAAAACCTGCTACTGGTGCTGGATGAAGGCCATCATCTGCCGGATGTAGCGCGTGATGCGCTGGAGATGAGTGCCGAGATCACCGCTCCCTGGTTTCGCCTGCAACTCGACCTTTTCTGCAAGCTGGTGGCGACCTGCCTTGAGCAATTTCGCCCGAAAACTACGCCGCCGCTGGCGACGCCTGAGCGCCTGAATGCCCACTGCGAAGAACTCTACGAACTGATTGCTTCGCTTAACAACATCCTCAATTTATATATGCCCGCCGCCCAGGAGGCCGAACACCGGTTTGCGATGGGGGAGTTGCCCGACGAAGTGATGGCTATTTGTCAGCGGCTGGCCAAACTCACCGATATGCTGCGCGGGCTGGCAGAACTGTTTCTCAACGACCTGAGCGAGAAAACCGGTAGTCACGACATTGTGCGTCTGCACCGGGTTCTGTTGCAGATGAACCGGGCGCTGGGAATGTTTGAGGCGCAAAGCAAATTATGGCGGCTGGCGGCAATGGCGCAGGCCTCTGGCGCGCCGGTCACGAAATGGGCAACCCGTGAAGTGCGCGACGGGCAACTGCATATGTACTTCCACTGTGTTGGCATTCGCGTCAGCGATCAACTTGAAAAACTGCTCTGGCGCAGCGTGCCGCATATTGTTGTGACCTCTGCGACCCTGCGCTCGTTGAACAGTTTTTCGCGCCTGCAGGAGATGAGCGGGCTGAAAGAAAAAGCAGGCGATCGCTTCGTGAGCCTGGATTCGCCGTTCAATCATGTTGAGCAGGGCAAAATTGTCATTCCACAAATGCGCTATGCCCCGCTGGTTGAGAACGAGGCGGAACATCTTGCTGAGATGGCGGCTTATTTCCGCGAACAGGTAGAGAGCAACGCTCACCGGGGGATGCTGGTTTTGTTCGCCAGTCAGCGGGCGATGCAGCTCTTTTTGACGTTTGTGACCGATCTACGGCTGTTGTTGCTGGTGCAGGGCGATCAGCCGCGCTACCGTCTGGTGGAACTGCACCGTAAACGTATCGACGGCGGCGAGCGTAGCGTGCTGGTGGGGCTGCAGTCCTTCGCCGAAGGGCTTGATTTAAAAGGTGACTACCTGACCCAGGTACATATCCATAAAATTGCCTTCCCGCCTATCGACAGCCCGGTGGTGATTACCGAAGGCGAATGGCTTAAAAGCCTCAATCGATACCCTTTCGAGGTGCAAAGTCTCCCCAGCGCCTCCTTTACGCTGATTCAGCAGGTGGGGCGTTTAATACGTAGCCACAGTTGTCACGGTGAAGTGGTCATTTATGACAACCGCCTGCTCAGTAAAAGCTACGGCAAACGTCTGCTGGACGCGCTGCCGGTTTTTCCTATTTCCCAACCAGATGTACCAGACGTTATAGTGAAGAAACCGAAACAAAGCCGCCGTAAGCGCCGCTGACATTGTGAGCCTGTAAGGAGTTTTGATGGATTACCGCAAAATCATTAAAGAGATTGGCCGGGGGAAAAATCATGCCCGCGATCTGGATTTTGATACCGCCCGGGGGCTTTACACCCGGATGCTGGAGGGTGATGTACCCGATCTGGAATTGGGGGGGATCCTGATAGCTCTGCGTATTAAAGGTGAAGGCGAAGCGGAAATGCTCGGTTTTTACGAGGCAATGCAGCAACGTACGATGCGCCTTACGCCGCCAGTCGCGAAACCGATGCCGATTGTGATCCCAAGCTACAACGGTGCGCGTAAACAGGCAAACCTGACGCCACTGCTGGCTATTTTATTGCACAAACTGGGTTTCCCGGTGGTGGTCCACGGTGTCAGCGAGGATCCGACGCGGGTAGTCAGCGAAACCATTTTCGCGCTGCTGGGTATTGAGGCGACGCACCATGCGGGTCAGGCCCAGGCACGGCTCGATGGACATCAGCCGGTGTACATTCCGGTGAGCGCGCTGTGCCCGCCGCTGGAAAAACAGTTAGCGTTGCGCTGGATAATGGGCGTGCGTAACAGCGCCCATACGCTGGCGAAACTGGCCACACCGTTTGAGAAAGACGCCGCGCTGCGCCTCTCCAGCGTGTCGCATCCCGAATACGTCTCGCGTGTGGGGAAATTCTTTAGCGATATCGGTGGGCGAGGTTTGTTGATGCACGGAACGGAAGGGGAGGTTTACGCCAATCCACAACGCTGCCCGCAAATCAATCTGATTGATGCGCAGGGGAGCCGCGTTATCTATGAACGTCAGAATGAACTGGCGGATGTCGTTCTGCCGGCGGCCAAAGATGCCGAAACCACGGCTAAATGGATTGAACGCTGCCTGGCCGGAAGTGAGCCTGTCCCTCAGTCGTTAAAAATTGAAATGGCGTGCTGCCTGGTGGCAACTGGCGAGTCAGAGTCGCTTGAGAGCGCATTAGCGCGTATCGACGCGAGTTTTTAAGCGTGGTTCAAACGAAAAAAAGCCCGTCTCATCACTGGACGGGCCAAAAAGGGTAACAACAACAGGGTCAATGAGGGTTGGAGCAGTGTCCGTCGGAGGGTCGCCGACGGGGTAAAACATTCTTATTTGTAGATAACCGCAGTACCGCTCATTTTATTATTGCTGTTTGCGGACGTGATGCTGTAACCCGTTGCGCCAGCGGCGGCTGCTTTCTCAGCCAGTTGTGCTTCAAGGCCGTCCAGCGTGGTCGCGCCGTCAGCAGAGACTACACCGACTTTATTCATGCTCTGTGCCTGAGACGGGCTGATGGCCTGTGCAGCGAAAGCACCGAAAGAAAGGGTTGAAAGAGCGATAGCGGCTACAGCATATTTGATGGTTTTCATGGTCATAATCTCGCAGGTTATTCTGTTAAGGAGACGTTGTTCCGTCGATGTGATAAGTATCACGGTTTTTTGCGAGAGAGAAAATCTAAGAGAATTGACGACCTTGTTCTAAAAAATTGAACAATCACCAAGTCAATGAAATTATTGTGATTTATTGATGTAAATTATGTGTTTTGCCGTTTCGGCAGCCGCGGGATTTTTTTCTGGCACAGAATGCTACTTTATCTGCGGAATTTTGTGCGCAAGAAAGCAACCGCTTGCGCTGATGAGAGAGGTAAAGAACAGTCAACGAAGCTGGCTATCCTTCGATCCTCTGCGATTATATCCTGCATGTGTAGAGTTATGTAAATCTTTCTGTTGCTGGCATTGCAGACAGAAACGAACGCCGGGAATCGCTTTGCGACGCGCTTCCGGAATCGGTTCGCCGCACTCTGCACACTCTTTAAGGCTTTCTCCTTTCGGCAAGTCGTGACGCGCACGCGCCACAGCATCTTCAATAGTGCTGTCTATTTGATCCTGTACCGCTCCGTCATTTGCCCAACCGGATGCCATTGTGTTTTCTCCTCAGTGAGTAAGGACATATCAGTATACTATTTGCGCAAATATTCGCCATTTCAATGGATGGGTGAATAAAAACGTATACAGCGGCTTTTTGTGACTAAACGACGGCGGGCTTAATGCGATGGGGCCAGTCACGTGAGTCAAACCGACCACAGACGGAAGGTTGGGAGGCGAACGTAGTGCAACGCACCGATTTCCGTACAGGGCAACGTGAACATATTAAAGGGGGCCGCGGTGGTCCCCTTTAATATGTTCACGTGTTCGGCGCAGAAGTGTGGGTGAACGAAACAGTGTCCACCTGACACACATTGATACCTTAGCGATCATCCGGACGACGCATATCAAAACGCTGCGCGTCGGTAACGGTGTAATAGGCCGTCGGGCCACCCGCGCGCAGGATCGGCTGCGCTTTGGCCGTCTGGTAGATGCCATTTTCAAGCAGGGATTCATCAATATGAATGGCAACCGCCTCACCCAGTACCAGCCAGCTATCCAGCGCCTCACCGTTTGCTTTGGTCAGTTGAATGCACTGAGACAGGCGGCACTCAAAATGCACCGGACTTTCTGCGACACGCGGTGTTTTAATAATGCGGCTGGCAAGCGGGGTCAGGCCGCTAAAGGCGAACTCATCTTCGCCGTGCGGGAGTGAGGCGGATGTCTCGTTCATACGCTCCGCCAGCGCACGGGTCGTCAGATTCCAGACGAACTCTTTGGTTTCACAAATATTGCGCACGCTGTCTTTCCAGCCGCTGCTGGCAAAGCCGATAATAGGCGGGCGGTAATTGAAACAGTTAAAGAAGCTGTACGGGGCGAGATTCTGTCGTCCTTCACCATCGAGCGAGGAGATCCAGCCGATAGGCCGCGGGCCGATAATCGCATTGAGCGGGTCGTGGGGCAGGCCATGGCCTTGAGACGGTTCGTAAAAATACATTGCGAGTCCCTTTGGGAAGCGAGTTTCTTTAGCCTCACTTATTTACCCTGCCGCCGTCAACGGGTATCTTACGCCGCTGCCAACAGGAGAAAGCCATGAAAGCCCAGAAGCCGGGATTGCACCCGCGTAACCGTCACAATAGCCGCTACGATCTTGACGCCCTTTGCGCCACGATGCCCCCATTGCGTGAATTTATGATTACCAGTCCGGCGGGCGAACCGACGGTTAATTTTGCCGATCCCCTGGCCGTGAAAGCGCTGAACAAAGCGCTGCTGGCGCACTTTTATGGCGTAAAAGAGTGGGATATTCCGCCGGGCTTTCTTTGCCCACCCGTTCCTGGTCGCGCAGACTATATTCACCATCTTGCCGATTTGCTCGCCCAGGACACTGACGGGGCTGTTCCGTCGCAGGCCAGCGTGCTGGATATCGGCACCGGGGCAAACTGTATCTATCCGCTGATTGGCGCCCATGAATATGGCTGGCGCTTCACCGGCAGCGAAGTCGACAATGCCGCATTCGCCAGCGCACAGGCGATTATCAACGCCAATCCTGGCCTGAGCCGTTCAGTGCGTTTACGTCGACAAAAAGATCCGGCGGCGATCCTGGCGGGCATCATCCATAAAAATGAGCAGTATGATGCCACGCTCTGTAACCCACCTTTTCATGACAGCGCGCAGGCTGCGCAGGCGGGCAGTGAGCGTAAACGCCGCAATCTTGGGCTTGATAATGACGCGGCGCTCAACTTCGGCGGCCAGCAGCAGGAGCTGTGGTGCGAAGGCGGGGAAGTGGCGTTTATCAGCAAGATGATTGATGAGAGCAAACAGTTCGCGCGTCAGGTTCTTTGGTTTACCTCGCTGGTTTCTCGTGGTGATAATTTACCGCCGCTATATCGCGCGCTGACCCAGGCCGGTGCCGTTAACGTGGTCAAAAAAGAGATGTCACAAGGGCAGAAGCAGAGCCGCTTTATCGCCTGGACATTTCAGGATGAGGCCCAGCGCAAGCGCTGGGCGCAAACCCGATTTAAGGCGCAGGCTCAACAGGCGGCTGCGGCGCGTTAACCGCTTGTGGCGCAGGGGTACTGCCCGGCATGGGCAGTATCTGGTAAGTTTGTACCGGCGCGCGAACATCGGCTAAATCGAAGTGTTTTTTCACCATGCTGTCCAGCGCAAAGCGCACTGTCCACTGTTTGAGCGGCAGCGTGGTGCATGTCACCCTCAGCGTAAACGCGGTATTGGTTAGTCCGACCAGCCCGGCAAATGTCGGCTCGCCAATAATCAGCCCGCGAATATCCTCCATCTCCATCAACTCTGCGACCGCATCTTTCAACGCCTGATTCGCTTTTTCCGTGTTTTCGTGGCGATCCACATCATAGTTGGCGACAACCGAACCGATCCCGCGTACGAAGTTGGCAAAGGTGGTTATCGATGACCACGGAATAATATGGTACGCCCCGGTATCCTGGCGTACGCCAACGGAACGGATCGACATCCGTTCAACCGTACCGGTGAGCGGGCCAATGGTTACGAGATCCCCGGTGTTCATCCCATTTTCAAACTGAATAAAGATGCCGGTAATAATATCTTTCACCAGGGTTTGCGAACCGAAAGAGATCGCCAGACCCAGAGCCCCGGCACCCGCCAGCAGCGGCGCGATATTAACGCCTATCTCCGAGAGCACAATCATCACCGTGATGGTGCTGATCACCACTGCCAGCGCGTTACGGAACAGGGTTAACAGCGTACGGGTACGCGCGCTGGGAAGCGGCCTGCCGTGAATATCGGAGGCGAGGCGGTTTTCGATAATGCTTGCCAGTACCGTCCAGCCCACGGCAGAGAAAAACAGAATCAGGGCAATGCGAATAATAATATCAACCGCTTTTTCGCCTGCGCCATAGGTCAGCCAGTACCAGAAATCGAACAGGCCCCAGGCGTTGAGCAACAGCAGTACGGTGGCGCAGACAATGAGAATACGTGCCGCTTTCATCGACGCAGAAAGCCAGCCGTTAAGCCGCTTTTGCAGTTCCGGGTAGTTACGCTGCACCTGCGGTGACAGGGTGATGGTCTTATTAATCCAGCGCGACAGCATGCCGGAAAGAAACGCCGCGATGCTTAAAATCGCCACACTGTGCAATGACGCTCCCATCATAAATTTCAGGCTGTTGCCGGGATCAAAGAGTGAGAAGAAGAACAGCACGATGAAGTAAGCGCTGGCGAGCCAGTGCCAGATAAGCGCGAAAGCGCGAATAAACAGGCTAAAGAAGGCAAGTGAATGGTCCGCCAGATGGATCAGGTTGTGCTGGATAATGCGCTTATTGCGAAAGATCAGATACAGCGCCCAGATGGTAATACAGAGCATGATGGTCACGTTAGCCAGCGCGCCTACCTGCACATTCACCTGATTGGAGATAATCGGCACGGCGACAAGCAAGCCGTAGCCGATGAGGCTGCTCAGCGCGCTGAGTCGCAAATGCCAGTAGCGGGCGGTGTCGTCCTCTATACGAAATGGGCGCAGCTCCGGAATGCGTGGACAGAAGATAAGCCGCAGGATGGCTTTAAAGAATTCAATCAGAGCAAAAGCATTTAAAAACAGGCTTTGCTGAAAAGCGATGGTCCGGTTTCCATTATTCAGATTGACGCTAAGTATCTGACCGACAAATAGCGTTAGCGCCAGCAACAGCAGGTCAACGATAAACGCCCCGATAATCATCGCCGGAAGTTGTAACCAGTTATTGCGCTCACGGTTTTTATTACGTCCCCAGTAGCCCATTTTGCGGTACAACGGCATCACGGCAAGGCGCACCAGCAGCCAGAAGGCGAACACCAGTATGGCGAGCAGTAAAAAATGTCCGGCGGCACTGGTAAAGGTTTCCGGGTTAAAGGCCTTATGCGGAGAGCCGGTAATGTTGCGATAGAGTTGAGCAAACCGCGACGCGAACTCTTCACCATAGCGGCTGCTGACTTCCGTAACGTTCTCCAGTACCGTTTTTTGCTCAACGATTTGCGGTGGCGTAATGACGGGAACAGGTTCCTGTGGCGGTGTCGCTGCGACTTTGCGCAGTTGGTCAATCAGCTCCTGGCGTGATTGCTGGTTATCCAGCACATCAGCCAGCGCGGCATAGGCGGCTTTTTTCTGCTCAATATCGGGGGTTGGGGTTTCGGCGGTGGGCTGTGTGCTCGTGGCCCCGGTTGTGACGCCGGGAATACCAGCCGCCTGAGCGGGCAGCCAAATAAGACTGATGAGTAACAGGATCCACGGCATGGGTGCCTCCGGCGAGAAAGTCCAGCAAAATGATAAGTATAGATGCCGGGAAATGCGTCGAAGGAAATGAGATAAATCCGGGGAGAAGGGGAGATAACCCTCTTCCCGTCGGGAAGAGGGTAGCGACAACTCAGGAGACGTGCTGCAAGAATTCCTGCAAGCGCGGGCTTGGCGGGTTCTCGATAAGCGTCTGTGGATTGCCGTCTTCGGCAATGCGACCTTTATCAATGAAGATCAGACGAGAGGCCACTTTCTCGGCAAAACCGATTTCGTGTGTCACGATAACCATCGTCATCCCTTCTTCGGCCAGATCCTGCATGACTTTCAGCACCTCATGGCGCAGCTCCGGGTCGAGTGCGGAGGTCGGTTCATCAAACAGCATCATCTTTGGTTTTACCGCCAGCGCGCGGGCGATAGCCACACGTTGCTGTTGGCCGCCGGACAATTCAGACGGATAGTGATGCGCACGCTCGGCAAGGCCGACTTTCGCCAGCAGCTCTTTTGCCAGTTTCTCGGCTTCGTCTTTTTTCGCACCGCGCACGCGCAGCGGACCAAACATAACGTTTTCCAGCGCGGTCAGGTGTGGGAACAGATAAAACTGCTGAAACACCATCCCGGCTTCCTGACGGATCAGACGCTCGTCAACTTTGGGATCGTTCACTTTCAGGCCATCAACAATCAACTCACCGCTGGTGATCTCTTCGAGCTTGTTGATGCAGCGCAGCAGGGTTGATTTACCTGAGCCCGATGGCCCGATAATCACCACCACTTCGCCCTGGGTAATGTTCAGGTCAATGTTATGCAGCACCTGGGTTTGACCAAAGTGCTTGGAGACATTTTTAAATTCAATCACAGGATTTTCATCCTTCTTTCAAGACGACGCAAAATAAAGCTCAGCACCAGGGTGATGATCAGATAAACAACCGCAACGGCGCTCCAGATTTCCAGGGCGCGGAAGTTGCCGGCGATGATCTCCTGGCCCTGACGGGTCAGTTCGGCGACGCCGATAACAATAAACAGAGAAGTGTCTTTAATGCTGATGATCCACTGGTTACCCAGCGGTGGCAGCATACGACGTAGCGCCAGTGGCAGGATAACGTGGCGGATGGTTTCACCCTTAGACAGCCCCAGCGCCAGGCCTGCTTCACGAAAACCTTTATGAATGGACAGTACCGCACCGCGGGTGATTTCCGCGATATACGCGCCCGAGTTAATCATGATGGTGATAACGGCGGCGCTAAAGGGGTCGATACGCAAATCGTTGAATGCCATGGGCAGGGCGAAGTAGATAAACATCACCTGAACAACAATCGGGGTACCGCGAATAATCTCAATAAAAACGAGTGCGATGTGGTTGGCGATCCAGCCGCCAAAGGTGCGTGCGAAACCTGCCGCCAGTCCAATAATTAAGCCGCCAACTAAGCCGAGGACCGAGATCCAAAGCGTCATTTTTGCGCCTTCAATCAGAAGCGGAATGGCAGGCCAGATGGCACTCCAGTCAAACTGCATGATGAATTCCTGTAAACCGTGGTGGAAATATACAAACACCCATAGTGCCGGTTTCCCGGCCTACGGGTGATAAATCTGCTTACGTAGGCCCGGTAAGCTTAGCGCTGCCGGGCAACACTACCGCACAGAACAAAATATTATTTAGGCTCGGTACCGAACCATTTTTTATAGATTTCGTTGTAAGTACCGTTATCGCGCAGCGTTTTCAGCGCGCCGTTCACTTTTTCACGCAGTTCGTCGCTACCTTTCGGGAACGCGATACCGTACTGCTGTGCTTCCAGTGAATCACCTACCGCTTTGAACTGACCGTTACCTGCGGTTTTGATGAAATAGAGAATGTTCGGGGTATCGTGCAGGACCGCATCAGCACGGTTGGTGCCCAGTTCCATGTACGCGTTGTCGATGTTCGGGAACTGACGCAGGTCTTTGGTTTTGATATTCGCTTTCGCGTAATCAACAGAACCGGTACCGCTCTTCACGGCAACCACTTTACCGTCGAGATCTTTTACGCTTTTTACGTCGTTGTTATTGGCTTTAACCATCACCATCAGGCCGCTTTTGTAGTAGCCATCAGAGAACTCAACCGCTTTCTTACGTTCTTCGGTGATGGTGATACCGGCCAGCGCCAGGTCAACGTTTTTAGTTTGCAGAGCCGGGATGATGCCGCTGAAATCCATCGGCTTTAACTCGTAATCCAGTTTCAGTTCTTTCGCGATAGCGGCCCACAGATCAACGTCGAAACCAACGTATTTGTCACCCTGCTTGAATTCGAAAGGAACGAATGCGGTGTCGGTTGCGACAACCAGTTTGTTTGCAGCCTGGGAAGAAACAGCAAACGCGAGAGCGAGTGTAGCCAGGGAAAGTTTGAATACAGACTTCATAGTTTTTCCTTTTATATCCACGGGGCGATCCCCTGCGAGAACGTACGCAGTATGAAAAAATCATGCCAGGTTTACAACCTGTTGTTTTGTAAAGAGGCGATCTTCTGAATCTGTGCCCTGAGCGAAGCGCAAGTGGCATTACGCACCATTTTGGGGCTCCACGTTGGTGCGCATTAACTTCTGCACAGAAAACACGATTATTTAGCGCAGGAATGCACCATTTAACAATCTTTTCTTAACAATTTTGTGAAGTGATGATAACAGTCTGGCGGTCTTTCGGGCGGGGAAGAACAAAATGATGCACCATAAAAGTGCAAACCCCTTTGCCGGGGCGGCAAAGGGGTCATCTGAAGTATTTATGTTAGCGACAGGGCTTATTCGATGTTGGATTCGATAAACCACAGGAATTTATCCAGGTCGCGTGAAGCAGCGGTAAAGATATCTGCGGTATCTTCATCTTTTGCTTCGTCGATGGCTTTACGCACATCGTTCGCGACGATGGCATAACGGTCAGCCAGTTCTTTCAGGTGATCCTGGACGCTGTGGATGTCCAGCGGGTAACTTTTCAGTGCCGTTTTGCTGTTAATGACCTGCGTTGTGCCCAGTGCGACACCACCTAACTGCACGGCACGTTCTGCCATGGTATCAAGGTGATCAACAAGGGCAGTACGGAAGCCGTCGAGCATTTCATGGACGGCGATGAAGTTAGCACCGCGCATATTCCAGTGGGCCTGTTTTGTGATCAGTGACAGGTCAATGAACTGGATCACCTGGCGATTGAGCAACTCGATAGTCGCTTTTTTATCGCTGTCTGATACATCGTTACGGGTATAAAGCAGATTAGACGCTTTCGTTTTAACCAGTTTAGCGGTACTCATAATCTCATATCCTCTTGATGTTTGTGTCCCAGGTAATTATCGAAACTAAGTATAGCACCAGATTTTTGATTGCTGTTTTGGATATACCTATCGGTTCAATAGCAGCGGTAAACATACATCTATATTGGTGGATAATAATTATTATTTCGCCATTCGCGATGCGTATAAATTATCGGAAACGTGGGCTTGGGATGTAAGAATATATATTGAAGTGTGACAATTTATCGCAATGAAACAGGTTTTATTGACATGAATGCTTATTCAGCATGATACGATAACCATGCTGAATAATAATTATTATCTTATCTCCACCTTCTCGACTTTTACTTCTCTGCGTAGCGTCATGGTTGAGCCTATTGAGGCAATCACAATGCACATCAGCGCGGCAACCTGTTGAAGGGAAAGTGTTTCACTCAAGAAGATCATGCCTGATACTGCCGCCAGAGCGGGTTCCATGCTCATCAGTGTCCCAAAGGTGCGCGTCGGTAACCGGGTGAGGGCAATCATTTCCAGCGAATAAGGCAGTGCGGTCGATAATATTGCGACCGCTATTCCCAGCGGCAGCACAGACCATTGCCATAATAGGGCGCCGGACTGGAAAGTTCCTAAAGGTACAAAAACCAGCGCGGCTATTAATGAACCCAGTGCAACGGTTGCCGGGCCATGTTCTTCCCCGGCCTTATGACCAGAAATAATATATACAGCCCAGCATGCGCCTGCGCCGAGCGCATATGCCGCGCCGGTTAAATCGACATGGGAAACATTGTCACCAAGCGGTAATAAATACCACAGACCGAGCACCGCCAGAATGACCCACAGAAAATCAATGGGGCGACGGGAGCCAAAAAGGGCAACGGAGAGGGGACCGACGAACTCCAGCGCAACCGCAATACCCAGAGGTATTGTCTGAATAGAGAGATAAAACATGTAGTTCATCGCCCCCAGTGATAAACCATAGGCCAGAAGGGGCAGGCGCTGTTCGCGGGTAAAACGCAGACGCCAGGGTTTAAAGATAACCACCAGAATCAGCGTACCCAGTGCCAGACGGAGCGCGGTCATTCCCGGTGCGCCCACTATCGGAAATAGCGATTTTGCCAGTGATGCGCCCCCCTGTATCGAACACATCGCAATGAGCAACACCACTACAGATAACCAAACCGGTATCTTACGAGACGACCCAGGCATCCTTTCTCCTGTCAAATTATGTCAATCAAGGTAAAACCTGCAGTCTACTTGAAATAGCCCCGGCTGGTTGAGACTTTGTTGAAAAACAGCGGCTAAAAATACGTAAAATAGATGACAGTTGATGGTTAATTAACCTGTCCGATTAGGAATAATCTGGATGAACATGCCGGGTAACACGTTTCATAATGGCATGTCCTGCGGAAAAATGACCGTTTAATGAAAGAGTTAGTAAGCTTATGAAATGTTCTGTTACATGAAATGGGCCATTAGACATCGTTTATCCCAAAGAGTTTCTTAACAATTTTTGATATATTTAAAACTTAGGATTTACTTGAAGCACATTTGAGGTGGTTATGAAAAAAATTGCATGTCTTTCAGCACTGGCCGCTGTTCTGGCGGTATCCGCAGGTTCCGCTTTTGCAGCTACTTCCACTGTTACCGGTGGTTACGCACAGAGCGACGCTCAGGGTGTAGCGAACAAAGCAAACGGCTTCAACCTGAAATACCGCTACGAGCAGGACAACAACCCGCTGGGTGTTATTGGCTCCTTCACGTACACTGAAAAAGATCGCACTGAAGATGGCGTCTATAACAAAGGCCAGTACTACGGTATCACTGCAGGTCCGGCTTACCGTCTGAACGACTGGGCAAGCATCTACGGTGTTGTAGGTGTTGGCTACGGCAAATTCCAGCAGACCGTTGACACTGCTAAAGTTTCCGATACCAGCGACTACGGCTTCTCCTACGGCGCGGGTCTGCAGTTCAACCCGATGGAAAACGTTGCACTGGACTTCTCCTACGAGCAGTCTCGCATTCGTAGCGTTGACGTAGGCACCTGGATCGCAGGCGTCGGCTACCGTTTCTAATTCGGCTGGCAATAAAAAATCCGCCTCAAGGGGCGGATTTTTTTTGCCTGCTATTCGGAAATTCGCTTAGCGGTGTGTATCGAAAACATCGGTCGCCAGGCGGTCGTAGTCAATTTTCTGTAACTTAAAGTTGGTAATGTAGACTGGCCCGGCTTTTTGCTCGGACATGAAGGGGTAAGAATTTTTAATCTCTTGTGTGGTAATCCCCGTCCACTGCGAGAAGAAGCTCAGGAAATCGTTCGCGGAACGGCGCGCTTTAATCTCCCGATGCTTTGTATCATCGCTCGACAGCACCATAAACGGCACCTGGAAGTTTTGTTTAAACAGGTCGTCATGCGCCAGATATTGCACATCCGTCCCACGCTCTCTGAATGTCAGACCATGGTCAGAGAAGTAGACCATTGAGAAACTGTCATTCGTGGCGACCAGTTGGGAGTAGAGTTTACCCAGCAGTTCATCTGTTGCGGTGATGGAATAGAGGTAGCAAGAGGTCTCTTTTGACTGGACGAACTCGCTGTATTTACCGCCGGAGCGCTCGCAGGTGGAAGGGTGTGAGCCCATCAGATGCAGCACAATTAACTGCGGCTGGTTGCGTTTGGTGGCCAGTACCTGATTAGTCAGCTTAAGCAGATCGTCATCACGGGTATTTTTATCCGCTTCGAAATCACCGCTTTTCAGGAACTGCACTTCATCCGCGCGTTTCGCGATACTGGCAATGGCGGTGTCGTACTCGCCAATTTGCCCCTGATTGGAGAACCACCAGGTCTGGAAGCCCGCGCGGTTTGCGAGGGTGACAAAGTTATCCTGATACTGCGGCTTATCATCGACCACTCGGTTGAGCGTCAGGCCCAGCGATTTCTGTGTCGAGCCGCTGGCAGAGATGTAATCCATAAAGAATGTGCCATTGGCCTGGCTTTCGAACGGCGTGTTGTTCCAGTGGCCGCCAAAGGCGCCCGCCGCGTCACGGCGTACACTCTCGCCAATCACCACCACATAGGTGTGATACTTTGGTTTGACGCCAAGGACGGTCCAGGTGTCCTTCATGCTGGCGAGCTGCGCCATGTTTTCCTGCTCTTTCACCACTTCGTAGTTGTTCACTGCCACATCGCGCACGAAGCGCAGCACCGGAACGCCGGTATCAATGAGCCTGAACTCAAAGCCGCGGAAGTGGTTTTGTACCGGGCCAATAAAATAGGACGCAACGCAAAATACCACGCCGAGCGTATCCCATTTCAGCCACGGGGTTGACGGCTGCGTTACCCGGCGACGCATTGACACAATACCCATCGCAAAGATAAACGCGCCGATAGCGTAGTGGTGCCACGGGAAAATAGTCAGAATTTCCGTCGACTCTTCCATATTGGTCGAGTGCAGGGCCAGCAGGGTATTAAAGTTCGGTGCGCCATAGGCCTGGCCAAACGGGAAATAGCTGGCGGCGACAAGCGAGGTAATACCGATGACAATTTTTTGCGCCCGGGGCGCATGCCGCCACAGTACGCACAGAGCACAGGTAAAGACCACGGCGTACAAGACACTAAATTCATAACCAAGAGCAAAATTAATCAACATTGACTGGAGAAAGTAGAAACCTGTCCACGGATTGATCGTCTGGCTGCGGAAGGCAACGGATTCTTTAAGGATTATGCTCATAGATTACTTCACGAAAACGCCATGTGCTCACCCTGGCGAAAGGGTCAAAACCTGCCGGACAGTGCGTGGAGAGGGGAAGAGGTCCGCTTCTGCGAGCCGCAATTTGTGCAGGGCTGCGCAAAGATAAAGTTAGCCGTGCTGAAGGTCAACACCTGCTACCGTGTCGTTTTGGGAGGGCGGTTGCAAATCAAACAAATAAGTGAAAATTATGTGCGGGCAATCCGATGATAACGGGAGAATGTGACGGAAAAATGAAGCGGCGTACCGCGACGCCGCATTAATGAGAAGTTTTATCGTCTTTCTGTGGCTTGCCGTGAAAGATATCACACAGCATGTTCAGCAGCAGCAGACGAACTTTAAACGGGGAGTGAGTAAACACGCTCATGCACCTCTGAAATTCGTTCATATTGACCTCCTTACTGACTTGTTCGCTCCCGACCATCCATGCCCGGTTGAACGTATTACATACAGATATAGCACAGGCTATATTTTATAGCTATGGCTAAGACGTTAATTTTTTGTGCTGGTTCACCTATGGTTTACAATGTGCCTTCTCTTATATGATGCGGGTATCGCGTCACCCCCCAGAGGAAGCACAATGAACCGTCGCGCAGGTAAGCAAACAATAAAAAAAGTGACGCTGGTAAATGTTGAAGAGCATGTGGAAGGCTTTCGTCAGGTGCGTGAAGCGCATCGCCGCGAGCTGATCGACGATTATGTTGAATTGATTTCAGATTTAATCCGCGAAGTGGGCGAAGCTCGCCAGGTGGATATGGCCGCGCGGCTGGGCGTCTCTCAGCCAACGGTAGCAAAAATGTTAAAACGGCTGGCGACGGTAGGGCTGATTGAGCAAATTCCCTGGCGCGGGGTATTTTTAACGCCGGAAGGGGAGAGACTCGCCCAGGCCAGCCGCGAACGCCATCAAATTGTTGAAAGCTTTTTACTGGTGCTCGGTGTGAGCCCGGAGATTGCACGCCGTGACGCGGAAGGAATGGAACACCACGTCAGTGAAGAAACGCTTGAGCGTTTTCGTCTGTTCACTTTGCAACAAGGGTTGCCGTCTGAATGAACCTTCCATTCTTTCGCGCGTTACTGCGCGATCGCTTTTTGCACCTCCTGCTGGTTATTGGTCTGGGTCTCTGTTTTGCCGTTCCTTTTGCGCCTGCCACCTGGCCGGGTGCCATTGACTGGCACACCATTATTACCCTCAGCGGTTTGATGCTGCTGACGAAGGGCGTGGAGCTGAGCGGCTATTTTGATGTGCTGGGGCGTCGTATGGTGCGGCGTTTTCGTACCGAGCGGCAACTGGCCATGTTTATGGTCCTGGCGGCGGCACTCCTTTCCACCTTCCTGACCAATGACGTGGCGCTGTTTATTGTGGTGCCGCTTACCATCACCTTAAAAAAACTGTGCGAAATCCCGGTCAATCGGTTGATCATTTTTGAGGCGCTGGCGGTGAACGCGGGGTCGTTGTTAACCCCCATTGGCAACCCGCAAAATATCCTGATTTGGGGACGTTCCGGGATGTCATTCCCGGCCTTTATCTGGCAGATGACACCCCTGGCGCTGGCGATGATGGTGACGCTGCTGGTGCTGTGCTGGTTCTGTTTTTCCAGTAAGACGCTTAACTACCATAGCGGCGTTAAAAACCCGGACTGGAAACCCAGGCTGGTCTGGAGTTGCCTGGGCTTTTACCTGGTCTTTATTACGGCGCTGGAGCTAAAGCAGGAGCTGTGGGGACTGGTGGTGGTAGGCGTGGGCTTCTTATTGCTCGCAAGGCGCGTTGTGCTAAGCGTGGACTGGACGTTGCTGCTGGTGTTTATCGCCATGTTTATCGATGTGCATTTGCTGATCCAGTTGCCCGCATTGCACCATTTGCTCGCCAGTACCAGCCAGCTTTCGCCGTCCGGTCTGTGGCTGACGGCGATTGGTCTGTCGCAGTTTATCAGTAATGTGCCCGCGACCATTTTGCTGCTCAATTATGTGCCGCCAGACACCCTGCTGGCCTGGGCGGTCAATGTCGGTGGATTTGGCCTGTTGCCCGGCTCGCTGGCGAATCTGATTGCGCTGCGTATGGCGAATGACCGTCGCATCTGGTGGCGCTTCCATGTTTATTCCCTTCCCATGCTGCTGTGGGCCGCGCTGGTTGGCTACGGACTATTCCTGGTCAGATAGTGCTGATTTGTCAGTTTATCCTGGCAAATGTATAGCTACCGCCTAAGTTTAGTGAACGGCGTAACTGTGACGCCGTTCACTGACAGGACTGTTGCGTACTATGGCAGAACATTCAACCGCCCCTGAGAACGGGCAGGAAACTCAAACAGAAGAGACGCAAAACCGCAAACGCCCCGGTAAAAAGCCCCTCATCATCCTCGGCATTGTGGTGATTGTGATGGTTGTCGTCGCGCTGGTGTGGTGGTTACTGACCCGCAATGAAGAGACGACAGACGATGCGTTCACCGACGGCGATGCGGTCACCATTGCGCCGAAAGTGGCGGGCTACGTCACTGAACTGCGTGTAAAAGATAACCAGCAGGTGAAAAAGGGCGATCTGCTGGTGGTGATTGATCCCCGTGACGCCACGGCGCAGCGCGATCAGGCGCAGGCGCAACTTGGGCTGGCGACGGCGCAGCTCCACCAGGCGCAGGCACAACTGGATTTGTCAAAAGTGCAGTACCCGGCCCAGCGCGACGAAGCGCGGGCGCAGGTGCTGAAGGCGCAGGCGGATTTAGCTAACGCGCAGGCTGCCTATAAACGCCAGCGCGGTGTCGATCCTCGCGCCACGACACAACAAAATATCGACAGCGCCAATGCGCAGTTACGCAGCGCGCAGGCACAACTGGCGAGCGCGCAGGCGCAACTGGAAGTGGCGGATCAGGTGCAGTTGCAGATTCGCCAGCAGGAGACCAATGTCGAGGCCCGTCAGCGTCAGGTGGATCAGGCGAAAGCACAGCTTGAAACCGCCGAGCTGAATCTCTCCTGGACTGAGGTCCGTGCGCCGTTCGACGGGTTTGTCACCAAACGTAATGTGCAAACCGGCACCCTGGTGCAGGCGGGTACGGCGCTGTTTTCGCTGGTCTCACCGCAAATCTGGGTGACGGCGAATTTCAAAGAATCGCAGCTTGAACGCATGCGTCCGGGCAATAAAGTGACGGTGAAGGTCGATGCCTGGCCGGATCTGGAGCTGGAAGGGCACGTTGACAGTATTCAGCAGGGGAGCGGCTCGAAATTCTCTGCTTTCCCGTCCGAGAACGCTACCGGTAACTTTGTCAAAATCGTCCAGCGCGTACCGGTGAAAATCGTCATTGATAAAGGGCTGGATACGAACCGTCCGCTGCCGCTGGGTCTGTCAGTTGAACCGAAGGTAACCGTGGAATGACTGACGTTAGCCATGAAAACTGGCGACCGGCCAGTAACCCATGGGCCGTCGCCTGGGTGGTGACGCTGGCGGTCTTTATGGAGATCCTCGATACCACCATCGTTAACGTCGCACTGCCGCATGTTGCCGGTTCGCTTTCCGCCAGTTACGACGAATCCACCTGGGTACTGACCAGTTATCTGGTGGCCAATGGTATCGTGCTGCCCATTTCGGCGTTTCTCAGCCGCGTGTTCGGTCGCAAGCAGTTTTTCCTGATTTGCATCGTGATGTTCACGATTTGCTCCTTCTTGTGCGGTATCGCGACGGAACTGTGGCAAATCATACTTTTTCGCGTGCTGCAGGGCTTTTTTGGCGGCGGCTTACAGCCAACGCAACAGTCGGTGCTGCTGGATTACTTCAAGCCTGAGGATCGCGGCAAAGCGTTTGGCCTCTCTTCGATTGCCATCATTGTTGCCCCCGTAATGGGGCCAACATTGGGCGGCTGGATCACCGATAACTACTCCTGGCGCTGGGTCTTTTTTATCAATATCCCGGTCGGTATTGTCACGGTACTCGCGATTTATCAGCTACTGGAAGATCCGCCGTGGGAGCGTAAATCGGACAAAAAATTGACCATCGACTGGCCGGGGATCGGCCTTATCGCCCTTGGACTCGGTTGCCTGCAGGTGATGCTGGACCGTGGGGAAGATGAAGACTGGTTCGCCTCAGATTTTACGCGCATTTTTGCCGTACTGACGGCAGTCGGCATTGTCGGCGCGATTTACTGGCTGCTATATGCCAAAAAGCCGGTGGTGGATTTGCGCTGTATGGCCGATAAAAACTTTGCTGTCTCCAGTCTGCTGATGGCGGGTATGGCGATGATCCTCTATGGCAGCTCCGTGGTGATCCCACAACTGGCGCAGCAAGATCTGGGCTATACCGCTACCTGGTCCGGGCTGGTACTGTCACCGGGCGCGGTACTTATTGTGCTGACTATCCCGCTGGTGCTCAAACTGATGCCCATCGTGCAAACGCGCTGGATTATCGCCTTTGGCTTTTTCTGCCTCGCGGCCTCGTTCTGGTGGTCGCGTACGCTGACGCCGGATATCGATTTTGAAACCCTGATGCTATTTCGCAGCGCGCAATCGATAGGTCTGGGCTTCCTGTTTGTACCGCTGACCACCATTGCCTTTATTACCATTCCTCGCCAGCTTAATGCCGATGCGGCCGCGCTGTTCACGATGTTCCGCAATGTCGCGGGATCGGTGGGCATTTCGCTTTCCACGGCGGCGATAACCGAACGGTCGCAGGCGCACAGTGCACATCTGGCCTATAACATGTCGCCGCTTAATGAACAATTCCAACTGGCGGTGCGCGAATCAGCGCAGGCGATCCGCAATTTCACTGCACTGGTGGGTGACCCGATGAATACAGCGATGGGGCAGATGTATAAAACGATGATCGCGCAGTCGCGTTTTCTGGCCTATATCGACGTGTTCACACTGCTCAGTATTGTCGCACTGTTATTGATTCCTTTTTGTTTACTGCTATCGCCGATTAAGAGCGAAGGCAGCGCAGGAGCACATTAATATGTCCAGGCGTGGTGTTTCACTGACATTTCTCTCTCTTTGGCTGGCAGGCTGTAGCGTGGGTCCGGATTACCAGCAGCCGTCGCCGCAAACCCCAACGCACTGGAACGATCCGGGCGATAAAACCGTGGCCTCGCAGACCGTGTCGCAGGCGGTTAACCCGCGCTGGTGGACCACCTTTCAGTCACCGCAACTTAATAGCCTGATTGAGCGTGCTATCGCCGGGAATCTCTCGTTGCAACAAACGGTGCTACGTATCGCTGGGGCGCGTGAACAGATTAATCAGGCTGGCGGCGCATTTTTACCGGCGGTCAACGGCAGCGTCAAAGCCACGCGCCAGCAACTGGGGCTGGAAGGGGAGCTGAAATCCCACGATGTTTACGGCCAACTGGATAATGTTGACCCGCAAATCGCCGGGGCGCTGGGGGCATTAACGCAGCCGGTGAACCTCTATCAGGGCAGTTTCGACGCGCAGTGGGAGTTGGATCTGTGGGGTAAAGTGCGCCGTCAGGTTGAAGGGGCGCAGGCGCAGCAGCAGCAGGCGATTGAACAACGTAACGATGCGCTGGTGTCGCTGGAGGCGGAAGTGGCGCGTGCGTGGCTGCAACTGCGCGGCGCGCAAAGCGTTATCTCCACTTTGCAGACGCAAATCGAGACGGCGCAGCAAACCTATACCCTGACGGATAACCGCCAGCGTAGTGGACTGTCGCCGCAAATGGACGTTGAAAATGCCCGGGCCCAGGTGGGTAGCCTGGAAGCGCAACTACCGCAGTATCAGGCCCAGGAGCGTCAGGCCATGAATGCGCTGGCGATTTTGCTCGGCAAACCACCAGGTGCGCTGGATAGCGAACTCAGGAATGTGCAGCCATTGCCGAAGCTGCCTGCGCTGGTCTCAACCGGCATTCCGTCGACGCTTGCCCGCAGACGCCCGGATATTCGTGAGGCAGAGGCGTCATTACACGCCGCGACGGCGCAAATCGGCGTCTCTGTCGCGCAGCTTTTCCCGAGCCTGACGCTGAGCGGGCAGTTTGGCTTGCGTAACAGTGAGACCGACTGGCTCACCGACTGGAGCAGCCATTTCTACAGTTTCGGCCCGCAGATTTCTATCCCTGTCTTTCAGGGCGGGCGGTTGGTCTCCAGCGTGAAACTGGCCCGCGCGCAGCAGGGGGCGGCGGTGCTCAATTACCGCCAGACAGTTCTGGAAGCACTGGGGGATGTGGAAAATGCGCTGGTCAGCTATCGCGCCGATCAGCAGCGCGAGGCCGGTCTGGATAAAACCCTTGATGCGCTGCATAACGCCTTCACGCTGGCCAGCGACAGTTATCGGCAAGGTATTGCCAGCTTTATCGATGTGCTTGATGCCCAACGTCAACTGGCGCAGGCGGAGCAGCAGCGTGCGCAGGCGCGGGTGCAGAGCAGTCTGGATTTAGTGGCGCTGTATAAAGCGCTTGGCGGCGGCTGGGAGCCTTATCAGCAGGTGCGTTTGCCGGAATATTCTGTCTTTGGCGATGCCCCGCGTGGATAAGGTTTGGAGGATTGGGCAAGAAACAGACAGGATCGCCACATTCCACAGCACGCCGTATTGCGTATAACTATCTGCGTCAACCAACAGTGTGAGGAGACGCCAAATGCGTTATCAAAAACTCGGCAATACCGGTCTGTTTGTTTCTGAACTGTGCCTCGGCACCATGACCTTCGGTGGTGAAGGCGGCATGTGGGGCAAAATTGGGCAACTGGATCAGGCGCAGGCGGACAAGCTGGTCGGCAGCGCGCTGGACGCAGGCATCAACTTTATCGATACCGCTAACGTCTATTCCGAAGGTCGCTCCGAGCAAATCACCGGTCAGGCACTGAAAAACCTCAAGGTGCCGCGTGAAAATGTGGTGGTGGCGACCAAAGTGTTCGGCGAAACCGGCACGGCGGGGGTGAACTCGCGCGGCAGTTCCCGCTATCACATTATTGGCAGCGTGAAAGAGAGCCTGAAACGGATGCAGCTCGATCATATCGATCTCTATCAGTTGCACGGCTTTGACCCGGCGACGCCCATGGAAGAGATGCTCTACGCGTTGGATAATCTTGTACAACATGGGCATGTCCGCTATATCGGCGTATCCAACTGGGCGGCGTGGCAGATTGCCAAAGCACTGGGCATATCTGAACGGCTCGGGCTGGCGCGTTTCGCGTCCTTGCAGGCCTATTACACTATCGCCGGGCGTGACCTGGAGCGTGAACTGGCGCCGATGTTGCAAAGCGAAAATGTCGGCCTGATGGTCTGGAGCCCGCTGGCGGGCGGCCTGCTTAGCGGTAAATACAGCCGCGATGGCAAGGGCGAAGAGGGCAGTCGTCGTCTGGAGTTTGACTTCCCGCCGGTGAACAAAGACCGCGCGTTTGACTGCATCGACGTGATGCGCGTAATCGCCGAGGCAAAAGGTGTTTCTGTCGCACAGATAGCGCTGGCCTGGCTACTTCACCAGCCGGTAGTAAGCAGCGTGATCATCGGCGCTAAACGCCCGGATCAGCTTGAGGACAATATCGCCGCGACTCATATTCGCTTAACGGAAGAGGAGCTGCGCCAGCTTGATGCAGTGAGTGCGTTGCCACGCGAATACCCCGGCTGGATGCTCGAACGCCAGGGTGAATATCGTCGTAACCAGTTAGCCCACAAGTAACCCCGCATTTTGATTTTTCCCCGGCGGCATGTCGCTGACCGGGGATTTTTCTTCCACCTAATTTCTCAATCCCGCTCACAAAAACGATCCTTTCGTTTTGCCTGACTTTTCACCTTTGACTATATGACTATTCATATACACGAAATGACTAGTCATAAGATGAGGGAGATGTCCAGATGAGTAAAACGTTGCCGCCAGGCTTTTTATGGGGAAATTCCGTTTCCAGTATGCAGACCGAAGGGGCATGGAATGAAGGTGGAAAAGGGCCATCGGTTTACGACATTCGCGAAGCCAGCGAGTTTGCTTCCGACTGGAAAGTCGCGACCGATTCCTACCATCGGTATCAGGAAGATTTTGATTACATGCGCGATTTGGGCATGAATTGCTACCGCTTTCAGATATCCTGGAGCCGTGTCTGCCCGGACGGTGACGGCGCGTTCAACGAGGAAGGTATCGCCTTCTACGATCGCTTTATCAACGATCTGCTCGCTCGCGGCATCGAACCTATGATCTGCCTGTACCACTTCGATATGCCGCTGGCGCTGGCGGAAAAATACAATGGTTTTACCGATCGTCACGTGCTGGACGCGTTTGTTCGTTATGGGCAGAAGATGATCGACTGCTTTGGCGATCGCGTAACCTGGTGGCTGACGTTCAACGAGCAGAATATCTACCATATGCCGGAAGCGTTTCGGGTCAGTGGCTATCTGCGCGGCGACAAAACGTTGCGCGAGCTGTATCAAATTCAGCATCACGTGATGATGGCCCACGTACAGCTAACCCAGTACCTGCATGAGACCAAACCCGGCAAACTAATGGGCGGTATGCTGGCCCATCAGCTTGTCTATCCGGCAACCTGTAAACCGCGCGATGTCTTTTGTGCCCAGCAATACGACGAGTTTCTCAACCAGAATCTCCTTCGGGTGTTTGCCGGCCAGGGCTACAGCCCGGCGGTGATGGCGGTGGTTGAGCGCGAAGGCTTTAGCGATATCTATCGTGCTGAGGATTTAGCGCTCATTGCCTGTGTGAAAAGCGACTATATGGCGTTTAGCTATTACGCCAGCAAGGCGCTTAACAGCGACGCGATCGCACCAGACGCACCGGTGAACTATTACCTGCAACAGGGCGATGTGCCTAATCCGTATCTGCACGCTACCGAATGGAACTGGCAAATCGACCCCCTCGGTTTTCGCGCCATTATCACCCGCTACTACAACGACTGGCGCTTGCCGGTTTTCCCCATTGAAAACGGTATCGGCGTGATTGAAACCTGGGACGGTGTGAACCCTGTCAATGACGATTACCGCATTGCCTATCACCGTGATCACCTGCAGGCGATGAAAGACGCCATGTTTGAAGATGGCGCGCAGGTGGTGGGCTATCTCGGCTGGGGGCTTATCGACATTCTCAGCTCACAGGGTGATATGCGTAAGCGTTATGGCGTGGTCTACGTCAATCGCGAAAACCATGACCTTAAAGATCTAAAACGCGTGCCGAAACGGAGCTATGCCTGGTTAAAACAGGTGATACACAGCAACGGCCGCGAACTGTAAACAGCAGCGTACCGTTTGATGCCGAACGAAGGGAGACCATGATGCCTGAAACAAAAACAACAGCGAACATGCAGTCTTTTGTGGATAAGTTCGTCGATTTTTCCGCCCGCCTGGCCAACCAGGTTCATCTGCGTTCCTTAAGAGACGCCTTTGCCGCCGTGATGCCGATCTTTATCCTTGCCGGCCTGGCGGTTCTGGTCAATAACGTGGTGTTCCCGTGGATTCTGGAAGGCGAGACGTTAGTGCGCTTCAAGGTCTGGGGGGAAGCGGTCATCAACGGTACGTTGAACATTGCAGCACTATTGATTGCCCCCATGACAGCCTGGTCGCTGGCGCGCAATCGCAACTTTGATAACCCGGTTTCGGCGGTGGTTATCGCGCTCTCCAGCTACATTATGATGATGCCGATGCATCTGGAGGTGGTGCCGGATGGGGCGAAAGCGAC
This sequence comes from Phytobacter sp. RSE-02, assembly GCF_040578655.1. Classification (NCBI taxonomy): domain Bacteria; kingdom Pseudomonadati; phylum Pseudomonadota; class Gammaproteobacteria; order Enterobacterales; family Enterobacteriaceae; genus Phytobacter; species Phytobacter sp. RSE-02. The sequence goes on along the minus strand of NZ_JBEULY010000003.1, from coordinate 631,868 downwards.
CGTTACCGTCAGCCAGATGCTCTCTTTTGCTAATATCGGCTCCACCGGTATTTTCGCCGGGGTGATTATCGGTTTGCTGTCGACGGAGTTGTTTATCCGCATCGCCAGCATCGAAAAGCTGAATATTTCACTGGGTGAAAATGTACCACCGGCGGTGGGTAAATCCTTTTCCGCTCTGATTCCGACCATTATCACTCTGTCGACGTTCGCGGTGATCGCCGCCGTACTGGCTAATGTGCTGCATACCGATTTAATTCATCTGATCACTACGCTTATCCAGCAACCGCTGCGGCTGATTAACACCAGCCTGCCAGGAACCATTTTTATTTATAGCTTTGGCAACTTCCTGTTTACCCTGGGGATTCATCAATCGGTGGTAAATGGGGTGATTCTGGAACCGTTCCTGCTTATCAACACCAATGAGAATATGCTGGCCTTTGCCAATGGTCAGCCGATTCCACATATCATCAATAATATCTTTGTGCCGACCTTCGGCATGATTGGCGGGACGGGTAGTACGATTTCCCTGTTGCTGGCCATATTCATTTTCTCGCGTCAGAAATCGGCGAAACAGGTGGCGCGGCTGTCGATTTCGCCGGGGCTGTTTAATATAAACGAACCGGTTATCTTCGGTCTGCCGATTGTCTTTAACCTGCCGCTAATGATCCCCTTTGTTTTGCTGCCCGCCATCGGCATTTACTTTGCCTGGCTGTGTACCACGCTGGGGTGGATGTCGCGTTGTGTGGTGATGATCCCGTGGACGACACCACCCATTTTAAGCGCCTGGCTGGCGACCGCGGGAGACTGGCGGGCGGTGGTGGTTCAGTTGATAATCATCATCTTTGGTGTATTCTTCTACCTGCCTTTCCTCAAAATAGCCGAGAGAGTGGCCTTAAGAAACAATGGGATAGCTGAATAACAAGAAGGAAAGGCAATGGCGTCGAAATACATTTCTATTGCGCGCGAAATTAAACAACGGATCCTGAGTCAGCAGTACTCGTCCAATGAGCCATTGCCCGATCAGTTTGCCCTTGCGGCGGAATTCAATACCAGCCGCATGACCATCCAGCAGGCGATGCGTCAGTTGATTGTCGAAGGGCTGGTCTATACCCGCAAAGGATTGGGCACCTTTGTACGCAAGAATTTTATGCAACTCTCCCGCTGGGATTTACCGGGCAGCGACTATTACGGGGCGACCAAGACCTGGGAAAACGTTGGCCAGGTCACCAGTAAAATCATCAAATTCGAGCTGCGTTTCCCGACGGAAAAAGAGCAGGACTCGCTACTGCTGGGGCCCGACGAGCCGGTCTACGACTTTAATCGTCTTCGCCTGCTGGAAGGGGAGCCGGTGTCTCTGGAATTTACCCTGATGCCGGTAAACCTGGTGCCAGGGCTTAACCGTGGACATCTTGAAAGTTCGGTGTTTCGCTATGTGCAGGACGATCTGGCGCTCAAGATTATGGGTTCTTATCGTATCGTGCGCGCGCTGAAACCTGGCGTTGAGGACCGTGAATATCTGAACTGTGACGAGACGGACCCGGTGCTGGAAGTGGAGCAGGTGATTTATCTGGAGGATGGCACGCCGCTGGAGTATGCCCATTGCCGTTACCGCTACGATCATGGCGGCATCATTGTGGTGAATAACGGATAAAAAAAGCGGGTTTTAAACCCGCTTTTTTCATGCTTGCGCAAGGATCAGTTCACACGAACCGGCATACCGGAGCGGTTCTGAATTGCCTGGTCTACGATGTTCTGGTCAACGTCAGACTGGCTGGTAACGCTCTGTACACTCTTGGTCAGCGCGATCGGCACGATTTCGCCGCCGTTGAACTGCGCTTCGGTGGTGGACAGCGGGTTGTGTACTTCGATGTAGCGGCTGCCATCCGGCTCGGTGGTGGCTTTTACCGGCTCATCAATAAACTGTACGCGCGTGCCGACCGGTACGTTTTCGAACAGGAATTTGATGTCGTCGTTACGCAGACGCACACAACCGTGGCTTACGCGCAGACCGATACCGAAGTTGGCGTTGGTCCCGTGGATCGCATACAGGCGACCAATGTACAGTGCGTACAGACCCATCGGGTTATCCGGACCCGCCGGGACGACTGGCGGCAGCGGTTGACCTGCGGCGGCATATTCAGCGTGCATTTTCGCCGTCGGGGTCCAGGTTGGACCGGCTTTCTTACGTTCTACTTTAGTGGTCCAGGCAATCGGGGTGTCTTTACCCAACTGGCCGATACCGATCGGCAGAACGATAACGGTTTTGGTCCCTGCCGGGTAATAGTACAAACGCATTTCGGCGCTGTTGATAACGATACCTTCATGGACGGTATCCGGCAGAATAAGCTGCTGAGGCACGTTCATCACCGTACCGCCTTTCGGCAGATAGGCATCAATACCCGGGTTCGCTTCCAGCATATTGGAAAGACCCATCTGATATTGCGCGGCAAAGTACTCCAGCGGCTGGCTGTTGTTCTCTGGGATGGTTACGACCTGGTTTTGACCGATCACTCGGCTGCCATCGGTCGGAAGAGGATAAGTTACAGCAGACGCGGTTTTGCAAAAGCCCACGACGGCAAACGCCGCCGCTAAAAGCGTTGTTAATTTCATATTCATGGTGTGCGAGATTCGTGCCACAGGCCGTTAGGTTAATGGTTCTTTCTAATAGATGGGAGCGCATTATATGTGCATTCCCGCGCACAGGGAATTGAGATGTGTACGAAATCACACTTTTTTCCCGTTGGTTTCATTTTAGCCCTTCGTTTCCGGGCAGGAATCTAATTCGGAATTGTGGCATAATAGGGTGTTTGTCACACATTTCAGGATAATTCCGTGTTAGTCACCAGCAACGTCACCATGCAGTTCGGCAGCAAGCCGCTGTTTGAAAACATTTCCGTCAAATTTGGCGGCGGCAACCGTTACGGCCTGATCGGCGCCAACGGGAGCGGTAAATCCACCTTTATGAAAATCCTCGGCGGCGATTTAGAGCCGACGCTGGGGAATGTCTCCCTCGATCCGAATGAACGCATCGGTAAGCTGCGTCAGGATCAGTTCGCCTTCGAAGAGTTCACTGTCCTCGACACCGTGATCATGGGTCATGGTGAGCTGTGGGAAGTGAAGCAGGAGCGTGACCGTATCTACGGTCTGGCCGAAATGAGCGAAGAGGACGGGTACAAAGTCGCCGATCTCGAAACGCAATATGGCGAGATGGACGGTTATTCCGCCGAGGCGCGCGCAGGCGAACTGTTGCTCGGCGTCGGGATCCCGGTTGAGCAACATTACGGTCCGATGAGCGAAGTGGCTCCCGGCTGGAAACTGCGTGTCCTGTTGGCACAGGCACTGTTTTCCAATCCGGACATCCTGCTGCTCGACGAACCGACGAACAACCTGGACATCGATACTATTCGCTGGCTGGAGCAGGTGCTGAACGAACGTAACAGCACCATGATCATCATTTCGCATGACCGTCACTTCCTGAATATGGTCTGCACCCATATGGCTGACCTGGATTACGGCGAGCTGCGCGTTTATCCGGGCAACTACGACGAATATATGACGGCGGCAACCCAGGCGCGCGAACGTCTGCTGGCGGATAACGCCAAGAAGAAAGCGCAAATTGCCGATCTGCAGTCGTTTGTTAGCCGCTTTAGCGCCAACGCGTCTAAATCTCGCCAGGCTACATCCCGTGCGCGCCAGATTGATAAAATCAAACTGGAAGAGGTTAAAGCCTCCAGCCGTCAGAACCCGTTCATCCGTTTCGAGCAGGACAAGAAACTGTTCCGTAACGCGCTGGAAGTGGAAGCCCTCGCTAAAGGGTTTGATGAAGGCCCGCTGTTTAAAGGCGTTAACCTGCTGCTGGAAGTGGGTGAGAAGCTCGCGATCCTCGGTGCGAACGGCGTGGGTAAATCCACCATGCTGAAAACGCTGGTGGGTGAACTGGAAGCGGACAAGGGCACCGTGAAATGGTCGGAAAATGCGCAGATTGGTTATTACGCGCAGGACCACGAATACGAGTTCGAAAACGACCTCACCGTGTTTGACTGGATGAGCCAGTGGAAACAAGAGGGCGATGATGAGCAAGCGGTACGCAGCATTCTGGGGCGTCTGCTGTTCAGCCAGGATGACATCAAAAAGCCCGCGAAGGTGCTGTCCGGTGGTGAGAAAGGCCGCATGCTGTTCGGCAAGCTAATGATGGAAAAACCCAATATTCTGGTGATGGACGAACCGACCAACCACCTGGATATGGAATCTATCGAATCGTTGAACATGGCGCTGGAGATGTATCAGGGTACGCTGATTTTCGTCTCTCACGACCGTGAATTTGTGAGCTCGCTGGCGACCCGCGTCATCGAAATTACGCCGGAGAAAGTCATCGACTTTACGGGCAATTACGAAGATTATCTGCGCAGTAAAGGCATCGAATAATTTCTTTACGCTTTCTTCCATCCGGAAGAAAGCGTTTTTATTTTTTCTGATTCCGTGTAAACCAAATTTTAGTTCTATTTCCTTATTAAGAGAATACGGTAGACTTTTTTAACGTGCGGGATGCACGTCTGCAATAAACACAAAACACAAGGAGCGTTTTTCGTGGAAAGGCATATTGGCAGAACATTTATTATTCCAGTCATTATTTTTATTTATGGTTTATGGCAATATTCGCGGGTGAGCGGCCTGGCGAAGTTGGCTTTTTATTTCCAGGATAATACCGTTATTTTTCGTTACGGCATGACTTGCCTGGGTATTGTCTTTGCTGTCCTTGCAGCCGTTACAATTGGCTATGCTATGGCGTTGTGTCATTTCAGCGCGCGCGCTTCCCGAAAGTCGCAGGATATATTAATTGCGAAATTTACCCGTTGCCGACGACTGTTGCCATTTTTAATGGTAGGGGAAATGGTATTTTGTGGGCTGGCGATAGTCTGTATAGCGCTGTCGGAAATAGCATGGTTTACCGATAATTTTCGATTGAACGGCGGGGGAATAAAAATAGTCCTAATCGCCCTGTTTACGCTTTTGAGTATTCTCTGGATGCTGTTTAAAGGCATTCTCTCTATCAAAAAATGTTTCGCTATTTTCCAGCAGGATGATTCACATATTTACGGTGTGAATGTTCTGCGCCACGATGCGCCTGCACTTTGGTCATGGGTCGAAACGTTGGCGCAGCGCGCCGCGCTTATCGTACCGGACAATATTGTTATCGGTTATTTTGACTGCTTTTACGTCACGGCTAACGCTATTCAACTGGAACAGGGGACGCGCCTGACCGGGAATACACTGTACCTGCCCCTGGGTTACGCCGCGCTGATGGATAAAGAAGAAATTGCGGCGGTCATCGGCCATGAACTGGGGCACTTCACCGGCAATGATACCCAATACAGCCTGCGTTTCGCGCCGCTCTACGCTGGCATGATAACCAGCCTGCATGAGATAGCGAATGGGGCGCAGGTTGGCTCGTGGGTGGACAAGGTTGTGCTTATCCCGTCACTGGATATGGGGGCGTGGTTTCTTGACCGTTTTCATGAAACCGTGAGCCACTGGAGCCGCATTCGTGAATATGCGGCTGATGAAGCAGGCGCGCGTGCGGCATCTGCGCCCGCCCTGTCCAGCGCATTGCTACGCATTACTGCCCTGAGCGAGTATGTGGATAAAAATGCAGATGCGGCGGCGAGCGGTGACGTTTCTCTGGTTGGCTGGGTTGAAAACCTTATCGCCGAACAGCAAAACGGCCAGCCGTTAAAAGTAGAGGCGGGGCTGGAGATGGCGCTTGAGCATCCCATGGACAGCCATCCTGCTACACGGGCACGCATTGAGAATCTCGGCGTCGCACTGCATCCCACTCTTTTTGAGCGCGCGGCTCGTCCGGTTACGCAAGACGGATGGCTGATGTTCTGCGCAATGTTTAACGATATTGCGAAGTTATGCCTGCCGCTGGCGCAAAAGGTTGAAGCCGAAATTCACCAACAAAAAGCCGCATATCGGGAGGCGCTTGAGTCCTATGTACAGCAGTCTCAGACGACGCTCGATTTTTGGGGGAATAAGGCTGGGGCGTGGTTTTCGCTCGTATTAGGTGGTCTGTTTGGTTTGGGGGGGCTGGCGATGCTCTTTTTATCTTTATCCCATAGCGAGCCCTTTTTCCCGCTTCTTGGCTGTATCCTGCTTTTCCCCGGATTGCTGCTGATCCTCGCCGGATATAAGCAGATAAAACAGGCTGCGCATCCGCTCTTCTCCTTAAACGAGGAGAGTATTACCAGTTGTTTTATTGCGAGCCCATTGCCGCTACATAACATTGACTCCTTGCTCGTTCGCCAGTCATCGGAAACGGTGACGGTAGAGCTCTATCTTCGCGACGGGTATGAACCCGATATCACGACCAAACGCTTTATGCGCACTATTCGCTTTGACCCAGGCAAGCGTGCCGTGACCATTTTACTGGCCGGCAAACTTATTCAGAGTGATGAAAACGGCAAACAGAAGCTGGACGGCGCGGAGGTTGCAGAGCGAATTGCGCAGTACCTTTACGCAGTGCACGCGCGGGATGAGCTAAAACAGCTACAGGCAGATAACGAAAGCCTTGCGGGTTAATTATTTGCCCGAAGCGGTATTCACCCTCTCCCTTTTGGGAGAGGGCCGGGTGAGGGGATTACAGTACCCACTCGCTCCGCGCTTCGCCGTTGATCAGAAGCTTACGTCCTTCGCCTGCCGGTAACGATACCTTAAGCGACGGCCATGCCGGACGGTAATCACCGGTTGCGGCGATCGTCAGATTGATAGAGTCCGCGTCGCAGGCCATTGTCCATTCCAGCCACAGGGCATTCCCGTTCTGATAACCCCAGCTCTCACCGTCATCTTCAAACAACAACCCGTCTGAGCGCCCCGTTCCTTTCACCGGAAACAGTTTCAGCTCACGGGTATCATCCGCCGTTGCGCTAACATGCCTGATTCGCGCGCTGAGCGGCAATCCCGCCCCGGCGCGGATCAGCAATGGCAGTTTTTCCAGCGGCGCGTCGCGCACAATCCACTGCCCGCCGCAGAACCACTCGTGAGTGTAAAAATCATACCAGCCGGTCTCGTTCGCAGGCAGCCAGACACGGCGTTCGCGCTGGCCTTCTTCGACCACGCTGGCCACCAGAATATCGCGGCCCAGCAGGAAATCGTCGCACTCTTCAAACGTCTGCGTGTCATGCTCGTGATCGAGGAAAGTCGGGCGCAGCATCGGTTCATCATCCGCATGCGCCTGCCACAACAGGGTATAAAAATAGGGCAACAGACGGTAACGCAGTTCGATGGCGCTGCGAATGGCCGGCGTCACCCCCGGATACATCCACGGCTCATTCACCGTATGATCGTCATTCCATGAATGGATGGTGAAACGAGGGTGCATCACGCCGTTTTGTACCCAGCGAACAAACAGTTCAGCATCCGGTTTATCCCCGGAGAAGCCGCCCACATCGTGCCCCACGTTATACAGTCCGGACAGACTCATCCCGAGCCCCATTCGCGTGTTAAAGCGCAGCGTATCCCAGTTGGTCCGGTTATCACCGCTCCAGGTTTGTACGTAGCGCTGCATCCCGGCGCAGCCAGAGCGGGAGATCAGGTACGGACGTTTATCCGGGGCGAATCGTTGCTGTGCTTCCAGCGAGGCGCGCATCATCAGCAGCGGCATCACCGGGCGAATATGTTTGATGGCAATCTCGCGGCCAAAACCGTAGCAGCGGGCTTCGCCATCCCACACTTCAAACTCGTTGTTATCATTCCACGTTGAGTCGATGCCCATCTCCAGCAGTTGCGTGGTCACGCCTTGCTGCCACCATTTGACGGTCTGCGGATTCGTAAAGTCGAGGTGCGACCCTTCATCGTCCCAGAAACTCGAACGTTCTGGCGCATCCTTTTCTGAATCGCGAATAAACAGCCTTTTCTCTGCCACTTCGTTATAGCGTGGATGGTCCTGCAGCAGGCACGGCTTGATATTGGCGGCCAGTTTCAGGCCCGCATCGTGGAAGGCCTGGCTCATGACTTTTGGCTGCGGCACCTTGTCGTAGTTCCAGTTAAAGACGTAGCGCTTACCATTAATGGAGGTATAGCCCGAAGAGAGCTGGAACGAATCGCAGGGAATCGCATGCTCAGAACACAGGCGAATAAAGTTCATTAGCTGGTTTTGCGCATCCGGCGCATCGGTGTAATGCATAGTGGATCCGCTGTAGCCCAGACTCCACTTCGGCCCAAACAGGGTTTTCCCGGTCAGGCGGACAAACGCTTTGGTGACATCCAGCGCCCGTGCGCCGGTAAACAGGTAGTAATCGATATCGCCCGCTTCGGCCTGCCAGCGGCGATAGGCGGTATGGTAATTATCGATTTCATTACCCAAGTCCAGCCAGCAACTGCTCAGGTTGTCATAAAACAGACCGTAGCTGATGTCGTCCCGGCGGGTGAGGGTAAACGGAATATGTTTGTAGAGAGGATCGGTACTGACCGCGTTATAGCCCATCGCGTCCAGATTGCGCATTTCATAACGTTTGCCGTTACGCTGCAAATTACCTGCTTTCTCGCCCAGACCATAAAACCGCTCATCTTTTTTACGGCTCAGATAATGCGCCACACCGTCGCTATGGGCATTGAGTTGATAGGCGCTGGTAGGACGATCGCCTGCCAGCCATTGCCACTCCCCGGCCTCATTACGATAGTGCCATTCCAGCCACAGCGGCTGGTGCACGGTGACCCGTAACGCTTCGGTGGCGAGAACCAACTGCTGATCGTGTTGCTCAAGCCTCCAGTCCGGGCAGGTAAAGCCGCTGATATCTTCACGATGACGGCCTTCCCATGGCACATCCTGCGTGGGGGCAATACTCCAGGTTCTGTCCAGCGCCAGCTCACCTTTACGTTTTAACAGCACGCGGAACAGCGTTTTTTCCAGCACATACAGGCACAGCGTATGCTGCCCATCCACCAACAGTTCAATATGGTGAGCCGCCTGTTTTTGTAAGGTCCAGTTTTTCAACGTTTTCATATCAGACATCCATTATCAGACGCGTTTCGCGCGACGTTCAGCAATAAATGACACCAGGAAAATGGCCCCAATCAGATCAAAAAAGCCCATTGCGATAAACAGCGGATTGAAACCTATTTTGTCAGCGGTAACGCCAATCAGCAGAGAGAAGAGGAAGCTGGCGATCCATGCCGCCGAGCCGCGCATACCGTTAACGGTAGCCATCTGGCCCTTATCAAAGGATTCCACCACCAGCGCGCTCAGCATGCAGGAGATGATCTGGTGGCCGAAACCGCCAATCGAGATCAGCACGATAGTGATATAGGGATCGCGGGTCATTGCGACGATGCCCAGCGAGATCATCAGAAACGCACCGGTGACGGAGCTTGCCACCACCGAGTTCACCCGAGAGCAGCCGAACCAGCGGGTATACAGTTTGGTGAGGTAGCCGCTTGCCACGCTGCCCAGATCGGCGGCAAGGAAGGGGAGCCAGGCAAACATGGCGATTTGCTTAAGGTCCATCCCATGCTCTTTCGCCAGATACAGGGGTACCCAAAAGCTCAGCACGGCCCAGGCGGGTTCCGCCATAAATGCCGGGATGGCGATACCGTAAAAGCGTTTGTTTTTGGCGACGGTTTTCAGCGCGGAAAAGAAGGGCAGTTTGACCGCAGGCGCCTCGTTGTCCTGCTTGATATAGGCCAGTTCCTCTTTGCTCAGGTTCGGGTGTTTTTCCGGGTTATAGTAAAACGCCCACCACAGCAGCACCCACACCAGCGCCAGAACACCGGTAAACATAAACGCGCCCTGCCAGCCAAAAGAGGCATGGGCAAAATAGATAATTGGCGGTGCCAGCATGGCGCCAATCGAGAAACCAACGCCAGCCCAACCTGCGGCAACCGGGCGCTCAGATTTCGGGAACCACTCGCCCAGGGTTTTGGCATTCGCTGGCGTGGCGGCCGCTTCGGATGCCCCCATCGTGAAACGCAAAATAGCCAGTTGCAACCAACTGCTCGCCCCGGCGTGGAAAATACAGGCCAGCGCCCAGATGATGGCACAGACCATAAAGCCCACTTTCAGGCCGATCACGTCAATCAACCAACCGCATAATGGCTGGAAAACGGTATAGGCTAACTGAAAAGCGCCCACAATCCATGAGTACTGCTCGGTCGTAATGCCCATACTGGTTTTTAGTTCGGGGGCAAGAATGCCGAGTGAGTTACGGGTGATGTAGTTCACCGTGACGCCCAGTAAAAACAGGACCAGCACCCACCAGCGTAAGTTTTTGACTATCCGGCGGCTTTTGCTTGCCACCACTTCATTATTGTTGATTCCCTGGCTCATTTTTTTCTCCACGCACCGTTCTGTAGGGAAGTCGTTGCGGGCCATTCGAAATTTGTTATACCGATCTGGACCGCATGGGGATTTTTTTCTGCTTCAGCCTGAAATACGCCGACAACTAGTATGGAAGTTGTACGACATCTTTACGTTAGGGGAGAAAAAAGGTCAGCCATAGTGGATTTTGTGCAAAGATTCTCATCAATTCGCCAAAGAAAAGGGCATTATGCTTTCCAGGTCAGTATTCATGAGGCCTGTGTTTCATGAAAATTTTCCCATCGCGGAAACGGAGCAAGATCACAAAATGGATAAAAAGCTAAAAATCACTGAAATCGCCCGGCGCACCAACCTGTCGACCAGCACCGTTTCCCGCGTGCTGGCGGGTAAGGCCAATACCAGCGAAACGGCCAGACGCCTGGTACTGGAATGTGCGCGTGATTTAGGGGTAATGGAGGGGATTGCAGCCGGGAGGTTGCTGCTCAATAACCTGGTGATCTTCGCACCACAGCGGGCGTTCGATGAGCGCTCCGATATCTTTTATTACCGCGTGATTCAAAGCATCAGTAAGGCGCTGGATTTTCATGAGGTGCGGCTGCGTTACTGCCCGCTGGAGGAGCTGGATAGCGATGCTAATGTATTTATTACACGAATGAATGAGCCGGAAACCCAGGCGGCAATTTTGTTGGGGATTGACGATCCGCATATTCACGAACTGGCCGCGGATTTTGCTAAACCTTGCGTACTGATTAACTGTCGCGATAAGCGGATGCGCCTGCCAACGGTGGCCCCGGATCACCGGGCAATCGGTGAGTTTGCCGCTGACTATCTGTTTGACTCCGGCCATCGCGATATGGTGGTCGTGATGTGTCTGCGCCGCTATACCATGGATTTGCGGCTGGCGGGCATTAAAGAAGCCTGGCAACAGCGAAATCTGCGGTTTCAGAGTAAGCGCGATCTGATCACTGTTCCCAGTTTTAGCGCAAGAGAAGCCCAGCAGCGGGTTGCAGAGTGGCTCGACAGTCCCGCACATAAAAACCCGCCGACCGCGTTTTTAGTCGGGGGAGATTTTATGGCGGAAGGGACCGTACGGGCGCTGCAACAACGCGGCTTACGCGTTCCGCAGGATGTCTCGGTGATGAGCATTGATGCCTTCAACCTGGCGGCTATTCAGGATGTGCCGCTGACGGCGGTTCATGTGCCGCGCGATGAGCTCGGTACTGAGGCCGTTCACATGTTGCAGCAGCGGCTGATTCGCCCGCAGGCGGCAATTGGCTCGCTGCTGATTAATGGCATGCTGGTGGTGAGGGAGTCGGTACGGCGGATACGTCCGGGACAACGACGTACCGCCGTGGAGCGAGAAGGGCTGTATGACGTTTAGTCTATGCCCAGCGCCCGTTTCCCATAGGCGTTTAAATCGGCCAGCGTGAAGCGTCCCTCCCAGTTTGCTTCATAATCTTCGCGTGGAAAATCACCTGGCGATACGCCATTTTCCAGCGCGACTTTTGCTTTACGCGCCCAGGCGAGGTTTTTCTCGCACAGGGGGGCTGCGGGGATATACATCACGTTACCCCAGCCCTGCTGATCGTTTACCGGGGCGACGGAGTGAATCACATCGCAATGCCACCAGACGGAGTCGCCCGCTTCCAGCGCCGGGATGGAGGTTAACGCCTCTATCAGGAGTGGGTGCCATTTCTCAGAAATAGGAAGCACCTTACCCGGAGCCACACCGCACAACTCATCTTCCGGCACATCATCCAGCAGTGGGCGTAGCAGAATATAGGCCATTGCCTCCGGGATCGGCACGACATGCAATAACCCCTGGCCTGGGATCATATCGGAGAGCGCCGTCCAGCCCTGAAAGGTACGGAACACCGAACATTTGGTGGTGTTCTCGACGGTGTACTCTTCCACCTCGGTACGATGCGCGGCATCCCACGGATCGTATTCGTCCAGTTTGCCGTTAAAGACGTTGGCAAAGACCCGTTGATACGCCGGAAGCAGCCAGCGTTCCAGGGCGCCGGAATCGGTATGGGCACCTAAACCTTTTGACGTCGTTCCCGGCGGACGGCGACGAATACGGTCCGGGTAAATCACGCTGACATCCGGATCAAACCACGTTGTCCCTTCGCTTTCAAAGCGCCACAGGCGGTTGAGAAACGACTGCACGGCAGCCATTTCGTCGCTCTGGCGTGCCTGCATTTGTGACTGCGACCAGTAGATAGGGTAAATTTCCGGGCGAGAGGCATCGAGAGATCCAAAGAAGTTATCGCCTGGCCCTTTGTAGACATCATCAAAGTGGTTTTGCTCAAGATAGGCCATCATGTCGCGGTCCCAGCCGAGCGCCCGCTCGCGGGGGAAATGCCCTTTGATCACCGCACAGCCGCGTTGTTTAATCAGCGCACGCTGTTGCTCGCTTACCCGCCCCTGTTTTACCGCTTCAAAGGGGATCACCGGCCAGACATCCTCGCCCTGCGCCTTTAACGCGTTGATCTCTGCGACGCGCTGGCTAATCCGCGCGTGGAGTTGATTGAATACGGCTTTCACGTCACCGATTTGCTGGCGCAATTCCTGCTTCATTTGCCGGATAGCCGCTTTATGGTCGACGGGTAAAGTTTCGCTGGTGAACGTCATAATGGCCTCGCAATCTTTCATTCGAAAGTAATTAAGCTTACAAGTGATAATTTAAGTTAAAAATAAGTTAATGCAAGTTTAAAAACTTGATGCAGAGCACAAAGCTGAAAGAAGGGCAGGGAAAGAGAGAAGGGGAAAGGCCGGAGCGACGACTCCGGCCAGGAAATCACTGGAACGGGGGGGCACCGTCCAGTACCGCCTGAATCACATTCAGCGCGCCCTGGTGGTTGTTGTCATCGGTGCGATGACGGGCAATGGCTTTGATAGCGTCGCTGGCGTTACCCATGGCGAACGAAAACGCCGTCATGCGCAACATTTCGGCGTCGTTGCCGCTATCGCCAATCGTCACACACTCTTGCGGCGACAACTGCCAGCGTTTCAGCAGACGGGTAATGCCGTTGGCTTTATGCAGACCGGGAATGATCAGGTCGACAAAACCAAAGCCGCTGGTCACAGGCTTCATGATGCCATCCAGCGAAACATGCAATTTATCAATGAGTTGCGGGATGTCACTGTCCGGTAAATTGAGCGAGAATTTGAACAGGGTATCGTTAATCTGGTGGTAGTCGCTGATGCGTTGCAGACGATGATAGTGCTTTGCCATCAGGTCGATAAAGCTATCCGGCGCGTTTTCGCTGACCCAGGCGCTTTCCAGCCCACAGGCGACGAAATTCAGCGCTTTGTCCTTCAGTAACTCGCCGATAACGACCTGGGCTTCATGACGGGTAAGTTCACCGTGAAACAGTTGCTGACCGTGTTCAAAGACCAGCGCGCCATTTTCGGCGACAAAAGAGATCTGATCTTTCAGTTCCGGGAAAAAGGAGATGAGCTGGTAATACTGGTTGCCGCTGGCGACGACAAATTCAATATCACGCTGCCTGAGTTGGGCAAACTGTGCCATAAAACGATCGCGGTCGTATTGTTTGGCGTCGTCAAGAAAAGTTCCGTCCATATCAGTGACGATAACTTTTACAGTCATACATAAGCTCCTGGTCTGGGTACCACTCGTAACATTGTAATAACAGTGTGACCTGAAGCACAAATTTATTTCATTCGAAAGCACGGTAAAAACAAAGCGGCAACCTGAGGTTGCCGCTTTTGGTGTTTGCCCCTCTCCCTTAAGGCTGAGGGGACCTGTCGAGCCTGGTAGCCCGGCTAAGCGAAGCGCCAGCCGGGGATGGGATGTTAAAGCGTATGTTCAGTACGCGCGATAATATCATCCTGCGCATCCGGTGACAGGGCGGTAAAGAACGCGGAATAGCCTGCAACACGGACCACCAGGTCGCGATATTGATCCGGATGTTTCTTCGCTTCCAGCAACGTCTCACGGGACACAATATTGTACTGAATATGCCAGCCTTTATGATCCTCAAAGAACGTGCGCAACAGCAACATCAGTTTCTGCCTGTCACTGTCATTCTCAAGCGTTGACGGGTTCAGCTTCTGATTAAGCAACACGCCACCGAGGATCGCCGCTGTCGGCAGTTTCCCCACTGAACCGATCACCGCCGTCGGGCCGAGATGGTCAGTGCCCGATGCCGGGCTGGCCCCTTCGGCGAGCGGCGTTTTGGCTTTACGTCCATCCGGTGTCGCCATGGTTGCCGCACCAAATGGCACGTTGGCGGAAATAGACGATGTCCCCGCATAATAGTTGCCGCCAATCGGGCCGCGTCCGAAACGTGGATTATGGTAATTTTTCAGTTCATCGATATAGGTCTGGTAAGCACGTACCAGCAGCGCATCCACGCTATCATCATCATTGCCATACTTCGGCGCGTTGTTGATCAAACGCTGGCGCAACTGCTCATGCGTCAGCCCATCGAAATCAGCGGCCAGCGCCTCCGCAAGCTGCTGTTGCCCGATAGCCCCCTGTTCGAAGACCAGTTTTTTCACCGCCGCCAGGCTATTGCCGAGGTTGGCGATGCCCACTTGCAGGCCAGACACCCAGTCATATTTCGCGCCACCCTGTTTAATGCTTTTCGCCCGCTCGATACAGTCATCCACCAGCGCGGAACAGAGAATATCGTGGACATTCTCTTCGAGCATGGTGTCGACAACATACTCAATCTCAATCGATTTCCGGGTGTAGTAGCGAATCTGCGTATCCCAGTCGGCCATCACCTCGTCGAAGTGGGTGAAGTTGCCTTTCGACAACGCATGCTCCTGCGGCAGGAACACTTTGCCGCTGGTGGCATCGCGACCGCCTTCCAGCGCTGCCAGCATCACGCGGGCAAAGTTGATAAAACTCATCCCGGTGCAGCGATACCCCCATTTGCCACCGACGGCGGTTTCAATACAGCCAATCGCCGCATAGTCATACGCATCCTGTGGTTCGACGCCAAGCTTAATAAACTCAGGGATCACGATTTCATCGTTGTTAAACGCCGGCATCCCAAAGCCGCAGCGGATCACCTGTACGCAGGCGTCGAGGAAGTCGTTACTCATGCCCGCGTGGTAGCGCACGCTGAGGTTCGGCTGGGTTGAACGCAGGCGGCCACAGGATTCCAGAATCGCATACGAAAGCGGGTTCACGGCATCCATCGGCGCATTGTTGACCAGTTTCTGACCGCCAATGGTGACGTTCTGATACAGCGGGCTGCCCGCTGAGGCTTTGGAGTGCGAGCCGGAGCGGATTTTGTTCACTTCCAGCAATTTCAGCCAGCAGCCGTGCAGCATTTCAATGGCCTGCTCGCGGGAAAGCGACTGGTCCAGCTCCACATCGCGGCGATAGTACGGATACAGATACTGATCCATACGGCCAAAGGAGACAGAATGGCCGTTGGATTCGATTTGCAGGATCAACTGAATGAAGTAGCACAGTTGCAGTGCCTGCCAGAAGGTTTTCGGCTGCTCATGGGCTATTACATCGCAGTTTTCCGCCATCGCCAGCAGTTCATCGCGGCGGCTGGTACGGGTTTCTGCACGGGCCATTTGACGGGCGAGGTTGGCGAAACGCTCAATGTGCAGGCTGACGGCATCCAGCACGATATCAATCGCTTTCAGGAACTGCTCACCGTGCAAATCTTCCAGAACGGTAAGGTTAATACGTGAACGGCGTTCATCCACTTTATGGCGCAGGCCGTCCAGCCCTTTTTCCAGCAGTAGCGGGAAATTCACCGCCAGATGCGCATCGCCCGACGTCATATTGCCTTCGGCCTTGATGATGCCGGTTTCCAGCAGCGCTTTTTGCTCATCGGTAAACATACCGTAGCAGCGATCCTGCACGGTCTGGCCACGCCACCACGGACAAATGGCGTGCAGCACCTGTTTATTTTCTTCACTTACCGCAAAGCCAGCCCCTGGACGATCTGCCAGGTCATCGATCTCTTTTTCAATCCAACTGACGGTATATTCCGGGAAGATCGGCGCGGCGCGCACTTCGCTTGCCTGGTTGCCGATGATCAGCTCGTCGTGCTTGATCCAGATGGTACGCTCCGCCAGATGATGGGCCAGCGCCAGCGCGCGGCGTACCGGAATGGGCTTATCCATGTGCTGCTGATACATCTCGGTGTAGTGCTGCGCACGCTCGGTACACACCGGAGGTTTTACAATGTGCACCAGTGCGTTCTTATGCGCCTTAATACGATCGGTCAGGGTCGAGAGTTGTAAAGTCGTCATGAGATTATCCTCGTAATATCGCTGTCAGCCCTTTCTCGCAGGCGTAGTTCTGGGCGAATGCCAGTAACGCCGGTGCATCAAGCGGCTTGTCAGGGGCGGTGTAGGGTTGACTGAGTAAGGTGTATTTATTCATGCCCAGCGTGTGATAGGGCAAAAAGTGGATCTCGCGGACGTTCAGTTCGTCGGCGGCAAAATTGGTAATATCGGCAATGGATTTTTCATCGGCATTGAAGCCGGGAATCAACGGCACGCGAATGGTCATCTGCTTACCGGCTTGTGCCAGTCGTTTCAGGTTGTCCAGCACGCGTCTGGCGCTGCCGTCGGTCCACTGTTTAAACGCACCACTATCCACATGTTTCAGGTCGGCGAGAAACAGATCCACATAGGGCAGAGCGGGCTCAATGTAGCGCCATGGCACATGCAGGCAGGTTTCAACGGCAGTGTGGATCCCTTGCTCGTGGCTGGCTTTAAAAAGGGAGAAAGCCAGTTCCGGGTGCATAAACGGCTCGCCGCCGGAAAGGGTAATACCGCCGCCGCTGCGGGTATAAAAGGCTTTATCACGCAACACTGTCGCCATGATGTCATCGACGGATTTATCTTCTCCGCAGACGGTCAGTGCCTGCGTCGGGCAGCAGTCGGTCAGGGCGTTAAGGTCGCTATCCGTCAGATTGTCACGGGCAATAAGCAGGCCGTTAAGCGCCCGGCTAATGGCTTTCGGGGCCACCTGCTGGCAAAGATCGCAGCCTTCCAGGCACAGTCTGGCGTCGAACAGCACTTCGCGATCGCGGGCGCGGCTCTCCGGGTTCTGACACCAGCGGCAGCCTAATGAACAGCCCTTTAGAAAGACGACGGTGCGAATACCGGGGCCATCATGGGTGGAATAGCGTTGAATATTGAAAATCATAGGTTGCCCTCATCTTGCGTATGAAGATTAAATTACTTTCGAATGAAAGTTATATTGATAAAGGTCAACTCTTGGGCAGGTTGGTGCGTGTTAGTTTTAAAGCATGCTGAATCTCACATTTTGAGGGTGAAAGAATGGAACTGTATCTCGATACATCAGACGTGGCGGCGGTAAAACGGCTGGCGCGCATTTTTCCGCTGGCGGGCGTGACCACCAATCCGAGTATTGTGGCGGCAGGCAAAACGCCTGTTGAGGTGTTGCTGCCGCAACTGTACGACGCGCTGGATGGCAAAGGCCGCCTGTTTGCCCAGGTGATGGCGAACACCGCTGAGGGGATGGTGGCGGATGCCCATAAGCTGCGTGCCATTATTCCCGATCTGGTGGTGAAAGTGCCGGTGACGGCGGAGGGGCTGGCAGCCATTAAATGTCTGAAAGCGGAAGGCATTCCAACGCTTGGCACGGCGGTATACGGCGCCGGGCAGGGGCTGTTATCCGCACTCGCGGGGGCTGAGTATGTCGCGCCGTATGTGAACCGCGTGGATGCGCAGGGCGGTGACGGAGTTCAGACGGTAAATGATTTACAGCGTTTGTTGAGCCTGCATGCGCCAGGGGCGAAGGTGCTGGCGGCCAGCTTTAAGACACCGCGCCAGGCGCTGGCGTGTCTGCTGGCAGGCTGTGAGTCGATTACGCTGCCGCTGGATGTGGCGCAACAGTTTATCGCCGCACCCGCGGTAGAGGCTGCTGTCGCGAAGTTTGAGCAGGACTGGCAAGCGGCGTTTGGCCGGACATCGATTTAACCCTGTGCGGGCTACACAGGGTTCCACATCAATGCCTTTCCCGGATGGCGGCGTAAGCGCCTGAGCCGGGCCAGGGGTTCGGTGCCCGATCGTAGGGAGGAGGGACCCCACACAAAATGCGAGCACGAACGGTCCCCTCTCCTCTTTTGGGGAGAGGGCCAGGGTGAGGGGGAAAATGCGGCTCGGGAGGTGGGTTCCGTTCCCTTTATGTTCATGGCGAAATGGAATCTCCCGAATACGTGAACGGGTAAAGGGGAACACCGCGTTCCCCTTTACAATCCCCGCAACCCCGCAAAGAAATCGGTGCTTCGCACTGCGTTCGCCTCCCGCCCCGCTGCCTGCTGTCGGTTTGACTCGACGGCCTGTCTCGACAAACCTCAGTCCGCCATCCCTGGCGGCCTGACCTTATCATCGGGTCTTCCTCTCACCGATTTCAGCGGGGACTCACTCCCCCTCGCTGCATGCTCTGCGCCAGGGGGTCAAAGATGTCGCTATGGTTGTCATGCGGGAAAACGAGTCAGTCGTGGCTAACAAGGTTGAAGACGTTCACAGCATCTACCGGGCAATTTACCCTGTGCGGTCTGATGCCCTCACCCCGGCCCTCTCCCACGGGAGAGAGAGCAAACACTAAAAAGGCAACTTACGTTGCCTTTTGCTGTTTACCTCCGCAGACCTCACACTGGGGGTTGCGCATCAACTTCATTTCCCGAAACTGGCAGGTCATCGCGTCATACATTACGATTTTTCCGGCGGCGGGCACGCCAAAGTGCGTCAGCACTTTAATCGCTTCCAGCGCCTGTAATGAACCCATCACCCCCACCAGCGGCGCCATCACGCCTGCTTCGACACAGGTCAGCGCGTTTTCACCAAACAGACGGCTCAGACAGCGGTAGCAGGGCTCGCCGTCCCGCCAGGTAAAGACGCTGATTTGCCCCTCCATACGAATGGCGGCACCGGAGACCAGCGGAATACTCTGCGCAAAACACCCGGCGTTGAGCTGATTGCGAATGGCGACATTATCGGTGCAATCCAGCACCAGATCGTGGGCGGCAATCTGCGCCGACAGGGCGCTTTCATCCAGCAGGGCGTTAAGGGTGTCGAGCTGAACATGCGGATTTATTCGCGCCAGGGCAGCTTTGGCGGATTCCACCTTTGGCTCGCCAATTGTCGCGTCGCTGTGCAACGTCTGGCGCTGGAGATTGGAGAGCGCCACGGTATCGAAATCCAGCAGCGTCATCTGACCAACCCCCGCCGCAGCCAGATATTGTGCGGCTGCGCAGCCAAGACCGCCTAATCCCACCACCAGCACGCGTGATGCTTTTAACCGCTCCTGGCCATCAAAATCGAAGCCGCGCAGAATAATCTGCCGGTTATAGCGCAGCATCTCCTCATCGCTCAACTCGTCTGCCATCTTAGCCTCCGAAGAGATGGTTAAAGGTTTCAACCTCGACCCATTCACCGGCTTCCACATGACCGCGCTCACGCTCCAGCACCACAAAGCAGTTGCCCTGACTAAAGGAGCTGAAAATATGTGAACCTTGCGGGCCGGTGGTGCTGACAATCAGCTCTCCGTCGCTATCACGGCTGAGGATGCCGCGCTGGAAATCAAGGCGACCCGGTGTTTTCTTAAGGCGGGTTGCCGCGCGGGCGCGCAGGCGTAGCGGCAGTGGGCTGGCAGTATTACCGCTCAGCTTCGCCAGCAGCGGCAGTACTAACTGGTAGAAGGTCAGCGCGGCAGAGACCGGGTTACCGGGTAAGCCACAGAACCAACTATTCTTGAGATGGCCGAAGGCGAACGGTTTGCCAGGTTTGATAGCAAGCTTCCAGAAGGTGATTTCACCCAGCTCATCCAGGATAGTTTTGGTGTAATCCGCTTCCCCCACCGACACGCCGCCGGAGCTGATCACCACATCGGCCTGCTGGTCTGCCGTGATAAAAGTTTCGCGCAGTGTGGCCGGATCGTCACGCACGATACCAAGGTTGATGACCTCACAGCCCAGTTGTTCCAGCATCAGGTGAACCGTCAGGCGATTGGTATCGTAGATTTGTCCGTCCGCCAGCGGCTGACCAGGCAGTTGCAGCTCATCGCCGGTGGAAAAGAGCGCCACGCGGATTTTACGGACGACTGGCACTTCGGCAATGCCCAGCGAGGCGAGCACCGGGAGTTCGGCGGCGGTCAGTTTCTTCCCGGCGCTGAACACGGCGGCGCCCGCGCGAATATCTTCACCCAACAGGCGGATGTTTTGCCCGGCTTTAACCTTACCGGTAAAGCGCACGCCCGCGTCGGTTTGCTCAGTCTCTTCTTGCATCACTACGGCTTCGCAGCCAGCCGGGACAGGGGCACCGGTCATGATGCGCACGCAGGTGCCTGTAGGCCACTCGCCGTGAAAGGGCTGTCCGGCGAACGCTTTTCCGGCAACCGGCAGCGGTTCACCTTTTTCGATATCGGCAAGGCGTACGGCATAACCGTCCATGGCGGCATTGTCAAAGCCCGGCACATTCAGCGGTGAAATCACATCCTGCGCCACAACGCGACCAAAGCAGCTCAGCAACGGTAGGGTTTCGCTCTCGGTGAGTGGCGAAACGCGGGACAGCATTTGCGCCAGGGCTGAATCCAGCGGGATCAAGCCTGCGGTATATTCCATAATTTACTCCAGCACCACGCGTGAAAGGGGCCATTATGGCAGAAAATGAGGCCTGGCTGCATATACTCCTCAAGTGCCATAGTGAGATGCCTGCTTTACATCGCAGGATCGACTTTCTATATTCAAAAATTGTATGAAGCTGTGACGACGATAATGATATTTATAGAAAAAGCAGCAAGCTATCCTGACCGGGCGATAAAAAAATGACCAAAGCGGTAATTGCAATTCACGGTGGCGCAGGGGCCATCTCCCGCGCGCAACTGAGCCCGGAAAAAGAACGGCAGTACATTGCCGCACTATCGGCCATTGTCGAAACCGGCCAGAAGATGCTCAATGCTGGTGAAAGCGCGCTGGACGTGGTGACCGAGGCCGTGCGCTTACTCGAAGAGTGTCCGCTGTTTAACGCGGGCATTGGTTCTGTTTTTACCCGCGATGAAACCCATGAGCTGGATGCCTGCGTGATGGACGGGTATTCGCTGCGCGCGGGGGCCGTCGCCGGTGTAAGCCGCTTACGTAACCCGGTGCTGGCGGCGCGTCTGGTGATGGAGCGCAGCCCCCATGTGTTGCTGGTGGGGGAAGGGGCGGAGAACTTCGCCTTTGCCGAAGGGATGGAGCCGGTGTCTCCCGAGCTTTTCTCGACGCCGGAGCGTTACGAGCAGCTTCTTGCCGCCCGTGCCGAGGGGCAGACCGTGCTGGATCATAGCGGTGCGCCGCTGGATGAAACGAAAAAAATGGGCACCGTCGGTGCGGTGGCGCTGGATAAGCAGGGAAACCTGGCGGCGGCGACTTCGACAGGCGGAATGACCAATAAATTACCGGGTCGGGTAGGGGACAGTCCGCTGCCCGGCGCGGGATGTTATGCCAACAACGCCAGCGTGGCGGTCTCCTGCACCGGAACCGGGGAAGTATTTATCCGCGCGCTGGCTGCCTATGATATCGCCGCGTTAATGGATTACGGCGGTTTAAGCCTGCACGAAGCCTGTGAGGCGGTGGTAATGGAAAAACTGCCTGCGCTGGGCGGTAGCGGCGGCCTGATTGCCGTCGATCGTGAAGGTAACATTGCACTGCCTTTTAACAGTGAAGGGATGTATCGCGCCTGGGGCTATGCCGGAGATGCGCCAAGTGTAGGGATTTATCGTGAATAAGGAGAGTAGGGTGTCGCACGGGTATGAAACAGACGCCGATGTGGTGCTGGATGTCAGCAATCTGAATGTCGCGTTTCGCCATGACAAACAGCTCACCCAGGCGGTGCGTAACCTGTCGTTTACCCTCAAACGCGGTGAAACGCTGGCGATTGTCGGGGAATCGGGGTCCGGTAAGTCGGTCACCGCCATGTCGCTACTGCGCCTGCTGGAACAATCCGGCGGCGAGGTGAGTTGCGATCATATGCGGCTGTTGCGCCGTAACCGGGAGCGTGTCGATCTGGCGACGCTCAACGCCTCTCGCCTGCGCGGCGTGCGTGGGGCCGACATTGCCATGATTTTTCAGGAGCCTATGACCTCACTGAATCCGGTCTTTCCGGTGGGTGAGCAAATTGCCGAATCCATCCGTCTGCATCAGGGGCTGGGCAAAGAAGAGGCGATAGCGGAAGCCCGGCGAATGCTGGACCTGGTGCGCATCCCTGAATCACAGGCCATTTTGTCTCGTTATCCGCATCAGCTTTCCGGCGGTATGCGCCAGCGGGTGATGATTGCGATGGCGCTCTCCTGCCGTCCGGCGGTGCTGATTGCCGATGAGCCGACCACGGCGCTGGATGTCACTATCCAGGCGCAGATTCTGCAACTTATCGCCGTGCTGCAAAAAGAGATGGCGATGGGGGTGATTTTTATAACCCACGATATGGGTGTTGTGGCGGATATTGCCGACCGCGTGCTGGTTATGTATCAGGGCGAAGCGGTGGAAACGGGCACCGTAGAACAGATTTTTAGCGCACCGCAGCATATTTACACGAAAGCATTGCTGGCGGCGGTGCCGCGCCTTGGCGCGATGAACGGCAGCGATCTGCCGCGTCGTTTTCCGCTGGTTTCGTTACAACATCCTGAAAATCAGGAGCCGGAAACCGAGCAGGACACCGTGGTGGCGGGCGAGCCGATTCTGCAGGTTCGCGACCTGGTGGCGCGCTTCCCGCTGCGCAGCGGGGTGTTAAATCGCGTCACCCGAGAAGTGCATGCGGTGGAAGGGGTGAGCTTCGACCTGTGGCCCGGCGAAACGTTATCGCTGGTGGGGGAGTCCGGCTGCGGCAAGTCGACTACCGGGCGGGCGCTGCTGCGGCTGGTGGAAAGCCAGAGCGGGGTGATTACCTTTAAAGGCGAGCGTATCGATACGCTTCCCGACAGTAAGTTGCAGCCACTGCGTCGGGACATTCAGTTTATTTTTCAGGATCCCTACGCCTCCCTCGACCCCCGGCAGACCGTGGGCTATTCCATCATGGAGCCGCTGCGGGTGCATGGCGTAATGAATGAAGAAGATGCCCAGCGGCGCGTGCTGTGGTTACTGGAACGTGTCGGGCTGAAACCGGAACATGCGTGGCGTTATCCCCATGAGTTTTCCGGCGGTCAGCGCCAGCGTATCTGTATTGCCAGAGCGCTGGCCTTAAACCCGCGCGTGGTGGTGGCAGACGAATCGGTTTCGGCACTGGATGTCTCGATCCGTGCGCAAATCATTAATTTATTACTCGATTTACAACGGGAGATGGGGATTGCGTTTCTGTTTATCTCTCATGACATGGCGGTTGTGGAGCGAATCAGCCACCGTGTGGCGGTGATGTATCTCGGTCAGATTGTGGAAATTGGCCCACGTCGCGCCGTGTTTGAGAACCCGCAGCACCCTTACACCCGTAAACTTATGGCCGCCGTTCCGGTGGCCGACCCGTCTCACCCGAGGGCGCAACGGGTGTTGTTGTCGGATGAAATCCCCAGCAACATCCATAAACGCGGCGAGACGGTACAGCGTGTGCAGTTACATAACATCGGCCCGGGTCATTTCGTCGCCCGTTCGACACCGGGCAGCACACAATCACGTTTTTGACAGAAACAGGCAGGGACACTCAGGAGAACAACATGACACAACCTTTACCACGTAAATGGCAGATTGCGTTCGCAGTTGCCATCGCGCTGAGCGCCGCGCCAGCACTGGCTGCCAAAGATGTTGTGGTCGCAGTGGCGTCAAATTTCACCACTCTCGACCCCTACAATGCCAATGATACATTGTCGCAGGCCGTCGCTAAGTCATTCTATCAGGGGCTGTTTGGCCTTGATAAAGACATGAAGCTGCATAATGTGCTCGCCGAAAGCTATACGGTGTCGGATGACGGGCTGGTGTACACCATCAAGCTGCGTCAGGGGGTGAAATTCCAGGATGGAACCGACTTTAACGCCCAGGCGGTGAAGGCGAACCTCGATCGCGCGAGTAATCCGGAAAATGCGCTCAAGCGCTACAACCTCTATAAAAACATCGCCAAAACCGATGCGGTGGATGCGACAACGGTCAAAATCACCCTGAAACAGCCGTTCTCGGCCTTTATCAATATCCTGGCCCACCCGGCGACGGCGATGATCTCGCCTGCCGCGCTGGAAAAATACGGTAAGGACATTGGTTTTCACCCGGTGGGGACAGGTCCTTATGAACTGGACACCTGGAACCAGACCGACTTTGTGAAGGTGAAGAAATTCGCCGGATACTGGCAAAAAGGGCTGCCGAAACTGGACACCATCACCTGGCGTCCGGTGGTCGACAATAATACCCGAGCGGCGATGTTGCAGACGGGCGAAGCGCAGTTCGCTTTCCCGATTCCCTATGAGCAGGCGGCGGTGCTGCAGAAAAACAGCAAACTGGAGCTGGTGGCCAGCCCCTCGATCATGCAGCGCTACATCAGCATGAACGTAACGCAAAAGCCGTTCGACAACCCGAAAGTACGTGAAGCCATCAACTACGCCATTAACCGTCAGGCGCTGGTGAAAGTGGCGTTTGCCGGGTATGCAACACCGGCAACCGGCATTGTTCCACCGTCACTGGCGAATGCGCAAACCTATCAGCCGTGGCCTTACGATCCGGCAAAAGCCCGCGAACTGTTGAAAGAGGCTGGCTATCCAAACGGGTTCAGCACCACGCTGTGGTCATCGCATAACCACAGTACCGCGCAAAAAGTGCTGCAGTTTACCCAGCAGCAACTGGCGCAGGTGGGTATCAAAGCGCAGGTGACGGCGATGGATGCCGGACAGCGTGCGGCGGAAGTGGAAGCGAAAGGGCAGAAAGAGAGCGGCGTGAGGATGTTCTACACGGGCTGGTCGGCGTCGACCGGGGAAGCCGACTGGGCGTTGTCGCCGCTGTTCGCCTCGCAGAACTGGCCGCCAACCCTCTTCAACACGGCGTTCTACAGCAACCCGCAGGTGGATAAAGACCTGGCCGACGCGCTGAAAACCACCAATAATGAGGAAAAAACCAGGCTCTACAAGGATGCGCAGGATATCATCTGGAAAGAGTCCCCCTGGGTGCCGCTGGTGGTGGAGAAGCTGGTTTCCGCTCACAACAAGAACCTGACAGGGTTCTACATCATGCCGGACACCGGCTTTAGCTTTGACGAGGCCGACCTGAAATAAGAGCGCATGTCCCCTCTCTTCGCGAGAGGGGAGTGACGGAAGAGACGATGCTGAATTATGTTTTGAAACGCCTTCTGGGTCTTATCCCGACGCTACTGATCGTGGCGGTGCTGGTGTTTTTATTTGTTCACCTCTTACCGGGCGACCCGGCACGGTTGATCGCCGGGCCGGAGGCCGATGAGCAGGTGATTGGACTGGTACGCCAGCAGTTAGGTCTCGACAGGCCGCTCTATATCCAGTTCGGGCACTACATTGTTAATGTGCTACAGGGTGATTTCGGTATCTCGATGGCTTCCCGCCGTCCGGTAGTGGAAGAGATCGCCAGCCGCTTTTTCCCGACGTTCTGGTTGACCATCGCCAGTATGACCTGGGCGATGCTGTTTGGCCTGGTGGCGGGGATTGCCGCCGCGGTATGGCGCAACCGCTGGCCGGACAGGCTCGGCATGGCGCTGGCGGTGACCGGGATCTCCTTTCCGGCTTTTGCGCTGGGCATGCTGCTGATGCAGGTCTTCTCCGTGGAGTTGGGCTGGTTGCCGACGGTCGGGGCCGATAGCTGGCGGCACTATATTTTGCCGTCGATAACGCTGGGGGCCGCCGTGGCCGCGGTAATGGCGCGCTTTACTCGCGCGTCCTTTGTCGATGTGCTCAATGAAGACTACATGCGTACCGCGCGCGCCAAAGGGCTCAGCGAAAAATGGGTCATACTCAAGCATGGCCTGCGCAATGCGCTGATCCCGGTGATCACCATGATGGGGCTACAGTTCGGCTTTTTGCTTGGCGGCTCGATTGTCGTCGAAAAAGTGTTCAACTGGCCCGGCCTCGGGCGTCTGCTGGTGGACTCCGTTGATATGCGCGATTACCCGGTTATCCAGGCGGAAGTTCTGCTCTTCTCGCTGGAGTTTATTCTTATCAATTTAGTGGTGGATGTGCTGTACGCCGCCATTAACCCCGCTATCAGGTACAAGTAAGGATGCGATTGTTAAACTGGCGTCGAGCGGCGATTTTAAACGCCATGCCTGGGCTGAAACCGGACCAGGTGCGTACCCCGTGGCATGAGTTCTGGCGGCGTTTTCGTCGTCAGCCCCTGGCGATGACCGCCGGGTTGTTTGTGGTGATTCTGATTTTGTTGGCTATCGTCGCCCCCTGGATTGCCCCCTTCGATGCCGAAAACTATTTCGATTACGACCGCCTTAATGACGGACCATCGCCATTGCACTGGTTTGGCGTGGATTCCCTGGGCCGCGATATTTTTAGCCGCGTGCTGTTGGGGGCGCGAATTTCGCTCGCAGCCGGGGTGCTGGCGGTACTGATTGGCGCGCTGATTGGTACCGTGCTGGGCTTGCTGGCCGGGTATTACGAAGGCTGGTGGGATCGCATCATCATGCGCATTTGCGATGTGCTGTTCGCTTTTCCCGGTATTTTGCTGGCGATTGCCGTGGTGGCGGTGATGGGCAGCGGTATGGCGAATGTCATCATTGCCGTGGCGGTTTTCTCTGTTCCGGCTTTCGCCCGGCTGGTGCGCGGCAATACTCTGGTCCTTAAACACCAGACCTTTGTTGAGTCGGCGCGCAGTATTGGCGCAAGCGATATGACCATTCTGTTTAGCCATATTCTGCCGGGTACGGTGTCGTCGATCGTCGTCTATTTCACGATGCGTATCGGCACGTCGATCATTTCGGCGGCGAGCCTCTCCTTCCTTGGCCTGGGGGCGCAACCGCCCACACCGGAGTGGGGCGCCATGCTCAATGAAGCGCGCGCGGATATGGTGATTGCTCCCCATGTGGCGCTGTTCCCCTCCCTGGCGATTTTCCTGACCGTGCTCGCGTTTAACCTGCTGGGCGACGGGCTCCGGGACGCGCTGGATCCCAAAATCAAAGGGTAATTAATACCTCACTCAGGGCCTTGAGAAACGCGGGAAGCACCGGGTTTGGATTGGCCTTTGAGTACACCAGGAAGTTGTGTGCCTGAATATTGACCCCTTCGATGTTCATAAAGGTGACATTGGCCATGCCCAGCGCGCGCGATGATGCAGGCACGATGGCGCATCCAAGCCCGGCATTCACCATTCCGAGGATCGTGTGGGTCTGGGCCAACTGATATTTAAAATCCGGCGTGATGTCGTTAAAGACGAACAGGTCGGTAATGCGGTCGTAAAAGTGGCGCGCTTCATCCGGGCTGTAGAGAAAAAAGGGCTCATTGTTAAAGGCGCTGAGGGGAATTTTTCGCTTGCGTGCCAGCGGGTGATCGCAGTGAAAGGCGGCGACAAACGTCTCCCCCTGCAGAGGCTGATACGCCAGCAGCGGGTTGGGTGGGACATGGCGCACAAAACCAACGTCAATACTGTTATTTTCGACAGAGCTAATTTGTTTGTGCGAGACCTGCTCAAATAGACGGAAATCCACCCCCGGTAATTTCACCGACAGCGCTTTAAGCAACTGCGGAATAAAGCTCCAGGCAAATACCGCCGTAAATCCCATAGATAACGTGCCGATTTCGCCGGATGCACATTGCTGAACGGAGGATTCAAGTCGGTCTGCTAATTTCAGTATTAATCGTGACTCCGTCAGCAAATGTTGACCCATATGGGTAAGCTGCACGTGACGGTTATTCCTTTCAAACAACGCTCCGCCCAGACTCTTCTCCAGAAGCTGTATCTGGCGGCTGAGCGGCGGCTGGGTCATATGCAGGCGGGCTGCGGCGCGTCCGAAGTTCAACTCTTCAGCAACGGCGATGAAACAACGCAACTGATGTAAATCCATAATTCAATTCTTATATTAATGAATACCGGATTTATATTAGACATGAATTATTGCCCTGTCCATCATCTGGTTATTAACTACGCGACGGATGATAGATATGACGAATAATATTGCTCAACAAAAAACACACATTTTATTAACCCAGGCGGTGCCAGCACCAATTGATGAAATATTACGGCGTGATTACGAAGTGCATCGTCTTTACCAGGCGAGCGAACCGCAAAAAATGCTGGCGGAAATTGGCCCACGGATTGAAGGTGTGGTGACCGGCGGCGCGAAAGGGCTTTCCCGGGAGATAATGGAATCTCTGCCGGCGCTTAAAATTGTCGCCATCAGCGGTATCGGCACAGATGCCGTCGACCTGGCGTATGCCGCAAAGCACGGTATCTATGTCACCACCACACCCGGCGTGCTGACCGATGACGTGGCGGATATGGCGCTGGGCCTGTTGATTTCCACCCTGCGACAAATGAGCGAAGGTGAGCAGGTCGTCCGTGCGGGGCGCTGGCCGCAAACCAACCTGCCGCTGGCGCGCAAAGTCACTGGCACGACGGTGGGGATTATCGGCATGGGGCGTGTTGGCCAGGCCATTGCCAGACGGGTCGCCGCCTTTGACGCCCGTATTCTCTATACCGACCTCGCGCCGATTGCCGCCCTTGATTACACCTTTATTGCTGATATTCAGGCGCTGGCGCAGGAAGTGGATGTTCTGGTGCTTGCCGCCTCTGCCGATAGCGGCGAGGTGATCATCAGTGAGTCGGTGCTGGAGGCGCTGGGGCCAGAGGGCTATTTCATCAATGTGGCGCGCGGCAAGCTGGTGGATGAAGCGGCGCTGCTTGATGCCCTGACCCACAAGCGTATTGCCGGAGCCGGGCTGGATGTGTTTGCCCATGAGCCGCACGTACCGGAAGGCTTTTTCACCCTCAATAATGTCACCCTGCAGCCGCACCGCGCCAGCGCGACCGTTCAGACTCGCCTGGAGATGGGCAACATTGTGCTGGCGAATCTGGCGGCCTGTTTTAGCGGCAACGTGCCGCCACACCGGGTATAGCCATCGTTTCTGAACCCTACAAATAAAAGTGAGAAAACAATGAGCAAACAAATGGATGTCTCGCTGGAGCAGGTCAAACGGGTCGGACATCACCGCTATTGGGTGCTGGGGTTGATTTTCATCATCACCGTTATCAACTATGCCGACCGCGCGACCATGTCGATTGCTGGCACCTCGGTGGTGAAAGAGCTGGGCCTCGACCCGATGATGTTGGGGATGATCTTCTCCGCTTTCGCCTGGGCCTACGCGCTGGGGCAGATCCCCGGCGGCTGGCTACTGGACCGCTTTGGTGCCAAAAAAGTCTACGGCATGAGCCTGGTGCTGTGGTCCGTGTTCACCATGCTACAGGGCACCGTGGGCTGGATCGGGATGACCGGTAGTCTGGCGGCGATGACCCTGTTTCTGATGCGCTTTATGCTGGGTCTGGTGGAATCCCCCGCATTCCCGGCAAACTCCCGTATCGTCTCCAGTTGGTTCCCGACGCGTGAGCGTGGCGTGGCCTCGGCGCTGTTTAACTCCGGGCAATACATGGCGGTAGTGGTCTTCACGCCGATCATGGCCTGGCTGACCCATGCATGGGGTTGGGAACATGTGTTCCTGTGGATGGGGGGCGTGGGGCTGGTGCTGGCGACCGTCTGGTTTGCCTGGTATAAGGAGCCGCATACAGACCCGCGCCTGACAGAAGAAGAGAAAAACCTGATGCGCGAGGGCGGGGCGCTGGTGGATCTGGACAGTGAAGGGGCGGCAAAGGCGAAGAAAACCTCGCTGCGCGATGCCAAATGTCTGTTTACCAACCGCAACCTGTGGGCCATTTACCTGGGGCAGTATTGTATTACCGCGCTGACCTACTTTTTTATTACCTGGTTCCCCATCTACCTGATTCAGGGGCGCGGTATGACCATCATGCAGGCGGGGTGGGTTGCCGCACTGCCTGCCATCTGTGGCTTTACCGGCGGTCTGCTGGGGGGCTATCTGTCTGACATTCTGATTAGCCGGGGCATGCATCCTTCCCGTGCCCGTAAAACGCCGTTTGTGCTGGGGATGGGGCTGTCCACCATGCTGGTATTCGCTAATTTCGTCGACAGTAACAGCGCGGTAATTTTCCTGATGGCAATGGCGTTCTTCGGTAAAGGCTTCGCGGCAGTGGGCTGGGCGGTATTGTCCGATGTTGCGCCGAAAACCATGATTGGCCTGTGCGGCGGCGTGTTTAACGGCATCGGTAATATTGCCGGGATTGTGACACCACTGGTGATCGGTTATGTGGTGACGGTGACCGGCTCGTTTAATAACGCGTTGTGGTTTGTGGCGGCGCACGGTGTGCTGGCGGTGGTGAGTTATGTACTGATTGCGACACGCTTTGAACGTGTTGACGCTGCATAAAGAGAGAAAGGCGCCGCCTGGAAACAGGCGGCGACAGGGTTAGACGCGGCTACCCCACAGATCGTACTCGTCGGCGTTTTCGACTTTCACGCGGATGATATCGCCCGGTTTCACTTTCGTTTCCCCGTTCAGATAGACCGCGCCGTCGATTTCCGGCGCATCCGCCATGCTGCGGCCGATTGCCCCTTCTTCATCGACTTCATCGATAATGACCAGAATTTCGCGGCCCACTTTTTCCTGCAGACGCTCTGCGGAGATCTGCTGCTGGAGCTGCATAAAGCGGTTCCAGCGCTCTTCTTTGATCTCTTCCGGCACCTGATCGGCCAGTTCGTTGGCGGTCGCACCGTCTACCGGGCTGTATTTGAAGCAGCCAACGCGATCCAGACGCGCTTCTTTGAGGAAATCGAGCAGCATCTGGAAATCTTCTTCGGTTTCGCCAGGGAAGCCGACAATGAAGGTCGAGCGCAGGGTCAGTTCCGGGCAGATTTCACGCCACTGCTTGATGCGCGCCAGTTGACGATCCACGGAACCAGGACGTTTCATCAGTTTCAGGATACGCGGGCTGGCGTGCTGCAACGGAATATCCAGATACGGCAGGATTTTGCCCTCTGCCATCAGCGGAATGACATCATCAACGTGCGGGTAAGGGTAGACGTAGTGCAGACGCGTCCAGATACCCAGTTTTGCCAGTTGTTCGCACAGACCAACCATGCTGGTTTTGACCGGTTCGCCATTGTGGAAGCCCATACGGTGCTTCACGTCCACGCCATAGGCGGAGGTGTCCTGGGAGATAACGAGGAGCTCTTTCACACCCGCATCCACCAGACGTTTGGCTTCACTTAAAACGTCGCCAATAGGACGGCTTACCAGATCGCCACGCATCGAGGGAATGATGCAGAAGGTGCAGCGATGGTTACAGCCTTCGGAAATTTTCAGATACGCGTAATGACGAGGGGTCAGTTTGACGCCCTGTTCCGGCACCAGGCTCAGGAACGGGTTGTGCTTCGGTTTCGGCACATAGTGGTGCACATGCTCAAGCACCTGCTCGTAGCTATGCGGACCGGTGATTTCCAGCACTTTTGGATGGACTTCACGAATCTGATCGACTTTGGCGCCCAGACAGCCGGTGACAATCACTTTGCCGTTTTCATTAAGGGCTTCGCCAATGGCTTCCAGCGACTCTTGTACCGCGCTGTCGATAAAGCCGCAGGTGTTGACGATAACCATATCGGCGTCGTTGTAGCTCGGTACCACGTCATAGCCTTCGGTGCGCAGTTCGGTGAGGATGCGCTCGGAGTCAACGAGGTTTTTCGGGCAACCGAGAGAAACAAAGCCGATTTTCGGCTGCAGGGTCACATTGCTCATAGTTCAAAAAATAATCAGTTAAGGGATGCTCAGGGCAGGGATTGTACAGATAACGCCGGGAGATTTATAGAGGATTCTCGGCCGGGCAGGGTGAAAAAACGACTGCCTGCCTGGCAACGGCTTCGTTATAATTTAATACGACGAAAATTACCGCTATCAAAATTCATCAACCGTATCCCGGTCAGCATGAATAACGGTAAACGCTAAATAATCCTGAACGACATTGAAGCTGATACTGGTTTCATAAACATCTTCAATATTCATGTCCTGGCATAAATTAAAGATGAAATAGTTAATTTGATAATAAAGCACGTATGTATTGTCGTGTAGATGCTCAACCCTGCTGATAACGAAATCGTTGGTTGAGCGCGCATGCGGGCTGATGAAGGTTAAGTCCATGTTCAGAATGGGGATAAGCGCCGGATTTTGTCGGTTTTGCTCAAGATAATGCTGAAGCTGTACGGCGGAATCTGCATTGTGCTTATGAATAGCGACTGGCAGCGGAAACGTGTTCATAGCGACCCTTGTAATACGGTGTATGGCATTAACATAACACGCACTTCGTGGTTCTTCATAAACCGTTAACGGGGTATTTCGGGGTACGAAATCGGGCCGGGGAAAATACCTCTAAAGGGTATCTCTGCGGATTGAATTTACACCGAAAAGGTTACGGTGTTTGCGTGTAAATATAAAAACCAAAAAAAAGCCGCTCGGACGAACGGCATAGAGACAACACGGAATTACGCAGAAACATAATGATTTACGAACTAAATAATAGCTTGCTAATGATACCGTGTCAGCCATATTTATCGCTAAATTTTGGCTAAATGTGCGCTGTGATGGCCGTCAACATAGTATAAAAATCAGACAGTGTATGATTTGTGCCGCTGCGCCCGTGTGAACGCCCGGGTGAAAGAGTGGCGGCGTAACGCATCATGCATTTGCATGCCCCCATGAGCAGATCCCGGATTTCATGCGCATGGGGATTTTCTCTACTCTCTATATATCTCTACATAGAAAGCGTTGCATCACGGGGTACCGTTATTTCCATAGCGCAGGAAAGCAGGGCGCAGATTTAAGCGTTCAAACCATGCCTCCACTGCCGGGAAATCCGGGTGTTCAAAGGGCGTCATCTTCCAGCGGTTCACCGACAATCCCAGCACGATATCGGCAAGAGTGAACGTCTCCCCGGCGGTCCAGGCGCCCGTGCGTTGCAACTGCTGGTCGAGAATGCCGACGCAGTGATTCCACTCCTTGATACCGGCGGCAATCGCATTCTGATCGTTGTAGTCAGGGTTTTTACGCACCAGTGCCGGGAAAACGTAGCGCCATGCGCTATTAAAGTCGGTGGCCTGCCAGTCCATCCAGTGCTCCACATTCGCGCAAGCTCGCGGTTCGCCAGGAAGCAGATCGTCGCGGCCCGCTTTACGTGCCAGATAGCGGCAAATGGAGTTGGATTCCCACAGGATAAAGTCATCATCAAGGAGTACCGGTACCATCGCATTTGGGTTCATGGCCCGGAAGGCGTCCGTCTGCGTCGAGGCAAAGCCGCTGCCATAGTCTTCCTGTGAATACGCCAGCCCCGCTTCTTCGCAGGTCCACAACACTTTACGCACGTTAATTGAAGACGTTTTACCCAATATTTTCAGCATGACGCGAATCGCCTTTTGCGAGATTAATCGTTTAGAAACAATACATCAGCAGCGCATCACCTGGCTACAGGGCCCTTGAGCACCAGCGTGGTGCGCTGCCTCATTCTGGTTCACCAAAATGGGTACGTTTGCCCTGAGTTATCGCTAAGTTACTGAAATGTCATTAATCGCAACCTGGCATAGTGCTTGCAATAACGCTAGCGCAGTGCAACACACAATTTGATAAATAGCTGGCTAGGGTTCCGGTTCGCTAAGGCGGATGTCTGGTCCAAGAGCTGGCGACCTCTGAGAGGTTACACGGCGGGACAAAAACCCGGGAGACAGCAGCACCAGTGGGTGTCGCGCTGCCCCCTTTTTTTGTACCAATCAGAGGTCAATAATGAAGAAATCTCCATTACTCCGCTCTCTCGTGCTGTCGCTGGTCATGCTGACCACTCTCCCAACCTTTGCCGCCGTGAAGAAAGAGTTCAATGTCTGCTGGACCATCTACGCAGGCTGGATGCCGTGGGGCACCATCAGTAACAGCAAAATCATTGATAAGTGGGCGGACAAATACGGTATTAAAATCAATATCGTACAGCTCAACGACTATATCGAATCTATTAACCAGTATACCGCGGGCCAGTTTGATGGCTGCACCATGACCAACATGGATGCGCTGACCATTCCGGCGGCGGGCGGCGTGGACAGCACCGCGCTTATTCTCGGCAGCTACTCCGAAGGTAACGACGGAGTAGTGATGAAAGGCGAGGGCAAAACCCTCAAGGACCTGAAAGGCCAGCAGATCTACCTGCCTGAACTGTCCGTTTCCCACTATCTGCTGGTGCGCGGCCTGGAGAAAGCCGGACTGGCAGAAAAAGATGTCACCGTGGTGAACACCTCCGATGCCGATATCGTCTCTGCCTTCGCCACCCCGAAAGTGCAGGCGGCTGTCGCCTGGAATCCGCAACTGTCGGTTATCAAAGGCACGCCGAAAACCACCGAAGTCTTTAGCTCCTCGCAGGTACCCGGCGAGCTTATCGACATGATGGTGGTCAACACCCAGACCCTGAAAGATAACCCGGCGTTGGGTAAAGCCCTGACTGGCGCATGGTACGAAATGATGGCGCAGATGAAGGCGCAGAATAAAGAGGCGCTGAGCGCCATGGCGGCGGCGTCCGGCACCGACCTGGCGGGCTATCAGGCGCAGCTTAAAACCACCCATCTCTTCTATACCCCGGCCGATAATCTGGCGTTTATCAGCTCCCCGGATCTGGCGAAAACCATGCAGCGCGTTGCGACGTTCTCCTTTGAAAAAGGGTTGCTGGGTGACGGCGCGCAAAGTGCGGATTTCATCGGCATGGCCTTTCCGGGCAACGTTTCAGCCGGGGATGTTGCCAACGTGAAGCTGCGCTTTGACGACAGCTTCGTGAAGATGGCCGCCGACGGCAAGCTTTGAGCGAATGACAGGAACTCACGCCATGCGACACATTAACCGCCATCCGACCCGGGGCATGCGTCTGACGCTTGTTCTGCTGCCTTTCGTCATTTTGCTGGCGGCGTACTTTCTGGGCTCTGCGGTGCGGCTGGAGGCCAACCCGCAGGATAAGCTGCTGCCCGGCATGCAGCAGATGCTGGACGCAATGTCGCGAATGGCATTCACCCCGGATAAACGCAGCGGCGACTACCTCTTCTGGATGGATACGCTGGTGAGCCTGGCGCGCCTGTTGACCGGGCTGGCGATAGCCTCGCTGATTGGTCTGTGCCTGGGCATTACCGCCGGGGTCTTTCCGATGTGGCGCGCCTCGCTCTCGCCGCTGATGACCGTGCTGTCGATGATCCCGCCTCTGGCGATCCTGCCGGTGCTGTTCATTGTCTTCGGGCTGGATGAGTTGTCAAAAGTGATGCTGATTGTGATTGGTATCACCCCGATGCTCGCCCGCGACCTTGAGCATCGCGCCTGCGAAATTCCGCCGGAAATCCTGATCAAGGCGCAAACGCTGGGCGCATCAAGCTGGACGCTGGTGCTGCGGGTGGTACTGCCGCAGCTTCTCTCCCGCCTGTTGACCTCGTTGCGCCTGCTGTTGGGATCGGCCTGGCTGTTCCTTATCTCGGCAGAGGCCATCTCCTCAACGGCAGGGCTGGGATATCGCATTTTTCTGGTGCGCCGCTATATGGCGATGGACGTCATCATCCCCTACGTGGTGTGGATAACGTTGCTGGCATGGCTGATGGACCTCGGCCTGCGCCAGTTGCATAAAACCTGTTTTCCCTGGGCGGAAGGAGGGAAGGCATGAGTTTTATCGAAATCAACAATATCTGGCAGGAATATGGCGCCCATGTGGTGCTCGAACGCCTCAACCTGCGGGTCAACGCCGGGGAGTTTTGCTCAATGGTGGGAGCATCCGGCTGCGGGAAATCGACTTTTCTGCGCCTGTTGCTGGGCCAGGAAGCGCCGAGTCGCGGCACCATTTTGCTTGATGGCAAGCCGTTGCAGGCTGAGCCGGACCGCAGCCGTGGCGTGGTCTTCCAGCGTTACTCCGTTTTTCCCCATTTAAACGTGCTCGATAACGTCACCATTGGCCTTGAGCTGCCGAATGCGCGCTTCCTCGGGCGTCTGTTTGGCGCCAGCAAACGTGAGGCGCGGGAGCGTGCCGTGTGGATGCTGCAAAAAGTGGGCCTTGGGCAGGCGCTGGATAAATACCCGGCCCAGCTCTCCGGCGGTATGCAACAGCGCCTTGCTATTGCCCAGGCGTTCATTATGCAACCGCGCGTGTTGCTGCTTGATGAGCCCTTTGGCGCACTCGACCCCGGCATTCGCAAAGATATGCACGCCCTGTTGCTGCAACTGTGGGGCGAAACCCGGATGACGGTTTTTATGGTCACCCACGATCTCTCCGAGGGCTTTAACCTCGGCACCCGGCTGCTGGTGTTTGACAAGGTGCGTATTGACCCGCACGAACCCAATGCCTACGGCGCGCGCATTACTTATGACATTCCGCTCAATGAAGCGCGTCTGGCGGAAATGACCGACCCGCAGCCCGATAACGTCTACGCATTAAGGAGTTAACTTAATGACTTTATTAGATAAAGAAACATCTGTTCTGCGTGAAGAGACCCTGCCAGGCGGCGGCAGTCTCTCCTTTATTCTCAAGCGCGGGCAGATCCTGCGCATGACCGACACCGAAGGTGGGGCAAACGTCAGCCTGATGATGCTTAACCCGCATGAAAAGAGCGAACGTCTGAACCTGCCCGATACCTTAAAAGGCCAGCACACCGCGCGCCTGACGGCAGGCCACTGTTTTTACTCCGATATGGGGCGTGTGCTGGCGGGGATTATCGCGGATACCTGCGGCTGGCATGACCCGTTTGGCGGCGTGCTGAATGCGGCAGAAGTGAAGGAGAAATATGGTCAGGGGCGTTATCAGGATTTGCGTAACGGTTTTTTCCGCAACGGCGCCGACAACCTGCTCGTTGAGATGGGCAAATGGGATTTGAACCTTGAAGACCTGCTGATGGTGGTGAACTTTTTTAGCAAAGTCACGGTGGATGAGCACGGCGCTTTTACCTTCCACAGCGGTGCGTCGAAGGCTGGCAGCTACGTTGAACTGTTTGCGCCAATGGATGTGCTGGTGGTGCTCACCGCGCTGCAACACCCGATGGACCCCGCCGCAGATTATGCGCCGCGCCCGGTACAACTGGCCTGGCGACAGGAGGCAGACGAAAACGCCGCCATTGAGGCTTTGATGACGCGCCCGGAAAACACGCGTGCCTTCACCAACACCCGTTTATTTGCCCTGTAAGGAGCCGCATGATGAATGTCACCAGCCAGAAGCACCCCGACGAGGCCGTTTTTCGCCATGTGATCCCGGCAGGGGAGCCGTACCTGTTTGAAGTAAAAAAGGGCCAGACCCTGCGTTTGCTCGACCTTGAAGGGAACCAGGCCGTGGATACGCTGTTTTATAACGCCGACAACGCCCGGGAACGCTACGATCCGCAGCGCACGTTGCGCCGCCAGGGCAATGCGTATCTGACCACCGGCAGCGTGCTGTGGTCCAATATGGGTAACCCGTTGCTGACCATTGTCGCCGATACCTGTGGCCGCCATGACACCCTCGGCGGCGCGTGCGCCCAGGAGAGCAATACCGTGCGTTATGCGCTGGATAAACGCCATATGCATAGCTGCCGCGATAACTTTCTCTGCGCCTGCCTGCACGATGGACGTCTGCACAAGCGCGACATTGGCGCCAACATCAACTTCTTTATGAATGTTCCGGTGACCCCGGAGGGCGGACTGACCTTCGAAGACGGCATCTCAGCGCCTGGGAAATACGTTGAACTGCGCGCCGAATGCAACGTCATCGTGCTCATCTCCAACTGCCCGCAGTTGAACAACCCGTGCAATGGCTGGAACCCGACCCCGGCGGAGGTGCTGGTATGGAACTGAGCCGGGGTGCGCGTCTGCGCCTTTTTATTTACCGCCTGTTTGAGGTGCGTGCGAACCGTTTACCGCTCAGTCAGCCGCGCGAGACACCACCGCGTCCGTAAACGACCAGCCCCTTATGGACGGCCATAAGGCGAGCCGAATTTCGGCGGGACGACCCGCCAGGATTGAGTCCTGACTATGTTTACGAAACTCCTTATCGCTAACCGTGGCGCGATCGCCTGCCGTATCCTGCGCACCTTGCGCACACTTAATGTCACCGGCGTTGCCGTCTGGTCTGAGACCGACGCCAGCAGTCTGCATATTCGTGATGCCGATGAAGCCATTAGCCTGGGTGACGGCCCGGCGGCACAGACCTATCTGGTCAGCGAAAAAATTATCGATGCGGCCCGCCAGAGCGGCGCACAGGCGATTCATCCCGGCTACGGTTTTCTTTCTGAGAACGCCGCCTTTGCCGAAGCCTGCGAAGCCGCAGGAATGGCATTTGTGGGCCCGACGCCGGAACAACTGCGGGTCTTTGGCTTAAAACATACGGCCCGCGCGCTGGCCAAAGCGCATGGCGTACCGATGCTGGAAGGCACAGAGCTGCTGGCAAACCTTGATGAAGCGCAGCACGCTGCCGCGCAGGTGGGGTTCCCGGTGATGCTGAAAAGCACCGCGGGCGGCGGCGGTATCGGGATGCGGGTGTGCTATAGCGCCGATGAACTGGCCGATGCCTTTGACACGGTAGTGCGGCTGGGCAAAAACAACTTTAGCGACGCGGGTGTGTTTATTGAGAAGTACATCGAGCGCGCGCGTCACCTGGAAGTGCAAATTTTTGGCGACGGTAAGGGTGAGGTTGTTGCCCTTGGCGTGCGCGATTGCTCGGTACAACGCCGTAACCAGAAAGTGCTGGAAGAGACCCCCGCGCCGAACCTGCCGGATGGCATGGAAGCGGCGCTGTGCTCAGCGGCGATCAAACTGGGTAAAGCGGTGAATTACCGCAGCGCCGGGACCGTTGAATTTGTCTATGACAGTGACGCAAAACGCTTTTACTTCCTGGAAGTGAACACCCGTTTGCAGGTGGAGCATGGTGTTACCGAGCAGGTCTGGGGCGTGGATCTGGTGCGCTGGATGATTGAACTCGCCGCCGACGATCTGCCGCCGTTGACCGAGCTGGTTGCAGGGCTTACGCCGCAGGGACATGCCGTGCAGGCGCGTGTCTATGCCGAAGATCCGGGCCGCCAGTTCCAGCCGTCGCCGGGGCTACTGACCGACGTGGCGTTTCCTGCCGACGATCGCCGTACGCTGCGCATTGACACTTGGGTGGAAGCGGGCTGCGAAGTGCCGCCGTTCTTTGATCCGATGCTGGCGAAAATCATCACCTGGCAGCCCACGCGTGCGCAGGCGATTGCCTGCCTGGATGCCGCGCTGGGCGAAACCCGTCTGTATGGCGTAGAGACCAACCGCCAGTACCTGCGCCAGATTTTAGCCTTTGCCCCGTTTGCGGAGGGCGAGCCCTGGACGCGCTGCCTGGAAGGGTTGCGCTACGAGGCCACTACCCTTGAGGTGGTGAGCGCCGGAACTCAAACCACGGTGCAGGATGCCCCTGGCCGCCAGGGCTACTGGGCGGTGGGTGTACCGCCGTCCGGCCCGATGGATGACCGCGCGCTGCGTCTGGGTAATGCGTTATTGGGGAATGCCGCAACCGATGCTGCGCTGGAAATCACGCTCACCGGCCCGACGCTGAAATTTAATACCGACGCCGTGGCGGTAGTGACCGGGGCGAGTATCGGGGTCACGCTCGACGGTACAGCGCTTGCGATGAATACCGTGTTTACGATTTCCGCGGGCAGCACCCTGCGTCTGGGTGAGGTGAGCGGTGCCGGAGTGCGCAGCTATCTTTGCCTGCGCGGTGGCATTAATGTGCCGGATTATCTTGGCAGCAAAAGCACCTTCACCCTTGGGCAGTTTGGCGGTCACGCCGGGCGCGCGCTGCGTACTGGCGATGTGCTGCATCTCAATCCGCTGACGAACCGCGCAAGCGGTGTTGTGCTCGCGCAGGCGTTGCAGACCACACTGCCTGCCGTGCGTGAACTGCGCGTGATCTATGGGCCCCATGGGGCACCGGAATATTTCACCGGCGCGTATATCAACACCTTTTTTGCCACCGACTGGGAAGTGCACTTCAACTCAAGCCGAACCGGGATCCGCCTGATTGGGCCGAAGCCGGAGTGGGTACGCGAGAGCGGCGGCGAGGCGGGGCTGCACCCGTCCAATATTCATGACAACCCGTATGCCATTGGCGCGGTGGATTTCACCGGGGATATGCCGGTTATCCTTGGCCCGGATGGCCCAAGCCTAGGCGGTTTTGTCTGCCCGGTGACGGTTATCGAAGCGGATTTGCACCAGCTTGGGCAACTGAAAGCGGGGGACAAGGTGCGTTTCGTCCCGGTGGACGTGGCAACGGCGCGACTGCTGGCACAGGCCAGCCGCCAGGAAGTGGAAACACTGCAACCTGTCGCCGTCAACTGGCATCCTGCCGCGCTGGCTTCCCCGGTGGTGCTGGAGACCGGGGAAGCGGATAAGCGGCTGGTGGCGCGTCTTTCAGGCGATACCCATCTGCTGCTGGAAATTGGCGAACCGGAACTCGACCTGGTGCTGCGTTTTCGCGGTCACGCCCTGATGCAGGCGCTGGAATCCCGCGCGCTGGAGGGGGTTATCGATCTGACGCCGGGGATCCGTTCATTGCAGGTGCATTATCAGCCGGAAACCCTGGCGCTGAGCCGTTTGCTGGCGATTATTCACGATCTGTGGGCCGATGTGTGCCAGCACGAAGATCTGGATGTGCCGTCGCGGGTGGTCTGGCTGCCGCTCTCCTGGGATGACCCGGCCTGTCAGAAGGCGATTGAAAAATACATGACCACCGTGCGCCGCGACGCGCCATGGTGCCCGAGTA
This sequence comes from Phytobacter sp. RSE-02, assembly GCF_040578655.1. NCBI lineage: Bacteria > Pseudomonadati > Pseudomonadota > Gammaproteobacteria > Enterobacterales > Enterobacteriaceae > Phytobacter > Phytobacter sp. RSE-02. The sequence goes on along the minus strand of NZ_JBEULY010000003.1, from coordinate 590,792 downwards.
ATCTCGAATTTATCCGCCGGATTAACGATCTGGAAAATATCGACGAGGTCTACAAAACCGTCTTTGATGCCCGCTATCTGGTGATGGGGCTGGGAGATGTTTACCTTGGCGCGCCGGTGGCGACACCGCTCGACCCGCGCCACCGTCTGGTGACCACCAAATACAACCCGGCGCGTACCTGGACGGCGGAAAACTCCGTCGGCATTGGCGGCGCATACCTCTGTGTGTATGGCATGGAAGGGCCGGGGGGATATCAGTTTGTGGGCCGCACCCTGCAAATGTGGAATCGCTATCGTGCGGTCGCTGATTTTGGCGGTAAGCCGTGGCTGCTGCGCTTTTTCGATCAGATTCGCTTTTACCCGGTCTCAGCCGATGAACTGCTCACCATCCGCCGGGACTTCCCGCTCGGGCGCTATCCGCTGCGCATCGAACAGACCACTCTGCGTCTGGCGGAATATCAACAGTTCCTGGCCGATGAAGCGCAGAGTATTGCGGCGAACCGCACCCATCAACAGCAGGCGTTTGCCGCTGAGCGCGATCGCTGGATTGCCAGCGGCCAGGCCCATTTCGACAGCAGCGATGTGATTGCCGACGAAGGGGACGATGCCCCGCTCAGGGCCGGTGAAAGCGGCGTCGACAGCCCGGTTTCCGGCAACCTCTGGCAGGTCAATGTGGAAGTGGGCTCCGTGGTGAAAGAGGGCCAGGCGCTGGTGGTGCTGGAGTCGATGAAGATGGAAATTCCGTTAACTGCGCCGCATGACGGCGTGGTCAGTCAGGTTCGGGTGCAGCCGGGAAGCTCCGTGCGCGCCGGGCAATGCGTAGTGGTGATGGAGAAAGCACAATGACACAGACCTTTGATTTGCGCCTCGATACACTGGCGAAACGCTACCGCAGCGGTGAGATAACGCCGCGTGCGCTTATCATGCAATTGCGCGAGCGGGCGATGGCGCTCAACCCGGAATTTCATCTGTTCATTCATATTCTGAATGAAGCCGAACTGGAACCGTATCTGTCGGCGCTGGAACAACATCAGCCGGAGGATCTGCCGCTGTACGGCATTCCGTTCGCCATCAAAGACAATATCGATCTCGCAGGCGTTCCCACCACCGCGGCCTGCCCGGCATTTGCTTATATGGCCGGGCAGGATGCCACCCTGGTGCGCCAGTTGATTGCCCTGGGGGCGATTCCGTTGGGTAAAACCAACCTCGATCAGTTTGCCACCGGACTGAACGGCACCCGTTCGCCTTATGGCGCCTGTCGCAACAGCGTTCATCCTGAGTATCCGTCGGGTGGCTCCAGCGCCGGGTCATCGCTGGCGGTGGCGCTGGGCGTCGCCAGTTTTTCATTAGGCACCGACACCGCCGGCAGCGGGCGCGTCCCCGCGTCGCTGAACAATCTGGTGGGGCTGAAAGCCACCAAAGGGCTGATTTCAACGGCGGGCGTCGTGCCAGCGTGCCGAACCCTGGATTGCGTCACCTTCTTTACCGCCACGGCCGACGAGGCCAGTACCCTGCTGGCGCTGACCGCAATCCAGGACCCGGATGACGACTACAGCCGTCGCAACCCGCTGTGGAACAGCAAACAGGCGTTTGGCGTGCCGCAGGCCGGGTTCCGTTTTGGCGTGCCGGATACGCTGGAGTTCCTGGGCTGTGCCGAGAGTGAAGCGCTCTTTTATCACGCCAAAGCGCAACTGGAGGCGCTGGGGGGAATACCGATCACGCTTGATTTCACGCCGTTTGTGGCGGCGGCAAAACTGCTTTATGAAGGGCCCTGGGTGGCAGAGCGCTACCATGTGGCAGGCCATTTGATTGAGCAGCAGCCGGATGCGGTGCTGCCGGTTATCCGCGATGTTCTGCAAAAAGCCCCGACCACCGATGCGGTCAGCGCGTTTGACGGTCTGTATCGGTTGCAGAGCTATAAACGGCAATGCGATGCCTTGCTCGATGAGTTGGATTGCGTACTGACGCCGACCTACCCGCGTCCGGTAACGCTCGCCGAACTGCGCGATGAGCCGGTGAAGCGCAATTCTGATCTCGGGTACTACACCAATTTCATGAACCTGCTCGATTACGCGGCAGTCGCGGTTCCGGTCGGGTTTATGTCCAATGGACTCCCCTCGGGCGTGACCCTGTTTGGCCGCGCCTTTACCGATCAGTATCTGCTGAGCGTGGCGGATGCCTTGCAGCGTGTGAATCCGCTGAGCTTGCCTGGGGGCACGACCATCGGGGCTGATGCCCCCACGCATGCTGCGGTAAATGACCGGGTAAACGTGGTGGTCTGCGGTGCGCATCTTGACGGTCTGGCGCTCAATTATCAGTTGCGCCAGCGTCAGGGACATCTGGTGGAGGCGACGCTAAGTGCACCTGCTTACCGCCTGTATGCGCTGGCGGATGGCAAGCGTCCGGGGATGGTTCGCGTTAGCGAAGGCGGCAGGGCCATTGCCGTTGAGGTGTGGGCGCTGCCGTCCAGTGAATTGGGATCATTTCTGGCGGGGATCCCGGCACCGCTCGGGTTAGGCAAAGTGGAGCTCGAAGAGGGGCAGTGGATGACCGGATTCATTTGTGAAAATAATGGATTAGAGGGCGCAACGGACATCACAGAATATGGCGGCTGGCGCGCGTGGCTTGCCAGTCGGGGATAATGTTAAGCAGCCCTAAAGTGTAAAGAAGTTTCGTCTGCGTTTAATAATTGAAGTTGCGCATGCTTTCGCTCAAAAAACAGCCATACTATAAGTTGTGCCTGATGGCTGACAAGGGGGGAAACGTATGACCGTTGACGAACTTACACAATGTCTGTTGGACAAACTGGTCGATGCCAGAGCTGATCTTGCGACCTATATCCAGATGCGAAAAGCGAAAGGGTATATGTCAGTCAGCGAAAACGATCAATTACGCGAGCACTTCTTCGATCTTGCCAGGGAAATACGCGATAACGGTGTGCAACTGAACACATTGCAGGATGCCGATACCCGAGGGGCGCTATATCGCGCGGAGGAGGCTATCTCCTCTGTGGCGGTGTGCCTGTTAAGCGGGCGCCAGGATTGCCCAACCTATATAGCGGTGAACGTCGAAAAACTGGAAAGAGCCTTTAACGTGCTGAATTTCAGTATCAAGTATCTTTCCGAACATGTATCGCTTGCCGAAATCTAAACGCGGGGGAGGCCACTCCCCCCTTTCTTTTTAAGCTTTTGTAAAAATCCCCTTTCGCCTGGCCGTGCTGGCTAACCTTTATGCAAACCATGAATAAAGGAGTGGGTCATGCATCGTTCCGCCGCGTTTATTATTCCTGCGATATTCCTTTCAGCCTCTGTCATCGCAGCCCCCGCGCCCGTGAAGGTTGAGGTGTTACAAACCAAACTCGATCACCCCTGGTCTCTGGTTTTTTTGCCAGGCGATCAGGGCATGCTGATAACGATGCGCGGCGGTCAGTTGCGACAATGGCAGCCGGGGAAAGGCCTTTCTGACCCGATAACCGGCATTCCGAAGGTTTGGGCTAACGGGCAGGGAGGTCTGTTGGATGTGGTGTTGGCCCCGGACTTTGCTAAGTCGCGACGGGTCTGGCTGAGCTACGCCGAAGCCGGGCAGGACGGCAAAGCAGGCACAGTCGTGGGGTATGGCCGCCTTAGTGATGATGCAAAACACCTTGAGGCTTTCCAGGTCGTGTTTCGCCAGCAGCCCAAATTGTCGACCGGCAATCACTTTGGCGGACGCATGGTGTTTGACGGTAAAGGCTACCTGTGGATTGCGCTGGGGGAAAATAACCAACGCCCCACTGCACAAGACCTCGACAAATTACAGGGCAAACTGGTTCGTCTGACCGACCAGGGTAAAGTCCCGCCGGATAACCCCTTCGTTGGGAAAGCCGGAGCACGGCCTGAAATCTGGGCATACGGGCTTCGTAACCCACAGGGGATGGCGATGAATCCGTGGAGTCACACCCTGTGGATGCATGAGCATGGCCCGCGTGGCGGTGATGAAATCAATATTGCCGGGAAAGGAAAAAATTACGGCTGGCCGCTGGCGACCTGGGGGATAAATTACAGCGGATTACCCATTCCCGAGGCGAAAGGGGGCAGGGTCGAGGGGACCGAACAGCCCATTTTCTACTGGAAAAAATCGCCGGCTATCAGCGGCATGGCGTTCTATAACTCCGATGTCTTCCCCGAGTGGAAAAATAAACTCTTTATCGGTGCGCTGAAAGATGAAGATGTCATTGTGATGAGCGTAAACGGCAACACCGTGACCGAAGACGGACGCATCCTTAAAGATCGCAAGGCGCGTATTCGCGATGTCCGCGTCGGGCCGGATGGTTATCTGTACGTGCTGACCGATGCGTCAGACGGGGAACTGCTAAAAGTCAGCCCGGCGCGGTAAGGGGCACCGGGCAGGCTTATCAGGTTACCGGAATCATCACCACGTCACGAAACGCCGGGCGCTGCGTCAGCGTCTGGTACCAGCGTTCAAGATGTGGGCGTGGCGTCCAGCTCAGCCCGATGTTGTAGAGGTTGTAGATAAAGGGCGCGACGGCAATATCACCGGGGCCGAATTCCGCGCCGGAGAGCCACGGCTGTTGGGCCAGGGCGTCGTCAAGCAGGGCAAAGAGCGCTTCACAGGCATTGATACCCGCTTCAATAGCCGCATTGTCGCGTTTTTCGACGGGGGTGCGCACCAGTCCCACCAGCAAAATACCGTGTTTCGGCGCCAGCGTGGACAGCGCCCAGTCCATCCACTTTTCCCCCTGTGCGCGCACCGCGGGTTCATCGTTCCACAGGCGGCGTTGACCATACTGCGCGGCCAGATAGCGAACAATGGTATTGGATTCCCACAGCACAACGTCGGTTTCGTCATCGCGCAGCAATGGCACCAGACCGTTGGGATTCATTGCCAGAAATTCGGCTTCGCGGTTCAGGCCAAACGCGCCGCCCGCGAGAATGTGTTCGTACGGCAGTTCAAGCTCTTCAAGTATCCAGCGCACTTTTTTGACGTTGGAGGAATTATTCCTGCCCCATAGCGTAATCATGTTACCCCCTTGTGTTTACCACCCAGTCTGAGGCCTTCCATGTTGAGATAAAGTTAACGTTCTGGCAACGATTTACAAAATTATCCACGCGCCAGAGCACAACAATATGTTATTGCATAAACTTTACTTTCCAGTGCTTTTATTCACGCTTGTTATGCGCTATTACTCACGGCTTGTTGCTGCACGGTGGTGCGACGTTGATTTCAGAATGGATACCTGGGTGGCCTATATGACGCATTTTTCTTTATTTCCACGCGGCCTGGCGGCGGGAGCCGCATTGATCGTTCTCTTTTCACCTTCTCTGTATGCAGTGGAACAAGCGCCGGAGGCTCCGCCTGTTGATGCCCGCGCATGGATCCTCATGGATTACGCCAGCGGTAAGGTGCTGGCAGAAGGGAATGCCGATGAGAAACTGGACCCTGCCAGCCTCACCAAATTGATGACCAGCTACGTTGTCGGCCAGGCGTTGAAGGCAGGGAAGATTCACCTGACCGACATCGTGACGGTAGGTAAAGATGCCTGGGCTACCGGAAACCCGGCGTTACGGGGCTCTTCACTGATGTTCCTCAAGCCGGGCGATCAGGTCTCGGTGGCTGACCTCAACAAAGGGGTCATTATTCAGTCTGGCAATGACGCCAGCATCGCCATTGCCGATTTCGTGGCGGGCAGCCAGGATTCTTTCGTCAGCCTGATGAACAGCTACTCGCAAAAGCTCGGCCTGACCAACACCACCTTCAAGACCGTCCACGGGCTGGACGCGCCGGGGCAGTTTAGTACCGCCCGCGATATGGCGTTGCTCGGTAAGGCGCTGATTCACGACGTGCCGGACGAGTACGCTATCCACAAAGAGAAAGAGTTCACCTTCAACAAAATTCGTCAGCCGAACCGCAACCGTCTGCTGTGGAGTACCAGCATGAACGTTGACGGGATGAAAACCGGGACAACGGATGGCGCTGGGTACAACCTGGTGGCGTCGGCAACGATGGGTGACATGCGCCTCATTTCCGTGGTACTGGGGGCGAAAACCGACCGCATCCGTTTTAACGAGTCGGAAAAGCTGTTGACCTGGGGCTTCCGCTTCTTCGAAACGGTCACGCCTATCAAACCAGACGCCACCTTTGTGAATCAACGCGTCTGGTTTGGCGCGCAAAGCGAGGCAAAACTGGGCGCGGGGGAGGCCGGTTCGGTCACCATCCCGAAAGGGCAACTGAAAAACCTCAAAGCCTCTTATACCTTAACCGAACCGCAGCTTACCGCGCCGCTTAAACAGGGGCAGGTTGTCGGCACCATTGATTTTCAGCTTAACGGACAGACCATTGAGAAGCGCCCGCTGATTGTGATGGAAGCGGTTGAAGAGGCCGGATTCTTTGGCCGGATGTGGGATTTTGTCCTGATGAAATTCCACCAGTGGTTTGGCTGGTTCGCCTGATAACGGCACACCGTGCCCCGTGGGGGCACGGTCAGAATACCAGTTTGATCTGTTCGGCTTTGGCGAACTCAACCAGCGCTTCGTCCGGGCGACAGTCGCTGACGATAGCGTCAAAATGGCTCAAATCTCCCATGCACGCCGGACGCACTTTGCCGAACTTACTGTGATCAACTACCAGTACATGAAATTGCGCGCTCGCCATCGCCCAGTGTTTTAGCGGTAACTCTTCCAGATTAAAGCAGGTAACTCCCTGCTCAATGTGAACCCCGGCGGCAGAATAAAAGGCCATATCCGGGCGCAGATAGCTCAGTGTCTCTTTGAAATTGAGCGGCTGAAAAATGGCATTACTGGCATGAAATTCGCCGCCGCTCAGGATGGCGCGGCACAGCGGCTTTTCCTGGAGGGCAAGGAACGTATTCAGGGAGTAGCACACCCCGGTGAACGGCAGGTCGGCCGGAATGGCTTCGATAATCCAGGGGGTGGTGGTGCCGCAGTCAAAAAACACCATTTGGTGTGGCTGCACCAGTTGCGCGGCTAATTCTGCCGCACGGCGCTTTTCATCGACCAGACGGGTTTTCTGATCGCTTAGCAGATAATGGCTGGCGGTGCGCGGCTCAAGCACGATATAGCCGCCCAGTAGCACAACCGGCGCGCTGTTGGCGCTGAGATCGCGGCGAATCGTCATTTCTGAAACACCCAGAAGGGCAGCGGCCTCTTTCAGATGCAGCTTATCGCTGCGCTTGAGCGCCGACAGTAACTGGCTTATCCGTTCGTCACGTCTTGTTTCCATAATACCCCTGAATAAAAGAAAGCCCCGCGTTTAGCAGGGCGTTCATCTTACCTTTGCCGCCGGGCTTAGTCACGTACCCAGCCCCGGCGAATCGGAAAGGCAAAACAGAGGCGGTAAAGATGCTGTAGCGTGCGGTGCAGCGCCGGACCGAAGATCTGCCACAGTATCTGCGCGCTCAGACAACCGCACAGACCAACAAACAGACCGCCCACCATATCGAGCGGCCAGTGTACGCCCACGTACACGCGAGACCAGGCAATCGCCAGCGCAACCAGCATCAGCACCGCGCCGGACCAGGCCCGATGCCAGGCAATGAAGGCAATGGCAAACGTAAAAATCACCGTACCGTGATCGCTCGGGAACGAGTAATCCGGCGAATGGGGCAGAAAGTTGTAACCGACATGATCGACAAACGGGCGGTTATGGGGGAACAGATGCCCCAACACCAGCGAAAGGCTCATGCTGATCGCCATCGCCATGGTAACTTTAATGACTAACTGGCGCTGTGCGCTAAGCTGTTTACGCGGCCCCCAGAGCCATAGCGCTACGGCAAGTAGCGGCACGATGCTGATTACATCGTTGGCGATAAACCGTGCGGCGGCAATCATCCATGCGGGGGAATCCGGTGTGGCGTTGATCATCGCGAACAGCGTGTAATTCAGATTTTCCAACATGCTCTTTATGACTCCGGGCTCTGGCTGATGTGAATGTTTGATGACAGCGCTCACCTTAAAAGCGGCGCGATAAACGGTAAAGTCGTTTCCGCTTATTTCGCGGAGAGTTAGACGATTCTTAAGCCGTTTATTGCATTGTTGTGACACGGTACGCAGGGATGATTAAGTAAACCTTAAGGTCGAAAAAAGTGCTTTCCACGGCGCGACTGGCATAATTCGCTATCGTCGACCGACTGCTTTGATTACACTCTGCGCGATTTTTCACGTAAAAGAGATGGCATGCAAAACCCTACACTTACTGGTCGCCGCCTGGGACGGCAGGCACTGTTATTTCCCCTTTGCCTGGTCCTCTACGAATTCTCAACCTATATCGCCAACGATATGATTCAGCCCGGTATGCTGGCCGTGGTCGAGCAATATCAGGCAGGGATTGAGTGGGTGCCGACATCAATGACCGCCTACCTTGCGGGTGGCATGTTTTTACAGTGGCTGCTGGGGCCGCTGTCGGACCGTATTGGCCGTCGACCGGTTATGCTGACCGGGGTGGTGTGGTTCGTAGTGACCTGCCTTGCCACGCTGCTGGCGCAAACCATTGAACAGTTCACCCTGCTGCGCTTTTTGCAGGGGATCAGCCTGTGCTTTATTGGCGCGGTCGGCTATGCGGCCATTCAGGAATCTTTTGAAGAGGCGGTGTGCATTAAGATAACCGCGCTGATGGCCAACGTGGCGCTTATCGCACCGCTGCTCGGCCCGCTGGTGGGTGCAGCCTGGGTTCATGCCGCGCCCTGGCAGGGGATGTTTGTACTGTTTGCCGTGCTGGCGGCGGTGGCGTTTGTCGGGCTGCAACGGGCGATGCCAGAAACCGCCACCCGGCTGGGTGAACCGCTTTCGTTAAAAGCCCTGTGGCACGACTATGCGTTGGTGATGAAAAACATTCGCTTCGTCGCCGGGGCGCTGGCAACCGGCTTTGTCAGCCTGCCGTTGCTGGCCTGGATTGCCCAGTCACCGATTATTATTATCAGTGGCGAACAGCTCAGCAGCTATGAATATGGGTTATTGCAGGTGCCGATTTTTGGCGCGCTGATTGTCGGCAACCTTGTGCTGGCGCGGCTGACTTCGCGGCGTACCGTGCGGTCGCTGATTATTCTTGGCGGCTGGCCGATTGCTGCCGGGCTTATCCTGGCGGCCATTGCAACGGTAGCCTCTTCGCATGCATATCTCTGGATGACGGCAGGTTTGAGCCTGTACGCGTTTGGTATTGGTTTGGCTAACGCCGGGCTGGTGCGCCTGACGCTGTTTGCCAGCGATGTCAGTAAAGGCGCGGTTTCGGCGGCGATGGGCATGCTGCAAATGCTGATTTTCACCGTCGGTATCGAAGTCAGTAAACATGCGTATCTGGTCGGCGGCAACGGCCTGTTCAGCCTCTTTAATTTGCTCAACGGCCTGTTCTGGCTGGGGCTAATGGTGATTTTCCTGCGTGATAAAAGCGTCGGGAACTCGCTCGAAAGCTAAGGCTCCCGGCGGGTGAGGGGAGAGCATCATTCGGCCAGTGATGCGCTTTCGTTACCCGCGGTAGCCTGCGGGCAGCGGGTATCGCGCAAGCCTGAGTCACTCGTTATTCCGCCTGCAATTATATCGACATATCTGTTATCACTTCCGGCGTGTCACCTTTACTGAAAACGCGTATCTTTGATGGCGATATTGCGGAGCACGACGCACCTGCCTGTTCGCAAACTATTCAGAGAAAACGTTAGGGACACCACCGATGACCTTCAGAAAGACGCTGATTTCTTTAGTGACCACATACACTCTTTTCCATTTAAGCCCTGTGCTGGCCGCCTCTGCGCCGGCATTTACGCCTGAGCAGGAAGCGCAAATCGGTAAAATCGCCGCCGACTACCTTGTTGCCCATCCGGAGGTGCTGGTGCAGGTCAGCCAGAAATTGCAGCAGCAAGAGCAGGAGCGCCAACAGATGGCGCTTACCCGGAAGGTGATGGAGAATCAGGAAGCCCTCTTGCGTGACAAAGATACGCCGGTGATTGGTCCACAGGATGCGAGCGTGGCGGTTATCGAATTCTTCGATTATCAGTGCATTTATTGCAGCAAACTCGCCCCGGAGCTGGAGAAAGTCATGAAGGCCAGTCCGGACGTGCGTTATATCTTCAAAGAGTGGCCTATTTTCGCATCGCGCTGGGAAAACTCAGAGAAAGCCGCGCTGCGCGGTCTTGATGTCTGGAAGCAGAAAGGCGCTGCCGGGTATGCCATCTATCACAACAGCATTTACCATACCGGGCATAACGAAGGCCAACTGACCGTCGGGGATATCAATGCTGCCGCGAAGGCTGCCGGTGCCACGGATAAGCTGCAGGCGGATTACAGCAATATCCTTGAGAACACCAATACGCTGGCGCAGACGCTGGAACTCACCGGGACGCCAGGGCTGATTGTGATGCCGGTTAAAGGCGCAACCCCGGAGAACATCACCGTCTTCCCGGGGCTGGCGAGTGCGGAGCAGATTCAGGCCGCGATTAAAAAAGCCAGCCACTGATTCGCAACACTGCCGTCGGTAAACGTTACCGGCGGCAATGCCAGTTATTTGTATGGTAACGAATTAAAAAAGGATTAAACGTAAAACGCCCTGTTAATTATTTTATCGAAAAAGTAATCTCAGTACTTCTGTGAGCATTTATCTGCTATTCGCCATTCTTTTTTCGCCATTGTCTGGGTGGCGCATTATGAATTTTCTTAAAAGTCTTTGAGAAGCTTTGCTGATCGTCAAATCCGTACTTAGAGGCTATTTCAATAATAGGCATACTGGTTTTTTGTAGATCTGATGTTGCTTCCATGATCTTTTTTTGTCTGATGTATCGAGCAAGGCTGAGCCCTGTGTGATGTTTGAAGATTCTTTGCAGGTGCCTTTTAGAATACCCCGCTCTTTTTGCGGCGATTGCTATGGTGATGTTTTTATCCAGGTTGGCGTCAATCCACATTGTTATTTCCATGATTACCGTTGCTTGTAATTGTGGCATTTTTCTGCGCCTCGCCATTATCTCTTGCTCGTCTATCCTCACTCTCCATTTTTGAAAACGTGTAGTTAGAATGTATAGGTGATGGCACCGGTAAAAGAGAATGTATTTCGTCTGAAAACAATAGGGCTATTTGCAACATCATCATTCAGCCAGTTATAACCCGCGCTTAAGGTTGTTCCCCAATGTGTGTCAATTTGATGGTTCCACAGCAGATTTGCGCTTATGCCGTATAAGCCTCCGCCAGGGGTAAATGTTTGATATCCTGTGCGATCGCTCTGTTTTTGGCTGACACCATAATGAATTTGCATATATCGACGATCGCCGAACATGGCTGTATTCTGCAGTGCGATAGTATCGATTTCATTCTGCAAAGGAATAAGCGTAAAGGAAGCCTGATATTCTACTCCCTGGCTATCAGTGACAGGAAGAATGGCTTTTCCTTCAATGCTTACCCAGGGCGCTATGGACCAGCCAACTGCCAGCGCAGTATTCATGGCCGCTTTAATATTGCCCATTCCTTTTAATTCATTTGCGCCATCCCGCCAGTTGGAATTACGCTCAGAACGCCCCAGGCTATAACCCAGCGTGTGTTCTAAATACAGGCCATTGTCGGCCTGCAGGTCATATCCCAGACCCTTTTCCGAATCAACAAAAAACGCGCCTTTTCGCCCCTGAATAACGGGCAAGACCTGGAAAAATTGATGATTTGACCCGCTGTAACGCGGCGCGTATTGCCCTGCAATCCCCATGGTAAACGTGTCTGTATTAGCGGCAGTATCATCCGCATTCGCAAACGACGTTACCGAGGTAAATAGTAAACCTGCCATCAACGGTACTGTTTTTTGGGGGAACATTGAGCATCTCCGGAATCATTAAAAGCGTATTATTTCAGCGCATGGTTTTCTGATGGTTCAGTATGAAGGACTGTTATCAATAATCAGTCAGGGAATTGTTAAGATACTGTCAAGTTCCGCTTTTTGGCGCGCTGTCTCTGATGAATTTAATCTTCTCCGGGCGGTTTATATCATTTGTCATTTTATCGATGCGCGTTTACTGTCATGAAAAGAGTATTGTATGTATTGGCGTAACAGATCGGCAATTGCTGTTCTCTAAAAAAACCAGGGTACATAAATGGTTTGTCGAAAAATATTGATAATTGAAGACGATACGGATGCTGCCGACGTACTGGAAGCCTACCTCCGTCGGGATAGTTTTGACGTACTGATAGCAGAAAACGGGACTAAAGGGCTGGAAATGGCGCGGCGCCTTAAACCCGATCTCATTCTGTTGGATATTATGCTCCCTGGCATAAGTGGCACCGAAGTGCTGGCTTCCATTCGGCGCGACAGCGATGTCCCGGTCATTATGGTCACCGCAATGGGGGAGGCGTCGGAACGTATTGGCGCATTGCGCTATGGCGCTGACGATTTCGTTGTTAAGCCTTATTTTCCTGGTGAAGTCGTTGCGCGAGTCCAGGCTGTATTGCGCCGCACTGCGCGTGCTGAAAAACCCGAAGAGACACTTAACTGGCAAAATCTGTCGGTCAATACGGTGGCGATTACAGCCATAGTGACCGATCGCGAAAAACCGGCGATTGTTCTGGATCTTACGCCCTCTGAATTTTCCATGCTGACGACGCTAATGCGCCATCCCACGCGCCCTTTTACGCGGCAATTCCTGCTGGAACAATGCCTTCCGGACAGCGATGCGCTAGAGCGCGTTGTGGATACACATATTTATAATTTACGTAAAAAATTAGAGAGCGCTGGGGTCACTGGCGTTCTGGCAAACGTACGCGGTATTGGATACAGGTTCCAGCAGCTATGAAGAGTCCCGTTCATCAGTCCCTGTGGCGCTGGATTTGCGCCCGTATCCTTGCCCTTGCCATCGGGACTGTGATTATCATTGCGCTGTGCATGTGGCTACGTTATGCCGTCCAGAATTACTGGGCTTTGCATGATATGCCCGCCAGTGTCAGAGCCGAATTCCTCGCATTGAAAGACAACCCGCATGTGAACCCGGATCGCTTCCATTACATTGTCGACACGTGGTGGGGAATCAGTTACTCGACCCCCTCCATTGCCTCGACCGACTGGATCATGGTTGGTGTACTTGTCCTGGTGATGATCCCTTTTATTGTCATTATGGGGCTACGTTACGCGCGGCCCTTATCCTCACAGTTCAGCCGGTTACGAGAGGCGGCTGATAAAGTCACACAAGGGCAATTCGGCAGCCAGGCGGAACTTATCAAGGATGCACCTGCGGAAATGATACGTTTCGCCGTTGATTTTAATAGCATGACACAGCAACTTGCCCTGTATGAACGCGAACTGCGCGCTTCGCATGTGGCGATGGCGCATGAACTTCGCTCCCCGTTAACGGCGGCCATAGGTCGGTTGCAGGGGATGCTGGATGGCGTCTTTAGCCCTACGCAAGAGCAACTGAATATGGTGATGAACCAGTTGCTTCTCCTGAACCGTCTTACCGGGGAATTACACTTACTTTCACTGGCGGATGCCGGACAGTTGACGCTCGATCGCCATCCTCTTTGCCTTGGGGAGTTATTGCGTGAGCGTGCAGCCTGGCTAAAGCTACAGGCTGATACATCAGGCGTGAGTATTAATGTTGTTGATACTGCACCTGCGCTTTTCAATGGGGATGCGCTGCGTCTGGGTCAGGCCTTCACGATTATTATGGAAAATGCCTTACGCTATGGTCGACAGGGTGGGCATTTAAACATTGGCATTCGTCGGGATGCTGAGGTGTTCAGCATCACTTTTGCGGATGACGGCCCTGGCGTGGACCCCGATTTCTTACCGATCATCTTCGAGCGCTTCACGCGGGCCGATGCATCGCGGGCGCGGCATTCCGGGGGCAGTGGATTGGGGTTATCCATAGCCAGGGCGATTTGCCTTGCCCACGGTGGGAATATTGACGCGTCTTTACCTGAAAAGGGCGGTCTGCTGATAGAAATAACGCTGCCATCTGAAAACAGATAAATGCATTCTTGATGAATCCTTGATGAAAAATGAAGAGAATCTCGACTTCATAAAGATGTAATGACGCCATTACCGATCAGGAGTGGCGTTATGTCAGAAGAACTCACCGTGTTATTTCGTCAAAGTGTGCATCATCTTTTTAATGCCGCGCGTCAGTTTTCTATTCTTTCTTTTTTGCCGTTTATCGCCCCGCTGGTGTTCATTTTTTTACTGACCGGCTGTGGCGAGAAGGATACGCACAAGGCTGCGCCGCCGCGGCCCGTTCGCTACGTGGTTATCCAGACGTTATCCTCTTTGCCGGTCGATGTGCGAACCGGAGAAATTCGTGCCCACGATGAAACCCTGCTCGCTTTCCGACTGAGTGGCCGCATGGTGAGCCGTCTCGTTGATATCGGCGATCATGTGCATGCGGGACAAGTGCTGGCCACATTAGAAAACCAGACCGGCACAAATGAGCTTGCCAGCGCCAGCGCCGATGTGGAGAGCGCCAAAGCCGCCGAACAAGTCGCGTTGCTGAATTTGAATCGCATGCAAAAATTGTTGCCCTCCGGCGCTATCGCCCGTACTCAGCTTGATACGGCGCGCGCTGACTGGCAATCGGCGGCGTCACGCCTTAAAAGCAGTATGGCCGCGTTGCGTAATGCGCAGGATAACCTTGGCTGGACAAAACTGACTGCGCCTGCAGATGGCGTGATTACCCGCGTCAGTGTTTCTGCAGGGCAGGTCGTCAGTGCAGGACAAACGGTCTTTACCCTTGCGACCAGTGAGGCACGCGATGTGGTATTTGATATTGCTGACCCGCAGCAACTTTCCGCACCCGATGCGAAAGAGCGGGTATTTCAGGTCGCGTTGTTGTCGAGTCCAGACGTAAAGACCACCGGCGTACTTCGTGATATCAGCCCGCAGGCCGACCCACAAACCCGAACCTGGCAAGTCAGGGTTGCTCTTAATGACCAGCCTGCTATGGCGTTAGGGGCAAGCGCGACCATTGAAATACCGTCGTCGACATTACCTGGTTATAAGATCCCAGCCTCTGCGCTGAGTCGCACGGGCGATAAACCTGCCATCTTTGTTATTGGTAATAACGGAGAGGCGCAGTTACGTGAGGTCACTTTATCAGGCTACTCGGCCGCTTCCGCGTTCGTTTCATCCGGCCTCTATCCCGGCGATAAAGTCATTACCGCAGGGGTGACTAAGTTACGCGATGGCGAAAAAATTATTCCGGGGGAGCGCCAGCCATGAACGCTCCCGATAAAAAGCAACGCTTCAATCTTTCCGCCTGGGCGCTTGAACATCAGCAACTGGTAAGCATGTTTATGATGCTGATTCTCGTGGCGGGGATCCTCTGTTATCAAAAGCTCCCGCGTAATGAAGATCCGGCATTTACCATAAAAACGGCGGTGGTCTCTGCGCAGTGGCCCGGCGCCAACATTGAGGATACGACCCGGCTGGTGACCGATGTGCTGGAGAAAAAACTGCAAGAGACGCCCTGGCTTGATTATATCGAAAGTGAAACCCGGGCAGGCAGTAGCGTGATTTATGTGAATTTGCGAGACGACACGCCACCGCAGAATGTTCAGGGGATCTGGTATCAGGTGCGTAAAAAAATGCAGGATATCGCAACCTCGTTACCCGAGGGGGCGCAAGGGCCTGCTGTGAATGATGAATTTGATGATACGTTCGGCACTATTTATGGTTTCACTACAGACGGTTACACTTCGCGGGAGTTACGCGATCGTGTAGAAGCTGTCCGGCGTAATCTGATGTCGGTGAAAGATATCGGGAAGATTACGCTTCTGGGTGAACAGCAGGAGCAGATGGTTATCGCCTTTTCCCCCCGACAACTTGCCGGTATGGGATTAGATGTTCAGCAGGTGAGCGAGGCATTAAAGGCCCAGAATGCCGTTGAACCCTCCGGAACGATTCGTACCGGAAACGATAACGTTGCCTTGCGTGTGAGCGGTGCGTTGACCTCAGAAGAGAGCCTTCGCGGTGTCACACTGCATATCAATGATCGGTACATTCCCCTGACGGATATTGCGACCGTCACGCGTCAAATTGCCGAGCCCGCCACCCCTGTTTTTCGGGTAAACGGACAGCCTGCGATAGGGCTTGCGATTTCGATGGCCTCAACCGGCAACATGTTGCTTTTCGGTAAGACGCTTAACGCCAGAATGGCGGAGGTCAAAAACCAGTTACCGCATGGTATTGAAATGGTAAAAGTTGCCGATCAGTCTGTGGTCGTGAGCGATGCTGTCAGCAGCTTTGTTCGCGTGCTTATCGAAGCCGTTCTGATCGTTCTGGCTGTTTCATTTATCTCGCTCGGTATGCGCGCCGGGCTGGTCGTTGCTGCGGCAATACCTCTGGTACTGGCAATGACATTTGTCGGCATGATGCTGGCCAATATTGGCTTGCAGCGCATCTCTCTGGGCGCGCTCATTATTGCGCTCGGGCTTCTGGTCGATGATGCGATGATAACGGTTGAAGCCATGGTGGCGCGGCTTGAGGCGGGAGACTCGCGTAAAAACGCCGCCACTTATGCGTTCAAAACCACGGCTTTTCCCATGTTGACGGGCACCCTGGTGATGATAGCGGGGTTTATTCCTGTCGGCTTTGCGGCGTCGAGTGCCGGAGAATATTGCTTCTCACTGTTTGCCGTTGTCCTGATTGCGCTACTTTGCTCCTGGGTCGTCGCCATCCTGTTCTCGCCACTGACCGGCACCTGGTTACTTCCTGCGCATGTTAAGCATCATGGCGGGAGCGCAGGCAGGCTTGCCCGGGCCTATCGTGCGTTACTGGATCGCGTGTTGCGTTATCGGTTGAGGACAATCGGAATTGCCCTGTTGGCGCTTATTTTGTCAGGCGTTGGGGCGACCTACATGCAGGGGGAATTTTTCCCGGCATCGGATCGGCCCGAATTGCTCGTCAGTCTTTCGCTCCCGGCGAATACGTCACAACCCGAAACAGAACGGCAGGCCGAGCGTCTCGAAAAAGCGATAAGCGGTAATGAAAATATTGATCACTACACGACCTATGTCGGATCGGGCGCCGTACGTTTTTATTTGCCAATGGAAGTCTTGCTGGATAATGAAAACACTGCGCAACTCGTTATCGTCGCGAAGGATTTAGCGGCAAGAGACCGCTTACAACGGCAACTCTCGGCCCTGTTAGCCAGCCAGTTTGGCGAGCTGACGACGCGGGTATCCCCCCTCGAATTAGGGCCGCCAGTAGGCTGGCCGATAAAATACCGCGTGAGCGGGCCTGACTATGCCCAGGTGCGCTTGATCGCCAACCGTGTTGCCGCTAAAACGGGAGCGTCGCCTTTTACGCGGGAAGTTAACCTGACCGCGGGCGAACCGGAAAGGGTGATCACCTTTAATGTTAACCAGACTGCTGCACGGGCAGCGGGCGTCTCCTCAGAGGATATTGCTCAAACGCTTAATACGGTCTGGTCTGGTCGGACCGTCACCACCGTGCGGGATAATGATCGCCTCGTGGATGTGGTGCTACGTGCAAACGATAAGGCGCGTCTGGATATCAGCACCTTATCGTCACTGGTGCTGACAACCTCGGCGGGAAAGAAAATCCCACTTGGCGAAGTCGCCACACCCGTATGGGGCGTTGACGATCCGGTTATCTGGCGTCGCCAACGACTGCCTTTCATTACCGTGCAAACAGACCTGGCGCCGGACCTGAATGCACAGACCGTGTCGTCTGCTCTGCGTGCGGATATCGATACATTACGCGCGCAACTGCCCGCGGGATATCACATCGAAGAAGGGGGCACGGTCGCGGAATCGGAGAAGGGAAATAGCTCAGTTTTCGCGGTGTTACCTGTGACGCTCATCGCTATGCTGGTTCTGTTAATGATTCAGTTGCAACGTTTTTCCCGCATGTTGCTGGCACTCTTTATGGCGCCTTTTGGCTTGCCTGGCATCGTATTAGCCATGCTGCCGACAGGTACGCCGATGGGGTTTGTGGCATTGCTGGGCGTGATCGCGCTGGCAGGGATGATTATTCGCAATGCGGTCATCCTGATAAGCGAAGTGGACAGTAACCTGGCGCAGGGGATGGCTTCGCGCGACGCTATCGTTGCGGCAGCGGAACATCGTTCACGTCCCATTGTTTTAACGGCCTGCGCGGCAATACTGGGGATGATCCCCATATCACATCAGGTTTTTTGGGGGCCGATGGCCTATGCCATTATCGGGGGGCTTCTCGTGGCCACGCTGGTAACACTGACGGTATTACCTGCTTCATTGAGCCTGCTGCTAGCCAGAGAAGAGAGGACAACTAAACAGAAATAAATAAGAAAATGCGCGCGCGTTATTTCTGTTGAAGGGTTAGTGATGATCGTCAATCTGATGTTCGATGATCATCCCTTCACCGACGCTTGCCAGATGGCGGGCACGAGGTGCAACGCGGACCACAGGCGCAGGGGCAACGACCTGCGGCGCAACATAGGTCGTTTGCGCTGTCGGGGTGTTGATGGGGACTAACTCGATTTTGTAACCGTCCGGGACATTGACCGTCACGTTTTGCGCCAGAGCGCCGATGGAGAGCGTACTAAGCAGCAGTGCCGTTAACAGTTGAATTTTCATTTTCGCCTCGATAATTGACGGTGGCTGGCAGAGCGACAGCCACGCAGTGGGGCGAAGTATGCGTAATCGATCCCGGCAATGTGTTGCCGCGTGTGCGCATTACTCGGTTGCGGATTGCATGTCGCGCTCCGGCTTTGCTACCGCTTTAGCAACCAGTGCGGCAACCAGCACGAGGCCTAACACCACCAGCATCGCGCTGCGCAATCCGTAGTGTTCCCCTAAGAAACCAAGCAGCGGCGGCCCCACCAGAAACGCCAGATAACCCGTAGTGGCGACTACGCTGACGCGGGTTGGCGCATCGGGGCCGGTATCGCTGGCGGCAGAAATGGTCAGCGGGAAGCCCAGCGATGCACCCAGTCCCCAGAAGATCACCGACATTCCGGCAATCCATGCATTATCGACAAAAATAATCAGCCCAATACCCAATGCCCCCATCATTGCGCTGGCGCGAACCACGGCGACGCGGCTGTAGCGGTCGATAAACCAGCCGCCGGTAAAGCGCCCGACCGTCATGCCGAGGGTAAAACCGGCATAGATCAACGAGCCGGAGGTGGGGTTAAACCCGTGTCCGTCGACCATCAGTAGCGGCAGCCAGTCATTGGCAGAACCTTCGGCAAAGGCCATTGCCAGCACCACCACCCCAATCAGCAGCAGTTGGATATCGCGATAAAAGGGCAGGCCCGCTTTGTTACGCGCTTTATCTTCCGGCGTGTCTTTTCCCGTCCCTTCGGGAATGGCAGAAATAGCCAACACGATAGGCGTAATGGCGACCACGGCCGCCAGCAGAATGTGCAAGGTTGCCGGCGTACCCAATGCGGTCAGGGTCATACCAACCCCTGCGCCAGCCAGCGTGCCGAGGCTGTAGAAGCCGTGCATCATCGGCAGAACGGTTTTGTTCATTTCGCGCTCGACCACCGCGCCTTCAATATTTATCGCCACTTCGCCAGCCCCCATACTGCCGCCAAAAAACGCCAGTCCAACGGCAAACAGCAACGGGGAAGCCAGCCACAGGGCGAGACTTAATACCAGCATGCCGGCAATGGCGGCAGCCATACTGGCACGAATGACTTTGCGCGTACCAAAGCGTTTCACCAGCCAGCCGGATGAGAGGATGCCACTCATGGAGCCCACGGAGAGGCCAAACAGCACGGCACCCATTTCCGCCGTTGAGACAGATAAGATGTCGCGGATGGCCGGGGTACGGGTCGCCCACGACGCCATCAACAGTCCCGGGATGAAGAAGAAGGTAAAAAGCGCCCAGAGCCGGTGTTTTAGCGCATTACGATGTGAGGTGACTGGCATTACGTCGCATCCTGCAAGGAAAAGAGAGGACAACACTAGCAAGCATGTGTACATTTGTACATATCTGATTGCGAGGATTTATGAGCCGACGACCGAACGACCCGCAGCGGCGTGAACGCATCCTGGATGCCACGCTGGAGACCATTGCGCAGCACGGTATTCATGCCGTCACCCACCGAAAAATTGCCAGTTGTGCCGATGTGCCGCTCGGTTCTATGACCTACTATTTTACCGGCATTGATGCGCTGCTGGATGAAGCTTTTACCCGGTTTACGCAGCAAATGTCCGCGCAATATGCGGCCTTTTTTACTCAGGTTGATAGCGCCGCAACCGCCTGTGATGCCGTGACTGAACTGATTTTCAGTGCTCAGGTGACGACACCGCACAATATGGAGCTGATGTATCAGCTTTATGCCCTGATGAGCAAAAAACCGATGCTGAAAAGCGTAATGCAAAACTGGATGCGCACCAGTCAGACCACGCTGGAGCGATGGTTCGACCCGGTAACCGCCCGTGCGCTGGATGCCTTTATCGAAGGGATGACGTTGCATTTTGTGGTGGACCGGGAACCGCTGAGCCGTGCGGATATTCGCGCGATGGTGGGCAGGATTGCGGGTGAGTGAGGGAAGGGGACAGTTTTAAGGCAACAAAAAACCCATCAACCTTGAACCGAAATGGCGGGGTTGATGGGCTCCACAAATTGGGGACATCAAAGAAAAGCAGTGGCACTAGTTATGACTAATGCTGAGAAAAAAAGTTCTCCAGGTGTTAATTATTTTTTTAAGTTAGGAGTTATCCTAAGCCCGGCCAGACAATGATTATCAGCGTCCCCGCCAGCGTAAGCAGTACGTTCGCTATCGCATAGGTGCCTGCGTAACCCAATGCCGGAATGTTACTGCGCGCGGTATCGCTGATAATCTCCATTGCTGGCGCACAGGTACGTGCCCCCATCAGCGCGCCAAACAGCAGTGCGCGGTTCATTTTCAGCACCCAGGCACCGAACAGGAAACAGATCATCACAGGCACCAGGCTGACAATCAGGCCCGCGATCAGCATCTGTCCGCCCACTTCACCCAGGCTGTTACCAATGCCGCTACCGGCGCTTAAGCCGACACCCGCCATAAAGACCATCAGACCAAACTCTTTCACCATATTCAGCGCACCCTGAGGGATGTAACCAAAAGTCGGGTGGTTGGCGCGCAGAAAGCCGAGCATGATCCCGGCAAACAGCAGGCCCGCCGCGTTGCCGATACCAAAGCTGAAAGTGCTGAACTGGAAGGTGATCATGCCGATCATCAGGCCAACAATAAAGAAAGCGCAGAAGGCGAGCAGGTCCGTGACCTGACTATGAATAGAGATAAAGCCGATGCGGTCAGCGATGGCTTTCACACGACGGGCATCACCGCTCACCTGCAAGACATCCCCTTTATTGAGCAGGATGTTGTCGTCAATCGGCATCTCAATCTGGCTGCGGATAACGCGGTTGAGGAAACAGCCATGGTCGGTCAGCTTAATCTGAGCCAGACGGCGCCCCACCACATTGTGGTTTTTCACCACCACCTCTTCGGTGACAATGCGCATGTCGAGCAGGTCGCGGTCGAATACCTCTTTTCCGTTACGGAAACTGGGGTCGAGACGCGCATGCGCATCCGGATAGCCAACCAGCGCGATTTCGTCGCCCATTTGCAGCACCGCATCGCCGTCCGGGTTCGCGAGAATACCGTTACGACGAATACGCTCGATATAACAGCCTGTCTGGCGATAAATACCCAGCTCACGCAGATTTTTGCCGTCCGCCCAGGCCACCAGCTCCGGGCCGACGCGATAGGCGCGAATGACCGGCAGATAGACCTTCCGGTTGGTGTCGGTGTCGAGTCCACGCTCACGGGCAATCTGTTGGGCGCTGGTCTGCAGATCCTGATGCTGCAACTTCGGCATATAGCGAGCGCCGACAATCAAACTGACCAGGCCAATAAGGTAGGTCAGGGCGTAGCCGAGGCTTAAGTGATCGAGTGCTTGTGAAAGCTGGGTACTGTCCATACCCGAATGACGTAGCGTATCACCGGCACCCACCAGTACAGGCGTGGACGTCATTGCGCCTGCCAGCATCCCCGCCGTCAGACCAATATC
This sequence comes from Phytobacter sp. RSE-02, assembly GCF_040578655.1. NCBI lineage: Bacteria > Pseudomonadati > Pseudomonadota > Gammaproteobacteria > Enterobacterales > Enterobacteriaceae > Phytobacter > Phytobacter sp. RSE-02. Next base: position 568,819 of record NZ_JBEULY010000003.1, on the reverse strand, counting down.
CCAGCCGAACAATTTGCCGAGCCCAAGGGCAATCAACAATGCGCTGCCGACTAATACCAGCGCCAGCATCAGGTAATTTTTGCCGTCGCGGAAAAAAATAGAAAAAAAGTTTGGCCCAGCTTCCACTCCTACGCAAAAAATAAACAGCATAAAACCTAAATTGAGGGCATCAGTGTTTATGCTGAAATGTTGCTGACCTAATAATAAGGAAACCACTAAAACGCCAATGGAATTACCGAGTTGTACAGAACCCAGGCGTAATTTCCCCAGACAGAGTCCGAGCGCCAGAACAACAAATAATAACAGTATGTAATTCCCGTTTAACAAATCTGCGACGTTTATATTCACGGAGGCTAACTTCTTGTTTACTTGTAAGCTATTGAAAGAATGGGTTATTTGGGCTACTGTTTTGCGAAGAATCTGAGGTTGAAAAACGCACCAGTGCGTCTTTATTCCCGGCAACACAATAACTGGCCGCTAGTTTAATCGTATTGAATTGCAACGGCTAGTAAGAATCATCTATTCGCGCGGGGGTTTTTCGGCAGGGAGTGCCATAACGCTTTATCTGACCGTTCGTTCATTGCAACGGATGAAGAGTTTGATAGAGAAAAGTCAGGAGGATTGTTTGAAACATAAACGCGGACTTGCAGGCATCATTTGTTGTTTTTTACTTTTCATTGTCGTCTGTTTTTTAGAAGTGACGAATATGAAAGGTGCCTTTCGTGCGTCCGGGCATCCTGAACTGGGGTTGCTGTTTTTTACGTTACCGGGCGCTGTTGCCAGTATTTTTTCACGTCGCCGTAAAGTGATGTTGCCACTGTTTGGCGCGATCCTCGCCGCACCGCTCTGCTTCGTCGTCATGCGTCTGTTTTTTACCCCGGTGCGTTCTGTATGGCAGGAACTGGCGTGGCTGTTTAGTGCGGTATTCTGGTGTGCGCTGGGCGCGCTCTGTTATCTGTTTATCAGCAGTTTCTTTGGCAACGGGACGCGTTAAGGCCAGCGTCGCCCGGTTGATGCCTGTTTATTTTATTCTACCGAACTGTTTGCGAACGAACTTATCAAACTCGGTAAAGCTGCCAATGTGTTTTTGATCGACAAAAATTTGCGGCACCGTTTCGATGGGTTTGCCTGCGGCTTGTTCCAGCGCCGCGCGGGTAACGCCGTCCGCATGGATATCAACATAGCGCCACTCAAAATTATCCTGTGTTTTGCTGACTTTTTCAGCCAACTCTTTTACGCGTGCGCACTGTGGACAACCTGCGCGACCAAATATCACTGTGTACATGAATCCTCCTTAAACCAGACGGTAAGCAGGGATATAATGCGGCTTTTGTGCCCACGCATAAAACAGGTTGTGCCTGTTATGTTAATTTCCGCAACCTTTCAACACATTTTGACGAGCATTTCCGGTCTGAGTGTTCGCTATAATGGGGTTTTGTTTCCAGGGAAAACGACCATGACTCCAGTTATCGATCTGCTCCGCGCTCACCGCTCTATCCGCCATTTCACCCAGGAACCCATTACCGCAGCGCAGCGTGAAGCGATTATCGCCGGTGCTCAGGCCGCCTCCAGTTCCAGCTTTTTACAGTGCAGTTCAATTATTCGCGTGACCGACCCGGCGTTACGCCAACAACTGGTTACGCTGACTGGCGGTCAACAGCATGTGGCTGATGCTGCTGAATTTTGGGTGTTTTGCGCCGATTTTAATCGCCATCTGCAAATTTGCCCGCAGGCGCAACTGGGGCTGGCGGAACAACTGCTTCTCGGTGTCGTCGATACGGCCATGATGGCGCAAAATGCCATGACGGCTGCGGAATCACTCGGCCTTGGCGGTGTGTATATCGGTGGGATCCGTAACAGCATTGAGGCGGTGACCGAATTACTTCATTTGCCTCAGCATGTTTTGCCACTCTTTGGGCTCTGTCTTGGCTGGCCTGCCGACGATCCGCAGGTGAAGCCGCGTTTACCCGCCGCGCTGGTGGTGCATGAAAACAGCTATCAGCCTGTCGATGCGGGCATCCTTGCACAATATGATGCGCAAATTGCCGCGTATTATAGGTCGCGAGGCAGCAATACCCGTCAGGATACCTGGAGCGATCATATCCGGCGCACCATCATTAAAGAAAACCGTCCGTTCATCCTCGACTATTTGCATAAACAAGGGTGGGCAGTGCGCTAATTCCCGTTCATCCTGTGTCTCGCTGCGTGTATGATACGCAGGCTTTCTACTCGTCATACTTCACGTTGCCAGTGCGTTTGCTATGTCACTGCGCGCCCTGGACATAGCGTTGTCTATGCTGCCGGGCCTCACTGACTTGCCGCCTGCCGGCAACGTGAAAAAGGTAGAGTATTGCCAGTCTTTTCAGAGAGGTGCAGGGTGAAAATCGCCATATTGTCCCGGGACGGAACGCTCTATTCATGCAAACGCCTGCGCGAAGCTGCCATTGCGCGCGGGCATCTGGTCGAAATTCTCGATCCGCTGTCGTGTTATATGAATATCGACCCCGCGGCTTCTTCGGTCCATTACAAAGGCCGTCAACTTCCCCATTTTGATGCGGTGATCCCGCGAATTGGTTCCGCGATTACCTTTTACGGTACCGCCGCGCTGCGCCAGTTTGAAATGCTGGGCAGCTATCCGCTCAATGAATCGGTGGCGATTACGCGCGCGCGTGACAAATTGCGTTCTCTGCAACTTCTGGCCCGCCAGGGGATTGATCTGCCGGTGACGGGGATCGCCCATTCACCGGATGATACCAGTGATCTGATTGCCATGGTCGGCGGCGCGCCGCTGGTGGTAAAACTGGTGGAAGGGACGCAGGGGATCGGCGTGGTCCTTGCCGAAACACGGCAGGCGGCAGAAAGTGTGATTGACGCTTTTCGCGGCCTGAACGCCCATATTCTGGTCCAGGAATATATTGAGGAAGCGAAGGGGCGGGATGTTCGCTGCCTGGTGGTGGGCAATGAGGTTGTCGCGGCGATTGAGCGGCAGGCGAAAGAGGGCGATTTTCGCTCTAACCTGCATCGTGGCGGCGTGGCCAGCGTGGCGACAATCACTCCGCGTGAACGGGAGATGGCGATTAAAGCCGCACAGACGCTCGGTCTGGATGTCGCCGGGGTGGATATCCTGCGCGCCAATCGGGGGCCGCTGGTGATGGAGGTGAATGCATCGCCTGGGCTTGAAGGTATTGAGAAGGCCACAGGGGTGGATATCGCAGGTAAAATGATTGCCTGGATTGAGCGCCATGCTACGCCCGGCTATTGCCTCAAAACCGGCGGATAGTCGATTTTCCGTGCTACATAATGGTATGCGGCCTGCTTTTTGCGTAAGCTATGGCTCCCATTTTTTCGTCAGAGGTTGTTTTGCGCATGAATTCACTCGTCGCACCTGGTCTGGACACGCTTCGTCAATGGCTTGATGAACTGGGTATCAGTTTCTTCGAATGCGATACCTGCCAGGCGTTGCACCTGCCGCATATGCAGAATTTCGACGGGGTGTTTGACGCCAAAATCGATCTGATTAACGACGTTGTCCTGTTTACGGCGATGGCGGAAGTGAAGCCTTCCGCCTTGCTGGCACTGGCCGCCGATCTTTCCGCCATTAATGCCAGTTCTTTGACGGTGAAAGCATTTCTCGATATTCAGGATGATAACCTGCCTAAGCTGGTCGTTTGCCAGACATTATCCTCAGGCGCCGGGGTGACGCTCGAACAATTTGCATGGTTCATGCGCCAGAGCGAAGAGCAAATTTCAATGGTGATCCTTGAAGCCCGCGCCCATCAGATGCTGTTTGTACCCGAAGAAGAAGAGCTCAAAGCTGGCGAAGACGCACACAATTTTCTTCACTAAACCTGCCTGACATTAGCGCAGTCGCTGCCAGAGCGGCTGCATAATGAATGTTTTAATTCTGCTTTTAACCTTCTTTTAAAGAATTATTCACCGCTATTCCCGTTGTTTCGGCTTATCACATAGACAGAATCTGCATAAAAAATTGATAAAAGGCGTTTTTTAATCTGCCCTATAGCCTCTAACCCTGGCTACAGTTATTCTTGCGGTGCTTTGAAAGCATGCGGCGTCGGCCGAAAGAATTTTCCTCTTCGACCAGTGCAGACTGACAAAATATGCATGAATTTTGCATATCTTAAATGCGTACACTTAGTTCGTATGGTAACGGACTTTCCAGAAGGAATGAGATATGACCGCTTTGAGTAAAAAATGGTTATCAGGTCTTGTTGCGGGTGCATTAATGGCTGTCTCTGCCAGCACACTCGCCGCAGAGCAAAAGACGCTGCATGTGTATAACTGGTCTGACTATATTGCGCCGGATACGGTCGCCAACTTTGAAAAAGAGACCGGGATTAAAGTTGTTTACGACGTGTTCGATTCCAACGAAGTGCTGGAAGGCAAATTGATGGCGGGCAGCACCGGTTTCGACCTGGTGGTGCCTTCTGCAAGCTTCCTTGAGCGCCAGTTAACCGCCGGTGTGTTCCAGCCGCTCGATAAGAGCAAGCTGCCAAACTGGAAGAACATGGATCCGGATGTGCTGAAAATGGTTGCTCAGCATGACCCGGACAACAAATACGCGGTGCCGTACCTGTGGGCCACCACCGGCATTGGCTATAACGTTGATAAAGTCAAAGCCGTATTGGGCGATGTGCCGGTCAACAGTTGGGATCTGGTGCTGAAACCGGAAAACCTCGAAAAACTGAAAAGCTGCGGCGTCTCCTTCCTGGATGCGCCAGAAGAGATTTTCGCTACCGTGCTGAACTACCTGGGTAAAGATCCGAACAGCACCAAAGCGGATGATTATTCCGGCCCGGCAACCGATCTGTTGCTGAAACTGCGTCCGAACATTCGCTACTTCCACTCCTCTCAGTACATTAACGATCTGGCAAATGGCGACATCTGCGTAGCCATCGGCTGGGCGGGCGACGTATGGCAGGCGGCTAACCGTGCTAAAGAAGCGAAGAACGGCGTGCATGTTAACTACATCATTCCGAAAGAGGGCGCCCTGGCGTTCTTCGACGTCTTCGCCATGCCTGTTGACGCGAAAAATAAAGACGAAGCGTATCAATTCCTGAACTACCTGATGCGTCCTGACGTTATCGCGCACATTAGTGATCACGTCTTCTATGCTAACGGTAACAAAGAGTCCAAACCGTTGATCAGCGCAGAAGTACGTGACAACCCGGCAATCTATCTGCCGGCGGATGTTTTCGCGAAACTGTATACGCTGAAAGTGCAGGATCCGAAAATTGACCGCGTAAGAACCCGCGCGTGGACAAAAGTAAAAAGCGGCAAATAATCAATCACCTGAACAGTGATTGCGTTGCACCAGGGCGGTGCAATTGCCCTAAACCTGGACAGAGGTCATCGGCCTCTGTCCGGTCATTTGTAGACAACTAGCTGGTACTGGTTGAGTTTTTTTGCCGGAGAGCACTTGAGTGAATGACGCTATCCCCCGCCCACAGGCGAAAACCCGTAAGGATTTAACGCCTCTGCTTGAAATCCGCAATCTGACCAAATCGTTTGACGGCCAGCACGCCGTTGATGACGTCAGTCTGACCATTTATAAAGGCGAAATCTTCGCGCTGCTGGGTGCATCTGGTTGCGGCAAGTCAACGCTGCTGCGAATGCTGGCAGGCTTTGAACAGCCAACGACCGGGCAAATTATGCTCGATGGTGTCGATCTGGCGCATGTGCCGCCTTATCTGCGTCCTATCAATATGATGTTTCAGTCCTATGCCTTGTTCCCGCATATGACCGTTGAACAGAACATCGCGTTTGGCCTCAAGCAGGACAGGCTGCCCAAAGCGGAAATCGCCAGCCGTGTTGCGGAGATGCTGAGTCTTGTGCACATGCAGGAGTTCGCGAAGCGTAAACCGCATCAGCTTTCTGGCGGTCAGCGTCAGCGTGTCGCGTTGGCCCGTAGTCTGGCAAAACGCCCAAAACTCCTGCTGCTTGATGAGCCGATGGGTGCGCTGGATAAGAAACTGCGTGACCGTATGCAACTGGAAGTGGTGGACATTCTGGAGCGCGTTGGCGTGACCTGCGTTATGGTCACCCACGATCAGGAAGAAGCCATGACCATGGCCGGACGTATCGCCATTATGAACCGCGGTAAGTTTGTGCAAATTGGCGAACCTGAAGAGATTTATGAACACCCGACCACCCGCTACAGCGCCGAATTTATCGGCTCGGTTAACGTGTTCGAAGGCCTGCTTAAAGCGCGTGAGGACGACGGTCTGGTGATTGATTCGCCGGGGCTGGTTCATCCGCTGAAAGTGGACCCGGATGCTTCTGTTGTGGATAACGTGCCGGTCTATGTTGCGCTGCGCCCGGAGAAAATCATGCTCTGCGAAGAGCCGCCTGCTGACGGTTATAACTTCGCGGTGGGTGAGGTGGTGCATATTGCCTACCTTGGCGATCTGTCGATTTACCACGTTCGTCTGCAAAGCGGGCAAATGATCAGTGCGCAGTTGCAGAACGAGCACCGCTATCGTAAAGGTACCCCGACATGGGGCGATGAAGTTCGCCTGTGCTGGGATGCCGACAGTTGTGTGGTTCTGACGGTTTAAGGAGCGGTGATGAGTACACTTGAACCACCGACCCGCGTCGAAAAACCGGGCGGTTTTAACCTGTGGTTGGCGCGTTTTCAGATGAAGCACGGGCGCAAGTTCGTTATCGCGCTTCCCTATATCTGGTTGATCTTACTGTTTTTACTGCCGTTCCTGATTGTCTTCAAAATCAGTCTGGCAGAGATGGCGCGCGCGATCCCTCCCTATACGGATCTGGTGGAGTGGGCCGATAATCAGCTCACCATTTCGCTCAACATCAATAACTTCCTGCAACTGACCGACGATCCGCTCTATTTTGAAGCGTATCTCCAGTCATTACAGGTCGCGGCGGTGTCGACGATCTGCTGTCTGATTCTGGGGTATCCGCTGGCCTGGGCCGTTGCGCACAGTAAGCCGTCGACGCGTAATATTCTGCTGCTACTGGTTATTTTGCCTTCATGGACCTCTTTCCTGATTCGCGTCTATGCCTGGATGGGGATCCTGAAAAGTAACGGCGTGCTGAATAATTTCCTGATGTGGCTGGGGATTATCGATCAGCCGCTGACGATTTTGCACACCAACCTGGCGGTGTATATCGGTATCGTTTATGCCTATTTGCCGTTTATGGTGCTGCCTATCTACACCGCGCTGACGCGTATTGACTACTCGCTGGTTGAAGCGTCGCTGGATCTGGGCGCGCGCCCGCTGAAAACCTTCTTTAGCGTGATCGTGCCGTTGACCAAAGGGGGTATTATCGCTGGCTCCATGCTGGTGTTTATCCCGGCGGTGGGTGAGTTCGTGATCCCGGAACTGCTCGGTGGCCCGGACAGCATCATGATTGGTCGCGTCCTGTGGCAGGAGTTCTTTAATAACCGCGACTGGCCGGTGGCCTCGGCGGTGGCGATTATTATGCTGCTGCTGCTGATCGTGCCAATCATGTGGTTCCATAAACATCAGCAGAAACAGATGGGAGACAACGCATGAATAACTTGCCGGTAGTGCGTTCCCCGTGGCGTATTTTGATTCTGGTGCTGGGGTTCACGTTCCTCTATGCGCCGATGCTGATGCTGGTCATCTATTCCTTCAACAGCTCCAAACTGGTGACGGTGTGGGCTGGCTGGTCAACGCGCTGGTATAGCGAGTTGTTCCATGATGACGCCATGATGAGTGCGGTGGGACTGAGTCTGACCATTGCCGCCTGCGCCGCGACGATGGCGGCGATCCTCGGTACGATTGCGGCAGTGGTGATGGTGCGCTTTGGCCGTTTCCGTGGCGCCAACGGTTTTGCGTTTATGATTACCGCGCCGTTGGTGATGCCGGATGTGATCACCGGGTTGTCGCTATTGCTGCTGTTTGTTGCCCTTGGCCATGCGATTGGCTGGCCATCGGATCGTGGCATGCTCACCATCTGGCTGGCGCATGTGACCTTCTGTACGGCTTATGTCGCGGTGGTTATCTCCTCACGTCTGCGTGAGCTTGACAGGTCAATTGAGGAGGCGGCGATGGATCTTGGCGCGACGCCGCTGAAAGTGTTCTTTGTTATTACGCTACCGATGATCATGCCCGCGATTATCTCTGGCTGGCTGCTGGCGTTTACCCTCTCTCTTGACGATCTGGTTATCGCCAGCTTCGTTTCCGGCCCGGGGGCGACAACGCTGCCGATGCTGGTCTTCTCGAGCGTGCGTATGGGGGTGAACCCGGAGATCAACGCCCTGGCGAGCCTGATACTGGGTGTCGTAGGGATTGTTGGTTTAATCGCCTGGTATCTGATGGCGCGCGCGGAAAAGCAGCGAGTGCGCGATATCCAGCGTGCAAGACAGGGACAATGATTCTAGAATCTTAAACGTTGTGTCACGGATGCCGCGCTTGTCGCGGCATTTTTCACAGGGAATATTGCACATTGGGATTCTTTACTAAAGCGCATCAGTCTCACGCCCGTCCGAATGTACCCGCACTGGTACAAGTGGCGGCTATCGCCATTATTCTTATCCGCTGTGTGGATGTCTTCATGCTCTGCAATGTGCTGGGCATACGGGGAATGATCGACTTCGTGGTACGCAGCGCGCAAACCTGGAGCCTGACGCTGATTTTCTTCGGCAGCCTGGTGCTGGTCTTCGTTGAAATCCTCTGTGCTTTTTCCGTGGTGAAGGGGCGAAACTGGGCGCGCTGGCTGTATCTGTTGACGCAAATTATTGCCACAGGTTATCTGTGGGCGGCATCGCTGGGGTATGGATATCCTGAGCTGTTCAGTATTGCCGGCGAATCAAAACGTGAGATTTTCCGTACGCTAATGATGCAGAAAATGCCCGACCTGCTGGTACTCTTCTTGTTGTTTGTCCCTTCTCCCAGCCGACGCTTTTTCCGTCTGCAATAACGGGGTACAATCGCCGCCCCGCAATTAAGAAGGTTTTATTATGCAGTGCGCACTCTTTGACGCCAGGCGCTGTCACTCCTGTCAGTGGATTGAACAACCGACTGGCGACCAACTCTGTGCAAAAATGACCGATCTCCGCACCTTGCTGGCGGATTTGCCGGTGACAGAATGGTGCGCGCCGGTTAGCGGCCCGGAACAGGGGTTTCGTAATAAAGCCAAGATGGTGGTGAGCGGCAGCGTGGAGAAACCGCTGCTCGGCATGTTGCATCGCGACGGTACCCCCGAAGATTTGACCGATTGCCCGCTTTATCCCGCCTCGTTTCAGGCGGTTTTCGCCGTCCTTAAACCTTTTATCGGCCGTGCGGGCTTAACGCCCTACAACGTGGCGCGTAAACGCGGTGAGTTGAAATACCTGCTATTAACCGAAAGCCAGCACACGGGCGGCATGATGCTGCGTTTTGTGCTGCGTTCACAGACCAAGCTTGAGCAGCTTCGTGCCGCGCTGCCGTGGTTACAGGCGCAATTGCCGCAGCTTCGCGTCATTTCAGTCAATATCCAGCCGGTGCACATGGCCATTATGGAAGGGGAGACGGAAATCTTCCTGACTGAGCAGCAGGCGCTGGCGGAAAATTTCAACGGCGTGCCGTTGTGGATCCGCCCGCAGAGTTTCTTTCAAACCAATCCGGTTGTCGCCAGTGCGCTGTACGCTACGGCGCGTGAGTGGGTAAGAGCGCTGCCGGTACGCCATATGTGGGATCTGTTTTGCGGTGTCGGCGGTTTTGGTCTGCACTGTGCAACCCCGGAGATGACGCTCACCGGTATCGAAATCGCCCCGGAGGCGATTGCCTGCGCGAAGCAGTCCGCGGCTGAGCTGGGGCTGACCGATTTGCACTTTCAGGCGCTGGACTCCACCCGGTTCGCGACCGCCCAGACGGATGCGCCACAACTGGTGCTGGTAAACCCGCCGCGTCGTGGAATTGGCCAGGCGCTTTGCGATTATCTGAGCCGGATGGCGCCGCCGTATATCGTCTATTCAAGCTGTAATGCCCGCACGATGGCGGCAGACTTACACGCGCTGGAGGGCTATCGCGTGGAGCGTGTACAACTGTTTGATATGTTCCCCCACACGGCGCATTACGAAGTGCTGACACTGTTGGTGAAATGTTCTACGGTTTAAGGCATTCGCTCATCAGGGGGCACTGACCATGCGTATGCCATCTCGTTACTTATTCCCTCTTAAACCTGCCGCACCGGGTTCCGGTGTGGTGGCGTTCGTCGTTCTGTTTGCGCTGTTGGCTGGGGTTCTTTACGGCGCTTATCGCCTGTTGCGTGACTTTGTTAGCACGGGGAATCCTTTTATTTTTGCCGTTGCGCTGTTTGTGGTGCTGTTGAGCGTTTCCGGGATGGTCGACAGCCGCAAGCGGCGCGCAAGGCTCCTGGCACTGGCGCAGGCGCGTCAGGGCGAAAGCATTTGCCAGTTTGCGCGCGCATTTCCTCGACGGGATGTGGACGCCTGGGTGATCCGCGCTGTCTGGGAAACCGTGATGGCGTGGGGCGGGCGTGACCTGGTGCGGCTGAATTTCCCCCTGCGGGCGGACGACAGCCTGGCACTTTTTGCTTTAGACGATGACGAGGAGCTTTTCGATGCGCTCTCTGATGCGGCGACAAGGGCCGGGCGTACACTGGAAAATCTTGACCACAACCCGTTTTTTCCCCTCATCACGCTGCGTGATATGGTCATGGCGTTGAATGCGCAGCCCATGACGCCAGAGCGGCAACAAAAAAGAGACATCGTTCTGGATTAGGGTAAACAGTGGGCGCAGCCCGGCCAGTGACCCCGGCAATACTGCCCGGGGTGCAGGCGGGGAGATTATTTGTCCATGCCGTCCGATTTTTTCTTCATCATGTCGTCGTCTTTGCCCATGGTCCCTTTTTTCGCCATGTCGCCGTGCTTCATCGTGCTCTCTTTTTTTGTCATCCCGTCATGTTTCATCGGCGCCTTTTTCTTCATCATGGTGCTGTCGTCCTGCTTTTTCATACCGTCCTGGCTCATCGCGTCGGCGGCATGGGCGTTAGCCACCCCAAAGGCACAGAGGGTGGTGAGGGTGAGGATCATCTTTTTCATCGTGGTTTCCTTGCAAGGTGAGAGGGGATGTCACCTGACTCTCTTGCCTGACTCCGGAAAGTGTGGGTGACAGGCCGCAGCTTACGCCTGGACCGGTCACGACTTCCTCACGGAAATATAAATTATTTGTGATAACTCAATGCGCGACTATTGGGTAAGCTAATAAAGAGAAAGGCAACCGGAACGGGCTATGGAAACCGCAAAAAAAATACTGCTGGTCGAAGATGATCGGGATATTGCTGGCCTGCTGCGGCTTAATTTGCAGGACGAGGGCTACCAGATTGTTCATGAAGAGGATGGGGCGCGTGCGCTCGCCCAGCTTGAAAAGACCGATTGGGACGCGGTGATCCTCGATCTGATGCTGCCGAATGTCGATGGGCTGGAGATTTGCCGCCGCATCCGCCAGATGACCCGCTATCTGCCGGTTATTATCATCAGCGCCCGAACCAGTGAGACACATCGGGTTCTGGGGCTGGAAATGGGGGCGGATGATTACCTGGCGAAGCCATTTTCGATACTGGAACTGGTGGCGAGGGTGAAGGCGCTGTTTCGTCGCCAGGAGGCGATGGGACGCAACCTGCGTCTTGATATGGGTAGCATTGCCTGTCACGGTTTAACCATCGACCCGCTTCCCCGCGAGGTGCGCCTGCGCGGCGAGTTGATTGATCTGACGCCGCGCGAGTTCGATCTGCTCTACTGGTTTGCCCGTCACCCCGGAGAGGTCTTCTCGCGCCTGGCGCTGCTCGATCAGGTGTGGGGATATCAGCATGAAGGCTATGAGCACACGGTTAATACCCATATCAACCGTCTGCGCATGAAGATTGAAAAGGATGCCGCCGCACCGGAAATTATTCTGACCGTCTGGGGGAAAGGCTATAAATTTGCCGTTTCGGAGCCTGAGGGGGAATGATGCGTCGTTTAAGTCTGACTCAGCGCCTGACGCTGCTCTTCACCGTGCTGCTCCTGCTCTGCGCCGCCGCAGCCTGCAGCGTTCAGCTCTACAGTAGCACCCGCTACGGCGATGCGATGGTGCAACGGCTTTCTGCGGGTCTTGCTCAGCAAATTGCCAGCAGTGAGCCGCTGCTTGATTCCCAGGGCAAAGTGAATCGCCAGACGCTGAAATCGCTGTTTGACCGCCTGATGACGCTCAACCCCAGCGTCGAGCTGTATATGATCTCCCCGGAAGGCGACTTGCTGGCCGATGCCGCACCGCCGGGGCATCTTCGTCGCGAGCATATTGATGTCGCCCCGTTGCAGCACTTTTTATCCGGCTCGGCCTGGCCAGTCTACGGCGACGATCCGCGCAGTATCGACAAACAAAAAGTCTTTAGCGTGTCGCCGATTCGCCTCGATGGTCAGTTGCGGGGTTATCTCTACATTATTTTGCAGGGTGAGAACCTGAACGCGCTGGCGGATACTGCCTGGCAAAAAGCGCTGTGGAGCGCATTGCTGTGGTCGTTGCTGTTAGTGGCGGTGTTTGGCGCACTGGCAGGCGGTCTTACCTGGTGGTGGGTGACGCGTCCGGTGAAAAAATTGACCCGCGAGGTGCAGGGGCTGGAGCAGGATAGCATCAGCGCCATCAAGCAACTGGCGTTGCGTGCGCCGGATCCTGAGGCAGGAAATGAAGTCGCGGTCCTGGAAAACGCCTTTATTGAGCTTTCCCGGCAGATAGCCAGCCAGTGGGATCAACTGGCAGACAATGACCGACAGCGACGGGAGTTTGTCGCCAATATTTCGCACGACTTACGCACCCCGCTGACCTCATTACTGGGCTACCTGGAAACCCTTTCGGTGAAGGCCGGGCATTTAACGCCGGAAGAGTCGAAGCATTATCTGAGCATCGCCCTGCGCCAGGGAAACAAAGTCCGGCACCTGTCTCAACAGCTCTTTGAACTGGCGCGGCTGGAACATGGTGGCATCAAACCGCAGCCGGAACCCTTCTCAATGGCAGAACTTTTGCAGGATGTGGCACAAAAATTCGATCTGATGGCGGAAACGCGCGACATCCGATTACTGCTGGAGTTGCCCACCAACCTGCCGCTGGTGTATGCCGATTTGTCGATGATGGAACGGGTGCTCACCAATTTGCTGGATAACGCGGTGCGTCATACGCCCAACGGTGGGAAGATTTATCTGCGCGCCCGTCAGCAGGATGACCAGCTTATGGTTGAGGTTGAGGACAACGGGTCCGGTGTACCGGGTGCGCTGCGGGCTACGTTGTTCCAGCGCCCGTCGGTGCTGGACAAGGCCAGTGCGGGAGAGTCGCGCGGCGGGCTGGGGCTGATGATTGTCCGGCGTATGCTGCAACTGCACGGTGGCGATATCCGGCTGGTGGATGCGCAACCGGGGTCGTGTTTCCGCTTTACGCTGCCGTTTCAGGGAGCGTGAGAGCATAAAAAAAGCCGCGTTACGCGGCTTTTTCTCTTCAATTCCGATTACTGCGGGAACCACTGATCGCTGATTTTCTGATAAGTGCCGTCAGCTTTGATGGCCGCCAGGGCCGCGTTCAGTTTTTCCAGCAGGGCTTTGTTATCCGGACGTACCGCGATACCAAGGCCTGTGCCGAAATACTGCGGATCGGTCACTTTCGGGGTCGCAACACCCAGTTGCGGGTTGGTTTTCAGCCACTCGTTGACCACCGCGGTATCACCGAACACGCCATCGATACGGCCATTTTTCAGGTCGATAATCGCGTTCTGGTAACTGTCATAAGCTACGGTTTTCACTTCCGGGTGTTTGTCCTGCAGGTATTTCTGGTGCGTGGTGCCGTTTTCCATACCGATACGTTTGCCTTTCAGGTCATCGAAGGTTTTATACGCATCTTTTTTGGCGATAACCACGGCGGAGTTGGCGTAGTATGGCTCGGTGAAGGAGACCTGTTTGCTACGCTCAGGCGTGATATCCATGCCGGAGATAACCGCGTCATATTTTTTGAATTTCAGGGACGGGATCAGGCTGTCAAAGGCATGGTTGGTGAAAGTACACTCTGCTTTCATCTGGGTACAGAGCGCGTTTGCCAGGTCGATATCAAAACCCACAATCTTGTTATTCGCATCCATGGATTCAAACGGCGGGTAGGTAGCAGAGACACCGAAATTAATTTTGTCTGCGGCGGTTGCGCCAGCAGCGAAAGAGGCAAGTAATGCGGCCAGAATCAGTTTTTTCATTTTTGGAGCTCCTGTCTGTCAATCTTATTGTTTTACGGTTGCCGTGTCTGAGGCATGGGGCTAACAATGCCATTTAATGAATTTATATGCAATATATTTGATTAATTATTTTATTTTTCACATAAAAAAAGCGAGCATTTAATAAGTTGCTCGCTTTCTTGATTACTATTTATGCATTTTGTGTGGTTTTAGTTGCGACGCTCAAAGGCCAGCGCTTTACGCTCAATGAGACGCATCATCAGGGTCAGCAGGCCGTTAACGATAAGATAAATCGCCCCGGCAGCACCAAATACCATCACATCGTAAGTGCGTCCGTACAGCAACTGGCCGTGCCCCATCACTTCCATCAGCGTAATGGTATAGGCCAGCGATGTACTCTTGAACACCAGCACCACTTCGTTCGAATAGGACGATAAGGCGCGTTTGAATGCATACGGCAGCAGAATCGCCAGCGTGTCTTTCTTGCTCATCCCCAGCGCGCTACAGGACTGCCACTGGCCTTGCGGAATGGCGCGGATCGCCCCGTAAAACAGCAGCGTGGTATAGGCCGCGCTGTTCAGGGAGAGCGCCAGCAAGGCACACAGCCAGGGTTCCGACAGCAGGTGCCAGATAACCGGATATTCCTGCAGCACCGGGAACTGGCCCGGACCGTAGTAAATCAGGAAGATCTGCACCAGCAGCGGGGTACCGGTAAACAGCGTGATATAGCCACGGACTATCCACGACAGAACGGGCGTCTTTAGCGTCAGCACAATGGTAAAGAGCAACGACAGAACCAACGCGGCAATCAGCGACGCCACGGTGAGCGTCAGGCTGGTGTGCAGGCCTTTCAGCAGCTCGGGTAAGTACTCAAGCATCAGTCTGGTCTCCGTTCAAAGCGTGTGGCGCGCAGATCGATACGCTTAAGGATCCACTGACTGAGCAGGGTGACCACCAGATAAATCGCTGCCGCCACAATGTACCAGGTAAAGGGTTCCTGGGTACGGGTGGCGATACTTTTGGTTTGCAACATCAGGTCATTAACGCTGATAAGCGATACCAGCGCGGTATCTTTCAACAGTACCAGCCACTGGTTGCCAAGGCCCGGCAACGCGTGACGCCACATTTGCGGCATGACCAGACGGAAGAAAATGGCGCTTTTTGACAACCCCAGCGCCTGGCCCGATTCCCACTGACCTTGCGGTACCGCTTTTAACGCGCCACGTAAGGTCTGTGACGCGTAGGCGGAGTACAGCAATGACAATGCGATCACGCCGCAGAAGAACGGGCTGACATCAAAGTTCTCGATCTGCACCTGTATCGGGAGTTGCACGAACCCCAGATTGAGGGTGAAACCGTCAGAAAGAATTAACAGTAGCTGTGACGAGCCGAAATAGATAAACAGCACGACCAGAATTTCCGGTAAGCCGCGCAAAATAGTGACCAGCGCCGAGCCAGCCCACGCAACAGGACGCCATTTGGCTGACTCCCATACCGCAAAGATCATCGCCAGAACCAGGCCGATGATCAGTGCGCAAACGGCAAGGCCGACGGTCATCCCGGCGGCGCTTGCTAATGGAAAAATTTCATTCATCAAGGATTACTTCTGGAACCATTTGTTGTAGATGGTTTCGTAGGTGCCATCTTTCTTCACTTTTTCCAGCGCAGTGTTGAATTTCTGCTGCAACTCGGTGTTGCCCTGACGAACGGCGATACCCAGGCCCGTGCCGAAGTACTCTTTATCGGTCACTTTGTCGCCAACGGCAGCCAGTTTATCGTTCGATTTCAGCCATTCTGTGACAACTGCGGTGTCACCAAATACGGCATCGATACGGCCATTCTGCAGATCCAGCTTAGCATTCTGATAGCTGTCGTACGGAACGGTGGTGATTTCCGGGTGCTTATCATTGATGAATTTCTGGTGAGTGGTGCCGTTCTGCACGCCCACTTTCTTGCCTTTCAGGGCATCAATGCTGGTGTATTTACCGGTTTGACCTACGAACAGCGCGGAGTTGTCATAGTACGGAGTGGTAAACAGAACCTGTTTCTCACGCTCCGGGGTGATGTCCATACCGGCCATTACCGCGTCGAAACGACGGAATTTCAGGCTGGGGATCAGGCTATCGAACGCCTGGTTGGTGAAGGTACAGGTGGCATCAATCTCTTTACACAGCGCGTTTGCCAGGTCCACATCGAAACCAACGATTTTGTTGTTGGCGTCGGTAGATTCAAACGGAGGGTAGCTTGCTTCGGTGGCGAAACGGATAGTCTGTGCTGCAGAAGCCGACAGGCTGACGCTTGCAAGTAGCGCGGCGATCAATACTTTTTTCATTGTCATTTCCCCGAGAACTCAGTGAGATAAATAATATTTAAACGCGTCGGTCTGCGGCGAAGCAAAGCAGCTCGCATCCCCTTGTTCGATAATATGACCGTTTTCCATATAGACCACGCGGCTGGCGGTTTTGCGCGCCACTTCCACTTCATGGGTCACGATAACCTGCGTAATACCGGTTTCTGCCAGTTCACGAATGATGCTGACGATTTGCGCGGTAATTTCCGGGTCCAGCGCGGCCGTCGGTTCATCAAACAGCAGAACCTGCGGCTCCATCATCAGTGCGCGGGCAATGGCCACACGCTGCTGCTGGCCGCCGGAAAGATGCAGCGGATAACGATCGCTGTAGGGCTTAAGACGTAAACGTTCCAGCAGTTTGTCCGCACGGGCGAGCGCCTCATCTTTACTCAGACCCAGCACGCGGCACGGGGCTTCAATCAGGTTCTGGGCTACCGTTAAGTGCGGCCAAAGATTGTATTGCTGAAACACCATACCCACGTTCTGACGCAAATCGCGAATCGCTTTGTCAGAAGGGGCTTTGGCAAAATCGAAGTGATTGCCTGCGATGCTTAACTGACCGGAGCGCGGCATCTCAAGCAGGTTCAATACGCGTAATAATGAGCTCTTACCCGCGCCACTCGGGCCAAGCAGCACAAGTGTTTCACCCTGCGGGCAGTCAAGCGTAATGTCAAAGAGCGCCTGGTGCGCACCATAGAAGCAGTTAATGCCGTTTAATTTTATACTCATCGAGGCAATCTAATAGCAATTGAGGCCGCAAATAGTAACGTTCGCAGAATAGTTATGCAATATTTGTGCGTTAAAACTTAAATATAAACCGCATTCACACATAAAGTTAGCACAAAATACCGGGGCGTGATGGAAGCAGGCATAAATGTCGGCATTCACGCTGGAATGCCAGACATTTTGCGGGGATTAATGCATATTTCCCACTTTCATGGGCCTCTTGTTAGCGATGCTCAACAGACTGGCGCAATGTCCCGGCCGGAGCATGCGCCGCGCCACCGAGGTAGCGCACATCATCCACAGCCCAGCACTGACCTTCACGGATCATCAGCACTTCATCCTGCCAGCTTTGGGAGCCCTGAGTCAGGGTGACCCGCAGTGGAATGTTTCGCGCATCGGTGTTCGGGATCGTTGAGGCACTGGCAACGCTCGCTTTCTCCGGCATTACGGTTCTGCTGGAGAAGGGATCGGATTTCAGGAGCGTGGTATTGCGATTATCTTTACTGGCCGCGGTGAGCGAAGCCGCCAGATCGTCGCTCAGGTACGGACGCAGTGCGGAAAAATCATTACTGCGGTGCTCAATGCGATAATCGTAAAATTGTTGTGCAACAGTATCGGGGCCGCCTTCGATACAAGGGCCGCTGCGGGTTCCGATATCCTTAAACGCTGGTGTAACCGTGGTACAGGCGCTGAGCAGCAGCGCGCACGGTAAAACGAGAGTCAAAGCAGAGTAGCGCATATTGATTTCCTTATTTTCTCTTCGGATATAACCACCTTTCAAGAATAGTGTATTGCTCCGATAATGTGCTTTATAACGCACTGAGTATCAAAAGGAGACGCTGATGCAATTTTCAACAACACCCACCCTTGAAGGCCAGCCGATAGTCGAATATTGCGGCGTCGTCACAGGCGAAGCGATTCTGGGGGCCAATATTTTTCGCGACTTTTTCGCCGGTATTCGCGACATCGTGGGGGGCCGTTCAGGCGCGTATGAAAAAGAGTTGCGCAAGGCGCGTGAAATTGCGTTTCGCGAGATGGGCGAGCAGGCAAAAGCGCTGGGCGCGAATGCCGTCGTGGGTATCGATATCGATTACGAAACGGTGGGCAAAGACAGCAGCATGCTGATGGTGAGTGTGAGCGGTACGGCGGTGAAAACACGCTGATGAGCCGCTTTTTATCCTTACTGTTGTTAGCGCTGCTTCTGGTGGGTTGTGCGGGTGAGAAGGGGATCGTCGATAAAGACGGTTACCAGCTTGATACCCGCCGTCAGGCGCAGGCGGCGTATCCGCGTATCAAAGTGCTGGTGGTGCACTACACGGCGGATGACTTTGATGTTTCGCTGGCGACGCTCACCGATAAGCAGGTGAGTTCGCACTATTTGATTCCGGCGCACCCGCCTGTCCATCACGGTAAGCCGCGTATCTGGCAACTGGTGCCGGAAAGTGAGCTGGCCTGGCATGCGGGGATCAGCTACTGGCGCAACGCCACGCGAATCAATGATACCTCTATCGGTATTGAGCTGGAAAACCGTGGCTGGCAAAACGTGGCAGGGGTGAAGCGATTTACCCCCTTTGAGCCTGAACAGATTGCCGCGCTGGTTCCGCTGATGAAAGACATTGTCAGTCGTTATCATATCCAGCCACAGAACGTGGTGGCGCATTCGGATATCGCCCCGCAGCGCAAAGATGATCCGGGGCCACTTTTCCCGTGGCGTGAACTGGCGGCACAGGGGATAGGGGCATGGCCGGATGCCGCGCGTGTGGCATTCTATCTGAATGGCCGAGCGCCGTATGAAGCGGTAGAGACGGCCTCACTGCTCGATCTGCTGGCGCGCTACGGTTATGAGGTCAAACCGGAGATGAGCGCCGCCCAGCAGAAAAGGGTGATTATGGCCTTCCAGATGCATTTCCGCCCGACATTATGGAATGGCATAGCCGATGCGGAAAGTCAGGCGATTGCCGAGGCGCTGCTGGAAAAATATGGTCAGGGATGAGTACGCTTGAGGGAAGGACCGTTTAGCGCGGCAACTTCCCGTGATCCCGCAGCCAGTAAGCCGTGCGGGCAATGCCCTCATCGACAGAAACAATAGGCTCATATCCCAGCTCGTCCTTCGCTCTTTGAATATCCAGCGTGAAATCGAAGTTCAGCTTGGATACCCCATAATGGGTGAGCGAAGGCTCTTTCGCTGATTTGTCGCCGAAACGTTCCATGCTGCGTGCGATCATATCCAGCATCGCATAAGGCACGGAGCGGATGCGGCAGTCCATCCCCAAATCGTCAATCAACTTTTGCACGATGCTACGCAGGGTGCGCGGCTCGCCGTTAGTGATATTGTAGGTCCGCCCGGACGGCAGCGCATCACAAACGGGCTGGCTTGCCAGCCACATCGCATGCGCCGCGTTTTCGTAGTAAGTCATATCGACCAGCGCTTGCCCACCGCGCGGCAGTAAGATGCTGCGGTAGTGGTGCATCATCTGCGCCAGGCGGGGGATAAAGACTTTATCGTGTGGCCCGAACAGACTCTGCGGACGTAAAACTGTAAAACGGGTATTGGGGTTGGCCTGCGCAAGCAGTTGAATCACCTCTTCGCTGGCGGCTTTACTGCGGGCGAACTCGTTAGCTAAGCGCGCCGGACGGAAATCCTCACGAATGTCGTGATGGTGGTGATAATCGAAATAGAGTGATGGCGATGAAATATGAATGAAGTTACGCACGCCCCAGGCCACGGCCCATTCGCCGAGGCGGCGGGTTGCCCGGACGTTCGCCAGGTCAAAGGCCGCCTGTGTACCCCAGGGAGAGGTAAAACTGGAACAGTGCCACAGGGTATCCACCCCGGCGAGCATCACTTTGGCCTGCGAAGAGACCAGCTCGGTCAGATCGGCGTGAATAAACTCAGCGCCCATTTTTGTCAGCAACTCGCCCATGGCTTTGTTGCGGCCCGTTGCGCGTACGCTAATGCCTTTTTGACGCAAATATTCGACGGCGTTTCGGCCTAAACCGCTGGTTGCGCCTGTGACCAGAACCTTCATAGCAATCCACTATAGTGACCCGCAATCATTGCGTGCGCATTCTTCCGTGAAACAGGGCGGTATGCAATGGGAAACATGAAAGAATAATGTCTGAATTTACTTTTTTTCTGCGTTTTGTTCTGCCAGTCGCGCAATTCGCCGCGCCATGCCCCGAAAAATAAACAGATGCGCGGGGATCATCAGCAGCCAGTAGAGCAGCCCTGGCATACCGTGCGGATGCCACCAGGCGCGCACATCCAGCAGGCGGTATTGACCTTTGTCGGTGAGGGTAAAGCTCAGGCGACCCAGCCCCGGCGCTTTCATCCCGAACAGCAGTGCGAGTTGCTCTTGCGGCTCGGCGATGATCACTTTCCAGCTATCAACCTGGTCGCCTGGCTGCAAAAACGGACGCTGCGGACGGCCTTTCGCCAGACGATGGCCGATCAGATGATCCAGCGCGGCGCGGGTTTGCCAGAGAACATTGCCAAAAAAGTAACGCTCTTTACCGCCGATCTGATTAACCACCTCCCACAGCGCTTCCAGGCTGGCGGCGGTTTCAACGGTGAAGCCTGCCTGTTTGGGGAAATAGCCGTATTGTGGACGCCAGCGTGCAAATGCCTGCGGGGAATATCCCCAGTCGCTGGAATTCACCAGTTTCTCTTCTTCGCGAAGCGTACGACGAACCGCTTCGTCGAAAGTGATCAGCGGTTGGGGGATGAGCTGGCGAAGGGGGCCATCGTCAGCCAGCAGATCGTGCTTTAACCCCTGAATCAGCGCACGCGCAATAGTCGGTGGCACGGACGTGATGACCTGTAAAAACCAGACCGAGATAAGCCGGGTGGGCAGGGGGACAGGGATCAACGGACGGGTAACGCCACTGACCGCCATAAAGTGTTCAAACTGTTGCTGGTAACTCAGCGTTTCCGGGCCGGCAGCCTCAAAAACGCGGTGCTCTTGCGACGGATGATGGCGTAACTCCAGCAGGTAGTGGAGCAGATTCTCCAGCGCAATGGGAGTGGTTCGTGAACGCACCCACAGCGGCGGCGTCAGCACCGGCAGGTTGTAAACCATGTCGCGCATCACTTCAAACGCGGCCGAGCCTGCGCCAACAATTATCCCGGCGCGCAATTCCGTAACAGGAACCCTCGCGTCGCGCAGGATATCGCCGGTGAGCTGGCGGGCAATCAGATGGCTGGAGTCACTGGAGCCTTTGGCCTGCAATGAGCTGAGAAAAATCACCTGCCGGACCGGGCATTGCCGCAGCGTATCGCGCACGTTGAGGGCAATTTGTCGTTCCTGGGCGATAAAGTCGCCGCTCTCGCCCATGCTATGTACCAGGAAGTAGAGGGTATCGATCCCCTGAAACAGCGCCGGGAGATTGTCCGGCCAGATAAGATCCGTTTCATGGCAACTTACCCCCGGCAACTGCTGTTTTTGCAGGCGAGTAAGATGGCGTGCCACAGCGAGAATCTCATGCCCCTGCTGACTTAACGCCTGGATCAGGTGCTGACCAATGTAGCCACTGGCCCCGAGCACCAGAATTCGTTGCGGCACACCCTGCTCCTTAACGCTGCAAAAACGCCTGCCAGTGAGAAACAACATCGGCAAGCTGATCGCGGCTGACGTCCAGATGGGTCACCAGGCGCACAATCGGCGAAGCGTTAATCAGCACATCGCGCTCACGCATAAAGGCTCCGAGCGCCGCCGCGTTTTCTTCCCCTACGCGGACAAACAGCATATTGGTGTCATTGCGCATCACGTCGGCGCCAATTTCACGCAACTGTGCCGCCAGCCAGGCCGCGTTATCATGATCGTCTTTCAGTCGCTGGACATTGTGCTCAAGCGCATAAAGACCGGCTGCCGCCAGTATTCCCGCCTGACGCATGCCGCCGCCAGTCATTTTACGCCAGCGGGTAGCGCGCCTGATGTAATCCTTGCTTCCCACCAGCAGTGACCCGACGGGCGTGCCAAGACCTTTAGAGAGGCAAATAGTAAACGAGTCGCAGTATTGGGTGATGTCGCGCAACGCACAACCATATTCCACCACGGCATTGAAAATACGCGCGCCATCCACGTGCAGCGCAAGGTTGCGCTGGCGGGTGAATTCCCACGCCTGACGCAGGTAGTCGCGTGGCAGGACTTTACCGTTGTGAGTGTTTTCCAGGCTTAACAGGCGGGTACGGGCAAAGTGGATATCGTCCGGCTTGATTTTCATGGCCACTTTATCGAGCGGCAGGCTGCCGTCCGGTGCGGCGTCGATGGGCTGCGGCTGGATACTGCCCAGAACGGCAGCGCCACCGGCTTCGTACAGATAATTATGTGCGGCCTGGCCGACAATGTACTCTTCGCCGCGCTCGCAGTGGCTGAGCAACGCTACCAGGTTTGCCTGGGTACCCGTAGGCAGAAACAGCGCGGCTTCCTTACCGCCCAGCGCAGCCGCGTAACGCTGCAGTTCATTGACGGTCGGGTCATCCCCGTAAACATCGTCCCCGACGGGCGCTGCCAGCATATGTTCCAGCATGGCTCGCCCCGGGCGGGTGACGGTATCACTGCGTAAATCGATCATGGCACTTCCTTATTTACACGTCATCCCTCAGGCTGTCTCTGTGCAGGCTGCGCCCGCTAACCCCTGTCGCATTGTTATCTCCGCGTCTGGGGTTAGAGGACGTGCCGTCCTGGTGCATCATGAAGGATTTTGTGTCGAGGCAAAAAGGATGTTTTACCTGAGCCAGTTCGTTTTCGCCAGTTCCATCACCTCATCGCCGCGTCCGTTGATAATGGCGCGCAGCATATAAAGGCTAAAGCCTTTGGCCTGTTCCAGTTTGATCTGCGGTGGGATGGCCAGCTCTTCTTTGGCGACCACCACATCCACCAGCACCGGGCCATCAATGGAGAACGCCCGTTGGAGAGCCTCATCTACATCGGCGGATTTTTCCACCCGGATGCCGGTAATCCCGCACGCTTCGGCAATGCGGGCAAAATTGGTATCGTGCAGTTCCGTGCCATCGGTGAGATAGCCGCCAGCCTTCATCTCCATCGCCACAAAGCCAAGCACGCTATTGTTAAAAACGATGATTTTGACAGGCAACTTCATTTGCACCACCGAGAGAAAATCCCCCATCAGCATGCTGAAACCGCCATCGCCGCACATCGCCACAACCTGCCGTTGTGGGTAGGTTGCTTTCGCCCCCAGAGCCTGGGGCATCGCATTGGCCATCGAACCGTGGTTGAACGATCCCAGCAGGCGGCGCTTACCGTTCATTTTCAGATAACGTGCAGCCCAGACGGTCGGTGTGCCTACATCGCAGGTGAAGATGGCGTCATCGCTGGCGAAATGGCTGATCTGTTGCGCCAGATATTGCGGGTGGATGGCTTTCTCACTGGGTTTTGCCAGATCGTCCAGCCCCTTACGCGCATCGCGATAGTGTTCCAGCGCTTTGTCCAGAAAACGGCGATCGGTTTTTTCTTCCAGCAGCGGGAGCAGGGCGGTGAGGGTGGCATTGATATCGCCCACCAGCGCCATGTCTACCTTGCTGTGGGCGCCAATGCTGCCTGGATTGATATCAATTTGAATAATTTTGGCATCCGTGGGGTAGAACGCCCGATAGGGGAACTGGGTGCCGAGCAGGATTAGCGTATCGGCATTCATCATGGTGTGAAAACCCGACGAGAAGCCAATCAACCCGGTCATGCCAACATCGTACGGGTTGTCATACTCCACATGCTCTTTACCGCGCATGGCATGTACGACTGGCGCTTTCAACTTACCGGCAAACTCAATCAACGCACTGTGCGCACCCGCGCAGCCACTGCCGCACATCAGGGCGATGTTGCTGGAGTAGCGCAGCAACTGCGCCAGTTTTTTCAACTCTTCCTCTGTGGGGACTACCGCCGGTTGCGGGGCCGGATACCAGTGGCTGCTGGCGGTCTCTGGTGCCGGTTTCAACGCCACATCTCCGGGTATGACGACAACGGAAACACCACGGTTAAGTATGGCTTTGCGCATGGCGATGGCCAGCACCTGCGGGATCTGTTCGGGGGTCGAAACCAGCTCACAATAGTGGCTGCATTCGCGGAACAACTCCTGCGGATGGGTCTCCTGAAAATAGCCGCTGCCGATTTCGCTTGAAGGAATGTGAGCGGCAATCGCCAGCACAGGTACGTGGTTGCGATGACAGTCGAACAGCCCGTTAATCAAATGCAGGTTGCCTGGCCCGCAGGAGCCAGCACAAACGGCCAGCTCACCGGTAAGTTGCGCTTCCGCGCCTGCCGCAAATGCAGCAACTTCTTCATGGCGCGTGGACATCCAGTCAATGGTGCCCATGCGGTTAAGGCTGTCGCTTAATCCGTTTAACGAATCTCCGGTTACACCCCAGATGCGTTTCACCCCTGCCTGCTCAAGTGTTCTGGCGATATAAGCGGCTACAGTCTGTTTCATCGTTACGCCTCCATCTTATTGTTCCGTCTACAAGCGTAGTCGATGAAATGTCATTATTTGTGCGTAAATTGCCCCTTATTAGTTAGGGCTTTATTTATTTTTGGATTAGGAATAATCTGCATACAGTCGAATAAAAATAGGAATCATTTCAAATGGTTAAATCTCTGTTGGGTTCTGTTAATAAGATGTTAGCGCACGAAGACTTTGGTCGTTTATTGCTGCGTTTGACTGTCGGTGGATTGATGTTGTTCCACGGATTGCACAAGCTCATCGGCGGTATTGATGGCATCGCGGGTATGCTGGTGGCGAAAGGATTGCCTGGCTTTATCGCTTACGGTGTGCTGATTGGCGAAGTGATTTGCCCGGCCCTGATCATTCTGGGCATTCTGGTCCGTCCGGCAGCGCTGGTGCTGGCATTTACAATGGTCGTTGCCTGGTTGATGGTGGGTATTAACAACACGGCAATGTTGGATAAAACGGGCGCATGGGCGATCGAAAGCCTGGTCTATTTCTTTGTTGCCGCACTGGCACTGGCCTTCCTGGGCGCGGGGCGTTACTCCGTTGCGCCAGCCGAGTGGCGTTAAGGTTTAAAAAAAGCCCTTCCTGAAAAGGAAGGGCTTTTGCTTAACAGGGTACTGGCTGTTATGCCAGTACCAGATCGCTTTCCGGGTGACAGGAGCAGGCCAGAACATAACCCTCAGCAATTTCCTGCGGCGTTAATGTCATGGTGCTGGTGACGCTGTACTTACCGGACACCACTTTCGTTTTGCAAGACCCGCAGACACCCGCACGACAGGCCGCATTGACCGGCACCTTGTTACTTTCGAATGCTTCCAGCAACGTAGTGCCAACCGGACCGTAGAACGTTTTCGCCGGCTGTAGTTTGGTGAATGTCAGACCGCTGGTTGCCGCTTCTGCCACCGGGGTGAAGAACTTCTCATTAAAAAACTGCGTCACACCCAGAGCTTTAACGTCTTTCTCAACCTGGTCCATATAAGGCGCTGGCCCACAGGTCATGACGGTACGGGCAGCAAGGTCCGGGACGCTGCGCAGGATCTCTTGCGTCAGGCGACCGGCAAGGAAGCCAGCCGTGGCGTTGTTTTCCGCCACCAGGGTAACCGGGTAGTTTTTCCACTCATCGGCAAAAATCACATCCTGGGGTGAACGCACGCTAAAAATAACCTGCACATCAACCTGCGGACGGTATTTTGCCAGCCAGCGGCGCATCGACATGATCGGTGTTACCCCACAGCCCGCCGCCAGCAAGAGTAATTTATCACTGGCTTTGTTGTCGCAGGTGAACTCCCCTTGCGCATCAGACAGCCAGAGATAATCGCCGCGTTTGACGTCTCGCGTCAGCCACTCTGAGCCCAGACCGCCATCAAGACGACGGATGGTCAGCGTGATGTATTCGCTGACGCCCGGCGTGGAGGAGATCGTATAGGCACGCATCTGCTCAGCGCTGTTGCGAATACTGACCAGCGCATATTGTCCTGCGCGGTACGGGTAATAATCGTGGCATAACAGCGACAGCGTCCAGACATCCGGTGTTTCTTGTTGGATGTGGTGAACCTGCATACGCCAAGGACACTGCGGGGTTGGCATCGTCATTCTCTACTCCTTACGCGCCCAGTAACTGCTGCATATCCTGTTCTACGGTCGTGATTGAACGCAGACCGAATTTCTCATTCAGTACTGCCAGCAGATCTGGCGTCAGGAAGCCAGGCGCCGTTGGGCCGGTCACGATATTGGTAACGCCGAGCGAGAGCAGGGTCAGCAGAATCACAATCGCTTTCTGTTCAAACCAGGAAAGCACCAGTGACAGCGGCAGATCGTTCACGCCACAGCCCAGTTTCTCTGCCAGCGTGACGGCAAGAATAATGGCCGAGTAGGCGTCGTTACACTGACCGGCATCCACCAGACGTGGCAGACCTTCGATATTGCCGAAGTCCAGCTTGTTAAAGCGGTATTTACCGCACGCCAGGGTCAGGATCAGGCAGTCATCCGGTACGCTGGTGGCGAAGTCGGTAAAGTAGTTACGTTCACCGCGCGCGCCATCACAGCCGCCAAGCAGGAAGATATGACGCAGTTTTTCACGGCTCACCAGATCAATCAGAGTATCGGCTGCACCGAGCAGCGTCTGACGGCCAAAACCAACGGTGATCAGGTGCTCGATTTCGCTGTACGGGAAGCCTGCCAGTTGTTGTGCCTGATCGATAACGCGGGTGAAGTCATCGCCTTCCAGATGATTAACACCCGGCCAGCCGACGATGCTGCGCGTCCAGATACGGTCATCATAGGAACCGACAGTCGGATCGATGATGCAGTTAGAGGTCATCACGATGGGGCCCGGGAAGCGGGCAAATTCAACCTGCTGGTTCTGCCAGCCGCTGCCGTAGTTACCTACCAGATGTTTATATTTACGCAGTTCCGGGTAGCCGTGGGCTGGCAGCATTTCACCATGGGTATAGACGTTAACACCCGTGCCTTCGGTCTGCTGCAGCAGGTTATGCAGGTCTTTCAGATCGTGACCGGAAATCAGGATACATTTACCGGCAACCGCTTTTACGTTGACCTGAGTCGGCGTCGGGTGACCGTAGGCGGTGGTTTCGCCCGCATCCAGGATGCTCATCACTTTAAAGTTCATCTGACCGATTTCCATCGAGCAGTTGAGCAGGGCGTTCATATCAGCAGGCCAGGTACCCAGCCACGCCATAATTTTATGGTACTGGGCGTAAATCTCATTGTCGTACTGGCCGAGTACGTGGGCGTGCTCCATATAGGCTGCGGCCCCTTTCAGGCCGTACAGGCACAGCAGGCGCAGGCCGAGAATATTTTCACCGATAACCGCTTTATCAATATTCGGTGTGAAGGCTGCCGCCTGACGCTGCAAATCGCCCAGGTCGTCGCTGACCAGTTGCAGTTCTGCCATCGGGTTATCAACCGTGGCTGCCGGATCTTTGCTCAGGCACTGTGCTTTTAAGGCTTCACGGTAGGCAATCGCTTCACGCGCATAACCAACGATACGCACGGAATCGAAGTTGACGTTGGTCAGCGTAGAGAAGAAGGCGCGCGGGGCAAAGTTGTCGATGTCATGAACGATAATGCCGTATTCACGCGCTTTGCTGGCCCAGGCTGACAGCCCTTGCAGCGCGGCGATCAGCAGATCCTGCAGGTCCGATGTTTCGGCCGTTTTGCCGCACATACCCTGCGCATAAGCGCAGCCATCACCAGCCGGGGTACGGATGGTCTGTTCACATTGCACACAAAACATAGTCACACCTTATAAATTAAAGTTATATTTGAAATGCATGTTTAAGATTATGCTGCTCCCGAAAGGCTTAAAAGATGTTTTTTATGCAATGTGCAGAGAGATTGATTTAGCGCAATTTTAAGGCCGTCAGTCTACCGCTTAGGGGGTAAATGAGAGAGCATTTAATAATAAAGAGAATTATTAGCAATACTGGTAGAGGCGAAAATACCGGCGTCTCCCTTAAATGAAAAACGCCGGTTGCCGCTTAGAGGCAGAAGGAATGTTCGGAGTAACTGACAACGTAAAACGAAGAGATAAAATAAACCAATAGCCTATGGGCTTAATTCGAATTAATCACGTTTTTCCAGCAGAGTGCGATACAACATACCCCCAAGGATGCCGCCAATAATTGGCATGACCCAAAATAGCCATAATTGATTTAGCGCCCAGCCACCCTGAAAGAGTGCCACTGCAGTGCTACGTGCCGGGTTTACGGAGGTATTTGTAACAGGGATACTGATCAAATGTATCAGCGTTAAAGCAAGACCAATGGCAATGGGGGCAAAACCAGCAGGTGCATATTTATCCGTCGCGCCGAGAATAACTAACAGGAAGCCACAAGTCAGAACAACTTCAATTATGATGGCTGAGGTCATGGAATATTGACCAGGAGAATGGTCACCGTAGCCATTTGACGCAAAGCCGCTGGCGGCAGCATCAAAGCCCGCTTTACCGCTGGCAATCAGGTATAGCACACCGGCAGCAATTATCCCGCCTGCCAGTTGCGCAATAATATAGCCGATAATCTCTTTTGCCGGGAAACGACCACCCGCCCATAATCCCAGGGTTACAGCGGGATTAAAATGTCCACCAGAAATATGCCCGACAGCGTAAGCCATCGTTAATACGGTTAAACCAAATGCCAGCGCTACGCCAACAAAACCAATTCCCAGTTCAGGGAATGCCGCAGCGAATACCGCGCTCCCGCAACCACCAAATACCAGCCAGAATGTACCAAAACATTCCGCCGCTAATTTTCTAAACATAATATCCTCAATAAAAATCTACATCCTGTGAAGACAGCCAAAAACATTTTTCTGGCTGCTGTGTCACTATTTTAGAAATAATGACGCGTGAGGACCAGCCAAATAAATGGCTTAAATTTGATTTAAGGCAAAATGATGATAATAGCCTTTCAATGAACGAAGAAACGCAGCAGGAAATTATTTCGAATGAAATAAGCCATGCGCTAAAAAATTAAACCATAAGCGCGTCGATACGCTGGCTCACATTCAAAGATGCTTAATCTATGATAAATACGGTTTTTTGCCCCGTTTCATGCCGCTATACTTGAGCTAACTTAATGGAAAAAAGACATATTTCCCGGAGGGGCTATGATTCTGGAGCGCGTAGAGATTGTCGGGTTTCGCGGTATCAATCGGCTATCGCTGATGCTGGAACAAACCAACGTCCTGATCGGGGAAAATGCCTGGGGTAAATCAAGCCTGCTGGATGCGCTGACGCTGTTACTCTCGCCGGAGACAGATTTATATCATTTTGTACGTGAAGATTTTTGGTTTCCGCCGGGAGACATTCAGGGGCGGGAACACCATCTGCACATTATCCTGACATTTCGTGAATCCGAACCGGGGCGATACCGTACACGCCGTTATCGACCGCTTCAGCCCTGCTGGGTGCCCAGCGATGACGGCTATCAACGTCTGTTTTACCGTCTGGAAGGGGAACTGGCGCAAGATGAGAGCGTAATGACGCTACGAAGCTTTCTTGATGCCCAGGGGCACCCGTTGATACTCGACGATATTGATGACCTGGCGCGCCATCTTATCCGCCTGATGCCGGTGCTGCGTCTGCGTGATGCGCGTTTTATGCGACGTATCCGTAATGGTTCGCTGCCGCAGACGCTGGAAGTGGAAGCAACCGCGCGTCAGCTTGATTTTCTCTCACGGGAACTGGTGACCCATCCGCAAAACCTGACCGACGGGCAAATTCGCCACGGGCTGTCAGCCATGGTGCAACTGCTGGAGCACTATTTTGCTGAACAGGGCAGCGGTCCATCCCATCAGCGCCTGATGCGCCGTCGCTCTCACGATGAGCAGCGTAGCTGGCGTTACCTCGATATCATTAACCGTATGATCGATAAACCCGGCGGCCGTATGTACCGGGTCATTCTGTTAGGCTTTTTTGCGACGTTGTTACAGGCCAAAGGGACAGTGCGCCTGGATCGCGACGCCCGACCGCTTCTGTTGGTTGAAGATCCGGAAACACGACTGCACCCCATTATGCTTTCCGTCGCCTGGCAATTACTCAACTTGCTGCCGTTACAGCAAATCACGACCACTAACTCAGGAGAACTGCTTTCGCTCACCCCGGTTGAGCATGTATGCCGCCTTGTGAGGGAGTCCTCACGGGTTGCTGCATGGCGGCTGGGGCCGGGCGGCATGAACGCAGAGGAGGGGCGGCGTATTGCCTTCCATATTCGTTTTAACCGCGCATCGGCGCTGTTTGCCCGCTGTTGGCTTCTGGTAGAAGGGGAAACGGAGACCTGGGTGATTAACGAGCTGGCACGGCAGTGCGGGCACCATTTCGACGCGGAAGGGATTAAGGTTATTGAATTTGCCCAGTCCGGGTTAAAGCCCTTGATCAAATTCGCCAGACGCATGGGCATTGAATGGCATGTGCTGGTCGACGGGGATGAAGCGGGCAAAAAATATGCGGCAACGGTACGCGGTCTGCTGAACGAGGAACGTGACCAGGTGCGTGAGCACTTAACCGAACTGCCGGCGCTGGACATGGAGCATTTTATGTTTCGCGAGGGGTTTGACGAGGTGTATCGCCGTGTGGCGCAGTTGCCTGAAAATGTGCCGATGAATATGCGGCGTATCATTATCAAAGCGATTCATCGTTCGTCGAAACCCGACTTAGCTATTGAAGTCGCGATGGAAGCGGGGCGGCGGGGCGTGGAGTCGGTGCCATTACTTCTACGTAAGATGTTCTCCCGCGTACTCTGGCTGGCGCGCGGGAGAGCGGATTAGCGGTGTAAAATCTGACGCATCTGGTTTTGCAGTGAATCCAGTAAATCATAGCGGCGGCGGTACTCCGCGCGTTTTTTACTGGCAATCTCTTCCATGGTTTTTCGCGCAATCAACATTGGCAGGCGGAAGGTTCCCTCGGCGGTGCGTTCGCCGCTGAGGGATTCCCAGAAGCTGTCGTAGTCGGCGTGCAACTTGTCCTGTTTTTTCTTGCGGTAGCGCCAGCTTTGGTAAATATGCGTGTCATTACTGACAGCGATAATCTGTTCAATATCCAGATATGATGCCAGCTCTGTACAGGCCTCCAGCAGCAGGCGCTTAGGAAATAAGCCGTGGCAACTCTTGGTTGCGGCCTGGATAAGCTCATGAGGAATATTCGCTTTTGCGCCCTGTAAGCCACCGATAAACAGCGTGCGTTTCCCCTGATGCAGGCACAGCGCGAAGGTCATTCCCGCCAGTTGGGTATGCTGTTCATCGCAGAAAACCAGTGTCGCTTCACCTTCTTTGTCCTGCATCGGGTCCGTATAAAAACGGATAGTGTACTGCTCCCCATTCTTGCCGGTTAATTCGGCAAAGGTAACGCCCTGCGGCGTAAAAAAGCTTGAGCGTACCTCGGTGGGTAACTGCGCACAAAGGGTTTTGTAATGATAATCGAGCGCGGCGAGTGTTTTTTTCTCGTCGAAGGTTAATGACAGCCACGGGCGATGTAATCGGCAAGGCAAACCCGGTTGGGCATTAAGAATAAGCAATAAATCCGGGTGCTGTGCCAGGCTGGATAGCAGTTTCGCGGTACCGAGAGGTTTGAACAACGAACGCAGCAGAAATTTTCGCCGATAAGAGGGATTTTTCCATGCAAGGCCTGGCATTAATTTGCCGCTGGCAAGATGACAAAAAAGTTGCCAGCCTGTTTTTGCACAGAGTACGGGGGAAGTGATTCCAGCGATAGTGGACATGACACAAACTCGAAATTGTAATCGTAGTGCCGATATTTCAACAAAAGGTGCCTCAACGCGGGATAAATGGATTATGTGAAAAGAGAGAAGATTAGGTTTCGTTGAGCAATTGTTTAATGAATACTGGCATCAATAGAGTCAGTTTGGATATCTGGAAAAGTTATGAATTTGAAGGGAAGAAGTCGAAAAATCTGGCTGGTGCTGATAGTACTGATCGTACTGGCGGCGATATGGCTCTTTAAGCAGTTGAATGCGCCAGTGCCTCACTATCAAACCTTGATCGTTCGCCCAGGCGAATTGCAGCAGAGCGTGCTGGCGACCGGTAAGCTGGATGCTTTGCGCAAAGTTGATGTTGGCGCTCAGGTCAGCGGGCAGCTCAAAACGCTGTCGGTGAACATCGGTGATAAAGTTAAAAAAGATCAACTGCTCGGCGTTATCGATCCGGAACAGGCAACAAACCAGATCAAGGAAGTGGAAGCGACCCTGATGGAGTTGCGTGCGCAACGTCGTCAGGCTCAGGCTGAGCGCAAACTGGCAGCGGTCACGCTCACACGCCAGCAACAACTGGCTAAAACGCATCTTATCTCGCGTCAGGACCTGGACACGGCGATTACCGACCTGGCGGTTAAAGAGGCGCAAATTGGCACAATAGATGCCCAGATTCAGCGTAATCAGGCGACGCTCGACACGGCGAAAGCCAATTTTGATTACACCCGCATTGTTGCGCCTATGGCGGGCGAGGTGACGGAAATCACCACGTTACAGGGCCAGACGGTCATTGCCGCTCAGCAGGCTCCGAATATTCTGACCCTGGCCGATATGAGTACCATGTTGGTGAAAGCGCAGGTATCCGAGGCTGATGTCATCCACCTCAAGCCGGGACAAAAGGCCTGGTTTACCGTGCTGGGTGACCCGGACACCCGTTATGAAGGCAAACTTAAGGATATTCTCCCCACGCCGCAGAAAGTGAATGACGCCATTTTTTACTATGCGCGTTTTGAGGTGCCTAACCCGCAAGGCATTCTTCGTCTGGAAATGACGGCGCAGGTACATATTCAGCTAACGGGTGTGAAAAATGTCCTTACTGTGCCGCTTGCCGCGTTAGGCGATCCGGTGGGTGATAACCGCTACAAAGTGAAAGTGCTACGTAACGGTGAAGTGCGCGATCGTGAAGTGACGCTGGGTGCCCGCAATGATACTGATGCTGAGGTGACAAAAGGGCTGGATGCCGGAGAGGAGGTGGTCATTTCGGAAATCAAACCAGGGGCTAATAAATGACGGCGCTGCTCGAACTTAAAGGTATTCGCCGTAGTTATCCTTCCGGTGACGGGCAGGTGGACGTTCTTAAAGGCATCACCCTTGATATCCATGCCGGTGAGATGGTGGCGATTGTCGGGGCTTCCGGGTCCGGCAAATCGACATTAATGAATATCCTGGGTTGCCTGGATAAGCCGACCAGTGGCAGCTATCGGGTTGCAGGGATTGATATTGCAACGCTCGATGGCGATGCGCTGGCCAGGCTACGCCGGGAACACTTCGGTTTCATCTTTCAACGCTATCACCTGTTGTCGCATCTTACGGCCGCGCAGAACGTCGAAGTTCCCGCCGTTTATGCGGGTGTTGACCGTAAGGCACGTCTGGCGCGGGCAAAGGAGTTGCTGGCGCGACTGGGATTAGATGAACGGATGGAATATCCGCCGTCGCAGCTCTCAGGTGGGCAACAGCAGCGCGTTAGTATCGCGCGCGCCCTGATGAACGGCGGGCAGGTTATCCTTGCTGACGAACCTACCGGCGCACTGGATAGCCATTCGGGTGAAGAGGTGATGGCTATCCTGCATCAGCTTCGCGATCGCGGCCACACGGTCATTATCGTCACCCACGATGCGGACATTGCCGCACAGGCTGAAAGAGTTATCGAAATCCGCGATGGCGAGATAATTAATAATCCTCCCTCTACGAAGCACGACAACGCGCCGAAGACTATGAGTGCAGGGACGGAACCCGGCAACTGGCGACAATTCTCCGGGCGTTTCCAGGAAGCGCTGATGATGGCGTGGCGGGCGATGGCGGCAAATAAGATGCGTACCTTGCTCACCATGCTCGGCATCATTATTGGCATTGCCTCGGTGGTGTCGATTGTGGTGGTGGGGGATGCCGCTAAACAACTGGTACTGGCTGATATTCGGGCCATTGGCACCAACACCATTGATGTCTACCCCGGTAAAGATTTCGGCGATGACGACCCGCAGTATCAACAGGCGCTGAAATACGACGATATGGTTGCCATCCAAAAGCAGCCATGGGTGCGCTCGGCCACACCATCTGTCTCGCAAAACGTGCGCCTGCGCAGTGGAAATATTGATGTGGCGGCCAGCGCGAATGGCGTTAGCGGTCAGTATTTCAACGTCTATGGCATGACCTTTAGCGAAGGGAATACGTTCAACAGCGAGCAGGAAAAAGGACGGGCACAGGTGGTGGTTCTCGACAGCAATACGCGTCGCCAGCTCTTCCCGAACAAAGCGCAGGTTACAGGTGAAGTGATTCTGGTGGGAAATATGCCCGCCACGGTGATTGGTGTGGCCGAAGAGAAGCAGTCAATGTTTGGCAGCAGTAAGATTTTGCGCGTCTGGCTACCATATCCCACGCTCTCGGCGCGCGTTCTGGGTCAATCCTGGTTGAACTCTATTACCGTGCGTGTCAATGAAGGCTACAGCAGTGAGCAGGCGGAGCAGCAGCTTACGCGGTTGCTGTCATTACGCCACGGCAAAAAGGATTTCTTCACCTGGAATATGGACGGTGTATTGAAAACGGCAGAAAAGACCACACGTACTCTTCAGCTGTTTTTAACGTTGGTTGCGGTAATCTCACTTCTGGTTGGCGGTATTGGTGTAATGAATATTATGCTGGTATCAGTAACGGAACGAACCCGAGAGATTGGTATCCGCATGGCGGTGGGGGCCAGGGCGAGCGATGTACTGGCGCAGTTTTTGATTGAAGCCGTGCTGGTATGCCTGGTGGGGGGCGCGCTGGGTGTGGCGCTCTCGATGGCTATCGCTTTCACGCTACAATTGTTCCTGCCGGGTTGGGAGATAGGCTTTTCGCCAGTTGCGCTATTGACGGCCTTTATCTGCTCAACCTTTACTGGCGTGCTGTTTGGCTGGTTGCCAGCCCGCAGCGCGGCGCGACTGGACCCGGTGGATGCGCTGGCTCGCGAGTAAATAAAAATGCCAGTCGACTGGACTGGCATTTTAACTGCGGCATGTACACAATGAAGAAAGCGCCGTCAGGCGACGGCTTCTGCTTCTACGGGCACGATGAGACTGGCATGATTGCCTTTAGGGCCCTGATGTACATCAAACCGGACGGTTTGCCCGGCTTTTAGCGTTCTGTAACCATCCATCTGAATGGTGGAGTAATGTGCGAAGATATCTTCGCCGCCGCCTTCGGGGCAAATGAAACCAAACCCTTTGGCATTATTGAACCACTTAACAGTACCCGTTTCCATGCTTCGACATCCTTCGTAAATCTTATTTAAGTAAGATGGAATGAACCGGTGGCAGAGTGTGGGTTTGTTCAAAACCTCGCCAACTCTCGCCTGTACAATTTAGAGAAATCAGGCATCGCGTCAAGCGTTTGGCAGGGGTTATGCGGGGTGCATCAATCAAAAATTTGAAGCAGTTAACGCTATTGGAGGGGTTTGTGACAGCCGTCGCGGATGACAACGATAGATGATAGTTATCTAACACCTGATGTAGATTAAAAATACATCTAGACTCATGTAATCGGCCGATTGATTTGGGTCGGGACCTGTAACCTAAGATGAAAACTGACGATGGGCAAGACCAATAACTGGCTGGATTTTGACCACCTGGCGGATGAAAAACTGCGTGACGCGCTAAAGCCGCCATCCATGTATAAAGTTATGTTAATGAACGATGATTACACGCCAATGGAATTTGTTATTGACGTGCTACAAAAGTTCTTTTCTTATGATGTAGAACGTGCAACGCAATTGATGCTGACTGTGCACTATCGTGGAAAGGCAATTTGTGGTGTTTTCACCGCAGAAGTCGCGGAAACGAAGGTGTCGATGGTAAATAAATATGCCAGGGAAAACGAACATCCGTTGTTGTGTACGCTGGAAAGAGCCTGAATGCAGGCATAAAACTTGGGGGAGGTGCCAATGCTCAATCAAGAACTGGAACTCAGTTTAAACATGGCTTTCGCCAGAGCGCGTGAGCACCGACATGAGTTTATGACCGTCGAACACCTGTTACTGGCATTGCTCAGTAACCCCTCGGCCCGCGAAGCGCTGGAAGCGTGTTCTGTGGACCTGGTGGCGTTGCGACAGGAACTCGAAGCCTTCATCGAACAAACCACACCCGTCCTGCCGATGAGTGAAGAGGAGCGCGATACTCAACCGACGCTCAGCTTCCAGCGTGTCTTACAGCGCGCGGTGTTTCACGTTCAGTCCTCCGGTCGTAGCGAAGTTTCCGGGGCGAACGTGCTGGTTGCCATTTTCAGCGAGCAGGAGTCGCAAGCGGCTTATCTGCTACGCAAACATGAAGTGAGCCGCCTTGACGTGGTTAACTTCATCTCTCACGGCACGCGCAAAGACGAGCCGGGACAATCCTCTTCTGATTCAAGCAGTCAGGCGAATAATGAAGAGCAAGCAGGCGGGGAGGAACGTATGGAAAACTTCACCACCAATCTCAATCAGCTTGCTCGTGTCGGCGGTATTGACCCGTTGATTGGGCGTGACAAAGAGCTTGAGCGCACTGTTCAGGTTCTCTGCCGTCGCCGTAAAAATAACCCGCTGTTGGTGGGGGAATCCGGTGTCGGTAAAACGGCGATTGCCGAAGGTCTGGCATGGCGTATTGTGCAGGGTGACGTGCCTGAAATTATGGCCGATTGCACCGTCTATTCGCTGGATATCGGTTCTCTGCTGGCGGGCACCAAATACCGCGGTGACTTTGAGAAGCGTTTCAAAGCGCTGTTGAAACAGCTTGAGCAGGACAGCAACAGCATTCTGTTTATCGACGAAATCCACACCATTATCGGTGCGGGTGCCGCGTCGGGTGGACAGGTGGATGCCGCTAACCTGATCAAACCGTTGCTCTCCAGCGGTAAGATTCGCGTGATGGGGTCGACGACCTATCAGGAATTCAGCAACATTTTTGAGAAAGACCGTGCGCTGGCGCGTCGTTTCCAGAAAATTGATATTACTGAACCTTCTGTCGAAGAGACTGTACAGATTATCAATGGCCTGAAACCGAAATACGAAGCACACCACGACGTGCGCTATACCGCGAAAGCGGTGCGTGCGGCGGTGGAACTGGCGGTGAAATACATCAACGATCGTCATCTGCCGGATAAAGCGATTGATGTGATTGACGAAGCAGGCGCGCGTGCACGACTGATGCCCGTCAGCAAGCGTAAAAAAACCATCAATGTGGCGGATATCGAATCGGTGGTGGCCCGCATCGCGCGTATTCCTGAGAAGAGTGTGTCGCAAAGCGATCGCGATACGCTGAAAAATCTCGGCGATCGTCTGAAAATGCTGGTCTTTGGACAGGATAAAGCCATTGAGGCATTAACCGAAGCCATCAAGATGAGCCGTGCGGGTCTGGGCCACGATCATAAGCCGGTCGGTTCCTTCCTGTTTGCCGGTCCTACCGGGGTCGGGAAAACCGAGGTGACGGTCCAGCTTTCCAAAGCGCTGGGTATCGAACTGCTGCGTTTTGATATGTCCGAATATATGGAGCGTCATACCGTCAGCCGTTTGATTGGTGCGCCTCCAGGATATGTCGGCTTTGATCAGGGCGGCTTACTGACGGATGCGGTCATTAAACATCCTCATGCGGTCCTGCTGCTTGATGAGATCGAGAAAGCGCATCCTGACGTCTTTAACCTGCTGTTGCAGGTCATGGATAACGGTACGCTGACCGATAACAACGGGCGCAAAGCGGATTTCCGCAATGTGGTGCTGGTGATGACCACCAACGCCGGGGTGCGTGAAACCGAACGTAAATCGATTGGTCTTATCCACCAGGATAACAGTACCGATGCGATGGAAGAGATCAAAAAGATCTTTACGCCGGAGTTCCGCAACCGTCTGGACAACATCATCTGGTTCGATCACTTGTCGACTGAGGTGATCCATCAGGTGGTCGACAAATTTATCGTCGAGCTCCAGGTGCAGTTGGATCAGAAAGGCGTGTCTCTGGAAGTCAGTCAGGATGCCCGCAACTGGCTGGCAGAAAAAGGCTATGATCGTGCGATGGGGGCACGTCCAATGGGACGCGTCATCCAGGATAACCTGAAAAAACCGCTCGCCAATGAACTGCTGTTTGGTTCGCTGGTTGATGGCGGCCAGGTAACGGTAACGCTGGATAAAGAGAAAGATGAGCTGAAATATGACTTCCAGAGTGCGCAAAAGCACAAACCGGAAGCCGCACATTAATCTCACCGCCTGAAATAAAAAACCGGACTGATGTCCGGTTTTTTTATGCGTAGCATACTGGTGTTGATATTGGCAACATCCCCGGAAAGCGGGGCGCATCGTATTCGGAAACGAAAAAAGCCGGACTGCGCGTCCGGCTCTCAAATTCTTGCACGTGCGTGCTTCAATAATTAACGGCTACGGAAGACAATGCGGCCTTTGCTCAGGTCGTACGGGGTCAGCTCAACTGTCACTTTGTCGCCCGTCAGAATGCGGATGTAGTTTTTACGCATTTTACCGGAGATATGCGCAGTGACCACGTGACCGTTTTCCAGTTCTACGCGGAACATAGTATTAGGCAACGTTTCCAGAACGGTGCCCTGCATTTCAATATTGTCTTCTTTGGCCATCTAATCCTCGGGGGTATCACTACCATATTTTTTTGAACCGGCAAGATAATGCCGAAGTTCGTCTGTTAAGTAAAGATTTGTGCGATAAAACGCAGCAAAGCGGCTTTTGCGCATTACCCTCACGCCACACTCACGGCACGCAATATGCGCAACGTGTAAAGGGGAACGAAGAAGGAAATGAAGGACGTCCCTGATACAAGCTTTCCCGAATGGTGGCGGGGTAACAGGCAGAAGCTGCTCTGAGCGTCCATTATAACACCCTGATAAAAAATGTGCCGAAAACATTCATCAGGCGGGTAAAAACAGTTCTCTGGGGACCCAGAAATGGGAAGGGAGTTTTTGCAAACGGAGCTCTCTAAGCCATTCAAGGTACTCGCGCCGCGGAATTTCCACGGCGCCCAGCGAGGCGGTATGCGAGTTCAGCACCTGGCAATCAATCAATTGACCCCCATCGCGAGCGAAGGCGTGGCTGAACACCATTAACGCGGTTTTGGATGCGTTAACGCGGCGGCTGAACATCGACTCGCCGCAAAACAATCTCCCCTGCGATACGCCATACATGCCACCGACCAGTTCATCCTCCTCCCAGACTTCAATTGAATGGGCATGTCCTAACTCATGCAGTCGGTGATAAGCCAGCACCACATCCGGTGTGATCCAGGTTCCCTCATCACGATCTTCTGTGCAGCCGTCGATTACCCGCCCAAAGGCATGATTGACCGTAACACGATAGGGGGAGGATTTGTGAAAACGCTTCATGCTACGACTGACATGAAACTCTGCCGGCCACAGCACGGCACGTGGATCTGGCGACCACCAGAGAATGGGATCGCCTGGCGAAAACCACGGGAAGATACCGCGTTGATACGCCATCAGGAGACGGGCAGGGCTAAGATCCCCACCCAGTGCCAACAAGCCATTTGGTTCACGCAACGCCGCTTCCGGCGAAGGGAACGCAAGGGTATGACGAGACAGCTGGACCAGGCGCATGACACAACGCTCCACAACGCAACAAGGAATACCCCATATATATCGTCACTTCCGGCACAGCACTTTAGAATCATCCCTCAACGGGAGGCTGAAAATGACGACATCCATAGACTACAGACGTTGCTTAAACTGGTAGTATCGACCCTGTTTTGCCATTAACGCTGCGTGATTACCTTGCTCAATTATTTGCCCGTTGTCCATCACAATTATCTGATCAAATCGGCTCAGTCCACGCAGGCGATGTGTCACCATGAGCACGGTTTTTTCCTGCATCACTTCCTCAAGTAACTCAAGGATTTGGCTCTCCGTGGCAGCATCGAGCCCCTCGGTCGGCTCATCCAGCAGGACCAGCGGCGCATCGTGCAATAACGCTCGTGCGATAGCCAGACGGCGAAGCTCACCGCCGGACAGTTGACGACCGCCTTCACCCAGCCAGGCATTCAGGCCGCTGTCATCGAGTAATTTCTCAAGGCCCGTGCGGGTAAGTACAGCAGCCAGCGCCTCATCAGTTGCCTGCGGGGCGGCCAACAGCAGGTTATCGCGCAGCGTTGCGCTGAACAAATGCACACGTTGCGGTACCATACTGATACTCGCGCGTAGCGCCGTTTCCCCATATTGAGTCAGTGGCACTCCGTTGAGTAATACCTCGCCGTGCTGCGGGTCCCAGGCACGCGTTAATAGCTGTAGCAGCGTTGATTTACCACACCCTGTACGCCCCAGCACAGCAACATGCTCGCCAGCGGCAATAGACAGGCTAATGCCATCCAGCGCCTTTTGCGGTTGCTCAGGGTAGCTAAATGAGATGTCCTGCAGGTTGACATTGACCGCAGTGGGGGCCATCACTGAGGTTTGCGGGAACTGCACTTCCGGCGGACAGTCGGTAATTTGCGTAATCCGTATCGCAGAGGCGATAACTTGTCCAAGATGTTGGAATGCACCGGTAACCGGGGCCAGCGCTTCAAAAGCCGCTAAAGCACAGAACACGAAAAGGGCAATAAGCGCACCTGGTTGCGTGTTATCGCCCACGCCGCCAGCGGCGAACCACAGCATGGTCAGCACTGCAATCGCGCCAATCAGTAACATCACTGCCTGGGACGCGGCGGTCAGATCGGACTGGCGACGCTGGGCGTCATGCCAGCTTAGTTCCGTATTTTCCATCTGTTCGCGGTAGCGCTGGCTGGCGCCGAAAATCGTGAGTTCCGCCTGGCCCTGTAGCCAGGTGGTTAACTGCTGACGGTATTGTCCGCGAAGTTGAGTCAGATTTTCGCCGGTGGGTTTCCCGGCACGATAAAAGAGCGGCGGCAGGACGATCAGCGTAGCCAGCATAATTCCACCCAGCATCAGCGCCAGTGGGACATCCAGTACGCTTAGCCCGACGGTGACCACAACAATCACCACAAGAGCGCCAACAAGAGGTGAAATCACGCGCAGATATAAGTGATCAAGCGTGTCGACATCCGCAACCACGCGATTGAGTAACTCTCCCTGGCGAAAACGTGACAGGCCGGCAGGAGAGAGCGGCAGCAGTTTGCTGAATGTAGTGACGCGCAAATGTTGCAGCACGCGGAAGGTTGCATCGTGGCTGACCAGCCGCTCAAAATAGCGCCCGGCGGTACGGGTAATCGCGGCACCGCGAACCCCCGCAGCCGGGAGCATGTAATTAAAGCTGTAGAGTCCGGCGGCGCCGACCACCGCAGATGCTGATAAAAACCATCCGGACAATGTCAGCAGGCCGATACTAGCCAGCAGTGTGACAATCGCAAGGATCACACCCAGCAACAGCAACCAGAAGTGGCGTTTATACAGAGCGAGATAGGGCAGAAGTGCGCGCATTTAAATGTCCTCCTGGCGATGGGCGAGGAGCGCGGCAAAGGCTCCCTGCGCTGTGGAGAGTTCCGCGAAAGTCCCCTGTTCGATGATTTTTCCGTCATCCATGACCCATATGGCGCTCCAGTCGACCAGCCCTTCTAACTGATGTGTCACCATCAGCGTTGTCTGGTTCAGTGAGGCATCATTAAGCGCTTGCATCACGCGCTGTTCACTGTGCGCGTCAAGGCTGGCGGCGGGTTCATCGAGCATCAATAGCTGGCATCGGTTAAGCAGGGCGCGGGCAACCGCAACGCGCTGGGCCTGGCCTACGGAAAGACGCGTTCCCTGATCGCCACAAGCTGTTTCCAGCCCTTGTGGTAAGAGCGGTAAAAATTCGCTCACCCAGGCTTTATCCAATACGGCCTGCAATTCAGCGGCGCTGGCATCCGGGCGAGACAGGAGGATATTTTCCCGTAATGTGGTGGCCGGAAGTTGCGGGTTTTGCCCGACCCAACTGATAAGCTGACGCCAGCTCTCCGGGTTCAGGTCTCGTAACTCAATGTCATTTATCCGCAGGGAGCCCTCATACGGCAGGAACCCGGAAAGGGCATTCACCAGCGAACTCTTACCGGAGCCGCTTTTCCCCACCAGCACCACGCGCTGACCGGCTGGCAGCGTAAAGTTCAGTGGCCCGGCAAGGACGCTGCCTTCTGGCGATTTGAGAACCAGATCTTCCGCTGTGATGCTCACCGCCTCATCCGCTTTCAGCACGATCTCGCCACGCTGCGGATGGGCAAGTGGCGCTTCCATAAAGGTTTTCAGGCTGTCGGCGGCACCAATAGCCTGGGCTTTCGCGTGATAGAACGTCCCCAGGTCGCGCAGCGGCTGGAAGAACTCCGGAGCCAGAATCAGGGCCAGGAAACCGGCAAACAGCGTTACGCCCGTGCCGTAATGGCCAAAATTGAGTTCGCCCAGGTAAGAGAAGCCAAAATAGACGGCCACCAGAGCGATGGACAACGAGGTGAAAAATTCAAGCACGCCGGAGGAGAGAAACGCCATACGCAGGACTTCCATCGTACGGCTGCGAAAATCCTCTGAGGCCTGACGAATATTTTCTGTCTCCGCTGCGCCACGATCGAAGATACGCAGCGTCTCCATGCCGCGTAAGCGGTCAAGGAAATGGCCGCTCAGGCGCGCCAGTGCTTTGAAGTTGCGTCGGTTTGCATCGGCTGCGCCCATCCCCACCATCGCCATAAAGATCGGAATGAGCGGCGCGGTTGCCAGCAGAATCAAGGCTGCGGCCCAGTTAACTGGAAAGAGGGTAATGAGAATCAGCAACGGTACGCTGGCTGCCAGTGCCATCTGAGGCAGATAACGTGCATAAAAATCATGCATATCGTCGATTTGCTCGAGGATAAGCGTAGCCCAACTGCCTGCGGGCTTACCCT
The DNA here is from genome assembly GCF_040578655.1 of Phytobacter sp. RSE-02. Classification (NCBI taxonomy): domain Bacteria; kingdom Pseudomonadati; phylum Pseudomonadota; class Gammaproteobacteria; order Enterobacterales; family Enterobacteriaceae; genus Phytobacter; species Phytobacter sp. RSE-02. The sequence goes on along the minus strand of NZ_JBEULY010000003.1, from coordinate 525,743 downwards.
GAATCCACGCTGGACCAGCTTGCTGCAACCTGTCGAGCACCTGACGGCGTATTTCGAAACGGATGTGGACGCCGGCATGAAAACCGACGCGCTCACGCAACCAGACGACCCAACTGCGCAAAACAAAAATCAGCACCAACAAGGCAAAAGGCAGCAGCAATGCTTCGCGCGGGATATTTTCCATAATCATATGATTCAGGATTTTGGCGAGTATCCAGGCCTGAGCAACGATAAGAACGCCACTCGCCACGCCCAGCAGGCGAGACATCATAAGCCAGCGACGGGAAATGACACTTTGCTGTTTTAACCAGCGGGTTAACTCTTGTTGACGGGTTTTATTCATTGCGCGCTTTGCAGGTGAAGTTATCGGAATTTTTGAGCTTCGCAATGTTACATCGGCGCAAAAATAAAGGCGACTTATAGTCGCCTTATTTACCTTTGTTACTGAGTTGTAACGTTTATTTACTTTGTGCTAACCCATCAAGGTAACGTTCTGCATCCAGTGCCGCCATACAGCCGGTACCGGCCGAGGTGATTGCCTGACGATAGATATGATCCATCACATCACCCGCAGCGAAAACGCCTGGAATACTGGTCTGGGTGGCATTGCCATGAATACCTGACTGTACTTTGATGTAGCCATTTTCCAGTTCAAGTTGACCATCAAAAATGGCGGTGTTCGGGCTGTGTCCAATAGCGACAAACAGGCCGGCGACATCCAGTGATTCAATATTATCCGCATTTTCGGTATCGCGAATACGCAGACCGCTAACACCCATCTGATCGCCCGTCACCTCTTCCAGGGTGCGGTTGGTGTGCAGCACGATATTGCCACTGGCCACTTTATCCATCAGACGTTTAATCAGGATTTTCTCCGCGCGGAAAGAATCACGACGGTGAATCAGGTGTACCTCAGAGGCGATGTTTGCCAGGTACAGTGCTTCTTCAACGGCAGTATTACCCCCACCGATGACCGCGACTTTCTGATTGCGATAGAAGAAACCATCGCAGGTGGCGCAGGCAGAAACACCGCGGCCTTTAAATGCTTCCTCAGATGGCAGACCCAAATAACGCGCGGAGGCACCGGTGGCGATAATCAACGCATCACAGGTATATTCGCCGCTATCACCGATAAGACGGAACGGACGGTTTTGCAGATCAACTTTATTGATATGATCGAACAAAATTTCGGTATCAAATTTTGCGGCATGTTCATGCATGCGCTCCATCAGGAGCGGACCGGTCAGATCGTGCGGGTCGCCTGGCCAGTTTTCCACCTCAGTGGTCGTGGTGAGCTGACCGCCTTTCTCCATACCGGTAATTAACACCGGCTCCAGGTTTGCACGTGCAGCATAGACCGCAGCGGTGTATCCCGCAGGCCCTGAACCAAGGATAAGCAGCTTACTGTGTTTGGCCGTACCCATGAGATCCTCATTATTGTTTGGCAGACATTGGGCTGGATTGTAGGGAATTTGCAGGCGTAAAAAAAGGGCACAGCGGTTTTGTTAACGATATGTGTAATAGATGGCATTAATCATTTAACGCTGAGTGAGATCCTAAATATAACAATTTCTACTGAAAAACGGGCCGTTATAAGGTGATTAAATGAGTATCGCCTAAGGGGGATGATGAATATCTGGCATGTTGTACTAAAAAAAGATGTTTTGCTTTGACAATCCCCTGCGCATTTGCGAAAACATCAAAGGAAGAAAAAAAGCAGTGTTTCGCGCGTGATGCAAATTCATGCATGTAAATACCATTTTTACCGGGCTAGCGAAATCTACGCATGGCGTGGACAGACGCCATTCGTGATGTCGATAGCTGCCGTATGGCAACGGACTTCTTAATGCAGACCCTGGGATTACATGCGGCGTTATCGTTATTAACCCGCACGTAAAGCGACGGGCAAAGACCCTGAACAGTGAAGTGCACAGGGTCAAGACAGGAGTAGGGAAGGAATACAGAGAGACAATAATAATGGTAGATAGCAAGAAGCGCCCTGGCAAAGATCTCGACCGCATTGATCGTAATATTCTGAACGAATTGCAAAAAGATGGGCGTATTTCCAACGTCGAGCTTTCTAAACGAGTGGGACTTTCTCCTACGCCGTGCCTTGAGCGCGTGCGCAGGCTGGAAAGACAGGGCTTCATTCAGGGCTATACAGCGCTGCTGAACCCGCATTATCTGGATGCATCACTTCTGGTATTTGTTGAGATTACTCTGAATCGTGGCGCCCCGGATGTGTTTGAGCAATTTAACGCCGCAGTACAAAAACTTGAAGAAATTCAAGAGTGTCATTTGGTGTCCGGTGATTTCGACTACCTGTTGAAAACACGTGTGCCGGATATGTCTGCTTATCGCAAACTGCTAGGGGAAACCCTGCTGCGACTGCCGGGCGTGAATGACACCCGTACTTATGTGGTGATGGAAGAAGTCAAACAGAGCAACCGTCTGGTTATCAAGACGCGCTAATACGGAACAGGTGCAAAATCAGCTTTTTTTGATTACACTCCTGTTAATCCATACAGCAACAGTGCCGGGGTGACCCGGCGCTGTTGTCCGTTTTAGCTGGAGAGCCTTACTTGAGCCAGGAATACACAGAAGACAAAGAAGTCACACTAACCAAGCTAAGCAGCGGGCGTCGACTCCTTGAGGCGTTGCTGATCCTTGTTTCTCTGTTTGCCGTCTGGTTAATGGCGGCCCTCATTAGTTTTAATCCTTCCGATCCCAGTTGGTCGCAAACCGCGTGGCATGAACCCATACATAATCTGGGTGGCGCGCCGGGAGCGTGGCTTGCGGATACGTTATTCTTCATTTTTGGTGTAATGGCTTACACCCTGCCGGTGATTATCATCGGTGGTTGCTGGTTTGCTTATCGACATCGTGCCAATGAAGACTTTATTGATTATTTCGCCGTTTCATTACGTCTTATTGGCGCGTTGGCGCTAATCCTGACCTCTTGCGGTCTGGCGGCTATCAACGCTGACGATATCTGGTATTTCGCCTCAGGCGGCGTCATCGGTAGTTTGCTGAGCACAACATTGCAACCATTGCTGCATAGCAGCGGGGGCACCATCGCCTTGTTGTGTGTCTGGGCTGCCGGGCTCACGCTGTTTACTGGCTGGTCCTGGGTGACCATTGCTGAAAAACTCGGTGGCATTATCCTCGGTATTCTCACCTTCGCCAGTAATCGCACGCGCCGTGACGATACCTGGGTTGATGAAGAGGAATACGAGGAAGAAGAGGAGTACGACGACGAGCCCGCCGCCCCGCGCGAATCGCGTCGTGCCCGTATTCTGCGTGGAGCACTGGCGCGCCGTAAACGCGTCGCGGAGAAATTCGCCAACCCACTTGGCCGTAAAACCGACGCAGCATTGTTCTCCGGAAAGCGGATGGATGATGATGAAGAGGATATTGCTTACAGTGCCCGCGGTGTCGCAGCAGATGCTGATGATGTCCTGTTTTCTGGCCATAGAGCCACACAGCCGGATATCGACGCTTACGATCCGCTGTTAAGCGGGCAACGCGTAGCCGAACCTGTTTCAGCCGCCGCTGCAGCCATGACGGCGGCACAGGCGTATGCTGCGCCAGCCAGCCCTGTGGTCCAGCCTCCGGTGGAAACGCCGCCGTGGCAGCCAGCTTCTGGCGACTATGCGGCACAATATGAGCCAGAGCCCGAGCAGGTTCCGCTTTCGCATTACGCCGCGCCTGCACAGAATAATGAGTGGCAGCCGGAAGCGCCGCCTGTTGCACCACAGCCGCAAGCATATCAGGCGTGGCAAGAGTCTCAATACGAAGAGCCCGCGCCGGAGATTGAGCCGGAAGTAGTAGAAGAGGTGAAGCAGACGCGCCCGCCACTTTACTATTTTGAAGAGGTTGAAGCCCAGCGAGCACGTGAGCGTGAACAGCTTGCCGCCTGGTATCAGCCCATCCCGGAGCCGGTACAAGAGCCGACGCGTCCGGTCGCGCCAGCAATGCCTTCTGTTCCTGCTGCGCCGACAACGCCTGTTGAACCCAGCGTTGTGCCGACAGTCGCGCCTGTTGCTGCAGGCGCGAAAGATGTCGCTGCGACAGCGGCAGTGGCTACTGCGCCGGTGTTTAGTCTTGCCGATGGCGGTGCTGCTCGTCCGCAGGTGAAAGAGGGCATTGGACCACAACTGCCGCGCCCGAACCGTGTCCGCGTGCCTACACGTCGTGAACTGGCGTCCTATGGCATCAAACTGCCCTCGCAGCGCATGGCAGAAGAGCGCGCGCGTGAAGCCGGGCGCCAACAAAATGGTGCGCTGGATGATGACGATGCCGACATGCTACAACAACACGAGTTGGCGCAACAGTTCGCGACCAGTCAGCAGAACCGCTATGGCGAGGAGTATCAGCACGATACGACAGCACCCATTCTTGATGACGATGAGGCCGAAGAGGCTGAACTGGCACGTCAGTTTGCCGCCACCCAGCAGCAGCGCTATTCCGGTGAACAGCCGACAGGTGCTCATGCCTTTTCAGTTGATGATTTTGCATTCTCGCCGTTTAAAGCGCTGGTGGATGATGGCCCTGGCGAGCCATTGTTTACGCCCGGCGTGATGCCAGAAGCTGAACAGCCAACGCAGCAGCCTGCTGTAAATTATTCTGCTCCGTCTTCCGCGCCTGTCCATGCGCAACCTGCAGCGGCCAGACCACAAGCACCTGCGCCCCAGGAAAGCCTGATTCATCCGCTGTTGATGCGTAACGGTGACAGCCGCCCGTTGCCAAAACCGACGACACTACTGCCTTCGCTGGATTTGCTGACGCCACCGCCGGCTGAGGTTGAGCCGGTTGATACTTTCGCGCTGGAGCAAATGGCTCGTCTGGTGGAAGCGCGCCTGGCCGATTTCCGTATCAAAGCTGACGTGGTGAACTACTCTCCGGGTCCGGTGATTACACGTTTTGAACTGAACCTGGCGCCGGGCGTGAAGGCGGCGCGAATTTCTAACCTGTCGCGTGACCTGGCGCGTTCCCTGTCGACCGCGGCGGTTCGTGTTGTAGAAGTGATTCCGGGTAAACCTTACGTTGGTCTGGAGTTACCGAACAAAAAGCGTCAGACCGTCTATCTCCGCGAAGTGCTGGACTGCGCGAAATTCCGCGAAAGCCCGTCGCCTTTGACCGTCGTGTTGGGCAACGATATCGGTGGCGAGCCGGTGATTGCTGATTTGGCCAAAATGCCCCATCTGTTAGTTGCGGGGACCACGGGTTCTGGTAAATCCGTTGGGGTTAACGCCATGATCCTCAGCATGCTCTACAAAGCGCAGCCGGAAGACGTGAAATTCATCATGATCGACCCGAAAATGCTGGAGCTTTCCGTGTACGAAGGTATTCCGCATTTGCTGACTGAGGTGGTCACCGACATGAAAGACGCTGCCAACGCATTGCGCTGGAGCGTTAATGAGATGGAACGCCGGTACAAACTGATGTCGGCGCTTGGCGTGCGTAATCTCGCGGGTTATAACGAAAAAATCGCCGAAGCGGCGAAAATGGGCCGCCCAATCCCGGATCCATACTGGAAACCGGGTGACAGCATGGCGATTGACCATCCGGTGCTGGAAAAACTGCCGTACATCGTCGTGCTGGTCGATGAATTTGCCGACCTGATGATGACCGTAGGTAAAAAGGTCGAAGAGTTGATTGCCCGCCTGGCGCAGAAAGCGCGTGCTGCGGGTATTCACCTGGTGCTGGCGACGCAGCGTCCTTCTGTTGACGTTATCACCGGTCTGATTAAAGCCAACATCCCGACCCGTATTGCTTTTACCGTATCGAGCAAAATCGACTCCCGTACCATCCTTGACCAGGGCGGTGCAGAATCACTGCTGGGGATGGGGGATATGCTTTATTCAGGGCCAAACTCGACAATGCCGGTACGTGTCCATGGTGCGTTTGTGCGTGACCAGGAAGTGCATGCCGTGGTGCAGGACTGGAAAGCGCGCGGTCGTCCGCAATACGTTGACGGTATTACCTCCGATAGCGAAAGCGAAGGGGGCGGCGGCGGTGGTTTTGACGGCGGTGAAGAGCTGGATCCGTTATTCGACCAGGCGGTTAATTTCGTCACCGAGAAACGCAAGGCTTCCATCTCTGGCGTACAGCGTCAATTCCGTATCGGTTATAACCGCGCGGCGCGTATCATTGAGCAGATGGAAGCGCAGGGCATCGTCAGCGAGCAGGGGCACAATGGCAACCGTGAGGTGTTAGCGCCTCCGCCGTTCGAGTGATTGCAAAGATCGGTAAAGCCGTAAAAATTCAGTCTTTTCTTCTGTCACTTGTGGCAATGAGCTTTTAGAGTGACAGAAGTGTTCTCCCGTACCGGGAGCGACGTTTTTGAGGAAAAACAATGAAAAAAATCGCGATAACCTGTGCGTTACTTGGCAGCTTTATGGTGAGCAGCGTGTGGGCGGATGCTTCCAGCGATCTGAAAAGCCGTCTCGACAAAGTGAACAGTTTCCATGCGAGCTTCACCCAAAAAGTGACGGACGGAAGCGGTGCGGCGGTACAGGAAGGTCAGGGCGATTTGTGGGTCAAGCGTCCAAATCTGTTCAACTGGCACATGACGCAACCCGATGAGAGTGTCCTTGTTTCCGATGGGAAAACATTGTGGTTCTACAACCCGTTTGTTGAGCAAGCTACGGCAACCTGGCTGAAAGATGCTACCAGCAACACACCGTTTATGCTGATTGCGCGTAACCAGAGTAGCGACTGGCAGCAGTACAATATTCAGCAGAACGGCGATGATTTTGTCCTGACACCAAAAAGCAGCAATGGCAACCTCAAGCAGTTCACGATCAACGTTGGCCGTGATGGCACCATTCACCAGTTCAGCGCAATTGAGCAGGATGATCAGAAAAGTAACTACCAGCTAAAAGCCCAGCAAAATGGCACGGTAGATGCTGCTAAGTTTACCTTTACTCCGCCAAAAGGCGTAACGGTCGACGATCAACGTAACTAAGAGGCATGCGTGAGCAATCTGTCGCTCGATTTTTCCGACAATGCGTTTCAACCTCTGGCCGCGCGTATGCGGCCGGAAAATTTGGCGCAATATATAGGTCAGCAACATTTGCTGGCTCCGGGTAAACCCCTGCCTCGGGCGATTGAAGCCGGTCATCTCCATTCGATGATTTTGTGGGGACCGCCCGGAACGGGAAAAACGACGCTGGCAGAGGTGATTGCCCGCTATGCCAGTGCCGATGTTGAACGCATTTCTGCGGTCACATCGGGCGTGAAAGAGATTCGTGAAGCTATTGAGCGAGCCCGGCAAAATCGCAATGCGGGGCGTCGCACGATCCTGTTTGTTGATGAAGTCCATCGCTTTAACAAAAGCCAGCAGGATGCCTTTTTACCCCATATTGAAGATGGTACGATCACTTTCATTGGTGCCACCACCGAAAATCCCTCATTCGAACTCAATTCCGCTTTGCTCTCTCGTGCGCGCGTCTATCTGCTGAAATCTTTGACGACAGCGGATATTGAACAGGTATTAACGCAAGCGATGGAAGATAAGGCGCGGGGCTATGGCGGTCAGGATATTTCTCTGCCGGATGAGACCCGTCGCGCGATTGCTGAGCTGGTCAACGGCGATGCACGCCGGGCGCTTAATACGCTGGAAATGATGGCCGACATGGCTGAGCTGGATGACTCCGGTAAGCGCGTCCTGCAACCCTCACTTCTGACGGAGATTGCCGGTGAGCGCAGTGCGCGTTTTGATAACAAAGGTGACCGTTTCTACGATTTGATCTCAGCGCTGCATAAGTCGGTGCGCGGTAGTGCGCCAGATGCGGCGTTGTACTGGTATGCACGTATTATCAGCGCCGGGGGCGATCCATTGTACGTGGCGCGCCGCTGTCTGGCGATTGCGTCAGAAGATGTTGGTAACGCCGATCCGCGCGCGATGCAGGTGGCTATTTCGGCCTGGGATTGTTTCACCCGCGTTGGGCCTGCGGAGGGTGAACGGGCCATTGCGCAGGCGATTGTTTATCTGGCCTGTGCCCCGAAAAGTAATGCGGTTTATACCGCCTTCAAAGCCGCACTGGCTGATGCGCGCGAACGTCCGGATTACGACGTTCCCGTCCATTTACGTAATGCGCCAACCAAACTGATGAAAGAGATGGGTTATGGTCAGGAGTATCGCTATGCTCATGACGAACCCAATGCCTATGCGGCTGGCGAGTCTTATTTCCCCGAAGAGTTAGCACAAACACGCTATTATCATCCGACAAACAGAGGCCTTGAAGGCAAGATTGGCGAAAAGCTCGCCTGGCTCGCTGAACAGGATCATAAAAGCCCCACAAAACGCTATCGCTGAGAGTGGCGTTGCGGTAATGTTGTCGGTGTATCTCTGTGGCCGCAGGCTGCGGTCACTTTCTCATTTTTTCAATTCGATAAGCACAGGATAAGCATGCTCGATCCCAATCTGCTGCGTACCGAGCCAGACGCAGTCGCAGAAAAACTGGCACGCCGGGGCTTTAAGCTGGATGTAGATAAATTGCGCGCTCTTGAAGAACGTCGCAAAGTTTTGCAGGTAAACACCGAAAACCTGCAGGCAGAGCGTAACTCGCGATCGAAATCCATCGGCCAGGCGAAAGCGCGCGGGGAAGACATTGAGCCATTACGCCTGGAAGTGAACAAACTGGGTGAACAACTGGACGCGGCGAAAGCCGAGCTGGAAACGCTGCTGGCGGAAATCCGTGATATCGCGCTGGCAATCCCCAACATCCCGGATGACAGCGTTCCGGTTGGTAAAGATGAAAACGACAACGTTGAAGTGAAACGCTGGGGTACGCCGCGTCAGTTCGACTTTGAAATTCGTGACCATGTCTCGCTCGGCGAAATGCACGCGGGGCTGGATTTTGCTGCAGCGGTTAAACTGACCGGCTCCCGTTTTGTGGTGATGAAAGGTCAAATCGCTCACCTGCATCGTGCACTGGCGCAGTTTATGCTCGACCTGCATACCGAGCAGCACGGCTATAGCGAGACCTATGTTCCATATCTGGTTAACCAGGATACGCTGTACGGTACGGGGCAATTGCCGAAGTTTGCGGGCGATCTGTTCCACACGCGTCCGCTGGAGGAAGAAGCTGACAGCAGTAACTATGCGCTGATTCCGACCGCAGAAGTACCGCTGACTAACCTTGTTCGCGATGAAATCATCGACGAAGACGACTTGCCGATTAAGCTGACGGCGCATTCACCATGCTTCCGTTCAGAAGCCGGTTCTTATGGTCGTGATACGCGCGGTCTGATCCGTATGCACCAGTTCGACAAAGTCGAGATGGTACAGATTGTTCGTCCGGAAGACTCTATGGCCGCACTCGAAGAGATGACCGGTCACGCGGAAAAAGTGCTGGAGCTGCTCGGCCTGCCGTACCGTCGTGTTGCACTCTGCACGGGTGACATGGGTTTTGGTGCCTGCAAAACGTTCGACCTGGAAGTGTGGGTGCCGGCGCAAAATACCTATCGCGAAATCTCCTCCTGCTCCAACGTCTGGGACTTCCAGGCGCGCCGTATGCAGGCTCGTTGCCGTAGCAAATCCGATAAAAAAACACGCCTGGTACATACCCTGAACGGGTCCGGTCTGGCGGTCGGTCGTACGCTGGTTGCGGTGCTGGAAAACTATCAGCAAGCCGACGGGCGGATTGAGATCCCGGAAGTCCTGCGTCCTTATATGCGTGGGCTTGAGTATATCGGCTAGCACTCCCGTCTTATAAAAAGCGCCTACGGGCGCTTTTTTTTGCCCACCTTGATTCCCGACAATAACCTCACTTTTAATAAGATTAATATTCACTTTGCCGAATCAGAATAAATCACTAAAAAGTTGAGATTTCGTTATATAGAAAATTATATATCGGACTCGCATTTTAATTTTGTAAGCAAAGTGAGTACATATGAAAACTAAGACCCCCGATACACTACTCGGTGTGGAGGTGAGTCGACGTGGGCTGATGAGAACAACCGCTATTGGCGGGCTCGCGGCGGCAGGAAGCGCCTTCACTTTACCTTTTTCCCGACTCGTCAGCGCCGCTGACGCCATTTCTCCACCTTCCACCAGTGAAAAAGTTGTCTGGAGTGCCTGTACGGTCAACTGCGGTAGCCGATGCCCGCTGCGCATGCATGTCGTGGATGGCGAGATTAAATATGTCGAAACTGACAATACAGGCGATGATAACTACGATGGATTGCATCAGGTTCGCGCCTGCCTTCGTGGCCGCTCAATGCGCCGTCGTGTCTACAACCCCGATCGTCTGAAATATCCGATGAAGCGCGTTGGCAAACGCGGCGAAGGTAAATTCGAGCGAATCAGTTGGGAAGAAGCATACGACACAATCGCGCAGAATATGACGCGTCTTATTAAAGACTACGGTAACGAATCCATCTATCTGAATTATGGTACCGGTACGCTGGGTGGCACAATGACGCGTTCGTGGCCACCGGGAAAAACGTTGGTGGCACGCCTGATGAACTGTTGTGGCGGTTACCTTAACCATTATGGCGACTACTCCTCGGCACAAATTGCTGCGGGGCTTAATTACACTTACGGTGGCTGGGCGGCGGGTAACAGTCCGTCAGATATCGAAAACAGCAAACTGGTCGTGCTATTTGGTAACAACCCTGGCGAAACGCGTATGAGCGGTGGTGGGGTGACCTATTATCTTGAACAGGCGAGGGCAAAATCGAATGCCCGAATGATTATCGTCGATCCGCGTTATACCGATACCGGCGCAGGGCGTGAAGATGAGTGGATCCCCATTCGTCCCGGTACAGACGCCGCACTGGTAAATGGCATTGCATGGGTGCTGATTACGGAAAACCTTGTTGATCAGCCATTCCTCGATAAGTACTGCGTAGGTTACGACGAAAAAACGTTGCCAGCCAGTGCACCTGCCAATGGTCATTACAAAGCCTATATTCTTGGGCAGGGGAAAGACGGTGTGGCCAAAACGCCTGAGTGGGCGTCGACAATTACCGGTGTGCCTGCTGAGCGCATTGTGAAGCTGGCACGAGAAATCGGTAGTACCAAACCCGCGTTTATCAGCCAGGGATGGGGGCCACAGCGCCATGCCAACGGTGAGATTGCGACCCGTGCAATTTCAATGCTGGCTATCCTGACAGGCAATGTCGGGATCCACGGCGGCAACACAGGGGCGCGCGAGGGGTCTTACGCCCTGCCATTCGAACGAATGCCGACGCTGGACAACCCAGTACAAACCAGTATTTCCATGTTCTTATGGACGGACGCCATTGAGCGCGGGCCTGAGATGACGGCGCTGCGTGATGGTGTGCGCGGCAAAGAGAAGCTGGACGTGCCGATTAAGATGATCTGGAACTATGCTGGTAACTGCCTCATCAACCAGCATTCAGATATCAACCGTACGCATAACATCCTGCAGGATGATAAAAAATGCGAGCTGATTGTGGTGATTGATTGCCATATGACGTCATCAGCAAAATATGCCGATATTTTGCTGCCAGATTGCACGGCGTCTGAGCAGATGGACTTCGCGCTGGATGCCTCCTGCGGCAATATGTCTTACGTCATTTTTAATGATCAGGTCATCAAGCCGCGTTTCGAGTGTAAAACCATCTACGACATGATGTCCGGGCTGGCAAAACGTCTTGGCGTTGAGCAGCAGTTTACCGAAGGTCGCACGCAGGAAGAGTGGATGCGTCACCTGCACGCGCTTTCACGCAAAGCGATCCCGGATTTGCCGGATTTTGACACCTTCCGTCAGCAGGGAATGTTCAAACAGCGCGATCCGAATGGGCACTACGTCGCCTATAAAGGGTTCCGCGACGATCCACAGGCCAACCCGCTGACCACACCGTCAGGTAAGATCGAGATCTATTCGGAAGCGCTGGCAACGATCGCGGCGACCTGGGAATTGCCGGAAGGCGATGTTATCGACCCGCTGCCGATTTATACCCCAGGGTTCGAGAATTACAACGATCCGCTGAACAAAACATTCCCCTTGCAGCTTACCGGTTTCCACTATAAGTCCCGTACGCACTCGACCTATGGCAACGTTGATGTATTGAAAGCGGCCTGTCGACAGGAGATATGGATCAACCCGATTGATGCGCGCAAACGTGGGATAAGCAACGGTGATCGCGTACGTATTTTTAACGATCGTGGCGAAGTTCATATTGAAGCGAAGGTGACGCCGCGCATGATGCCGGGCGTCGTCGCGTTGAGCGAAGGCGCCTGGTATGCGCCGGATGCGAAAGGTATAGACCAGGCGGGTAGTATCAACGTCCTGACGACTCAACGTCCCTCACCGCTGGCGAAGGGTAACCCATCGCACACTAACCTTGTTCAGGTCGAGAAGGCGTAAGGAGTAAGAGATGGCTACACAATATGGATTTTATATCGACTCCGCACGCTGCACCGGCTGCAAAACCTGTGAGCTGGCGTGTAAGGATTACAAGAACTTAACCCCGGATGTTAGCTTCCGCCGCATTTACGAATACGCGGGGGGAGACTGGCAGGAAGATAACGGCGTCTGGCACCAGAACGTTTTCGCCTACTACCTCTCCATCGCCTGTAACCACTGCGAGGATCCGGCCTGTACCAAAGTCTGCCCCAGCGGGGCGATGCACAAACGCGAAGATGGCTTTGTGGTGGTGGACGAAGATATCTGCATCGGCTGTCGTTACTGCCATATGGCCTGCCCGTACGGTGCGCCGCAGTTCAACGCCGAAAAAGGCCATATGACCAAATGCGACGGCTGCTACAGTCGTGTTGCCGAGGGCCATAAGCCGATTTGCGTGGAATCCTGCCCGCTGCGTGCGCTGGACTTCGGTCCCATTGAAGATCTGCGTAAAAAATACGGTGAGCTGGCGGCAGTCGCCCCGCTCCCGGCGTCGCACTTCACCAGGCCGTGCATCGTGATTAAACCTAACGCCAACAGCCGCCCGACAGGGGATACCACCGGCTATCTGGCAAACCCGCGGGAGGTGTGAGATGGGTAACGGATGGCATGAATGGCCGCTGATGATCTTCACTGTCTTTGGCCAGTGTGTGGTGGGTGGCTTCATTGTACTGGCTGTGGCGCTCCTGAAAGGTGATGTTCACTCCGGGACGCAGCAACGTATTGTCCGCGTGATGTTTGGTCTGTGGGTACTGATGGGTATTGGTTTTATTGCATCAATGCTTCACCTCGGTACGCCAATGCGGGCGCTGAATTCCCTTAACCGGATCGGCTCCTCGACGTTAAGCAATGAAATTGCCTCAGGATCGTTGTTTTTTGCTGTTGGCGGTATCGGTTGGCTGCTGGCGATTGCGGGAAAACTGTCGCAGGGGGGGCGCCAGTTGTGGCTCATTGTGACGGCGGTGCTGGGCGTGGTGTTTGTCTGGATGATGGTGCGCGTATACAACACCATTGATACGGTACCGACCTGGTACACGCTCTGGACGCCGCTCAGTTTCTTCCTGACGCTGTTCATTGGCGGCCCGCTACTCGGCTATTTGTTACTGCGCATAGTGGGCGTTGAAGGCTGGGCAATGCGACTGCTGCCAGTGATTACTTTGCTTGCACTGGTTGCCAGTATGGTTGTCGTGCTGATGCAGGGAAGTGAACTTGCTTCTATCCATAGTTCCGTCCAGCAGGCGTCTGCGCTGGTGCCGGATTACGGCGCATTAATGGCATGGCGCGTCGTTGCACTGGTCCTGGCTGTAGTATGCTGGGTGGCGCCACAACTGAAAGGCCACTACCCAGCGATCCCGTTACTGAGCCTGGCATTTGTCCTGGTACTTGTGGGGGAAATGATTGGTCGTGGCGTATTTTACGGCCTGCACATGACCGTGGGTATGGCGGTGGCAGGGTAACGTTGTAGCAGCCGGGGCGGAAGTCCCGGCTTTTCAGGGCTGTTTTCACAAGAAATCATCATGAATTTTTTCAACTGAACCCTGTCGATGCCATTCTGATATAAGCCAGTCTAATCAATCACGTAATGAAACTTTTAACCCTACGGAAACTTCGCTGGATTAGTTTTATATATCGTCCAGCCGTAAAACGTACCGATGGATAAAAGTGGTAGATTGACAATGTTTTTGCCAGTGGCATGATGCGCACGAATCTTGAACTTCCTCACGGTTTTTACCCATGCCCACTTATACTCGCCCAGTGCTTTTGTTGCTCTGTGGCTTGCTGCTGTTGACGCTGGCGATTGCAGTGCTGAACACGCTCGTCCCGCTTTGGCTCGCCCATGAAAACATGCCTACCTGGCAGGTTGGTATAGTCGGCTCATCCTATTTTACCGGCAACTTATTGGGGACACTGCTGACCGGGCGTGTGATCCAACGACTTGGGTTTAACCGCAGTTATTACATTGCATCCATCATCTTTGCGGTTGGTTGCGCAGGGCTGGGGCTGAATGTGGGTTTCTGGAGCTGGCTTAGCTGGCGTTTCGTCGCGGGTATCGGTTGCGCAATGATTTGGGTTGTGGTGGAAAGCGCATTGATGTGCAGCGGAACATCCCGTAATCGCGGGCGCTTACTGGCGGCCTATATGATGGTCTATTACGTGGGCACGGTGCTGGGGCAGTTGATGGTGAGCAAACTGTCCACTGAACTGATGCATGTGCTGCCCTGGGCGGTGGGGTTAATACTGGCAGGGATTTTACCGTTACTCTTCACGCGCATTATGGAGCAGCGTGATGAATCTCACGGTACTACGGCAATCTGGCCTATGCTTCGCCTGCGTCAGGCGCGGCTTGGCGTTAATGGCTGCATTATTTCCGGGATCATTCTGGGCTCCTTGTATGGGTTGATGCCGCTTTATCTGAACCATAAGGGCATCAGTGATGCGGGTATTGGGTTCTGGATGGCGTTAATGGTGAGCTCCGGTATCATTGGGCAATGGCCAATTGGCCGCCTGGCAGATCGTTTTGGACGACTGCTGGTGCTGCGTGTTCAGGTCTTTGTTGTGATCCTTGGCTGTTTCGCAATGCTCAGCAACGCGGCTATGGCCCCGGCGCTTTTTGTATTGGGGACTGCCGGTTTCACACTCTATCCGGTGGCGATGGCGTGGGCCTGCGAAAAAGTCGAATACCATCAACTGGTGGCGATGAACCAGGCTTTGCTGCTGAGCTATACCGTAGGCAGCCTTTCAGGACCAACGCTGACCGCGATGCTGATGCAGAGCTATTCCGACAGTCTGCTGTTTATCATGATTGCCAGCGTGTCCTTTATCTATCTGCTAATGCTGATGCGTAAAGCTGGTCAGCATCCAACGCCAGTGGCGCATGCCTGATTTTAAGCCTGCATACGCAGGCTTTTTCTCTTTGCAGACGAAAAGCCTCCATTATGGGAGTTCTCCCTATTGTGACCCGTTGAATCTCTCAGATATTCTGCGCCTGGACTCACTTTAAGAAGGCCTCCATCATGATGTCTTTACGTCGTTTCAATACTGCCGCATTGGCTGTTTTTCTCGCGTGTTCCCTCGTATCAATACCTGCTATGGCTAATCCCGGTAATGGGAATGGTAATGGCGGAGGGCAGGGCAATAGTGGCAACCATGGCAATTCCGGCTCACATGGTGATAACGGAAATCATTCGTCAAATAATCAACACAAATCCGCTAAACAAAAAGACGGTAATGATGTTTCAGTGAATGTCAGCTACGACCGTGCGCGTACGCTGGCTGTGAATTATGGCCTGACGGGCTATGACTCTTTACCACCGGGAATCGCAAAAAACGTTGCGCGCGGTAAAGCACTACCGCCAGGTATTGCGAAGAAAACGGTGCCTGCGTCTATGTTGGGGCAGTTACCATCCTATCCGGGATATGAATGGCGAATTGTAGGCGACGACTTAGTTTTGGTGGCGCTGAGTACTGCCGTTGTGACAGCAATTATTAATGGTGTGTTCCAATAAAATTAAAACGCCCGGGGAACCGGGCGTTTTAATTAATACATCACTTTGTGACCGTACTGCTCAAGGATGCCTTTCACGCGCTCCATGGTCTCTTTCTTCGGCGGATGAACGCCATCCAGTTTGTACTCTTCGCCCATCGCCACCCATTTGTGTTTACCCAGCTCATGGTAAGGCAGCAGTTCGATTTTCTCGACATTGCCCATATCGCGGGTAAATTCACCGAGGCGATGCGCGGAGTCGTCATCGTCGGACCAGCCCGGTACAACAACATAGCGGATCCAGACCTTAATATTTTTATTCGCCAGGTATTTCGCGAACTCCAGCGTACGGTGATTAGAAACACCCACCAGATCCTGATGAATTTCATCATTCATCTGTTTGAGATCGAGCATCACCAGATCAGTCACTTCCAGCAGCTCATCAATCACCGGATCGTAACGGCGAACAAAGCCATTAGTATCAAGACAGGTATGAATGCCCTCTTTTTTGCAGGCACGGAACCAGTCGCGGACAAACTCCGCCTGCAAAATGGCTTCCCCTCCGGAGGCTGTTACGCCGCCGCCGGACGCATTCATAAAGTGGCGATAGGTCACCACGTCTTTCATCAGATCTTCTACCGTGATTTCTTTGCCGCCATGGGTGTCCCAGGTATCGCGGTTATGGCAATACAGGCAACGCATCAGGCAGCCCTGGAAGAAGGTGATAAAGCGGATACCTGGGCCATCAACGGTGCCACAGGATTCAAAGGAGTGGATGCGACCAATAACTGACATTGCGGTGTTTTCTCCAGATGTGGCCCATCCGGGGCCTGTATTGATGCACAGCTCACCGGCTGTGTTTAAGTCTATTTTGGCTGATATCCATCGTTTTGGCATAGATATCTGGCAAAGCAGACTGGAGAGGGGGGTGTTAAAAAGGCCCCACTTGTGTGGAGCCTTTATTGTACGCTTTTTAAATCGCGATTTCAGTCAATACCCGTCGTCTTTCAGGCTACATCTTTGTTGGCTTTGTTTACTCACCCGAATCACTTACGTGAGTAAGCTCATCGGGATTCGCGCTCTTGCCGCCTTGATGCAACCCGAAATCCATCGGGTTACACCAATTACATGGTCTGAGTGAAAGTACGGGTAATAACGTCCTGCTGCTGTTCTTTAGTCAGGGAGTTAAAACGTACTGCGTAGCCAGATACACGGATGGTCAGCTGCGGATATTTTTCCGGATGTTCCATCGCATCGAGCAGCATTTCGCGGTTCATTACGTTCACGTTCAGGTGCTGACCACCTTCGATGGACGCTTCATGGTGGAAGTAACCATCCATCAGGCCTGCCAGGTTAGTCTTACGAACTTCGTCGTCTTTGCCCAGTGCGTTCGGAACGATAGAGAAGGTGTAAGAGATACCATCTTTAGCGTAGGCAAACGGCAGTTTAGCAACGGAAGTCAGAGAAGCGACAGCACCTTTCTGGTCACGACCGTGCATCGGGTTAGCACCTGGTCCGAACGGCGCACCTGCGCGACGACCGTCTGGGGTGTTACCGGTTTTCTTACCATACACAACGTTAGAGGTGATGGTCAGAACAGACTGTGTCGGGATGGCGTTACGGTAAGTAGTCAGTTTCTGAATTTTCTTCATGAAACGTTCTACCAGGTCAACAGCCAGGTCATCTACACGTGCATCGTTGTTACCAAACTGCGGGTATTCGCCTTCGATTTCGAAGTCAACAGCCAGACCGTCTTCGTCACGAATCGGTTTAACTTTCGCATATTTGATAGCAGACAGGGAGTCAGCCGCAACGGACAGACCTGCGATACCACACGCCATGGTGCGAATAACGTCACGGTCATGCAGCGCCATCAGAGAGGCTTCGTAGCTGTATTTGTCGTGCATATAGTGGATGACGTTCAGCGCGGTGACATACTGTTTAGCCAGCCAGTCCATGAAGTGATCCATGCGATCCATCACTTCTGCGAAATTCAGCACATCGCCTTTGATCGGCTCAGATTTCGGACCAACCTGCATTTTCAGTTTTTCATCAACGCCGCCGTTGATGGCATACAGCATGGTTTTCGCGAGGTTAGCACGCGCACCGAAGAACTGCATTTGTTTACCAACGACCATCGGGCTTACGCAGCAAGCGATAGCATAGTCATCGTTGTTGAAGTCAGGACGCATCAAATCATCGTTCTCATACTGCAGAGAAGAGGTATCGATGGAGACTTTCGCAGCAAATTTCTTGAAGTTCAGTGGCAGTTTTTCAGACCACAGAATGGTGATGTTCGGCTCCGGAGACGGCCCCATGGTGTACAGGGTGTTCAGGAAACGGAAGCTGTTTTTGGTAACCAGAGTACGGCCATCAACGCCCATACCACCGATAGATTCAGTTGCCCAAATCGGGTCACCGGAGAACAGTTCATCATACTCAGGGGTACGCAGGAAGCGGACCATACGCAGTTTCATGACCAGGTGGTCAACCATTTCCTGCGCTTCTTGTTCGGTGATTTTGCCTGCTTTCAGGTCGCGTTCGATGAACACGTCCAGGAAGGTAGCGGTACGACCGAAGGACATTGCTGCGCCGTTCTGGGATTTAACAGCAGCCAGGTAGCCGAAGTAAGTCCACTGGATAGCTTCCTGAGCAGTAGTAGCCGGACCAGAGATATCGCAACCGTATTTAGCGGCCATCTCTTTGATCTGACCCAGAGCACGGTGCTGTTCAGCAATTTCTTCACGCAGACGGATAGTCGCTTCCAGGTTTACGCCGTTTTCCATGTCAGACTGCAGAGACAGGAACTGAGCGTATTTGTCTTTCATCAGGAAGTCGATACCGTACAGCGCAACGCGACGGTAGTCACCGATGATACGGCCACGGCCATAGGCATCCGGCAGACCGGTCAGCACGCCAGATTTACGGCAGTTCAGGATGTCTTTGGTGTAAACGTCAAAAACGCCCTGGTTATGAGTTTTGCGGTATTCAGTGAAGATTTTTTTCAGGGCCGGGTCCAGCTCGCGGTTGTACGCTTTGCAGGAACCTTCAACCATTTTGATACCACCGAACGGGATAATCGCACGTTTCAGCGGTGCTTCGGTCTGCAGACCAACGATTTTCTCAAGCGCTTTGTTGATGTAGCCAGCGTCGTGAGAGGTGATGGTAGAAGCAACAGAGGTGTCGAAGTCAACAGGCGCGTGAGTGCGGTTTTCCTGTTTAACGCCTTCCATTACTTTGTCCCACAGCGTGGTGGTCGCATCAGTTGCGCCAGCCAGGAAGGACTCGTCACCCTCGTAAGGGGTATAGTTTTTCTGGATAAAGTCGCGTACGTTGACTTCTTTCTGCCAGTCACCTTTCGCAAAACCTTCCCAGGCTGTGGCTAACTTTTCATTAAGCTCGGACATGTAACACCTACCTTCTTAAGTGGATTTTTTATTTACTGCCTGAAACAAGCATCAATCAATGATGATCATCGCCACGCAGGTAAATGACCCAGTATGTCAACCCAACTAACAATCCTCCACCAATGATATTCCCAATTGTTACCGGAATCAGATTATCGGTGATGAAATTTGCAATAGTCAGGTGAGAAAAACTTTCCGGGCTGGAGCCGATAGCGGTCCAGAACTCCGGGCTCGCAAAGTGACGGATTACGATACCCATCGGAATCATAAACATGTTTGCGATACTGTGCTCAAAACCGCTGGCAACAAACATGGCCACCGGCAGCACCATAATCAACGCTTTATCGGTCAGACTGCGACCTGAGTAGCTCATCCATACGGCCAGACAGACCATCAGGTTCGCCAGAATACCCAGTGCGACAGCTTCAATAAAGGTATGGTGCAGTTTGTGGTCGGCTGTTTGCAGGACATTCAAGCCCCAGCCGCCATTCGCTACCATATACTCCCCGGATAACCACATCAGCAGCACGAACAACAATGCGCCAATCAGGTTACCGATATAGACGTTTACCCAGTTACGAGCCAATTGGCCCCAGGTGATACGTCCACTGGCTTTCGCCACCACGATCAACACAGTTGATGTGAAAAGGTCTGCGCCGCAAATGACGCAAAGAATTAACCCTAATGAGAAGCATATCCCACCAACCAGTTTAGCCATGCCGTACGGCATTGATGCTGTCCCTGTGGTGGCAGTAATATAAAAAACAAACGCAATGGAGATAAAGACACCTGCTGTAATCGCCAAAAAGAACGTTGTCAGCGGTTTCTTAGTTGCTTTGTAGACACCTGCTTCTTCGGCAACTTTGGCCATCGCAGCTGGAAGTATTAGATCAAAAGGGTTGTCAGCTTTCACACTAACTCTCTCTTTATTTAAGTCGGCGACGAGATACTAACAAAGCATTATAGAAGAGAATTTGATATGGATCATATCTCGCCTGGCTTATAGGACTGCAAAGTGCATGGTTTTTCAGCAAATGCAGAGTAACATGTTGATTA
The DNA here is from genome assembly GCF_040578655.1 of Phytobacter sp. RSE-02. Taxonomy (NCBI): domain Bacteria; kingdom Pseudomonadati; phylum Pseudomonadota; class Gammaproteobacteria; order Enterobacterales; family Enterobacteriaceae; genus Phytobacter; species Phytobacter sp. RSE-02. Next base: position 505,413 of record NZ_JBEULY010000003.1, on the reverse strand, counting down.
TCCAAATAAAAATAAAGTTTAAAATTTGCAATTACAGTTGAACTTTTTTATGCGGCCTCCCAAACAACAGTTAATTAAAATGGGGTAATTGCCATAAAGAGTAACAATAATCCCTGGGTTTATATAAATATATTCACCCATGGTTAACTTAATTATTACAATTGGCACTCATTGCCGAAATATAAATAAAAAGGGGCAATGAAATTGCCCCGTAATATAACGTAGACCTGTGATTAAGCCTACAGATTGTCGTGTTACTTGTCGTTAATTCGACCAAAAGGCACGTTTGGCCCGTTGTAATTTTTCGTAAGCCGCTAACAAGCCCTGATGCGCCGGAAACGCCGTCAGTGAACCATCCGCTGCCTGCAGACCATAGAAAGGCGCTTCTCCGCTTAGCGCCGCGCTGGCCGCTTCAACCGCATCCGCGCCGTACATGCGCACAAAAGCATTCAGATATTGCAGCGGCTGACGCTCTTCTTCCTGAGACAGTTGCAGCAGCGTTTGCAAGCAGCGGTAATAATTGATGCGCTCAGCGCTGAATACCGAACCGTTGAATTCAATTGTCCACTCCGTCCAGGAGAGCGCCTGATCAAGGTCGCCACCCGCCAGCGCGAGCATCGCTTTCAGTTCGCCAATACGCAGCGTAAACCAGCCATTGTCTTTACCGGTCGCCACACCCAGCAGCTCCCGGACGCGGGTGAAATCGTCATGACCTTCTTCATCAAGCTGATCGATAAGATTCAGGTAGTCTTCTTTTTCCCAATCGCTGCCTGGCAGAGAGAGGATTGTTTCACGCAGATGGCTGCCCATGCTGTTGTTTGCCAGCCAGAGATCTTCCGCCGGATAAATATCTGACATGCCCGGAACCAGGATGCGGCAGGCGTAAACGCCCAGATGCTCGTAGTCGGCGATGTACACTTCTTTATCTTCTGCATTGAAGATGGCCATCAGGGTGGCAAACTCTTCTTCGGTTGTTCCGGCAAAGCTCCAGTCAGCAAACGGGTAGTCTGCATCCTGCTTGAACAGATCCCAGGAGATCGAACCGCTGGAGTCGATAAAGTGCGTTTCGAGGTTGGTATGCTCTGCGACTTCTTCATCATCAAACGTCGGCGGGGTAAAGACATCCAGATCTTTCAGACTACGGCCCTGCAGCAGTTCGGTCACGGTACGTTCGAGTGCCACGCCAAAGTCCGGGTGTGCGCCGAATGAGGCAAAGCAGGTGCCGTTAGCCGGGTTAAACAGGACAACGCAAATCACCGGATATTGACCGCCCAGCGAGCCATCATAGGCAAAAATCGGGAAACCTTCGGCTTCCAGTTTCTCAATAGATGCCACAACGCCAGGATAGCGTGCAAGGACCTCGGCAGGAATTTCAGGCAGGCTGATACGTTCGCTGATGATACGGTTTTTAATATGACGTTCGAAAACCTCAGACAAACCCTGGACGCGAGCTTCATTGCGGGTATTGCCCGCTGACATGCCATTGGAGACATACAGGTTACCGACGATATTCATCGGAATATAGACGGTTTGTTCATCTGACTGGCGGGTAAAAGGCAGGGCGCAAATCCCGCGTTCTTCATTGCCGGACTGCAAATCGATCAGCATGCCTGCCGTCAGTTCGTTTTCCGGATCGTAAAATGCGCGCAGACGCGGATCGAGAATGCCTTCCGGCAGTGTGTCGTCTTCGGTCAGCGGGAACCATTTCTCATTTGGATAATGGACGAATGGACCATTAGCCACTTCATCACCCAGCCAGAAATCGGCAAAGAAATAGTTAGTGGACAGACGCTCAAAATATTCACCCAGCGCAGATGCCAGTGCCGCCTTTTTGGTTGCGCCTTTACCGTTAGTAAAGCACAGCGCGCAGTCTTTATCGCGAATGTGCACGGACCAGACGTTCGGTACCGGGTTTAGCCAGGAAGCTTCTTCAATATTGAAGCCGAGGTCGAGCAGTTTTTGCTGGAAGCGAGCGATGGAATCTTCCAGTGCGGCGTCTTTGCCGGGGATATAGGTTTGCGTCATAGCAGTCACTTTTTTGTACGTAAAGCGGGCAATCATACGGGTTTTACGTGACTGACGCTATCTTCGGGACCCGGTCTGCGAAAATAAAACTTTTGACTATCATTAATGAACCTAACTCTTTGTTCGGACATAAAAAAATGAAAGCGTTTGATCTCCACCGCATGGCGTTGGATAAGGTTCCTCTGGAGTTTCTTGGCGAAGTGGCGCTTCGCAGCCTCTATACCTTTGTTTTGGTCTTTATATTTCTCAAAATCACGGGGCGGCGCGGCGTGCGTCAGATGTCGCTCTTTGAAGTATTAATCATCCTGACATTAGGCTCAGCGGCAGGCGACGTTGCGTTTTATGACGATGTGCCCATGCTTCCGGTACTGGTGGTATTTGTTACTCTGGCCGTATTGTACCGCTTAGTGATGTGGTTCATGACGCACAGCGAGAAACTGGAGGATCTGCTGGAAGGTAAGCCTGCCATCATTATTCGCGAAGGGGAATTTGTCTGGGAGAAATTAGATAAGCAGAACATGACGGAATTTGAATTCTTTATGGAACTACGCATCCGTGGCGTTGATCATCTTGGGCAGGTGAGGCTGGCTATCCTGGAGACCAATGGTCAACTGAGTGTCTTTTACTATACGGATGAGGATGTAAAACCGGGTCTCTGTATTTTGCCTAAGGCATTTTCTGAACGTTTCACTACCATACCGGAAGCGGGAGACTACGCCTGCGTTCAATGCAGTAAAATCATTGCCATGCCGGCGGGTTGCCATCAATTATGTCCGCGTTGTGCAAATCCAGAATGGTCGAAGGCCAGCCGGGGAATTCGGGTAACTTGATAGCCATTATGTCGGTTTTATGACGATTCAGCGGAAGAATGTTTTGTGTGACAGCGACCGCATATTTGGGGTCATAAGTTTTAGACATTGCGGCGCGTGTCACTGAATGATAAAACCGATATCCACTGTTATAACTTATTGCTTTTAGCGTGGTGAGGGGAAATGGCTCAGGTCTTTAATTTCAGTTCAGGTCCGGCAATGTTACCGGCGGATGTGCTTAAACAGGCTCAACAGGAACTTTGTGACTGGCATGGTCTTGGTACATCGGTGATGGAAATCAGCCACCGTGGTAAAGAATTTATTCAGGTGGCTGAGGAAGCAGAAAAGGATTTTCGCGATCTGCTGAATATTCCCTCGAACTACAAAGTTTTGTTCTGTCATGGCGGCGGCCGTGGTCAGTTTGCCGGTATTCCGTTGAACATCCTCGGTGATAAAACCACTGCAGATTATGTTGACGCAGGTTACTGGGCGGCGAGTGCAATCAAAGAAGCAAAAAAATACTGCTCCCCAAACGTTATCGACGCAAAAATCTCTATTGAGGGTCTGCGTGGTGTGAAGCCAATGAGCGAGTGGCAACTGAGCGATAACAGCGCCTATCTGCACTTCTGCCCGAACGAAACCATTGACGGTATTGCCATCAATGAAACGCCGAACTTTGCGCCCGATGTGGTTGTAACGGCGGATCTCTCTTCCACTATTCTGTCAACTCCGCTGGATGTTTCCCGCTACGGTGTGATTTATGCCGGTGCGCAGAAAAATATCGGCCCGGCAGGCTTAACGCTGGTGATCGTTCGTGAGGATTTGTTGGGTAAAGCGCATCAATCTTGCCCTTCAATTCTGGATTACACCATCCTGGCGGAAAATGACTCCATGTTTAACACGCCGCCGACATTTGCCTGGTATCTGGCTGGCCTCGTCTTCAAATGGCTGAAAAACAACGGTGGCGTGGCAGCCATGGACCGTATTAATCAGCAAAAAGCTGACCTGCTCTACGGTGTGATTGATAAAAGCGATTTCTACCGTAACGATGTTGCCAAAGCGAACCGTTCTCGCATGAACGTTCCGTTCCAGTTGGCTGACAACGCGCTCGACAAAATTTTTCTGGAAGAGTCACTGGCGGCAGGGCTGCATGCACTGAAAGGTCACCGTGTGGTTGGGGGTATGCGTGCCTCTATCTATAACGCGATGCCGCTGGAAGGCGTAAAAGCGCTGACCGACTTTATGGCTGACTTCGAACGTCGCCACGGCTAAATTTGGCTTGCTCCGTACCCCCGTAGCCTGGCTGCGGGGGTTTTTATTCTGTTTGTTGAGAGTTGAGTTTCATGGAATCCCTGACGTTACAACCCATCGCGCGGGTAGATGGCACCATTAATCTGCCTGGTTCAAAAAGTGTTTCCAACCGCGCCTTGTTGCTGGCCGCCTTCGCACAGGGCACCACCGTTCTGACCAATCTTCTGGACAGCGACGATGTGCGCCATATGCTCAATGCGCTCAGTGCGTTGGGAGTTTCCTTCACGCTGTCTGCGGATCGTACCCGCTGTGAAGTAACCGGCGTCGGTGGACCGTTAACGGCAGAAAAACCGCTGGAATTATTCCTGGGTAATGCAGGTACGGCAATGCGACCATTGGCAGCAGCGCTGTGCCTTGGCAGCAATGACATTGTCCTGACCGGCGAACCGCGTATGAAAGAACGTCCGATTGGCCATCTGGTGGATGCGCTACGGCAGGGCGGCGCGCAGATTGATTATCTGGAACAGGAAAATTATCCGCCTCTGCGTCTGCGCGGCGGGTTCAGCGGCGGCGTCGTCGAGGTTGACGGCAGCGTATCGAGCCAGTTTTTAACTGCATTGCTGATGACCGCTCCGCTTGCAACGCAGGATACCGTTATCTCTATTAAAGGAGACCTGGTTTCCAAACCCTATATCGACATTACGTTGCATCTGATGAACACTTTCGGTGTCGAGGTTGAAAATCAGCAATATCAGCGCTTTGTCGTGCGTGGTAAGCAGCAGTACATCTCTCCGGGGAATTATCTGGTGGAAGGTGATGCTTCCTCTGCCTCCTATTTCCTGGCGGCCGGCGCGATTAAAGGCGGCACGGTGAAAGTCACCGGTATTGGGCGCAACAGCGTGCAGGGCGATATTCGTTTTGCCGACGTACTGGAAAAAATGGGTGCGCAGGTTGTCTGGGGTGATGATTTTATTTCTTGTACGCACGGTGAGCTGAATGCCATTGATATGGATATGAACCATATTCCTGATGCGGCGATGACCATTGCAACGGCGGCGTTATTTGCGCGCGGTACTACCACGATGCGTAACATCTATAACTGGCGCGTTAAAGAAACCGACCGTCTTTTTGCCATGGCGACAGAACTGCGTAAAGTCGGCGCCGAGGTGGAGGAGGGTGAAGATTATATTCGCGTAACCCCACCGGCACACATTCAGTATGCGGAAATTGGCACCTATAATGACCACCGTATGGCAATGTGTTTCTCGCTGGTAGCGTTGTCGGATACACCGGTCACGATCCTCGATCCGAAATGTACCGCCAAAACGTTCCCTGACTATTTCGAGCAACTGGCGCGTATCAGTACGCTTGCCTGATTCTGTTCCTGTTGCTTTGCTTCTGACGCCGACTTCTGTCGGCGTTGTTATTTTCTCCGCCTTGCTGCCTTCCCCATTGAATGCTATTTTTGCGCATCGCCTTAATATAAGGTGATGATTTATATATATTTTATATGTTTAATCAACGGATGATTCACATGACAAATACAAAGAAACTTCTGGCATTAGCCGTGGCAGCGGTAGTGCTGGTAGGTTGCAAAAATATGAATGCTAATATGCTTGCCAGCTCGGGTGTCTCTGCCTTCAAAGCGGCAACATTATCGGATGCAGATGTCAAAGCGCTGTCGAACGATGCCTGTAAGCAGATGGATGCCACCAACAAAGTGGCGGGCGCATCAAGTAAATATACAAAACGCCTGAATACAATAGCGAAAGCATTGGGCAACAATGCCGACGGTACGCCTGTTAATTATAAAGTCTATTTAACGTCGGATGTGAATGCCTGGGCAATGGCGAACGGCTGCGTCCGTGTTTACAGTGGCCTGATGGACATGATGACAGATAACGAAGTCGAAGCGGTTCTGGGTCATGAGCTTGGGCATGTGGCGCTGGGCCATTCGAAGAAAGCCATGCAGGCTGAATACGCGACGATTGCCGCCCGCGATGCGATTTCTGCGACCAGCGGCGTTGCAGCGCAGTTGTCCCGCTCACAGTTGGGGGATTTGGCCAATGGCGTTATCAATTCCGCATTTTCTCGCAGTCAGGAGTCGGATTCGGATGATTTTTCCTATGATTTGCTGAAAAAACGCGGCATTAAAACACAAGGGCTGGTGACCAGTTTTGAAAAACTGGCGAAAATGGACTCCGGCCACGCGAAGTCACTGTTCGATTCTCACCCGCCATCAGCAGAGCGCGCGCAGCACATTCGTGATCGTATCGCCGCAGATAAAAAGTAAATAATTGTCACTTTCGGGCTGGTAATCCTCCAGCCCCTCTATAATTGCGCAAACCTTCTTCACTCAGCACGATTAATCCCGTTATTTATACCTGGTAGTAACGGTCATTGACGTTGCAGCGTATAATGCGCGGCGTTTACGTTAACGGTATGCCTTTATGAAGGAGAAAAAGATGGCGGCAATTGCCCCGGTAATCACCATTGATGGGCCTAGCGGTGCGGGGAAAGGCACTCTGTGCAAGGCAATGGCGGAAGCGTTGCAATGGCATCTACTGGATTCAGGCGCAATCTATCGTGTGCTGGCCCTGGCGGCGCTGCACCACCATGTTGATGTCACCTCAGAAGACGTACTGGTTCCGCTGGCGGCGCACCTCGACGTACGTTTTGTCTCGACTGACGGCAACCTTGAAGTGATTCTTGAAGGTGAGGACGTGAGCGGTGAGATTCGTACGCAGGAAGTCGCTAATGCAGCATCGCAGGTTGCGGCTTTTCCACGCGTGCGTGAGGCTCTGTTACGTCGTCAGCGCGCTTTTCGTGAAGCGCCGGGTCTTATCGCCGACGGGCGCGATATGGGAACCGTCGTATTCCCCGATGCGCCAGTGAAAATTTTCCTTGACGCTTCCTCCGAAGAGCGTGCGCACCGCCGCATGCTACAGTTGCAGGAAAAGGGGTTTAGTGTTAATTTTGATCGCCTTTTATCCGAGATAAAAGAGCGCGATGACCGCGATCGTAACCGCGCCGTCGCCCCACTTGTTCCTGCAGAAGATGCTTTAGTGCTGGATTCCACCAGTTTAACTATTGAGCAAGTGATTGAAAAAGCGCTACAATATGCGCGCCAAAAACTGGCACTCGCGTAATCGCGACAGAATTAGTAGTACCCCCGCTGCAAAGGATTGAAGGCGGGTATGTGAAACAACCCCATCCGGCACGGAGCCAGGTGGACGTTAATATTAACCTGAAGATTAAACATGACTGAATCTTTTGCTCAACTGTTTGAAGAATCCTTAAAAGAAATCGAAACCCGCCCGGGTTCCATCGTTCGTGGTGTTGTTGTTGCTATCGACAAAGACGTAGTACTGGTTGACGCCGGTCTGAAATCTGAGTCTGCCATTCCGGCTGAGCAGTTCAAAAACGCCCAGGGCGAACTGGAAATCCAGGTTGGCGACGAAGTTGACGTTGCTCTGGATGCAGTAGAAGACGGCTTCGGTGAAACCCTGCTGTCCCGTGAGAAAGCTAAACGTCACGAAGCTTGGATCACGCTGGAAAAAGCGTACGAAGAAGCTGAAACTGTTACCGGTGTAATCAACGGCAAAGTCAAAGGCGGCTTCACTGTTGAGCTGAACGGTATTCGCGCGTTCCTGCCAGGTTCTCTGGTAGACGTTCGTCCGGTTCGCGATACGCTGCACCTGGAAGGCAAAGAGCTTGAATTCAAAGTCATCAAGCTGGACCAGAAGCGTAACAACGTTGTTGTTTCTCGTCGTGCCGTTATCGAATCCGAGAACAGCGCTGAACGTGATCAACTGCTGGAAAACCTGCAGGAAGGCATGGAAGTTAAAGGTATCGTTAAGAACCTCACTGACTACGGTGCATTCGTTGATCTGGGTGGCGTTGACGGCCTGCTGCACATCACTGACATGGCATGGAAACGCGTTAAGCATCCGAGCGAAATCGTCAACGTGGGCGACGAAATCACTGTTAAAGTGCTGAAGTTCGACCGCGAGCGTACCCGTGTATCTCTGGGCCTGAAACAGCTGGGCGAAGATCCGTGGGTTGCTATCGCTAAACGTTACCCGGAAGGTACTAAACTGACCGGTCGCGTAACCAACCTGACTGACTACGGCTGCTTCGTTGAAATCGAAGAAGGCGTTGAAGGCCTGGTACACGTTTCCGAAATGGACTGGACCAACAAAAACATCCACCCATCCAAAGTTGTTAACGTTGGTGATGTAGTGGAAGTTATGGTTCTGGATATCGACGAAGAACGTCGTCGTATCTCCCTGGGCCTGAAACAGTGCAAAGCTAACCCGTGGCAGCAGTTCGCGGAAACCCACAACAAGGGTGACCGTGTTGAAGGTAAAATCAAGTCTATCACTGACTTCGGTATCTTCATCGGCCTGGACGGCGGCATCGACGGTCTGGTTCACCTGTCTGACATCTCCTGGAACGTTGCAGGCGAAGAAGCAGTTCGTGAATACAAAAAAGGCGACGAAATCGCAGCTGTTGTTCTGCAGGTTGACGCAGAGCGTGAGCGTATCTCTCTGGGCGTTAAACAGCTCGCAGAAGATCCGTTCAACAACTACGTTGCTCTGAACAAGAAAGGCGCGATCGTAACCGGTAAAGTAACTGCAGTTGACGCGAAAGGCGCAACCGTAGAACTGGCTGACGGTGTTGAAGGTTACCTGCGTGCTTCTGAAGCATCCCGTGACCGCGTTGAAGACGCAACTCTGGTTCTGAACGTAGGTGACGATGTTGAAGCTAAATTCACCGGCGTTGATCGTAAAAACCGTGTAGTTAGCCTGTCTGTTCGTGCTAAAGACGAAGCTGACGAGAAAGATGCTATCGCAACTGTTAACAACAAACAGGAAGACGGCAACTTCTCCAACGCTATGGCAGAAGCCTTCAAAGCAGCTAAAGGCGAGTAATATTTCTCCATACTTTGGACTGCCAGACGGCTGTTAGTACATCGCCTCGGTAAATGACCGGGGCGATATTGCGAAGCAATGGTGTCTGACACGCGAAGTATGATGAGTATACTTGACAGATTACAGATTTCGTCCTGTAATCAAGCACAAAGGGCGGCTACGGCCGCCCTTGTTCAAGCTGTTAAGCTAATTTGCCCTGAAGGAAACCGGAGGAATCATGACCAAGTCAGAATTGATTGAAAGACTTGCCAGCCAGCAATCGCACATTCCCGCGAAAGCGGTGGAAGACGCGGTGAAAGAGATGCTGGAGCATATGGCCTCTACTCTTGCCCAGGGTGAGCGTATTGAGATCCGCGGTTTCGGCAGTTTTTCTCTGCACTATCGTGCACCCCGCACCGGACGTAATCCGAAAACGGGCGATAAAGTGGATCTGGAAGGGAAATACGTTCCGCACTTTAAGCCGGGTAAAGAATTACGTGACCGCGCCAATATTTATGAAGGTTAAGTTTTAATCTGTATTGAAACCTAATCATCGTGAAAAGCACCGACAGGTGCTTTTTTCATTTCTGGTCCTTGCATCCTGGAAAGCTGCTCGCAAAATGCGTGTTTTTAGATGCAAGCGCGTTTAAATCTGCCCACCCTCGCCGCAAAACAAGAAAATCATGCCAGACGGCATACGTAACGCTGGTCACACTTCCCGTAACAAGGAGGTGGGCATGCCATTACCTGCATTAGCACTTTGTGTGAACTTAGGCATATTGCCACTATTATTTCTCCCGACACTGCCTGAAATTGAACATGTCTGGATGATAGCTGTGACAGGATTACTGCTCGCCAGCAGGCATCAGCGCTACATTCGCTATGCAGGTTTTACGGTTCTGTTTTTCGCCTGGGGATTACTGGCGGCATTGCAGGTTCTCTGGCCTACACAACATTTGCCGGGTGCGAATCGGCTGGTGAGGGTAGTGATTACCGGCACCGATCATGCAACAACGCACTATGCTGACATCACCCACCTGGATGGTAAACGCGTCATTCCCGCGGCAGGCATTACGCTCTATGGCGAATATTTGCCGCAACCGGTGTGCGTTGGTCAGCAGTGGGATATGACCATAAGAGCACGGCCTGTACACGGGCAACTCAATGATGGGGGATTCGATACTCAGCGCCATGCGCTGTCGTCGCATTTACCGCTGACCGGTCGCTTTGTGAAGGCAAATATTGTAAATGGCAAGTGTAGCTGGCGTGGTCGATATCTGGATTCGCTGAGTACGCACCTGGAAGCGTACCCCTGGCGGCAGGTCATCATGGCGCTGGGGCTTGGTGAACGCGCGGCGCTGGATAGTGACGTAAAAGATATCATGCGTCAGACGGGCACAGCCCACCTGATGGCCATATCGGGGTTGCACATTGCACTGACAGCGATGATGGGTGTGCTACTGACCAGAGGCGTGCAGCGCTTTTTCCCCGCAAGACGAATCAACTGGCATTTACCGCTACTGATAGGTGTGGTCTGCGCTATCTGCTATGCCGGTTTAACGGGGATGCAGCCACCCGCCTTTCGAACCAGTCTCTCTATTGGCATATGGGCTGCATTACGTCTCTCCGGGCGCTTGTGGACACCATGGCAGGTCTGGGTGTGCTGCATTGCCGGTATACTGTTTATCGACCCTATTGCTGTGTTGTCGCAAAGTTTATGGCTGTCTGCTTTCGCCGTCGCGGCACTGATTTTTTGGTATCAGTGGCTCCCGTTACGGATTCATAACCTGTGCTGGTGGCGCCGGATCCTCATCGATCTGCTGTATATCCAGGCGGGAATGACATTATTGCTGATGCCGCTGCAGGTTTTGTCTTTTCACGGCCTTAGCCTGAGTTCAATGGTGGCGAATTTAATCGCAGTACCGCTGGTTACCTTTGTCACGGTCCCACTCGTCCTCTTCGGCATGCTGCTGCATCTTATCGGCCCGCAAAGTATTGAATCATGTGTCTGGTATCTGGCTGATGGTTCTCTTGCGATTTTATTCTGGTTTCTGCAGAGCTTGCCGCTCGGCTGGATTCATGTCGATGTGCGCTGGCTTGGGCTAGCCTGGCTTCCCTGGTTTTTTCTTATCATGGGAAAATTACGCTGCTGGCGCACCTTTCCTGCTGCCAGTTGTACGGCAATTCTTCTCCTGCTGTTCCCATTTTGGCAGACCCATCGCGACGGTGACTGGGCGGTACATATGCTTGATGTAGGCCAGGGGCTGGCGATGGTTATTGAACGCAACGGTAAAGCAATTTTGTACGACACCGGGCTTGCCTGGCCGGGTGGGGATAGCGCGCAGCAACTGATTACCCCGTGGTTGCGTTGGCATCATCTGCAACCGGAAGGCATTATTCTCAGCCATGAGCATCTCGATCATCGGGGTGGGCTTAATACTCTTCTCGCCGACTGGCCATCACTGTGGGTTAAAAGCCCGTTGGGCTGGGCCGGCCATCAGCCCTGTTTTCGCGGTGAACGCTGGCAATGGCAGGGGCTTACTTTCACGGCGCACTGGCCACTCAACGGCGTGCAAATGAAGGGAAACAATCGCTCGTGCGTGGTCAAAGTCGATGATGGGCAACAAAGCATACTGCTTACGGGAGATATTGAAAGCGCAGGGGAAATGGCGATGATGAGCCATTACTGGCAGCATCTCCAGGCTACACTTATCCAGGTGCCTCATCATGGCAGCAACACCTCCTCCACGCTCCCTTTTATTCAGAGAGTGAATGGAAAGGTGGCGCTGGCATCGGCATCGCGTTACAACAACTGGCGTTTGCCGTCGGTAAAAGTGCAAAAGCGCTATCGGCAACAGGCTTACCAGTGGTTTGATACGCCGCATCATGGACAAATAACAGTCTTATTCTCGCGGCAAGGTTGGAAAATCTTAAGCTTACGCGAGCAAATTTTCCCACGTTGGTATCATCAGTGGTTTGGCGTACCTGGAGATAACGGGTAGAATATGCGGCTATTTCAACAAGTGCTGGTTTTTTGAATGCATAACGACAAAGATCTCTCTACATGGCAGACATTCCGCCGACTTTGGCCCATCATTGCGCCGTTTAAAACGGGTTTGATCGTGTCGGGAGTAGCGTTAATCCTCAACGCAGCCAGCGATACATTCATGTTATCGCTCCTCAAACCATTACTGGATGATGGTTTTGGTAAAACGGACCGCTCAGTGTTGCTGTGGATGCCACTGGTGGTTATCGGGCTGATGATTTTACGCGGCATCACCAGCTATATATCCAGCTACTGTATTTCATGGGTTTCTGGCAAGGTGGTGATGACCATGCGCCGCCGCCTGTTTGGCCATATGATGGGGATGCCCGTATCCTTCTTCGACAAACAATCTACCGGGACGCTCCTGTCCCGCATTACCTATGACTCTGAACAGGTCGCTTCTTCCTCTTCCAGTGCGCTGATCACTGTGGTTCGTGAAGGGGCATCTATCATCGGTCTGTTTGTGATGATGTTCTATTACAGCTGGCAACTGTCGGCAATCCTGATTGTACTTGCGCCGATCGTCTCTTTTGCTATTCGCGTTGTGTCAAAGCGTTTTCGCAATATCAGCAAAAACATGCAAAACACGATGGGGCAGGTGACCACCAGCGCCGAGCAGATGCTGAAAGGTCATAAAGAAGTGCTGATGTTTGGCGGTCAGGAAGTAGAGACCAGCCGCTTTGAGAAAGTCAGTAACAAGATGCGTCTGCAGGGCATGAAAATGGTCTCTGCATCATCCATTTCTGACCCGATCATTCAGCTTATTGCCTCACTGGCGCTGGCATTTGTGCTTTATGCCGCAAGTTTCCCAAGCGTGATGGATACCCTGACGGCAGGGACCATTACCGTGGTGTTCTCGTCAATGATTGCTCTGATGCGCCCGCTTAAATCGCTGACCAACGTTAACGCACAGTTTCAGCGCGGGATGGCTGCCTGCCAGACGCTGTTCGCGATTCTGGATAGCGAGCAGGAAAAAGACGAAGGTACGCTGGTTATTGAACGTGCAAAAGGCGACGTTGAGTTCCGTGATGTGACCTTTACTTATCCGGGGCGCGAGACGCCTGCACTGCGTAATATCAACCTGAGTATTCCTGCAGGAAAAACGGTGGCGCTGGTTGGCCGCTCTGGTTCGGGTAAATCGACCATGGCGAGTCTTATCACGCGCTTCTATGACATTGATAAAGGCCAGATCCTGATGGATGGTCATGATCTGCGTGAATATAAGCTGACGTCATTGCGTAACCAGGTCGCACTGGTCTCGCAAAATGTGCACCTCTTCAACGATACCGTGGCAAATAACATTGCCTATGCCCGTACGGAAGAGTACAGCCGTGAGCAGATCGAACAGGCGGCGAAAATGGCCTATGCCATGGATTTCATCAATAAGATGGACAATGGTCTGGATACCATTATCGGTGAAAACGGCGTACTGCTTTCCGGCGGCCAACGTCAGCGTATTGCGATTGCCCGTGCGCTGTTGCGTGACAGCCCCATCCTTATCCTGGATGAGGCAACATCGGCGCTGGATACGGAATCCGAGCGTGCGATTCAGGCGGCGCTTAATGAATTGCAGAAAAACCGCACCTCGCTGGTGATTGCACACCGCCTTTCTACGATCGAGCAGGCAGATGAAATCGTGGTGGTAGAAGATGGGCGCATCGTTGAGCGTGGAAGTCATAGCGAGCTTCTGGCGCAACGTGGTGTCTATGCGCAGTTGCATAAAATGCAGTTTGGCGAATGATTGCGCGCATCTGGTCCGGTGAATCACCGCTGTGGCTGTTGTTATTACCGCTGTCCTGGCTCTATGGCCTGGTCAGCGGCATTATTCGTTTGTGCTGGCGGCTGGGGTTAAAAAAAGCCTGGCAGGCACCTGTTCCCGTTGTCGTGGTCGGTAATCTGACTGCCGGCGGCAACGGTAAAACGCCGGTAGTTGTCTGGCTGGTTGAACAGTTACAGCAGCGCGGTATCCGGGTAGGGGTGGTTTCCAGAGGGTATGGCGGTAAAGCCGCGCACTACCCGCTGTTGCTTACCCCTGAAACTACGACTACCGAGGCAGGTGATGAGCCAGTGCTTATTTTTCAGCGTACGGGCGCGCCTGTCGCTGTGTCTCCCGCCAGAGTCGATGCCGTTAAAGCACTTCTGGCGGACTCATCTGTGCAACTGATCGTCACCGATGACGGCTTGCAGCACTATCGTCTGCACCGTGATAAAGAGATTGTCGTTATTGATGGCGTGCGACGTTTTGGTAATGGCTGGTGGCTTCCCGCAGGGCCGATGCGTGAGCGGGCATCGCGTCTTAAAACCGTTGACGCGGTGATCACCAATGGTGGCATTGCTCAGCCTGGCGAGATAGCCATGCGATTGCAGCCAGGGTTGGCCGTGAATTTACTTACCGGTGAGCGCCGTAATGTCAATGCGTTGCAAAATCTGGTTGCAATGGCCGGAATTGGTCATCCTCCGCGTTTTTTTGCTACGCTGCATGAAAGCGGCGCGCGGCCGGTGAAAACCGTTGCGCTGGCCGATCATCAGGCACTTTCCCGGCAGGATGTTGCGGCACTGCTTGAGCCAGAGCAGACGCTTATCATGACGGAAAAAGATGCCGTCAAGTGTCGCGCCTTTGCGGAAAATAACTGGTGGTATCTGCCCGTGGATGCGCATCTTGAGGATAAGCAAGCAGAGAAGTTGTTGCAGGAACTCATAAATCTGGTGCGCTGACGCTCTTGTCGGGGCGCGCCGTGTTCTACAACCGGGAAGCCTATGTCTGTGCCACAAATCACGCTGCAAACGGCCCGTCATCTTCATCTTGCCGCTCAGGGCTTACTGAGAAAACCATCCCGTCGCGCCACGCCTGGCGACATACTGACGACGATTCAACGTATGTCGTTGCTACAAATTGATACCATCAACATTGTGGCGCGTAGTCCCTATCTGGTACTTTTCAGCCGTCTTGGCAAATACCCTACCCAGTGGCTCGATGACGCGCTGAAAAATGGCGAACTGATGGAGTACTGGGCGCACGAAGCCTGCTTTTTACCTCGTAGCGATTTTGCCTTATTCCGCCATCGTATGCTTGCCCCCGATAAGATGGGCTGGAAGTATCGCGAGGCATGGATGCAAGAGCATGCGCAGGAAATTGAGTCGCTCATCGCACACATTCAGCAAAACGGTCCCGTTCGTTCGGCTGATTTTGAACATGCGCGTAAAGGGGCCAGCGGCTGGTGGGAATGGAAGCCACATAAGCGCCATCTGGAAGGGTTGTTTACCGCAGGGAAGGTGATGGTTATCGAACGCCGCAATTTCCAGCGCGTTTATGATCTTACTCATCGGGTGATGCCACACTGGAATGACGAGCGTGACTTATTGGCGCAGGCTGAGGCCGAGCACCTTATGCTTGCGAAGAGTGCGCGCAGTCTGGGCCTCTTTCGTGCTGAATGGCTTGCGGATTATTACCGTCTGCGCCAGCCTGCGTTACCGCTGTTGCTTGAGCGTCTCCAGGAAGAGGGCAACATTGTCCCGGTGGATGTCGAAAAACTTGGCCCCGCCTGGTTGCATACTGATTTATTGCCGCAGCTTGAACTCGCGGCGGCCGGAAAACTGACGGCAACCCATAGCGCTGTGCTCTCACCCTTCGACCCGGTTGTGTGGGATCGCAAACGGGCGGAACAACTGTTTGATTTTAGCTATCGGCTGGAGTGCTATACGCCTGCGCCAAAACGTCAGTACGGTTATTTTGTGCTGCCGCTATTGCATCGTGGCCGTCTGGTCGGGCGAATGGATGCCAAAATGCATCGCAAAGAAGCGGTGCTGGAGGTCATTGCGCTCTATCTGGAAAACGGTGTAAAACCGGGACGCATGCTTGAAAATGGGCTTATAACCGCTATCGGTGATTTTGCCCGCTGGCAAGGTGCGCAGCGTGTTACCTTTGGAAAACTGCCGGAAGAGCTTTTTATTGAGCATCGTCAGGGGCTGGAAGTCGACGCAGCCTGACTAATGAATATGGTAAAATTTACGGATCATGCGTCAGGTCCGCCAGGAGGAAATATGGATCATCGGTTACTGGAAATCATCGCCTGTCCGGTTTGTAACGGCAAACTCTATTACAGCCAGGATAAACAAGAACTGATTTGCAAAGTGGATAGCCTCGCTTATCCCGTGCGCGAGGGCATTCCAGTACTGCTGGAAAACGAAGCGCGCTCATTAACAGAAGAAGAGAGTCGGCCATGAGTTTCGTTGTCATTATTCCAGCGCGTTACGCGTCCACCCGTTTACCGGGGAAACCTTTGGTTGATATCAATGGGAAACCCATGGTGGTGCATGTGCTGGAACGTGCGCGTGAGTCAGGGGCGGCACGCGTTATTGTTGCGACCGACCATGCTGATGTTGCGCGTGCGGTAGAAGCGGCGGGTGGAGAGGTTTGCATGACCCGCGCCGATCATCAGTCCGGAACGGAGCGTCTGGCCGAAGTCGTCGAAAAATGTGGTTTCAGTGATGACACCGTGATCGTCAATGTGCAAGGCGACGAACCGATGATCCCGCCGGCCATTATTCGTCAGGTGGCAGAAAATCTGGCCGCTCGCGACATTGGCATGGCTACACTGGCAGTGCCGATTCATCATGCCGATGAAGCATTTAATCCGAACGCGGTAAAAGTGGTGACCGACGCGCAAGGCTATGCGCTCTATTTCTCGCGGGCGACCATTCCGTGGGATCGTGACCGTTTTGCTGTTTCTCGTGAGACAATTGGCGATACCTTCCTGCGTCATATCGGTATTTACGGTTATCGTGCCGGCTTTATCCGTCGTTATGTAAATTGGGAAGCCAGTCCGCTGGAAAATATCGAAATGCTGGAGCAGTTACGCGTGCTGTGGTACGGCGAAAAAATTCACGTCGCTGTTGCGACGGAAGTTCCGGGTACTGGCGTTGATACGCAGGAAGACCTCGTGCGCGTGCGCGCTGAAATGCGTTAATTTTCCCTTCTCAATCCCCTCACTCTGGGGGGATTTGCGATTTTCCAGCAAATTCTCGTATTGATTTGATCTCATCAGGTGACATCCCGTCATCCGGCGCTCATTATAAAAGCAGTAGTCTTCATGAGGGCAATCTGATATGGAACAACTGCGCGCTGAATTAAGCCACCTGCTGGGTGAAAAGCTGAGCCGCATGGAATGTGTCAGCGAGAGACCTGATACAACCTTATGGTCCTTGTATGACAGCCAGGGAAATCCGATGCCGTTACTGGCGAGGAGTTTTTCCACCCCTGGCCTTGCGCGGCAACTGGCATGGAAAATCTCAATGCTGGCGCGCAGTGGCACGGTACGTATGCCTGTTGTGTATGGCGTAATGACCCATGAAGAACATCCAGGGCCAGATGTCCTGCTTATGGAACGCCTGCGCGGCGTGCCGGTTGAAGCGCCTGCACGTACCCCCGAACGCTGGGAACATCTGAAAGATCAAATCGTGGAAGGATTATTGTCCTGGCACAGACAGGACAGCCACGGCTGTGTGGGAATGGTGGACAATACTCAGGAGAACATCTGGCCCTCCTGGTATCGCCAGCGGGTAGAAGTACTATGGACCACGCTGAATCAGTACCACAATACGGGGCTCACGATGCAGGATAAACGTATCCTCTTCCGCACCAGAGAGTGCCTGCCGTCGCTGTTCGAAGGGTTCAACGACAATTGTGTACTGGTGCATGGCAATTTCAATTTGCGCAGTATGTTGAAAGATGCCCGGAGCGACCAGCTTCTGGCGATGGTCGGGCCGGGTATTATGCTCTGGGCGCCGCGAGAATATGAGTTGTTCCGCCTGGCGGATGGCCCGCTGGCCGAAGGGCTGTTCTGGCATTATCTCCAGCGCGCACCTGTCGCAGAATCCTTTATGTGGCGGCGCTGGCTCTATTTGCTGTGGGATGAAGTGGCGAAACTGGTGAATACTGGCCACTTCAGTCGCCCCAGTTTTGATTTGGCGTCTAAGTCACTCCTTCCCTGGCTTTCCTGAGTCACCTTTGAACCACTGCCAGATCCGCCCTAGTGTTTCATACCCGACCCGGTCGCTGTGCATAAGCCAGACCGGGGACGGGATGGCGCGTTCCCACGGATTGAGAGGGGAAACGATAGCCATCTGATTCGCGGGAGCGGGCAGGGGATGGAGCCCCGCATTACGGAAGAAAACCATTGCTCTGGGCATATGCGATGCGGACGTCACCAGTAAAAAAGGTACATCGCCAATAGCCTGTTTGACGGCGGCAGCTTCCTCTTCGGTATCTTTTGGCGAATCCAGGGTGATGATATCGCTGCGCGGTATGCCCAGGCTCTCCGCCACTCTGGCTCCGGCTTCTGCTGTGCTGACCGGGTTCGTTTTTGCCGCCGCGCCGGTAAAGATTAATTTCGCACCAGGATTCTGATGTAACAGGCGAATGCCTTCATTCAAACGTGGCAGGCTGTTATTAATGAGATTTGAGCTTGGTGCCCAGGCGTCATTCCAGGTGTAGCCGCCGCCCAGAACCACGATATATTTGACCGTCTCTGCGCCGCGCCAGGTGGGATAGATGTCCTCGATGGGTTTGAGCATTTTGTCCGCAACGGGTTGCAGACTCAGCAGCAGCAGAATCAACCAGCTTGCGCTAATGATGCCTTTGCCCGTTTTTTGCCAGCGACTGAACCAGACAAGCAACAGCCCAAAACCAATCAATATAAGCAATGCCGGCAGGGGCAGCATCAGGCCGCCAATGTATTTCTTGAGCGTAAAAAGCACGCGTCCGTCTCCTTTTTAACCATACAGCAGGCGTTTTGCGTGGATCTTACACCAGATGGGTTCATTCTGAGCACGGCTGTGACAAAATAGCGGTTTTGTCAGGATCGCGGAGCGGCCATGCAGGATCGTAATTTCGATGACATCGCGGAAAAATTCTCCCGCAATATCTATGGCACGACCAAAGGTCAACTGCGTCAGGCGATCCTGTGGCAGGATTTGGATAGGGTTCTCGCCGAAATGGGCGATCGCACGCTTCGTGTACTGGATGCGGGCGGCGGCGAAGGCCAGACAGCGATTCGTCTGGCAGAACGGGGTCATCATGTGACGCTGTGTGATGTGTCGCAGGAGATGATTGCGCGTGCTACCGCAGCCGCAGAAGAGAAAGGTGTGAGCGGTAACATGCATTTTGTACAATGCCCCGCTCAGGACATTGCGCGACATTTGGAATCGCCCGTCGATCTGATATTGTTCCATGCTGTGCTCGAATGGGTCGCTGAACCGGTGGACGTTTTGCGAACGCTGTGGTCGGTTTTAAAGCCCGCAGGGACGTTGTCGTTGATGTTTTACAATGCGAATGGCCTGTTGATGCACAATATGGTGGCAGGTAATTTCGACTATGTGCTGGCGGGTATGCCTAAAAAGAAAAAGCGCACATTGTCCCCGGATTATCCGCGACATCCGGATGAAGTCTATAGCTGGCTGAATGCGATTGGCTGGCAGATCACGGGGAAAACGGGTGTTCGGGTGTTTCACGATTACTTACGCGAAAAACACCAACAACGTGACTGTTTTGACTCCTTGCTTGAACTTGAAACGCAATATTGTCGTCAGGAGCCGTATATTAGCCTGGGGCGTTATATCCATGTGACCGCGCTCAAGCCGCAGAGAGATGAAAGGATGAACGATGAGTGAATTTTCCCAGACAGTTCCCGAACTGGTTGCCTGGGCCAGGAAAAACGATTTCTCTATCACGCTTCCGGTAGACAGACTGTCGTTTTTGCTGGCGGTTGCCACGCTGAACGGTGAACGCCTGGATGGCGAAATGAGCGAGGGAGAGCTTGTTGATGCGTTTCGCCACGTCAGCGAAGCATTTGAACAAAGCGGCGAAACCATTGCTCAGCGTGCGAACAATGCCATAAACGATATGGTGCGTCAGCGCCTGTTAAACCGTTTTACCAGCGAACTGGCTGACGGTAATGCCATCTATCGTCTGACGCCGCTCGGCATTGGCATTACCGATTACTATATCCGCCAGCGCGAGTTTTCTACGCTGCGCCTGTCCATGCAGTTATCTATCGTGGCGGGAGAACTGAAACGCGCTGCTGATGCCGCAGATGAGGGTGGGGATGAATTCCACTGGCATCGCAACGTCTATGCGCCGTTGAAATACTCGGTGGCAGAAATTTTCGACAGCATCGATCTCACCCAGCGCGTGATGGATGAGCAGCAGCAGTTAGTCAAAGATGATATCGCTCAGTTATTGAATAAAGACTGGCGTGCGGCTATTTCAAGCTGTGAGCTGTTACTCTCCGAAACCTCCGGTACGCTGCGTGAATTACAGGATACGCTGGAGGCGGCAGGGGATAAGCTGCAGGCGAACTTATTACGTATCCAGGACGCGACGCTGGCGCATAACGATCTGGAGTTTGTCGATCGGCTGGTTTTTGATTTACAGAGCAAACTGGACCGCATCGTCAGTTGGGGACAGCAGGCTATCGATTTGTGGATTGGCTATGATCGCCACGTACACAAGTTTATTCGTACCGCTATCGATATGGATAAAAACCGCGTATTTGCCCAGCGTTTGCGTCAGTCGGTACAGGGTTACTTCGATGCTCCCTGGGCATTGACCTATGCGAACGCCGACAGGCTGCTGGATATGCGCGATGAAGAGATTGCGTTGAGCGATGCCGAGGTTACAGGTGAGCTTCCGCCTGACCTGGAATATGAAGAGTTCAACGAAATCCGCGAACAACTTGCGGCGATGATCGAAGAACAACTGGCGATATATAAAACCAGACAAGCTCCACTGGATCTTGGGCTGGTTGTACGCGAATATCTGGCGCGGTACCCGCGCGCGCGGCATTTTGATATCGCGCGGATCGTCATTGATCAGGCGGTACGCCTCGGCGTAGCGCAAGCAGATTTCACCGGCCTGCCAGCAAAATGGCAGCCGATTAATGATTACGGAGCCAAGGTACAGGCGCATGTCATTGACAAATATTGAACAAGTGATGCCGATCAAATTGGCCCAGGCGTTGGCAAACCCACTCTTTCCGGCGCTCGACAGTGCGCTGCGCTCAGGCCGCCATATCGGCCTTGATGAGCTGGATAATCACGCCTTTTTAATGGATTTCCAGGAATTTCTGGAGGAGTTTTACGGGCGTTACAACGTTGAGTTGATCCGTGCGCCAGAAGGTTTTTTCTACCTGCGCCCGCGCTCGACAACGCTGATCCCACGCTCGGTGTTGTCTGAACTGGACATGATGGTCGGTAAAATTCTTTGTTACCTCTATCTCAGCCCGGAACGTCTGGCCAATGAAGGCATCTTCACTCAGCAGGAGCTGTATGACGAGCTGATGGCGCTGGCAGACGAAGCCAAACTGTTGAAGCTGGTGAACAACCGCTCAACCGGTTCTGATTTGGATCGCCAAAAATTACAGGAAAAAGTGCGTTCCTCCCTGAACCGCCTGCGTCGTCTTGGCATGATCTGGTTTATGGGTAACGACAGCAGCAAGTTTCGTATTACCGAGTCTGTGTTCCGCTTCGGCGCGGATGTGCGCTCCGGTGACGATGCACGCGAGGCTCAGCGGCGCTTGATCCGTGACGGTGAAGCCATGCCTGTAGAAAATCACCTGCAGCTCAATGATGAGAACGAAGACAATCAGCCGGATAGTGGAGAGGAAGAATAATGATTGATCGCGGTAAATTTCGCTCACTGACGCTGATTAACTGGAACGGTTTTTTTGCCCGTACGTTTGACCTGGACGAACTGGTGACCACGTTGTCCGGGGGAAACGGTGCCGGTAAATCCACCACCATGGCGGCGTTCGTCACCGCGCTTATCCCGGACTTAACGCTGCTGCACTTCCGTAACACCACCGAGGCAGGCGCGACGTCTGGCTCTCGTGACAAAGGCCTGCACGGTAAACTGAAAGCCGGGGTCTGCTACTCTGTTCTTGATGTGATCAACTCGCGTCATCAGCGCGTGCTGGTGGGGGTTCGCCTGCAACAGGTGGCCGGTCGCGATCGTAAAGTCGACATCAAACCGTTCGCTATTCAGGGGCTGCCAACGGCGGTTCAGCCGACACAACTGCTGACAGAAACGCTTAACGAGCGTCAGGCGCGCGTGCTGCCGTTGCAGGAAGTGAAGGAAAAGCTGGATGCGATGGAAGGGGTGCAGTTTAAGCAGTTCAACTCCATCACCGATTATCATTCTCTGATGTTCGATTTGGGCATCGTCGCACGTCGCTTGCGCTCAGCATCCGATCGCAGCAAATTCTATCGCCTGATCGAAGCGTCGCTGTATGGCGGTATCTCCAGTGCGATCACCCGTTCTCTGCGCGACTATCTCTTGCCGGAAAATAGCGGTGTACGTAAAGCCTTCCAGGACATGGAAGCGGCACTGCGCGAAAACCGCATGACGCTGGAAGCGATTCGCGTTACCCAGTCGGATCGCGATCTGTTCAAGCATTTGATCAGTGAAGCGACCAACTATGTGGCGGCGGATTACATGCGCCATGCCAACGAACGACGTATTCACCTTGATCAGGCGCTGACATTCCGTCGCGATCTGTTCAGTTCACGGCAAAAGCTGGCGGCTGAGCAATACAAACATGTCGATATGGCGCGCGAACTGGCAGAACACACCGGGGCAGAAGGGGATCTTGAGGCTGACTATCAGGCCGCCAGCGATCACCTGAATCTGGTGCAGACCGCGCTGCGCCAGCAGGAAAAAATTGAGCGCTACGAGTCGGATCTGGACGAACTGCAAATCCGCCTTGAAGAACAAAATGAAGTGGTGGCCGAAGCTACCGATCATCAGGAAGAGAACGAAGCGCGCGCCGAGGCCGCTGAACTGGAAGTGGATGAGCTGAAAAACCAGCTTGCCGACTACCAACAGGCTCTGGATGTGCAGCAAACCCGCGCGATTCAGTACAATCAGGCACAACAGGCCTTACAGCGTGCAAAAGAACTTTGCCAGCTACCGGACCTGACGGCAGAAACGGCAGACGAATGGCTGGAAACCTTCCAGGCGAAAGAGCAGGAAGCTACAGAGAAACTCCTGTCGCTTGACCAACGTATGAGCGTGGCGCAAACCGCGCACAGCCAGTTTGAACAAGCTTACCAGTTGGTCGTCGCTATCAATGGTCCGCTGGCCCGTGATGAAGCCTGGGATGTCGCACGTGACCTTTTACGAGAAGGGGTAAACCAGCGCCATCTGGCAGAACAGGCGCCATCGCTGCGCGCGCGTCTGAACGAACTAGAACAGCGTCTGCGTGAGCAACAGGATGCTGAACGCATGCTGGCGGAATTCTGCAAACGGCAGAATAAACAGTACGATGCTGACGAACTTGAGGCTCTGCATCATGAGCTGGAGGCGCAAATTGCCGCGCTTTCCGAGAATGTGGCCATGGCCGGTGAGCAGCGTATGGCGTTGCGCCAGGAGCTGGAACAGCTACAGTCACGCATCCAAATATTGACCCAGCGCGCACCGATTTGGCTGGCAGCGCAAAGCAGCCTGACCCAGTTGTGTGAGCAGAGCGGCGAGCAGTTTGAATCCGGCCAGCAAGTGACGGAATACCTGCAACAATTGCTGGAGCGTGAACGCGAAGCTATCGTTGAACGCGATGAAGTCGGGGCACGCAAGCGCGCGGTGGACGAAGAAATCGAACGTCTGAGTCAGCCGGGTGGATCCGAAGACGGGCGTCTTAACACGCTGGCTGAACGCTTTGGCGGTGTGCTGCTCTCTGAAATTTACGATGACGTTAGCCTTGACGATGCGCCCTATTTTTCCGCGTTGTACGGCCCATCACGTCACGCGATCGTGGTCCCGGACCTCTCCCTCATTTCAGAACAGCTTGAAGGGCTCGAGGATTGCCCGGAAGATCTCTATCTGATTGAAGGGGATCCGCAATCTTTCGATGACAGTGTGTTCAGCGTCGATGAGCTGGAAAAAGCGGTGGTGGTTAAGATAGCCGATCGTCAGTGGCGCTACTCCCGTTTCCCGTCGGTGCCGCTGTTTGGTCGTGCCGCACGTGAAAGCCGTATCGAAGGGCTCCACGCCGAGCGTGAAGAGCTTGCCGAGCGTTTTGCCACATTATCCTTCGACGTGCAGAAAACGCAGCGCCTGCATCAGGCCTTCAGCCGTTTTATCGGTAGCCATCTTGCCGTGGCGTTTGATGCAGACCCGGAAGCTGAAATTCGTACGCTCAGTGGCCGCCGTGGTGAACTGGAGCGCGCGCTGAGTAATCATGAGAATGACAACCAGCAGAACCGCATGCAGTTCGAGCAGGCGAAAGAGGGGGTTGCTCAGCTTAACCGCCTGCTGCCACGCCTGAGCTTGCTGGCAGATGAAACCCTTGCCGATCGCGTTGATGAAATTCAGGAGCGTCTGGACGAAGCTCAGGAAGCCGTGCGTTTTATTCAACAGTTTGGCAACCATCTGGCGAAACTGGAGCCCGTTGTTTCGGTGCTGCAAAACGACCCGGAACAGTATGAACAACTGAAAGAAGATTATGCGTATTCCCAGCAAGTGCAGCGTGAAGCACGCCAGCAGGCATTTGCGCTGATCGAAGTTGTACAGCGCCGGGCGCACTTTAGCTATTCCGATTCTGCGGAAATGCTCAGTGGCAATAACGATCTCAACGAGAAGCTGCGTCAGCGGCTCGAGCAGGCAGAACGTGAACGTAGCCGTACGCGTGAGGCGCTGCGTAGCCACGCGGCCCAGCTCAGTCAGTACAACCAGGTATTGGCATCGCTGAAAAGCTCGTTCGATACCAAAAAAGAACTGCTCAACGATCTGCAAAAAGAGCTGCAGGAAATTGGTGTCCGTGCCGACAGTGGCGCGGAGGAGCGCGCGCGTATTCGTCGCGATGAGCTGCATGCCCAGTTGTCCGGCAACCGTGCCCGTCGCAATCAACTGGAAAAAGCGCTGACCTTCTGCGAAGCGGAAATGGATAACCTGACCCGTGCGCTTCGTCGCCTTGAACGTGATTATCATGAGATGCGCGAACAAGTCGTCACGGCGAAAGCAGGCTGGTGTGCGGTGATGCGAATGGTGAAAGATAACGGCGTTGAACGTCGCTTGCATCGTCGTGAACTGGCTTACCTTTCTGGTGACGAACTGCGTTCCATGTCGGATAAGGCGTTAGGTGCGTTGCGCCTCGCCGTGGCGGACAACGAACATCTGCGTGATGTGCTGCGTATGTCGGAAGATCCGAAACGTCCGGAGCGTAAGATTCAGTTCTTTGTCGCGGTATACCAGCATCTGCGCGAGCGTATCCGCCAGGATATTATTCGTACTGACGATCCTGTTGAAGCTATCGAACAGATGGAGATTGAACTCAGCCGCCTGACGGAAGAGCTAACCTCCCGCGAGCAGAAACTGGCGATCAGCTCTCGTAGCGTGGCGAATATCATCCGCAAAACGATTCAGCGCGAGCAGAACCGTATCCGTCAGCTTAACCAGGGGCTGCAAAACGTCTCCTTCGGTCAGGTACACAGTGTCCGTTTGAATGTTAACGTCCGCGAGAGTCATGCAATGTTGTTGACGGTGCTTTCCGAGCAACATGAGCAGCATCAGGACCTGTTTAACAGCAATCGCCTGACCTTCTCCGAAGCACTGGCGAAACTGTATCAACGCCTGAATCCGCAAATCGATCTTGGTCAGCGTACGCCGCAAACCATTGGCGAAGAGCTGCTTGATTACCGCAACTATCTTGAGATGGAAGTGGAAGTCAACCGTGGTTCGGATGGCTGGCTGCGTGCGGAATCCGGGGCCCTGTCGACCGGTGAGGCCATCGGTACCGGGATGTCTATCCTCGTGATGGTTGTCCAGAGCTGGGAAGACGAGGCGCGACGTCTGCGTGGTAAAGATATTTCGCCATGCCGCTTGTTGTTCCTCGACGAGGCAGCACGTCTGGATGCCCGCTCCATCGCAACCTTGTTCGAACTCTGCGAACGCCTTGAAATGCAACTGATTATTGCGGCTCCGGAGAACATCAGTCCGGAAAAAGGCACCACCTATAAACTGGTGCGTAAAGTCTTCCAGAACCATGAGCATGTTCACGTTGTGGGTCTGCGCGGCTTCGCGGCTCAGCTACCGGAGACATTACCTGGTACGGCAGACGCTTCTTAACGGTTCGCTTAAACAATGAGGGTGGCAGAGATGCCGCCCTTTTTCTTTTCTGAAACACCGCACCCGACCACGCGCTCTTCTTTAAACTTCTTTACATTTGGTAAGGCAAATGCTTTTTTGTCTTTATATACTGATAGAAAGAGCATTGTGAGTGTAATGAAGAAACAGGGGGCAAGGGATGTTGCTTAAGAAATCGTATGGTCGTCGGATGTCGACATTGAGTTTATGTCTGGCATTCGCATTTGCTCCGCTGTTTAGCGCTCAGGCCCTGGCCGATGAGCCTGAGGTGGTACCGGTTGACAGTTCCGCGACGCTTGGCGATCAACCCACGGCATTATCGCAGCCGCTGGAACAGTCGCCTGCGACGGCAATGATGGCAGGCTTGCAGCCTTATCCGGCAGCAGATGCGCCTGCTAACGCGCGTAGCGCATTGCAGGCACTCTTACCTGCTAACTGGACACCGGTCTACATGGATTCGCTTTCCGCGTTGTATGCCGCGCGTGAAATGAAGCCGATGTGGGATAATCGTGATGCCGTTCAGGCTTTCCAGCAACAACTCGCCGAAGTCGCGATTGCCGGTTTCCAGCCGCAATTCACGACCTGGGTTGGGCTGTTGACCGATCCGAATATCTCAGGAATGGCGCGGGATTTGGTCTTATCGGACGCCATGATGGGGTATCTGCATTTCGTCGCCGGTATTCCGGTGAAAGGCAACCGCTGGCTCTACAGCAGTAAACCTTACACGCTGGAAACACCGCCGCTGTCGGTAATCAATCAGTGGCAATTAGCGTTGGATAAAGGCAACCTGCCGCAATTTATCGAAACCCTTGCACCTCATCATCCGCAGTATGCTGCGATGCATCAGTCTTTACTGACGCTGGTGGCAGACAATTCACCGTGGCCGCAGTTGACCAGTACCGTTTCACTGCGTCCCGGACAGAAGAGCAGGGATGTACCCGCGCTGCGCGAAATCCTGCAACGTAGCGGCATGATGGATGATGCACCGAAAATCGCGCTGCCCGGCGATGATGCAACGAGCAGCGTCGTCAGTCCGTCTGCCATCGCGGTTGATACGGCGGGAACAACAACGGCGCAGTTGACCAAGAAAGCGAAACCAGCAAGTACGCTCAGTAGTGACTATGATCGCCAGTTAGTTGCCGCAGTCAAACGCTTCCAGGCCGCTCAGGGGCTGCATGCCGACGGCGTGATAGGGCAGTCGACCCGCGACTGGTTGAATGTAACCCCAGCCCAGCGCGCCGGGGTTCTGGCGCTGAATATTCAGCGTCTGCGTTTGCTGCCGGGTAAACTCTCCACGGGGATTATGGTTAACATTCCGGAATATTCGCTGGTCTATTATCTGAACGGCAACCAGGTGCTGGCCTCCCGCGTGATTGTCGGGCGGCCGGATCGCAAAACGCCGATGATGAGCAGTGCGCTGAATAACGTGGTGGTTAACCCGCCGTGGAATGTTCCACCGACGCTGGCACGCAAAGATATTCTACCGAAAGTATGGAATGACCCAGGCTATCTGGAACGGCATGGTTATACCGTGCTGCGTGGCTGGAACAGTAAAGAGGCTATTGACCCGACGATGGTGGATTGGGCAACCATCACGCCATCTAATCTGCCTTTCCGCTTCCAGCAGGCGCCGGGTGCGCAAAACTCGCTCGGCCGCTATAAGTTCAATATGCCGAGTTCTGACGCTATCTATCTTCATGACACACCCAACCATAATCTTTTCCAGAAAGATGCGCGAGCGTTGAGCTCAGGCTGTGTGAGGGTGAATAAAGCCTCTGAGCTTGCCAATATGCTATTACAGGATGCGGGATGGAACGACACGCGGATTTCCGATGCATTAAAACAAGGAGATACCCGTTACGTTAATATCCGTCAAAATATACCGGTGAATCTTTATTATTTGACCGCATTTGTTGGCGAAGATGGTCGTACCCAATATCGTACAGATATTTACAATTATGATCTGACGGCGCGATCTGGCGCACAAATCCTGGCGAAAGCCGAACAATTAATCAGGTAAATGAAGCAGTTCGGGAAATAACATTGTCGTAATAATTAGCGAAAACGGGCCGGATCTGCTGTAAGGCCCGTCTTTGCTGGGGTTTGGCTACCTTGACGCAGACGTTTTTGCCCGGTAAGGTGCCTTTCGTGCGCAATAAAAGTGCATAAATTACGATCACTTTGTTATCTTGCAGACCTGATTATCATGGACAAATTTGACGCTAATCGCCGCAAATTGTTGGCGTTAGGTGGTATTGCCCTTGGTGCAGCCATCTTACCTCAACAAGCATTTGCAACCCTTTCCACCCCACGTCCGCGTATTTTAACGCTGAATAATCTCCATACTGGAGAAACAATTAAGGCGCAGTTTTTCGATGGCCGGGGCTATATTCAGGATGAATTAGCAAAGCTCAACCATTTTTTCCGTGATTATCGCGCGAATAAAATTAAAACCATCGATCCACGACTGTTTGATCAACTTTATCGCCTGCAAGGTTTGTTAGGAACAAGCAAACCGGTGCAATTGGTCTCGGGATACCGTTCTGTCGACACGAATAACGAACTCCGGGCCCACAGTTCTGGTGTTGCCAAAAAAAGCTATCACACCAAAGGACAGGCGATGGATTTCCATATCGAAGGGATTTCTCTGAGCAATATTCGCAAAGCTGCGTTATCTATGCGTGCAGGTGGTGTAGGATATTACCCCATCAGCAACTTTGTGCATATTGATACCGGGCCGCTACGGCACTGGTAAAACTCAGTTAAAAGAGACAGGAGCAGTATGAACTATCGTATTATTCCGGTTACCGCCTTCTCCCAGAACTGCTCGTTAGTCTGGTGTGAGCAAACCCGGCTGGCAGCAATAGTGGATCCCGGTGGCGATGCTGAACGCATCAAACAGGAAGTGGCAGCCTCCGGCGTGACGTTAACGCAAATACTGCTTACCCATGGTCATCTTGATCATGTTGGTGCGGCTGCCGAGCTGGCGCAGCACTATGGCGTGCCAGTGATTGGTCCGGAAAAAGAAGATGAGTTCTGGCTGCAAGGGCTACCCGCCCAAAGTCGTATGTTTGGTCTGGATGACTGCCAGCCGCTGACGCCGGATCGTTGGTTAAACGAAGGCGACACGGTGAGCGTAGGCAATGTGAGACTGGATGTTTTGCATTGTCCTGGGCATACGCCAGGACATGTGGTTTTCTTTGATGCGCAATCCCGGCTGTTGGTGTCCGGCGACGTTATCTTTAAAGGCGGCGTAGGGCGCAGTGATTTCCCGAAAGGGAATCATGGGCAGTTGATTGATGCCATCAAAACCAAACTGTTGCCTCTGGGGGATGATGTGACCTTTATTCCTGGTCACGGCCCGATGTCCACGCTTGGCAACGAGCGGCTACATAACCCTTTCCTGCAGGATGAACTGCCGGTCTGGTAAAACAAAAAAGGTCGCATTCGCGACCTTTTTTATTGTCTATTGTCGTTTATAACACCGCGACGATAGCTTCACACAGCGGCGACATGTTATCCGGTGTCATGCCCGCAACGTTAATACGTCCTGATGCAACCGCGTAGATAGCGAACTCTTCACGCAGGCGGAGCACCTGCTCTTTGGTCAGACCGCTAAAAGAGAACATGCCGTTCTGACGGGTGATAAAGCTGAAATCGCGATCCGCCCCTTTTTCTTGCAGGGTATTTACAAACAGCAGACGCATACGCTGAATGCGCTGGCGCATATCTGTCAATTCTTGTTCCCAGATGGCACGCAGCGCATCATTGCTCAGGATCGTTGCCACAACGGAGGCGCCGTGAGCCGGCGGGTTAGAGTAGTTAGCGCGGATGGTTGACTTCATCTGGCTGAATGCACGGTCCGCTGTCTCCTGGTCCGCGGCCACCAGCGTACAGGCACCGACACGTTCATTGTACAGACCGAAGTTTTTCGAGAAGGAGCTGGCGATGATCAATTCTTTATGCAGCGCGGCAAAGGCGCGCAGACCTTCTGCGTCTTCTTCCAGACCGCGGGCGAAACCCTGATAGGCAAAATCGAACAGCGGCAGCCAGCCTTTTTCAATGGACAATTTGGCCAGTGTCTCCCACTGCTCAAGCGTCGGATCGATACCGGTCGGGTTATGACAGCAACCGTGGAACAGTACGATATCACCCGCTTGTGCGGCTTCGAGGCTTGCAACCATGCCATCGAAATCCAGCGCGTGGTTTTGCGCGTCATAATAGGCGTAATCACACACTTCAAGGCCGGCGGAGTTAAACACGCCTTTATGGTTCGGCCAGCTTGGATTACTTACCCAAATACGTTTTGCTGAGGTGTTTTTCGCCAGGAAATCAGCGGCAACACGCAGGCCACCCGTACCGCCCGGGGTCTGCGCGGTGCGCGCACGTTTGTCATTAATAATCGCGCTGCCTTTGCCGAATAGCAGTTCCTGCGTGCAACGACCAAACTCAGGAATACCGTCGATGCCGAGGTAATTTTTTGTGTTTTCGTTTTCCAGCAGATACTGCTCCGCTTTTTTAACGCTGGTCAGTACCGGCGTTTTCCCGGTTTCGTCTTTATAGACACCAATACCAAGGTTGATTTTGCCAGGACGTTCATCGGCGCGAAACAGATCGGCCAAACCCAGAATAGGGTCAGCAGGGGCAGCGGTAATATTCTCAAACATGACGAGGTTCCATTATGATGACAGAAGGGAGATCCGCTATCAGGTTAACGGTTGATGTGACAATTGCCAACCGTTTGCGATAAAAAGCGTGCGTCTTTTTAGAAGTTAGTCTTTTTGGCGGCGAGACAATAAAAAAACAGGGCCGAAGCCCTGTTTTTCACGCATATAATAACGAGGTGTGCTGATTAGAACTGGTAAGTTACACCAACAGTAGCCTGGTCTGCAGTGCCAACCCAGGAGTAAGTCGTGTCTTCTTTATCCAGCAGGTTGATACGGTAGTCGCCGTATACGTTGAAGTTTTTGTTGAAGTAGTAGTACGCACCAACAGTAACGTATTTAGCCAGGTCGTTTTTCACGCCAGCGCCCAGCTCTTTGCCTTTGGACTGAACGTAAGAAACGGACGGACGCAGACCGAAGTCGAACTGGTACTGAGCGATAACTTCGAAGTTCTGAGTTTTGTTAGCAACGTTGTAACCGGTAGCGATAGTCGTTGCGTCGCCGTCCAGAATGCTCATGTTACGGGTTTCAGCGTAAACAGTTGCCAGGTAGATGTTGTTTGCATCGTATTTAGCGCCAACTGCCCATGCTTCGGCTTTGTCGCCTTTGCCGTCAACTTTTTGACCAACAGTACGGTTTGCGTTGCTGTATGCAGCAGTTGCGCCGAAACCAGAACCGAAGTCGTAACCCAGGGAGTAACCAACACCGTCGCCATTAGCCTGGTTCAGGTTAGTACGATCGTTTTTACCCTGGTATTGAACAGCGAAGCTCAGGCCATCAACCAGACCGAAGAAGTTGCTGTTACGATAGGTCAGCAGGCCAGTAGAACGGCTGGTCATGTAGTTGTCGGTGTAACCACCACCCCAAGTTTCGCCAGAGAAGGACGGAGCCATATCTGTATAGGATTCTACATCGTAAACCACACCGTAGTTACGGCCGTAGTCCAGAGAACCAGCGTTAGCAACTTTGATACCAGCGAAAGCCAGACGAGTTACGTTAGTCTGGTTGCCTTCTGCTTCGCCCGCTTTAGCACGGTATTCCCACTGGCCGTAACCGGTAACATCGCTGTTTACCTGAGTCTCGCCTTTGAAGCCGATCTGGCCGTAGGAAGAATCTTTGTTAGAGGTGTTATCGCCAGAAGTGGTGAAGCCGTGCTCACCAACAACTTTA
Organism: Phytobacter sp. RSE-02; assembly: GCF_040578655.1. NCBI lineage: Bacteria > Pseudomonadati > Pseudomonadota > Gammaproteobacteria > Enterobacterales > Enterobacteriaceae > Phytobacter > Phytobacter sp. RSE-02. The sequence continues at coordinate 473,401 of NZ_JBEULY010000003.1, read as the reverse complement.
CCGTACAGGTCCAGTTTGTTGCCGTTTTTGTTGTAAACTTCTGCAGCGTTAGCTGCACCAGCTACCAGCAGGGCAGGGATAACCACTGCCAGGATATTGCGCTTCATCATTATTTATTACCCTCATTGGTTTTTTTGTACACCTGCCACTGCCGCCAATAAATTCCGTCAATAAAAATTTACGGAACTATTGATGAGAGTTTGGTGTCTTTCTGTGTCTGAGAGGCATCTTTCCATTCATATAATCGTTTCGCTAGCCTGAAAGTGCTACAAATGTCTTAAAGAGGTTACAAAAAGCAATTATGTGTAAGAATTTATGTATTTTAAGGAACTTTGTGAACCACCTCAAAGTTCGGGAGCGATCGTTGTCAAAAACAACGGCCTCATAACTATATATATGAATTGCTTATGTTTAATTGAGATAAGGGTGAATCTTGTACAGGAACCATTCTCATCTTACTTTTTATCGCTGACCTTTTTAGCCGTCTGGAAAGCTGTGTGATTTTTATCCAGACGTGCTATCAGATGAGATAAAACTAACCCACAATATAAGTGTGCTTTATTTTTTGTTCAGAAGTATTTCACAGATATAACGCCGATAAAGATAGGGAAGCGTTAACCGGTCCACGATGTCCCGGTTAGGTGAAGGAATAATGAAGAGCAAAAAAAGCCAGCATACGCTGGCTTTTATCATTAAAACGTGGCGCTACGAGGTGTGCGTGGGAACGGGATAACATCACGTACGTTTTGCACGCCGGTGACATAAGCGATCAGACGCTCAAAGCCCAGGCCGAAACCTGAATGCGGTACGGTGCCATAACGGCGCAGATCGCGATACCACCAGTAGTCTTCTTTATTAAGACCCATTTCAGCCATACGCGCATCCAGCACATCCAGACGCTCTTCACGCTGCGAGCCGCCGATGATTTCACCAATGCCCGGCGCCAGAACATCCATTGCTGCTACGGTTTTACCGTCATCGTTAAGGCGCATATAGAAAGCCTTAATGTCTTTCGGGTAGTTTTTCACAACGACCGGTGCTTTAAAGTGTTTCTCGGCCAGGTAGCGTTCATGCTCGGAAGAGAGGTCAACGCCCCAGTAAACCGGGTTTTCAAACTTCTCACCGCAGTTTTCAAGGATAGTCACGGCGTCGGTGTAGTCCACTTGCGCGAAATCAGCCGCAACAAAACGCTCCAGACGGGCAATTGCATCTTTATCAACGCGTTCAGCGAAGAACTTCATGTCATCCATACGCTCAGTCAGAACTGCGTTGAAGGCATATTTCAGCATCGCTTCCGCCAGACGGGCGTTATCTTCCAGATCGGCAAATGCCACTTCCGGCTCCAGCATCCAGAATTCCGCCAGGTGACGGCTGGTGTTGGAGTTTTCCGCGCGGAACGTTGGCCCAAAAGTGTAGATTTTGGACAGCGCGCAGGCATAGGTTTCGCCGTTCAACTGGCCCGATACGGTCAGGAAAGACTCTTTACCAAAGAAATCTTTGTCGAAATCGACTTTACCCTGATCGTTACGCGGCAGGTTTTCCAGATCCAACGTGGAAACGCGGAACATTTCACCCGCACCTTCGGTGTCAGATGCGGTAATCAGCGGCGTGGAAACCCAGAAGAAACCCTGCTCATCAAAGAAGCGGTGCAGCGCCTGCGCCAGCGTATGACGAACACGGGCGACAGCGCCAATCAGGTTGGTACGCGGACGCAGGTGCGCCACTTCACGCAAATACTCGATGCTGTGGCGTTTCGCCGCCATCGGGTAAGTGTCAGGGTCTTCAACCCAGCCGGTGACTTCTACCTGAGTCGCCTGCAGCTCGAAGCTCTGGCCTTCACCAGGGGACTCCACCACTTTGCCAGTGACAACAACGGAGCAGCCGGTGGTCAGATGAAGAACTTCTTCATTGTAATTGGGCAGAGAATTATTAATGACAGCCTGTACAGGATCAAAGCAGGAGCCGTCATAAACGGCGAGGAAGGAGATGCCAGCTTTTGAATCTCGGCGGGTACGTACCCATCCGCGCACGGTGACTTCTTGGTCAACGGTAACGCGGCCCTGGAGTACGTCGGCTACAGGCACAACGCTCATAATATTCTCTCTGTTAATTGTCTGGAAAAGATCATCGTTTGTCCGCCCACAAAGGGGGGATACCTATGTTACCTGGCGAGCGCCATCAGACAAGCAGAATTCGCAGCGAAAAGGGGGATTTCGGAAATTAATCTTTTGCTAACGCTGAGATACTGAGCGGAGAAGTGAAAACAGCGCGCGGATTTGCTTTTTATATTGGCCATATCGCGAACGTTCGCCACGAAAAAAAGCGTCCCGATAAGGACGCTTATTAACAAGGATTAACTGGCCTTTTTAACCTGCGGCAGGTCAAATGCTTTGCGTAACGCACGCACAAACGCTTTGTCGTGACAAATCGTTTTTCCGGGGCTATCAGACAACTTCGCCACTGGTTTGCCGTTACACTCAACCAGCTTGATGACGATATTCAACGGCTTCACATGTGGAATGTCGCAGGTCAGCCGTGTGCCAATACCGAAGCCCAGTTTGATGCGGGAGGCGAAGTGGCGGTAGAGATCCAGCGCTTTATTCAGATCAAGATTGTCTGAGAAAATCAGCGTCTTCGATAACGGATCGATGCCGAGCTTCTCATAATGGGCGATGGCTTTTTCACCCCATTCCACCGGGTCGCCCGAGTCATGGCGCAGCCCCTGGTAACGTTGTGCAAACACCGGCCCGAAATCACGCAGGAAGGCATCCATGGTGATGCAGTCTGTCAGGGCAATACCAAGTTGCTCCGGGTACTCTTCCAGCCACGCGGCCAGTGCAGCACGCTGACTGGTCGCCAGATCCGGGCTGATCTGCTGATGCGCCTGGAACCATTCGTGCGCCTGAGTTCCCATTGGCGTAAGCGACAGACGGCGCGCCAGATCGTAATTACTGGTGCCAATAAACCACGGTTCTTGTTTGAGACGTTCCACGATGGCGTACTGTACATCGCGCGAGAAACGGCGGCGTGTGCCGAAATCCATCAGACGGAAGCCTGACATATCCAGCTCTGCGGTGCGAGTAGCAAAATCTGCCAGTTTCGTTTCAAGATGTAGCAGGGCCTGCTGAACACCCACTTGTGGAGAGCGGCAGCGATGCACCAGTTCGCTAATCACCGCCAGTAGCGGCACTTCCCACATGATGACTTCACGCCATGGCCCGGACATACGAATGTTCAACTTGCCATTATCATTAATGACAGTCACTTGCGACGGATCATAACGGAAATTACGTAACCACTGCAGGTAATCCGCTTTGAAGAAGGGGAGGCCGGAAAGCCACTGGTATTCGTCTTCCTGCAGGCGCAGATGTTGCATCGCGTCAATTTCTTCGCGAATTGCGCTGGCATAAATGCCCAGAAGGTCGTCGCCGCGGCAGCGAAACTCCGCTGTGACATGCACATCGTAATAGTGATGGAACACCGCCTGTTGCATATGCAATTTGTAGGCATCAGTATCCAGCAGCGTCTGCAGAGCAGGGGGAGCGAGTCGTGTCATGGTGCGCCGTAGCATCCTCTCACAGGAGCGTTTAGTACAATAAACAAAGCAGGTGGAAACCGCTGGAGTATACCTTGTTTATTGATTTATTGAACCCCGATCACACCATAAGGCGCAAAACGGGTCGAGGGCATTTCGTGCCGCGTGTTACTAAAATGTAGCATAGTGAGCTTTTCTCCCTGAAAAGATGAACATTCTGCGTGGCGGGATTTACGCAACAGGAATAGACTGGAGACGTAACCAAACAGAAGATGCTAAAGGTTTTTTATGACACAACAGCCACAAGCCAAATACCGCCACGACTACCGTGCGCCGGATTACCTGATTAGCGATATTGACTTGACCTTTGACCTGGATGCTGCAAAAACCGTTGTCACTGCGCTGAGCACTATTTCGCGTCATAGCGCCTCTCCAGTGCCATTGCGTCTGAATGGCGAAGACCTGACGTTAGTGTCAATCCATGTTAACGACCAGCCATGGACACAATATAAAGAAGAAGACAATCACCTGGTCATTGACGGCCTGCCTGAGCGATTCACATTGCGTATCGTGAATGAAATCAGCCCGGCTGCGAATACTGCGCTTGAAGGCCTCTATCAGTCTGGCGAAGCACTCTGTACCCAATGTGAGGCAGAGGGTTTCCGCCATATTACCTGGTACCTGGACCGCCCTGATGTTCTGGCGCGGTTTACCACTAAAATCATCGCCGACAAAGCTGCCTATCCTTACCTGCTCTCTAACGGTAACCGCGTGGACCAGGGCGAGCTGGATAATGGCCGTCACTGGGTGCAGTGGCAGGATCCGTTCCCGAAACCGTGTTACCTGTTTGCGCTGGTAGCGGGTGATTTTGATGTGCTGCGCGATACCTTTACAACCCGCTCCGGGCGTGAAGTTGCACTGGAACTCTTCGTTGACCGTGGCAACCTTGACCGCGCGCCGTGGGCAATGACCTCGCTCAAGAACTCCATGAAATGGGACGAGACCCGTTTTGGCCTCGAATATGACCTCGACATCTATATGATTGTCGCCGTGGACTTCTTTAATATGGGCGCGATGGAGAATAAAGGCCTCAACGTCTTTAACTCCAAATATGTGCTCGCCCGGACCGATACCGCGACCGACAAAGACTATCTTGATATCGAACGGGTGATTGGTCATGAATATTTCCACAACTGGACCGGTAACCGCGTGACCTGTCGCGACTGGTTCCAGCTCAGCCTGAAAGAAGGGCTGACTGTGTTTCGCGACCAGGAGTTTAGCTCGGACCTGGGTTCCCGTGCGGTAAACCGTATCAATAATGTCCGTACCATGCGCGGGCTGCAATTTGCCGAAGACGCCAGCCCGATGGCGCATCCAATTCGCCCGGATAAAGTGATTGAAATGAACAACTTCTACACCCTGACGGTGTATGAGAAAGGTTCAGAAATCATCCGCATGATCCACACCCTGCTGGGTGAAGAGAATTTCCAGAAAGGGATGCAGCTCTATTTTGAGCGTCACGATGGCAGCGCCGCAACCTGTGATGATTTCGTCCAGGCAATGGAAGATGCCTCAAATATCGATTTGTCGCATTTCCGTCGCTGGTATAGCCAGGCGGGGACGCCGATTGTCACGGTACATGACGATTACAACCCGGCGACCGAGCAATACACGCTCACCATCAGCCAGCGTACGCCGCCTACAGCGGAACAGCAGGAGAAACACCCGCTACATATCCCGTTTGATATTGAACTTTATGATAATGAAGGCAAGGTCATCCCGCTGCAGAAAGACGGTCACCCGGTGCATCATGTGCTGAATGTCACCCAGCCAGAACAGACTTTTGTCTTTGATAACGTCTACTTCCAGCCCGTGCCGTCGCTGCTGCGTGAGTTTTCCGCGCCGGTGAAACTGGAATATAAATGGAGCGATCAGCAACTGACGTTCCTGATGCGCCACGCCAGCAATGATTTCTCTCGCTGGGATGCCGCACAGAGTCTGCTGGCGACGCACATTAAGCTCAACGTTGCCCGCCATCAGCAGGGGCAGGCGCTGTCTTTGCCACTGCACGTTGCCGATGCGTTCCGCGCGATCCTGCTGGACGAACATATCGATCCGGCTCTGGCTGCGGAAATTCTGACGCTGCCTTCAGCAAATGAGATTGCCGAATTGTTTGACGTTATCGACCCGGTAGCCATCGTGACGGTACGTGAAGCGCTAACCCGCACCCTGGCCACCGAACTGGCAGATGAAGTGCTGGCCGTTTATAACGCCAATAAGCTGGATACCTACCGCGTGGAACATGCGGATATCGGTAAGCGTGCCTTACGTAATACCTGTCTGCGTTATCTGGCCTTCGGCGACGCGCAACTGGCCGATAAGCTGGTAAGCGAGCAGTATCACAATGCTGATAACATGACGGATGCGCTTGCGGCGCTGTCTGCCGCGGTTGCCGCCCAACTGCCGTGCCGTGATGCGCTGATGCAGGAATACGATGACAAATGGCACCAGGATGGTCTGGTGATGGACAAGTGGCTGATCCTTCAGGCCACCAGCCCGGCAGAAAATGTGCTGGATACCGTGCGCGGTCTGCTTAAACACCGTTCGTTTACGATGAGCAACCCGAACCGTGTGCGTTCACTGATTGGCGCGTTTGCCAGCAGTAACCCGGCAGCATTCCATGCGCAAGACGGTAGCGGCTATCAGTTCATGGTCGAAATGCTGACAGAACTGAACAGCCGTAACCCGCAGGTAGCTTCGCGCCTGATTGAACCGCTGATTCGTTTAAAACGTTACGATGCGAAACGTCAGGAAAAAATGCGTGCGGCGCTTGAGCAACTCAAAGCATTGCCGAATCTGTCAGGCGATCTGTTTGAGAAAATCAGTAAAGCGCTGGCATAACATTCAGCGGGCAGGTCCTGTGTGATAACAAGCCGGGTTAGCGTCTACAGCGCGACCCGGTTTTTTTTATTACGAAGCTCTGGCAACACCCGGTATATGAGCACCGAAGGTGGGGACTTGCGTGTCGCGGCGGTGTAAGGCCTGCCAAAATGTTTCCAGTGCACCGTCCAGGCGCGTCTGCAAATTCGCGGTGAAGCGGGGCTTATGCTGATAATCCTCCACCTGGCTGTCATCGGCGAAGACCCCATGCAACACTTCCTGGGCTTTCAGTGCGCTCAGAACTGGCTTGAGCGCATAATCCACGGCCAGCATATGTGCAATGGTACCGCCAGTGGCGACCGGAAGGACCACTTTGCCTTCCAGCGCTCGTTCGGGGAACAGATCAAGCAGGGTTTTTAGCGCGCCGGAAAAAGAGGCCTTGTACACCGGGGTAGCGATGATCAGCCCATCGGCCTCATGTAATTGTTCGAGCAGTGTCTGCAGCGCCGGGCTGTCGAAGCGGGCGTAGAGCAAATCTTCCGGGACAAAGTTATGCAAATGCCAGTGACACACTTCAACATCAAGGGCCGTCAGGCGTTCGCGCGCATATTCCAGCAGGGCGCTTGAGCGGGAAGGGTAACGCGGGCTTCCCGCCAGGGTAACAACTCGCATATTCACTCCTTATAACCATTTACTTCGTTTTATCAAGCATCGATAACTATTTTCTCAGTGTCGCAGAGGTTTTATATTCCGCTAAATGATTTTTTTAGTGAAAACACGTTAAAAAACGAATATGCAGAAAAGGATAAGGAAACGATTGCGTTCAGTTCACCTTTTTTTTGCCCAAGGTCAATTCCATTTCTTTGGTTAATCAAAGATAATACGCCCCCGGTTTGCACACCGGGAATCCAGGAGAGTTCATGTACTACCCCTTCGTTCGTAAAGCCCTTTTCCAGCTCGACCCCGAGCGCGCTCATGAATTTACTTTTCAACAATTACGCCGCATTACGGGTACGCCGCTAGAGGCACTGGTGCGTCAGCGTGTGCCGGAAAAACCGGTACAATGCATGGGGCTAACGTTTAAAAACCCACTGGGACTTGCCGCTGGCCTCGATAAGAATGGTGAATGTATCGATGCGCTGGGGGCTATGGGGTTTGGCGCGATCGAGATCGGTACCGTGACGCCGCGCCCGCAGCCGGGCAATGACAAGCCGCGCCTCTTCCGCCTGGTCGACGCAGAAGGGTTGATCAACCGTATGGGCTTCAATAATCTGGGCGTTGATAACCTGGTTGAGAATGTGAAAAAAGCGCATTTTGACGGCGTACTGGGTATTAATATTGGCAAAAATAAAGATACGCCCGTTGAAAACGGCAAAGATGACTATCTGATTTGTATGGAAAAAATCTATGCCTATGCCGGTTATATCGCGATTAATATTTCCTCGCCAAACACGCCGGGCCTGCGAACATTACAATATGGCGAAGCGCTGGATGACCTTCTGGGTGCCATTAAAAATAAACAGAATGAGCTTCATCAGACCCACCATAAATATGTTCCTGTTGCTGTGAAGATCGCCCCGGATCTTTCCGAGGAAGAATTGATCCAGGTGGCCGACAGTTTAGTTCGCCATAATATTGATGGCGTCATTGCCACCAATACAACGCTGGACAGAAAACTGGTTCGCGGAATGAAAAATTGTGATGAAGCGGGTGGGTTAAGTGGTCGTCCGCTGCAATTAAAAAGCACCGAAATTATTCGTCGCCTGTCCCAGGAATTAAATGGCCGCTTACCGATTATCGGCGTGGGTGGCATCGACTCTGTGATTGCCGCGCGCGAGAAGATGGACGCGGGAGCATCACTGGTACAAATTTATTCCGGCTTTATATTTAAAGGACCGCAACTGATTAAAGAAATCGTTACCCATATCTAATCTTTTGCTCACTATCGGACAACCAGGGCTTTATTTCCGGCCCTGGTTGTTTTATATTCCGTGATTGTTGCTAATTTGTACATTTTAGTCTTTGCTTATTTAGCGTAATAAGCGAAACGGCACAGGATGAAAAAGGCAAAGGGATGTTTACGGAGAGAGGGGAACGAAATGCGAATTAAACCTGACGATAATTGGCGCTGGTATTTTGATGACGAGCACGATCGTATGATGCTCGATCTGGCCAATGGCATGTTATTTCGCTCGCGTTTTGCTCGTAAAATGCTTACCCCGGATGCCTTTTCCCCCTGCGGATTTTGCGTAGACGATGCCGCCTTATACTTCTCCTTTGATGAAAAATGCCGCGACCTGATGCTCTCTAACGAACAACGTGCCGAGCTGGTGCTTAATGCACTGGTGGCCATTCGTTTTCTGAAGCCGCAAATGCCAAAAAGCTGGCACTTTACCAGCTACAATCAGCCGTGGTCTCCCTGTGCAGGAGAAGCTGCGAGCGTCGTGATGAGTGACAGCGGCGAAGAGGTGAGTTTACTGGTCGTTGAACCGGGTGAAAATGCCGCTCTTTGTCTGCTGGCCCAGCCGGGTGTGGTTATCGCCGGGCGTACGATGCAATTAGGCGATCCCATTAAGATCATGAATGACAGGCTGAAACCGCAGCTCAGTGCTGCCAGTTTCAGCTTTGAACAGGCCGTTTAACTTTCCAGGCGAACTGAGGTTTTAGGTACGCAGCTACAACTCAGGATAGAACCATCTTGTGCGATAGCTGATTTTTTCAACGGGCTGACCTCACCCTCAATCAGGCGAATGCGACAGCAGCCGCAAATGCCCGCCCGACAGGAATAGGGCACGCGTATCCCCTGGTTTTCCAGTTGCTCAAGCAAGATTTGCTGATTGTTACCGCGAAAGCTTTTCCCCTGCCAGACAATATCTACCACGTCCTCTGTTTTCTGTTCTTGTTCTACAGACTCAACAGCCTGTCCTGCGCCATAGGGTTTAGCGGGTGCACTGGAAAGGACCACGACCTCATCACCTACCCGGACGACACCACTATTGCGGGCAATTAAGTTCTGACCGAAATCAACATTGCCATTATCTTGCGCAGTGCGAAAACGGGAGAGGGTTGCCAGGGGTTCGCCAGCGGGATGTTTTTGCCCGCGTTCGGGACTGACGGTGGTAAAAACGCAACGGCTGCACGGTTTCACCACGTCAAAGACGACATCGCCGATGCGTATTACTTTCCAGGTGTCCTCTTCCCATGCACCGGCACCTGTGACCACCAGGTTGGGGCGGAACTGCTCCATTTGTACACTTGCCGGGCAGCGGTTTTGTAAATCACGTAATGAGGCTTCGTTGGTCAATAAAAACGGAAAGCCATCAGCAAATGAGAGCGGAACATCCTCGTAACGTTTTACCCGGCGCGTGGTTTGCGGCCCCACCCAGCGAAGCTGAACGTCTCGAGCAAAAAAACCGCTGAGCCACTGGTTGATGTGTTCGGGTGCAACCCGGGCAGTAAAATGATTCCCCCATACTTCCGTTGGCTCACTCTGAGGCGCAAAATCATTAAAACGCACCACGGCGCTGCTGCCATCAGGTGCGGTTAAATGCAGGCCATCCGTCAGGGGAGAGGGAATAAAACGGACCATCTGCGGGAACTGTCGTGCAGTAATAAAGGTGCCATCCGCTTCGGTCACCATAAAAATGCGATCAAAGGATAACCCGCTGGTGTCTGCCAGGGCATGCGTCAGGCCAATACCGCGCATGGATTTCACTGGATGGATAAAAAGACGCGAAAGGGTAGCCACGTCATTTCCTCTGTGAACGAAAATAAGCCCTCAACTTTATGACATGAACGCCAGATTGGCTATAATGCGCAACAATTTTCTTCATCGATAAGTGATTTTATGATTTCTCTGTTTGCCAGTACGGCCCGTGGGCTGGAAGAGCTATTAAAAACTGAACTGGAAAACCTGGGCGGGCAAGAGTGCCGGGTGGTTCAGGGGGGCGTCCATTTCCATGGTGACACACGGCTGATTTACCAAAGCCTGATGTGGAGTCGTCTGGCCTCGCGCATCATGATGCCGCTCAGTGAGTGTAAGGTTTACAGCGATCTGGACCTTTATCTCGGCGTGCAGGCGATTCCGTGGACGGAGATTTTCAGCCCGAACGCCACCTTTGCGGTGCATTTTAGCGGCCTGAATGAAGAAATTCGTAACAGTCAGTATGGCGCGCTGAAAGTAAAAGACGCCATTGTCGATAGCTTTACGCGCAAAAATCTGCCGCGTCCGAATGTTGATCGCGAATCGCCGGATTTACGCATCAACGTCTGGCTGAACAAAGAGACAGCCAGCATTGCGCTCGACCTGAGTGGTGAAGGGCTGCATTTGCGTGGCTACCGTGATGGCACCGGTATGGCGCCAATCAAAGAAAACCTCGCCTCGGCGATTGTGATGCGCTCTGGCTGGCAGCCGGGCACGCCGCTGCTTGATCCGATGTGCGGTTCCGGCACTTTATTGATCGAAGCGGCCATGTGGGCTACCGACCGTGCGCCAGGTTTACACCGCGGCCGCTGGGGCTTTGGCGGCTGGGCTCAACATGATGAGGCAATCTGGCAGGAAGTGAAAGCCGAGGCGCAGACCCGCGCGCGGGCTGGGCTGGCTAATTACACATCGCATTTTTATGGCTCCGATAACGATCCTCGCGTCATTGAGCGCGCGCAGCGTAACGCCCGCCGTGCTGGCGTTGGTGAGCTGGTCACTTTCGATGTAAAAGACGTGGCGCAGTTAAGCAACCCGCTGCCAAAAGGGCCGTATGGCACGGTTATCAGCAACCCCCCGTACGGTGAACGTCTGGAGAGCGAACCTGCGCTGATTGCCCTGCACAGCCTGCTGGGAAGGACATTGAAATCGCAGTTCGGCGGCTGGAATCTGTCGTTGTTCAGCGCTTCTGTCGATTTGCTTAACTGCCTGCAATTGCGTGCTGACCGTCAGTTCAAGGCTAAAAATGGCCCGCTGGATTGCGTGCAGAAAAACTACCACCTGGCGGAAAACACCGGCGAAGCAAAAGCGCCGGTGATGGCTGAGGATTATGCCAACCGTCTGCGTAAGAATCTCAAGAAACTGGAAAAATGGGCGCGTCAGGAAGGCATCGAATGCTACCGACTGTACGATGCCGATCTGCCGGATTATAACGTGGCTGTCGATCGCTACGGTGACTGGGTGGTAGTGCAGGAGTACGCGCCGCCCAAAACCATCGATGCGCAAAAAGCGCGTCAGCGTCTGTTTGACATCATTGCCGCTACCATCGCCGTGCTGGGTATTGCGCCGAATAAACTGGTGCTGAAAACCCGTGAGCGGCAGAAAGGCAATAACCAGTATCAGAAGATGAATGAAAAGGGTGAATTTATTCAGGTCGGCGAATACAACGCCAAACTGTGGGTTAACCTGACGGACTATCTTGATACGGGCCTGTTCCTCGACCACCGTATCGCACGCCGTATGCTGGGCCAGATGAGTAAGGGCAAAGACTTCCTGAATCTCTTCTCTTACACCGGCAGCGCGAGTGTACACGCCGGGCTTGGCGGCGCGCGCAGCACCACGACCGTGGATATGTCGCGTACCTATCTGGAGTGGGCGGAGCGCAATTTGCGTCTCAACGGTCTGACCGGTCGCCCGCACCGCCTGCTACAGGCCGATGTACTGGCATGGTTACGCGAAAGTGACGAGCAGTTCGATCTGATTTTTATCGATCCCCCCACATTTTCGAACTCAAAACGTATGGAGGACTCTTTCGATGTCCAGCGTGATCACCTGGCACTGATGAAAGATCTTAAACGTTTGCTGCGTAAAGGCGGCACGATCATGTTCTCAAACAACAAACGCGGTTTCCGTATGGATACTGAAGGGCTGGCTACGCTTGGGCTCAAAGCACAAGAAATTACCCAAAAAACGCAGTCGCAAGATTTCGCCCGTAACCGTCAGATCCACAACTGCTGGCTGATTACCGCAGCCTGAAAGGATAAATAGATGTCATTAATTAGTATGCATGGCGCCTGGCTGTCGTTTAGCGATGCGCCCCTCCTCGATAATGCCGAACTGCATATCGAGGATAACGAACGTGTCTGTCTGGTTGGACGTAACGGCGCGGGCAAATCGACGCTGATGAAAATCCTCAACCGCGAACAGGGTCTGGATGATGGCCGCATCGTGTACGAACAGGATTTGATCGTGGCACGTTTGCAACAGGATCCGCCGCGTAATGTCGCGGGCAGCGTCTACGACTTTGTGGCCGAAGGGATTGAAGAGCAGGCGGAGTACCTCAAGCGTTATCACGAAATTTCGCATCTGGTGATGACCGATCCGAGCGATAAAAACCTGAACGAGATGGCGCGCTTACAGGAACTGCTGGACCACCACGGTCTCTGGCAGCTCGAAAACCGTATCAATGAAGTGCTGGCACAATTGGGTCTGGAAGCTGACATGCCGCTGGCGTCGCTCTCGGGCGGCTGGTTGCGTAAGGCGGCGCTGGGCCGAGCGCTGGTCAGCGGACCGAAAGTACTGCTGCTCGATGAACCAACAAACCACCTTGATATCGAAACCATCGACTGGCTGGAAGGGTTCCTGAAAACCTTCAGCGGTACCATTATTTTTATCTCGCATGACCGTTCCTTTATCCGCAATATGGCGACACGTATTGTCGATCTCGATCGTGGCAAACTGGTGACCTATCCCGGCGATTACGACACTTATTTGCTGGAAAAAGAAGAAAACCTGCGCGTTGAAGAACTGCAAAATGCGGAGTTTGACCGCAAGCTGGCGCAGGAAGAAGTCTGGATCCGCCAGGGCATCAAGGCTCGCCGTACCCGTAATGAAGGCCGTGTGCGCGCATTGAAAGCCATGCGTCGCGAACGCAGCGAACGCCGCGAGGTGATGGGCAGCGCGAAGATGCAGGTGGAAGAGGCAAGCCGCTCGGGCAAAATCGTCTTTGAGATGGAAAATGTCGACTATCAAGTGGACGGCAAAGTGCTGGTCAAAGATTTCTCTGCTCAGGTTCAGCGCGGCGACAAGATTGCCCTGATCGGACCGAATGGCTGTGGTAAAACCACGCTGCTCAAACTGATGCTGGGTCAGTTGCAGGCCGACAGCGGGCGTATTCATTGCGGTACCAAGCTGGAAGTGGCTTACTTTGACCAGCACCGCGCGGAGCTCGATCCGGACAGAACGGTGATGGATAACCTGGCGGAAGGTAAACAGGAAGTGTTGGTGAACGGTAAGCCACGCCATGTGCTGGGCTACCTGCAGGACTTTCTCTTCCATCCGAAACGGGCGATGACACCGGTTCGCGCGCTCTCTGGCGGTGAACGTAATCGACTTTTGCTGGCACGTTTGTTCCTGAAACCCAGTAACTTATTGATTCTCGACGAACCTACCAACGATTTGGATGTCGAAACGCTGGAACTGCTCGAAGAGCTTATCGACAGCTACCAGGGCACTGTTATGCTGGTCAGCCACGACCGTCAGTTTGTCGATAACACCGTTACGGAGTGCTGGATCTTCGAAGGCGCCGGACGGATTGGTCAATACGTTGGCGGTTATCACGATGCGCGTGGTCAGCAAGCGGCATCGCAGGCCTACAAAGCCGCATCCGAGAAGAAAGTTGCCGAAGTTTCGGTTAACAAAACAGAAAGTGTTAAACGAACCAGTAACAAACTAAGCTATAACCTGCAACGTGAGTTGGAACAATTGCCGCAAAAGCTGGAAAAGCTGGAGGCGGAACTGGAAACATTGCAGGCGCAGGTGGCAGATGCCAGCTTTTTCAGCCAGCCTCACGACCACACGCAGAAAGTATTAGCCGAACTGGCTTCGGCGGAACAGGCGCTGGAAGAAGCGTTTGAACGCTGGGAGTATCTGGAGGCTCTAAAAAACGGCGCATAACTCAGGAAGTCAGTATGTGTGAACATCACCACGCCACACGGCATATTTTATGTACCCAGTGCGATTTATTGGTGGCTTTGCCGCCATTGCAGCATGGTCATAAAGCGGCTTGCCCCCGCTGTGGCGCAACATTAACCACGCAATGGGATGAGCCCAGACAACGGCCCACCGCGTATGCGCTGGTGGCGCTGTTCATGCTACTGCTTTCCAATCTGTTCCCCTTTGTGAATATGAAAGTAGCAGGCGTCACCAGTGAGGTGACGCTACTGGAGATCCCGGGCGTGATGTTCTCGGAAGATTACGCCAGTCTTGGGACGCTCTTTTTACTCTTCGTTCAGATGGTCCCGGCATTTTGCCTGGTGACCATACTGCTGCTGGTCAATCGCGTGCCGATGTCGCAGCAGACCAAAACGTTTCTGGCGCGTATCCTTTTCCAGCTTAAAACTTGGGGTATGGCAGAGATTTTTCTGGCCGGCGTGCTGGTGAGCTTTGTCAAACTGATGGCCTATGGGGATGTGGGCATCGGTAGCAGCTTTATTCCATGGTGTCTGTTTTGCCTGCTACAACTGCGTACCATGCAGTGTGTGGATCGTCACTGGTTGTGGGATGATATCGCCCCTGCGCCGGTGCCGGTCGCGCCGCTGCGCGTTGGTGTGCCGGGCATTCATCAGGGATTACGCAGTTGCCCATGTTGCACCGCCATTGTGGCGGCGGACGAACCCGTCTGTCCGCGTTGTCATACCAAAGGCTATGTCAGGCGCAGAAACAGTCTGCAGTGGACGATGGCGCTACTGGTGACGTCGATCCTGCTGTATCTGCCCGCCAATATTTTGCCGATCATGATTACCGATCTGTTGGGCGATCAGATGCCATCGACGATCCTTGCCGGGGTGATTTTACTCTGGAGCGAGGGGTCGTATCCGGTTGCGCTGGTGATTTTCATCGCCAGTATCATGGTGCCGACCTTGAAAATGATCGCTATCGCCTGGTTATGCTGGGATGCGAAAGGCCACGGCCGACGAGACAGTGAACGTATGCACTTTATTTATGAAATCGTAGAATTTGTTGGGCGCTGGTCGATGATTGATGTGTTTGTCATCGCCGTGCTCTCCGCGTTGGTGCGCATGGGAGGATTAATGAATATTTATCCGGCCATGGGGGCGCTGATGTTTGCGCTGGTCGTCATCATCACAATGTTTGCGGCAATGACGTTCGATCCCCGCCTGAGTTGGGATCGCGAGCCTGAATCGAGCCATGAGGAGTCGTAAGAACATGGAGAAAACCAGTGGGGAGGCGAAAGTGCAGAAAGTTAAAAACTGGTCGCCGGTATGGATATTCCCGATCGTCACGGCCCTCATCGGTGCGTGGATCCTCTTTTACCATTACAGCCACCAGGGGCCGGAAGTCACCCTCATTACCACCAATGCCGAAGGTATCATCGGGGGTAAAACGACCATCAAAAGCCGTAGCGTGGATGTCGGCGTGGTAGAGAGCACGACGCTGACGGACGATCTTACCCATGTTGAGATTAAAGCGCGCCTGAATACCGGGATGGAAAAGTTGCTTTACAACGACTCCGTTTTTTGGGTGGTTAAACCGCAGGTTGGCCGTGAAGGGATCAGCGGGCTCGGGACATTACTTTCTGGCGCCTACATCGAGCTCCAGCCAGGGAAAAAGGGCAATCAGCCGGAGAGATATAACCTGCTTGATTCGCCGCCGCTGGCACCGCCGGATGCAAAAGGGATTCGGATTATCCTGGACAGCAAAAAAGCGGGGCAACTCTCTCCGGGCGATCCGGTACTTTTCCGTGGTTACCGCGTCGGCTCTGTCGAGACAAGTACTTTCGACACGCAGAAACGTACGATCACCTATCAGCTTTTTATTAATGCGCCAAACGATCGTCTGGTCACCAGCAACGTGCGTTTCTGGAAAGACAGCGGTATCGCCGTTGATTTAACCTCTGCCGGAATGCGGGTTGAAATGGGATCGCTTAGTACCCTGTTTGGTGGTGGCGTGAGCTTTGACGTGCCGGAAGGGAATGAACTGGGCGAGCCTGTTGCAGAAAAAACGGCGTTTATGCTGTATGACGACCAGCGCAGTATTCAGGAGTCGCTGTATACCGAACATATCGATTATCTGATGTTCTTCAAAGATTCGATTCGCGGTCTGCAACCCGGAGCGCCGGTTGAATTTCGCGGTATTCGCTTGGGGACCGTGGCGAAAGTCCCGTTCTTCACGCCAGAAATGCGTCAGAAATTGAATGATGATTACCGGATACCTATTCTGATTCGTATTGAGCCTCAGCGTCTGATTAGTCAGTTTGGCGGCGATCCTAACGTGGATGAGCATATAACTGAGTTAATGAAACGTGGCCTGCGTGCGGCGCTGAAAACCGGCAATATTGTGACGGGTGCCCTGTATGTCGACCTCGATTTTTATCCTAAGGCACCACCTGTCACCGATATGCCGGAATTTGGTGGTTATCGCATCATCCCGACGGTCAGCGGCGGTCTGGCGCAGATTCAGCAAAAACTGATGGATACGCTGGATAAAATTAACAATCTGCCACTTAACCCAATGATCGAGCAGGCAACCAATACGTTGACGGCGAGCCAGCAGACGATGCGCCGTCTGCAGACGACACTCGATAATCTGAATAAGCTGACAGCCAGTCAGTCTATGCAGCAGTTGCCAGCAGATATGCAAAATACGCTGCGTGAGCTCAATCGCAGTATGCAGGGCTTCCAGCCGGGGTCGGCCGCGTACAACAAGATGGTGGCGGATATGCAGCGTCTTGATCAGGTGTTGCGTGAGCTACAGCCGGTGCTCAAAACGCTGAACGATAAGAGTAATGCGCTCGTATTTGAAGCGAAGGGTAAAGACGATCCGCAGCCGAAGAGGGCGAAAGAATGAAAAAAGGAATGATAGCGCTTCTGGCCATGCTTCTGACGGCCTGCAGCGCGAGCGGCGATAAGAAGAGCTATTATCAGCTACCATCACCGCCGCAATCAACGGTGACGCAAAGTGATGCGCGTGGGCAACACCTGCTGTGGGTTGAGCAGGTGACGGTGCCGGATTATCTCGCAGGAAATGGCGTGGTCTATCAGACCACCGATGTGCAATACGTTATTGCCACTAATAACCTGTGGGCGAGCCCGCTGGACCAACAGCTTCGCACGACGCTGGTAGCGAATTTAAGTAACGCTCTTCCCGGCTGGGTTGTGGCTTCGCAACCGCTTGGCAGTGAGCAGGACACCCTCAACGTCACCGTAACCGGCTTTCATGGTCGTTATGACGGGCGGGTTATCGTGAGTGGCGAATGGCTGGTTAATCATCGTGGGCAACTGATTAAGCGTCCTTTCCACATTGAGCTTAAGCAGCAGCAAGATGGCTATGACGAGATGGTGAAAATGTTGGCCCAGGCCTGGCAACAGGAATCGGCAAGCATCGCCAGCGAGCTTAAACGTCTGCCATAGTAAAATTGACTGCATTATCACTGCCGTCAGGTCATTTTTGTCTGACGGCTTTTTTTATTTTGTGCTCAATTCATTACCTGTGCTGGTTCACAGTTTTTGTACAAATGAACTTCTGTTTAGGTCACATTTATGACACTGGCGTGAATTTTGCGCATTGACGACAAACCGTATCCAGGGTATTCGTAGCCTGTGGTTGCATACTTAGTAACCACTGTTTTCTTTTCCACCAGACCAAAAAATGAGGGAAACGAGGCATGAAGAGACAAAAGCGAGATCGCCTGGAACGGGCACATCAACGTGGGTATCAGGCCGGAATCACGGGACGGCCAAAAGAAATGTGTCCTTATCAGACGCTGAATCAGAGATCCGAATGGATGGGAGGCTGGCGAGAAGCCATGGAGGACAGGGCCGTCATTGCCTGATTCTGTCTCTTTAACAAGAAACCTCCGCATTGCGGAGGTTTCGCCTTTTTTGCCCTACGCCATTTTGTGGCGCGTTACATGGCAATCTGCATCAGAATGCAGAAGTGTCCTGGAACAGGCCCACTTTCAGGTCGGTCGCAGTGTAGATAACACGGCCATCAACCAGCACTTCACCATCGGCCAGGCCCATCACCAGACGACGGTTGATGACGCGTTTGAAGTGGATACGGTAGGTTACTTTTTTCGCGGTCGGCAGAATCTGACCGGTGAATTTCACTTCGCCTACGCCCAGCGCACGGCCTTTGCCTTCGCCACCGAGCCAGCCCAGGTAGAAACCAACGAGCTGCCACATAGCGTCCAGACCGAGGCACCCCGGCATTACCGGGTCGCCGATAAAGTGGCAACCAAAGAACCACAGATCCGGATTAATATCTAATTCAGCTTCAACATATCCTTTGTCGAAATTCCCACCGTTTTCGGTCATTGACACCACACGGTCCATCATCAGCATGCTTGGAGCTGGTAATTGTGGGCCTTTTTCGCCAAACAGCTCTCCGCGACCAGAGGCAAGAAGATCTTCTTTTGTATAGGATTCGCGTTTATCTACCATGTTCTATGTAAGCCTTATTGTGAGTTTCGGACGCAGGATAGCTAACACGTGTACGCTGAACAAGTCCGATCAGTTGGGACTGAACCAGCTAAGCCAACGAAGCGGCCACGGATAACGGTGACGAGCGTCTTGTTGCGTCGCCTGGGCGATACGCTCCAGGATGGTCTGCTTCAGTGTAGTTTGTCCTTCTGCATCCCAGACCAGTCTGGTCAATAAGGGGAGTGCATCCATGACATCTTCTATGGCCCAGATAGAGAATTGCCCTGCCTTGACGGCATCCAGCAATTCCTGGCGCAGACAAAGATGGCGCACATTGGCAACGGGTATGATCACCCCCTGGTTGCCGTCCAGACCACGAGTCTGACAGATAGCGAAGAATCCTTCGATCTTTTCGTTGAGCCCACCCACAGGCTGGGCGCGACCAAACTGATCCACCGAACCGGTGATAGCGATACTCTGGCTGACAGGGACATCCGCCAGGGCGCTGATCAGGGCGCACAGTTCAGCCATCGAGGCGCTGTCGCCGTCTACTTCACTGTAAGATTGCTCAAAGGTCAGCGATGCGGAGAACGGGATCTGTTGCTCAAGCTCCAGCTCAGCCATCAGGAAAGACTGCATAATCATCATGCCTTTCGCATGAATGTTGCCGCCCAGTTCCGCTTTACGTTCAATGTCGTTAAATTCGCCATCGCCGATGTGCACAACGCAGCTTATACGTGAAGGTTCGCCAAATGCACGTGGATGTCCCGGAAACTCGACCACTGACAGGGCATTGATTTGACCGACCTGTTCACCTTCAGTCTCAATGAGGATCTGCTCTAACAGAATTTCATCTTGCATGCGCTCCGCCAGATAGCCTTCTCGCCATTCACGCTGAGTAAGCATGGTGGTGAGCTGCTCAGCATCAAAGGTCTGGGCATCGGTCATAGCGGACACTTCGCCTAACTGGCGTGTTAACCATAGCGGGCAGAGCGGGAGCGTCTCTTGATCGCCGGTATAGCGAACGGCTTCCCGAATCAGTACCGGCCACGCATCTGCAGACGGTGAAGGTAATTCAGCCTCCCGGGCGATCAGTTGAACCCACTGACACCATTGCGCCAGTGTTTCCGCATCGCTAATCTGCAGGTTGTCTTCGTATTCGCTATAGATAGCTTGTTCGGCCAGCTCTGGTTCCATCTCCTGGAAATCAGCCAGAGAATCTCGTTCACCCACGAGGATAACCCGCAGCTCGAGCGGCAATGACGGAACTGACACGGGCAGAGGACGAGACTCATCGAATGCAACCCAGTCAAAACGACGGCGCGTCACCATGGTTTTTAAACGCATCCACAGTAAAGGTTGCGCCAGAAGGGTGCGCAGAGAGATAACCAGCGTGCCACCGTTGGCCTGATGTACCAGTCCTGGCTGCAGGGTAATCTCGTTATTGAACTGGCGCAGGCAACCAAACAACTGCTCAGCTTCAACCCAATCGGCAATAACTACCTGGTTTTTACCGGCAAAATTGGCTTCTGCGTTTTGCGCAGGGGTAAGCGTAACTGTCGCACCATTAACCTGATAGTCGCCACCTACAACGTCGATCTCCTCGGACTGCAGCGCTGACACAGCCTCGGCGAGGATCGTCAGGTACTCTTCTTCTTCTGGCGCTTTGGCCAGCATAAAGCGTGACGTCGCCGCAGGATGAAGCAATTGTTCCAGCGCATAGTGTAATCGGGGTTGGGTATCGCCCAGGAAGAAGACCGTCTCGTCAGTGAGTGCGGACTGCTTAAACACATCCTGATAGCTCTCGGTATCCGGAGTCAGTTCATTCCATTCAAGTTTTGTAATGGTCAAAGTCGTTTTTTTAGTCTGATGTAAAAGGCGGGATTATACCGTAAACACATGGGCAGCACACAGGGAATACACGTTTTCCCGTTGCAGATATGTTGTTGGGATAGACAGAATGTGATTTCTTTTCAGCAGAGCAGAAAAAAACTGATATTCTGAACAGAGTTACACGGTAACGTTGAGATCGCAATGAAATATCAACAACTGGAAAATCTTGAAAGCGGCTGGAAATGGAAGTATCTGGTGAAAAAGCACCGGGAAGGTGAGCTTATTACAAGATATATTGAAGCCAGCGCGGCCAAAGACGCCGTCGATTTATTGCTAACCCTCGAAAATGAACCCGTGCAGGTGAATGCCTGGATTGAGCAGCATATTAATCCGTCTCTCATGAACCGCATGAAACAGACTATTCGGGCACGGCGCAAACGCCATTTTAATGCTGAGCATCAGCATACGCGCAAGAAATCAATCGATCTGGAGTTTGTTGTCTGGCAACGTTTGGCTGCTCTGGCACAGCGTCGGGGCAAAACCCTTTCGGAGACCATTGTGCAGTTAATTGAAGATGCCGAGCATAAAGAAAAATACGCCACCACCATGTCGTCACTGAAACAGGATTTGCAGGCGCTATTAGGCAAAGAGTGATTTTTTGTACAGTTGGTTTTGTTCAGACAATAAAAAACCCCGCATCGCGGGGTTTTTTTACAGCACGTGAACTTAAGCCTGAGGCTGAGTTACAACGTCTTTGCTGCCACGAACTTCGATTTCTACACGACGGTCCGGCGCCAGGCAATCGATCAGCGCAGGGCGCGCTTTCACGTTGTCACAGGTGCTGCCAGTAACCGGCTGGGATTTGCCCATGCCACGTGCAGAGATTTTGTTCGCCGGGATACCTTTAGAAACCAGGTAATCAACAACGGACTGAGCACGTTTCTCAGACAGACCCTGGTTGTAAGCGTCAGAACCGATACGGTCGGTGAAGCCCAGAACCACTACGGAACCGTCTTTCGGATCCAGGTTGCTCAGCTGACCATACAGCTGATCCAGTGCCTGCTGACCTTCCGGTTTCAGAGTCGCTTTGTTGAAGTTGAACAGGACGTCAGACTTCAGAGTGAAGTGTTTGGTCTGTACTTCCGGAGCCGGAGCCGGAGCAGGCGCTACTACCGGCGCTGCTTCTTCCTGCTGGCCGAAACGGTAGGAAACACCTACGCTCAGCATGCCGTTGTCCGGACGGGTACCAACGGTGTTTGCATCACCGATGTTGTTAACCCACTGGTATTCCAGACGGGTAGCGATATCACGGGTAACTGCCCACTCAACACCACCAGCGAATACCGGGGAAACACCGGTGTCATGGTCTTTTGCGTGGAAGTCTGCGCCCGGGACGTTAGCTTTAGCGTCTGCACGCCATACCATGCCGCCCAGACGGGTGTAGATATCCAGATCGTCAGTGATCGGGTAACCCAGTTTTGCGGTCAGCTGTACGCCTTGAGCTTTAAACGCACCGTTTACGGTGTCGCCTTTGTACGGCATACGACCTAACCAGTCGTAACCCATCTCAAAACCAACGTACGGGTTAACCTGATAGCCACCGAACGCACCTGCACCAAGCTGGCTTGAATGGGTCGGGCCGTCGTTCGGAATGAAGCCGGTGTCGTGGAACTGAGACCAGCCCAGTTTGCCACCTGCATACCAGGTATTATCTTTCGGAGCGGCCTGCGCTACGGTAGCGAAACCAGCCAGTGCCACTGCAATCGCGATAGCTGTCTTTTTCATTTTTTGCGCCTCGTTATCATCCAAAAATCGCCATGAAAATCTCGATGAGAAGTCACGGTTAAATCCTTCACCGGGGGCGTTGCTCATCAGTCC
The DNA here is from genome assembly GCF_040578655.1 of Phytobacter sp. RSE-02. Lineage (NCBI taxonomy): Bacteria > Pseudomonadati > Pseudomonadota > Gammaproteobacteria > Enterobacterales > Enterobacteriaceae > Phytobacter > Phytobacter sp. RSE-02. The sequence goes on along the minus strand of NZ_JBEULY010000003.1, from coordinate 450,912 downwards.
CTATAGAGATATCTTCACGATATCTTTGGCTTATGCCGAGCACCCCTGGCGATGTAAAGTCTACAACGTAGTTGAAAACTTACAAGTGTGAAGTCCGTCAGGCATATGAAAAAAAAGGCTTTGTATACACAATATTTAACACTTTTGCGGAACTATTCGCCAGTTCAGTTGCCTTGCAAGTCGCCTGAACCGGGCGCTGGCGGCGTATTTCGCTGATTACACGGTAAACCTTGTCAGACAGAAAAATAATGCCAGGATTTATCTTAATTTTACTCAATGATACAAATTTGAGTGAATTTTTATCCCGGAATGCTGTCTCGCAGCGAGAGGATTACATTGTACTGGACGCATAACGAAGCCTATTGCATTCCCTTCTTCGGCTGCAATCGCCAGACGCTGGTGTTCTTCTTCGGTCAATTCTTCGGCATGCCAGCCAATCACAACGCTATAGTTGCCGGTACGTAACGCGCGAATCATCGATTCCAGCGTAAGGCAGGGGGAGAGCTGACTAATCTGCATAACTTTAGTCAGCGGCAGGCCTGCCGACAATACCCATTCACGGCTTAATTTTTGTTGCGGCGTTAACCAGAGCTGCCAGCGCGATTGTTGACCCAGTTGCTGTAATAACGGCAACAGCAGCAATTGTGTCATTCCGGGCTGATCTTCGCGATAAACAACCTCACTGATCAGACCCGTAGAAGCCTCAATGGCCTCCGCGTTGTGTGCGGAAAGAAATTGTGTTGAACGATTTGCACGGCTTAATGAATGGTACATGATCAACCCAGCCCTGTTAGTTACTGTATAAACATACAGTAACCCCTGAACGTTCAAAGATCAACCTCATTTTCTGAAAGCATCTCGCAATTTTGTCTTGTATTGCGATGAAGCCGTAAAATTTTCTTGCTGAGTTGCGCGCACTTGCCTATGTTCCTCAGTAGTGGATCGGTTAACAGAATTAATGTTTTTACTCCATGATTTACAAGGGAATAATCATGAAAAACATATCCTATCAAAGGATCTATCAGTCACGGGAATACCTCGCACCTTTGGGGAAAATTCGCTTTCGCGCGCATTTTGGTGGCTACAGCTTATCAATAGACAACACCGTGTTTGCGATGATTTCAGAGGGAGAGTTATACCTGCGTGCTTGTGAGGAGAGTGCGCAATATCGGGTAACACGAAGTTCACCCCTTCTGACAATCCAGAAGCGTGGCCGCGCTGTTTCGCTTAACTACTATTTTGTTGATGAGCATCTCTGGCGTGACTTGCCAACATTGTTGCGGCTTTCATCACAATCGCTCGCGGCGGCCCGGGAGGAAAAAGCGGCGCGAGATACGCCTCATCGGCTTAAGGATCTACCAAACATAAGCTTTCAACTTGAGATGATGCTTTTTGATGCAGGGATACCAGACGAACGTATGCTGCGGCGTTTGGGCGCTAAAGCGTGTTGGTTGCGTTTGAAGGCGTTGAACAAACACATGGGCATCAAGGTGCTGCTGGGGCTGGAAGGTGCGATCATTGGTCTGCATGAAGCCGCGCTCCCGGCGTTGAGACGCCAGGAGTTAATCGACTGGTACCACGAGGTGGGTCAGAAAAAAAACCAGGATCATTAAGTCATGATCTGCCGCTGTAAACGGCACATCTCTGGCAAAAGGGCGATAAGCAGACCTATTTGTTGCAATACAAGGGGTTCTTTGCTGTCAGGTCGCGGCTCAAGATGCTTAATTCGTCGCGACAAATCTGCCAGTGTTAACTGTACGCGCTCTTCATCAGCAGGCTGGTGATGAAGGGCGTCATCAACATAGCAGACTGCATCATCCAATAAGCGAAGGATGGCCGGATGAGTAAGCTGTTCGCGATGCGCGCCAAGAGCAGAGATATAGCTGGTACAGGTATGATTCAGGCAAAGTAATCGAAATGCCACCTCACGCAGTTCAGGTGTCGCACCGGGTTCCGATGCCATATTCGAGACCACCGACGCCAGTTCGGCATCTCTGTTATAGGCGTTTCTGCGGGCAATACGGTAGGCCAGACGGTTATCACGACCCTGATGATATTGTTCGAGAATTGCGTCCAGATAACGGCAGTTGGCATTGAATGCCTGCTCGGTTACGCGTGCCAAATTGCGAAAACGCCAGTCTGGCCAGATAAAACTTACCGCAGCCCAGGCGATGGCGCATCCGATGATTGTGTCAATAACTCGCGGCATGGCGACTTCAAAACCTTCGCCGAGCAAATTAAAGCAGAGCAGCACCAGTAAGGTGATGAACATGGTGGCCTGTGCGTATTGTACAAGACGAAAGGCGAAAAAAAGCACACCGGTAACAACAATCAGTATCAGTTGCCCCTCCAGGGAGGGAACAAAATAAAGGACGGGGAGACCGAGGGCGATACCTGCAATAGTTCCGACGATACGCAGCGTAAGACGGTGGCGCGTGGCGTTGTAGTTAGGCTGGCAGACAAACAGGCTGGTGAGCAGAATCCAGTATCCGTGGTGCAGACCGGTAATTTGGATGATGGCGTAGCCCGCACACAGCACAACAGACATCCGCACGGCATGGCGAAACAGTGCCGACTCCGGCGTAAGGTTGTTGCGTAAACGCAGCCAGATATCGCTCAATCCATGCAGGCTGTCATCTGCCAGTAAGTTTTCCGTTTCGTTTTTCTGCGCAGTTTGCGGTTGTCCGGACTCGATACTCGCCAGTTGTGCGTCGATGGCACGGAGATTATCGAGTAAGAAACCCAACGCTTTCAGTTGATCAGACGACGTTGTACCGCTGGCTCGAATGCGATCTAGCGCAGCATCTAGATGTATAAATGCGCGCTCGAAACGGTGATCATGCTGATAAGGTGTGCGAAGCAGGATGGCGTTAGCGAGCCTGGAACAGGCCTGGGATTGCAAAGTAATCAACCGCTGAAAACGGAACATCACGTCGCTGTAGCGAAAATGTTCCCGCAGTGTCTGGTACTGTATATGCGAAGAGCTGGCACGTTCATGAATATCCTGTGCGGCAAAATAGTAGTGCAGCGTACGCCGCGTTCCTCGCTGTCCGCGATCGCCCCGCAGGCGGGTCAATAATGACGCCTTGGTCTGGTTTAGTGTTGACACCAACTGCCCGTTAGCCAGCGCCAGCTCATAAAGCGGGGCCTGGCTTTCCTCCTCTATATCCGGATCGAACAGTCGCGCTTTGAGTTCCAGGTATTGGGATAACTGCTCGTAGCAGCGCGCCAGATTATCCTGCAGCGGACGGATGGGAAAAACGAGGTGCCCGACCAGCGTCAGCACGTTAAACCAGATGGCGCCTGCCAGCAATAAAAGTGGCTGCTGATACCATGCGGTATATAACGTGGTGCCAAGCATGGTGTAGATGGCGATAAGCAATGCGCCGAACGCAATGGTGGCGTAGCGTTGCCCCAGCCCTCCCAACAAAATAAACCCAATGGTCGACGTGATAAGCCCAATGGCAAATAACCAGGGCCAGGGAAACAGAAGCTCGACCGATGCCGAGGCGATAAAAAAAGAAATCAGGGTAATGATTAAATTACGTAGACGGCCGGTCAGACGATCATCGAGATCCGCCAGCGCCGCGGCAACAACGCCCAGTGTTAAAGGGATCGTTAGTTTCGCGTCGCCAAGCAGCCACGGCAATGCCGCCGTTCCGCTTAACGCAAGAAAGATACGGATGTTGTAAAGCCAGGCACTATTCCAGGTGTACCGGCGAAGGAGGGGGCTTAGCATAGTATTCGTGACTCGTTTACGGGAAACGACGGCGAGCATTGGCTTCGCGCGCGGCACGGGCCACTTCAACCGACACAACACGGCGGCCAACCGGCCATAAGGCGATTGCCGCAATTTTAAAATTGGCGATACCGACCGGGATGCCGATGATGGTCATGCACTGGGCAATACCGGCCATAATGTGCATCACGCAGAGCCACCAGCCAAACAGCACGAACCAGAGAATATTGAGCATGGTCCCACCAGCATTCATGAGGGTATTTTTACTGTCAGGGTTCAGCTCATCGACATGCACAGCTTCGTTGCCCCAGGGGATCAGCGACAATTTAGTGATTTCCCAACAGGAGCGCGTAAGCGGCAGGGTAATAACCAATGCAACACTCAAAATCGTTGTTAATAGCCAGCCGAGTGTGGTGGCAAAACCGCCAAGGACAAAGTTCAATATATTCAGAACGGTACGCATATTACCTCAATGCTATTCTGTCAGGGAATTGACCTGACAATTGTAACGATTTTTTTGGCTGGAGCACGTATTCTCTGGCGGTTAAACTGGCAATCACAGTCATAAGCTGAAAAAGGATGTGTGATGGAACTAAAAGCGACTTCATTGGGAAAGCGGCTGGCGCAGCATCCATATGATCGAGTAGTCATCCTCAATGCGGGCGTGAAGGTTTCAGGTGATCGACATGAATACCTTATTCCCTTTAATCAGCTGCTGGCAATTGAGTGCAAGCGCGGCCTGGTATGGGGCGAGCTGGAATTTGTTCTGGCAGATAATAAAGTCGTTCGTTTGCACGGGACTGAATGGAATGAAACACAGCGCTTTTATCAGCATCTGAATGAACGCTGGGTGGCGTGGAGCACCGAGATGAGCGAGGTGGCTGCGGGGGTGCTCTCCGAACAACTCGCTGACATTTCCGGACGTATGGATCAGGAAAAATGGCTCACTCGCGCGCAGCTTAAAGGTGTTCAGCAACAGCTCCACAAGGCGTTCGATGCGTTGCCTGTTCCTACCAGCCGCCTTGACTCTTTTGCTAACTGTCGGGACCTGTGGCGGCAATGTCAGGCCTGGTTAAAAGATACAGAGGCTGGACGCGCCAAACACAATCAGGACTGGACCGACAAAATGCTGGTCCAGTACGAGGCCTTTTTTAAAAATATCGAAAGTTCTCCGCTCAACCCGGCGCAGGCAAGGGCGGTGGTCAATGGTGAAAACGCGCTGCTGGTGCTCGCCGGGGCAGGCAGTGGAAAAACCTCGGTGTTGGTGGCTCGCGCAGGCTGGCTGCTGCTGCGCGGCGAAGCATCAGCGGATCAGATCCTGCTGTTGGCCTTTGGTCGAAAAGCCGCGCAAGAGATGGATGAGCGTATTCGTGAGCGGTTGCATACGGATGACATCACTGCACGTACGTTTCATGCGCTGGCGTTATACATCATCCAGCAGGGTGGAAAAAAAGCGCCGGAAATTAGCAAACTTGAGAGCGACACCAGCGCACGACAAACGTTATTGCTTAAAGCCTGGCAAACTCAGTGCGCAGAGAAAAAGGCGCAGGCTAAAGGCTGGCGACAGTGGCTGGAAGAGGAGCTGCAGTGGCAGGTTCCGGAAGGCAACTTCTGGGACGATGAGAAACTGCGGCGTCGGATGGGGCCCCGGTTGGATCGCTGGGTCAGCCTGATGCGTATGCATGGTGGCAGTCAGACTGAAATGATTGATGCGGCGCCGGAAGAGGTACGCACGCTGTTCAGCAAGCGGGTCAAACTGATGGCACCCCTGCTGAAAGCCTGGAAAACCGCGCTCAAAGCGGAAAACGCCGTCGATTTTTCCGGATTGATTCATCAGGCGATTAACGTGCTGGATAAAGGGCGTTTTGTCAGCCCCTGGAAGCATATCCTGGTGGATGAGTTTCAGGACATCTCGCCGCAACGCGCCGCGCTGCTGGCAGCATTACGGCGGCAGAATTCACAAACCACTTTGTTTGCGGTGGGTGATGACTGGCAGGCTATTTACCGTTTCAGCGGCGCGCAACTCTCGCTGACCACGGCGTTTCATGACTATTTTGGCGAAGGCGATCTGTGCGCGCTGGATACAACCTATCGTTTCAATACGCGCATTGGTGAAGTCGCCAATGGATTTATCCAGCAGAATCCGCACCAGCTCAATAAACCTCTTAACAGCCTGAGCGCCGGCGATAAAAACGCGGTGACATTATTGGCGGCGGACCAACTGGATGCGCTTCTCGATAAGCTCAGCGGCTACGCTACCCAGGAGGATCGTATTCTGGTGCTGGCGCGTTATCACCATGGTAAGCCCGCCAGCCTTGAGAAAGCCGCCACGCGCTGGCCAAAACTGCAGCTCGATTTTATGACCATTCATGCCAGTAAAGGTCAGCAGGCGGAATATGTCATTGTGCTGGGGTTACACGAAGGGCAGGACGGTTTCCCGGCCCCCGCCCGTGAGTCCATTATGGAGGAGGCGCTGTTGCCGGTACCGGAAGATTTTCCTGATGCCGAAGAGCGCCGCTTGTTGTATGTCGCTATCACTCGAGCACGTAAACGCGTCTGGCTGCTGTTTGATAAAGACAACCCGTCGCGATTCGTTGAGGCGCTCAGGCAGCTTAATGTGCCGGTGGCGAGGAAACCCTGAGAGCAGGCGGCATCAGCCGCCCGCACAGACTATTTCAGACGTTCAGCGAGGTAGCGCTGGTAATCCGGGATCAGGATTTCGACGCTTTCTGCGAAACCGGGAGACTGGATGATGAAATCAGCAGTGGAAAGGTTCGTGGCGACCGGAATATTCCACACGGTCGCCAGACGCAGCAACGCCTTAACATCCGGGTCGTGCGGCACTGCGTTCAGCGGATCCCAGAAGAAAATCAGCACATCAATTTTGCCTTCCGAAATGAGCGCCCCAACCTGCTGATCACCCCCCATCGGGCCGCTTAGCATGGCATTCACTTCAAGACCAGTAGCCCGCTGAATCAGGTTCCCGGTTGTCCCGGTGGCATAGAGAACGTGGTTAGCCAGTTTTGGCTGATGGCGTTCAACCCATGTCATCAGCATCTGCTTGCAATGGTCATGCGCAACCAGTGCGATGTGCTTACGCACGGGTAAGGAGCGTGTTGTCAGTTCCATAATCCGATTCCGTCAAAGTATTTTCGCTACAGATTACTGGAAGCGCCTGATGCTGCAAGAGAATGGCGTAAAAAATTATGCGCGAATGCGCGCAATGTTAACTGGCGCGGATCATGACGGGGGTTGTTGCTTAATCCATTGCATAAAACGGTCACGGGTTTGCGGGTCGGCCTGTTGGTACCAGAACCTCAGGCGCTGTTCTGTGAGGGTTTGCGATTGTGTCTGCGGGGTATCCAGTTCTGAAACGCCAGAGAGTAAGGTGCTGTCATCGGCCATCGTCTTCGCAAATTTGGGTAGCGAAGCATATTTCCCCGCTTTGTTGTAATGCTCTGTCTCACGTTCATAGTCAATGACTTTCCCGTTTGCACTGATCTCAAGGATATCGAGTTTTACCGGAATCGGTGTGGCGTTGCCATCCAGTAGAGCCAGATGCGGCGTGGCGTTAAACGCCTCGGCTGCCTTTTGCGTGTCTATAGGGGGAAGGTTGAAGTTGACCTGGCTGATGCGCTGCGTATCGAAGGTGGCAATCAACGGTACGGAAATAAATAGCCGGGATTCGTGGTTGCCGGGCTCCATATTTTTTTCAACCCGGAAAACCACCTGATGAACGCCGTTTTCCAGTTCTATACTTTCCGCGCCGCGAAGCAGTGAGCTGGACACCTTTTTACCATCAAGAACCAACAGGTCGATATCGCCAGACAGACGAAGCGACGTGGCCAGTACATTAACCGGTATCAAACACGTGATAATGAATACTGTCCACCCGCACTTCATTGCACGCTCCTCTGTTCTCATTGCAAATTCACATTTCAATTTATTTATTAACTTATAGACATATAACCTGTTCTCGCACTCATACTTCTGTATGGGATACATGGTTGTAGCGCAATGTTTGACATACACTTTGGAAAACCGCTGGAGGAAACCATGAAAGAGACCGATATCGCCGAGATCCTGAAATCGACACGTACCATCGCGTTGGTGGGGGCGAGTGACAAACCTGACCGGCCGAGTTACCGGGTCATGAAGTATTTGCTTGACCAGGGTTACCACGTTATTCCGGTATCACCGAAAGTAGCCGGTGCAACGCTTCTGGGGCAGCAAGGATATGCCACGCTGGCTGATGTGCCGGAAAAAGTGGATATGGTTGACGTATTTCGTAATTCCGAAGCGGCATGGGGCGTTGCCCAGGAAGCTATTGCCATCGGCGCGAAAACATTATGGATGCAGCTTGGCGTAATCAACGAACAGGCCGCCGTGCTGGCCAGTGAGGCGGGATTGAAGGTCGTGATGGACAGATGTCCGGCTATTGAAATCCCGCGGTTAGGACTCGCAAAATAAAAACACCCCGCATTGCGGGGTGTTGTCAGTTACGCAGGCGGGGTGCCTGCAGTTGCCTGCGGATCGTCCGCGCCAGCTCATCCATCGAAGGTTGTTCAGGATGTTCTTGCTGAATTTCACTGGTCAGTTGTGCTTCGGCCAGATAGGTGTGTACCGGCTGGCCGTCATCATCTTCCATCACCACATGGTACCAGGGCGCAGCCCGGAGTTCATCGTTAACCGCCAGCTCGTCGACTGACGGTTCGTCGAGTGAATACTCAGGGTCAATATCCACCACTACGCCAAGATAGCCCAGCAGCGAGTGGCGAACCTGCTGACCAATACCGTATTTGCTGGCAATCATTGTCACCTCCCGGGAACCTGTATATGACCGCAGATATGCGGGCAAGGCTCCAAAAATCAAGTTACATGACGCGACAGGCAAACCCTTTAAGGTACAGTCCTTCCGGGTAGGGAGCGATCACCGGGTGATCGGCGGCCTGACGGAACTGCTCTATAAATTGTACATCACGGCCAGCATCTATTGCGGCGTCGGCGATGATTTTCTGAAATAAATCTGTGGTCATCAGGCCGGAGCAGGAGAAAGTCAGTAACACGCCGCCGGGGTTCAACAGTTGGATAGCGAGCATGTTGATATCCTTATAGCCACGACATGCGCCCTGAAGCTGACTCTTATTTTCTACGAATTTTGGTGGATCCATGACGATGACATCAAACGTCTCGCCCTGATCGCGATATTTGCGTAACAGTTTGAAAACGTCATCACGAATGAACTCAGCCTTGCTGAGGTCAAGCTTGTTTAACTCAACGTTCTTTTTGGCAACGTCCAGCGCTTCCTGGGAGGTATCCACACTCACCACCTGACGGCAATTGCCCATCAGAGCGGACACGGCGAAACCACCCGTATAAGAGAAACAGTTAAGGACGCGCTTGTCGGCAACGTAACGGCGGGTTGCCAGGCGGCTGTCGCGTTGATCGAGGTAATAGCCGGTTTTGTGGCCGGCCTTAATGTCGACATACAGCTTCATGCCATTTTCCTGGATTGGCAGCAGATCAGGCGGCAACTCTCCCACAACCGGACCCTGCGCGAGCGCCAGCCCCTCTTTTTTACGTACCGCAACATCGCTGCGATCGTAGATGGAGCATTGCGGGTAGAGTGTCTGCAGCGCAGAGATAATGGCAGCGCGCTGATATTCAGCACCAGCGCTAAGCAATTGCAGTACCAGGAAATTACCGAAGCGGTCAATGGTAACGCCCGGTAAACCATCGGATTCACCTGCAATCAGACGGTAACTGTCCAGCCCGTCGCGCTCTGCCAGCCAGTCACGCCATTGCTGTGCCTGCTGCAGGCGGCGGGTAAAAAACGCGATGTCGATGAGCTCGTCTTTGTCGAAAGTCCAGACGCGAGCGCGAATTTGCGATTCCGGCGAAAAGGCGCCGCGCGCCAGCCATTTACCCTGCGCATCGACAATGTCGATAGTCTCACCGGGACGGGCTTTTCCTTCCATACGGCTTACGGCGCCGGAGAACACCCAGGGATGGCGGCGCAGCAAGGACTTCTCGCGCCCTTTGGCTAACACTAAACGGGGAAACCTTGCACTTGTAGATTCGGTCATACCGGGGAACCTCTGACGAACGTCAATATTAACCGGGGGATATCGGCCCGGCTCTTGATAATTAAACGGCGCGTAGGGTAGCACACATGTCCGGGCCAGGCACCCGCCTGATGGGGTGAGCGTTTCGGCACAAAAACAAAACGTTCAGGCACAACGTCTGCGCACGCTAAATCTTAAATTGTATTTCTCAACATCAACGAGGAAATACAATGAAAAAAATCACCTTCACCGTCTTAATTTTTTTGGCCGCCGGGAGCGTTAATGCCTTCGCGGCTGAGACGTTTAGCCTCAGCAGTGCGGATATTCAGAACCATCGTTTAACAGAACAACAGGTTTTTGCGGGATTTGGTTGTCATGGCGGCAATACATCTCCGCAACTGGGCTGGCATAATCCACCAGCAGGAACCAAAAGTTTTGCGATAACCGTTTATGATCCCTCAGCCCCGACGGGAAGCGGCTGGTGGCACTGGACGGTGGTGAACATACCGGTGAAAACACAAACACTCCCAACGGGCGCGGGAGATGAAAAGAGCCCTATGTTGCCTGACGGGGCAGTTCAGGGGCGAAACGATTATGGCTATGCGGGCTTTGGGGGGGCATGTCCTCCTGTCGGCGATAAACCGCATCCGTATCAATTCACCGTATGGGCACTGAGTACTGATAAACTGCCCATCGATAGCAATGCAAGTGGTGCTCTGGTTGGCTATATGCTCAACAGTAATGTCATTGCAAAAGCGAGTTTCACAGCAACCTACGGAAGATAAAGGTGACACGGTGCAGAAAGTCCAGTTTCAGCATAAAACGTTAACGGCGGCAGAAGTCCGTTCGAACCATCTGCATCGTCTGCATCGTGTAAAGCTTTTCAGTGCTGCCATTTGCCATATTACTCAGGGAAGCAAAGTTATTATTCAGGAAGATAATCGGGTTGTCGCGACACCTGATGAGCTTATTATTGTTCCGGCAAATACCTCTCTCGAAATCATTAATCAGCCAGTACATGGCCAGTTTCACTCCGATTTATTAGTATTATCGCCCGATCTGCTCACAGAGTTTAAAACACAATATGTACGCGATTTCCCTGCCGCCAGGCCTGTGTCCGTATGCGCTCCTCTAAGTCATGATCTGGCATTTATGTGGGACAATTTATTGCATGCGGTTCGCCATGATTTTCCGGAAAAATTACAAAAACATCAGGCGATGGGGCTTTTGTTAGCACTGCTTGAAGAGGGGGTTGCGGGTCCACTTCTGATTGAGCGTCGTTATAGTCTGACCGAGCAGGTGCGACAAATTGTCATGTTATCTCCCGCAAAAAACTGGAGTGTGCAAGAGATAGCAGGGCAACTTGCTATTGGCGAATCCACTTTACGCAGACGGCTTAAAGATGAGTTTCAAAGTTACCGGCAAATTGTCGAAGAGGTTCGCATGTCGCTTGCCTTGTCACAGCTACAATCCACTACCTTGCCTATTGGCGAAATAGCTTCACGCTGTGGGTATCTTTCGGGTTCGCGTTTTACTGCCAGGTTCCGCGAGCATTATGGATGTTTACCTAAAACTGTACGCTGATGATTAACGTTTCTACTATTAAAAGAGAGACTAATTCTGCGTGTGAGGTGGTGGTTATGGCGAACGAGACAACATCGAATTGCGTAATATGCTGGGTTCATGGCATGGTCCAGGGCGTCGGGTTTCGTTATAGCACGCAACGTGAGGCGCAGCGTCTGGGGGTAACCGGTTACGCGCGCAATATGGACGACGGCAGTGTAGAGGTTGTCGCTTGTGGCGATAACGAGAAAGTGGAGCAACTCATTACCTGGCTGAAAGCCGGTGGACCGCGCAGCGCCAGGGTTGAAAAGGTCTTAACAGAGCCTCATCAACCCGGCAGAGAATGGACGAATTTTGGGATTCGCTATTAAATGCACTTTACCGGTTTTGGCAGGCCGGCAATTTTTGTTGCCTGCTTTGCCGGTCCTTTCGGGAAGAGGCGATACAGATAACGACTGTTGCCTTTTTCTTCACCAAATTTGTTAGCCATCGCTTTTACAAGCATGCGAATGGCGGGCGACGTATTGAATTCCAGATAAAACTCGCGCACAAAGCGCACCACTTCCCAGTGTTCTTCTGCGAGGGTGATACCTTCATTTTCGGCAATCGCCGACGCCAGTGCTTCATTCCACAGAGTCGTGTCTTTCAGATAGCCTTCGCTATCGGTTTCAATTTCTTTACCGTCAAAGATCATGGTCGTTCGCAAGGTGAGTCAATAACGCGGGGAGTGTAGCAAAAAACAAAGCCCCGCATAAGCGGGGCCCTGGTAATGCACGATGACGCGATTAGTCGCGGCTGGCGAAGCCCAGAATGCTCAGCAGGCTTACAAAGATGTTGTAAAGCGACACATACAGGCTCACGGTTGCGCGAATATAGTTGGTTTCGCCGCCGTGAATGATGTTGCTGGTTTCAAACAGGATTGCGCCTGAGGAAATCAGGATGAACACTGCGCTAATAGCTAAATGCAGCGCCGGAAGTTGCAGGAAGATATTGGCAACCATCCCGACCAGCACAATCACAATACCGGCCATCAGCATACCGCCGAGGAAGGACATGTCTTTGCGCGTTGTCAGCACATATGCTGAGCAGCAGAAGAACACCAGTGCGGTCCCCCCGAGCGCCAGGCCGATGATATCGCCCATGCCCGCAGACAGGTAAGCGTTCAGGATTGGTCCCAGGATGTAACCCAGGAAGCCGGTAAAAGCGAAGGCCGAAAAAATACCCGCTGGTGAGTTCGCCGTTTTATAGGTCAGGAACATCAGGCCGTACATCCCAACCAGCGTCAGAATTAAGCCCGGAGAGGGCAGCATCAGCACGGTGCTTGCGGTTGCCGTGATGGCGGAAAAAGCCAGCGTCAGGCTCAGTAAGAAATAGGTATTGCGCAGCACTTTATGGGTGCTAAGCAACGATGAACGGTCGCGCGAAGAGGTAATAATACGATCCATGAGGCACTCTCTTTTAACATAACAGATGTCATTAAATGTCGAGGATAGGAAATCCCCGTTTCCTTACAAAGTTGTTTTACCCATCTTTACTCAAAAAGCAAGCAAATCCATTTGGTTAAATATGCTTCAAATGCTCAAAAATTAAGCATAAGCGCGCATTTGAAGAAAATAACCATACCAGTGTCTTATATGTCACTGAAAAATATTGCTCTGATGACTTGAGCGCGCTAAGAAAGAAGTCGCGTCGTCATCAGGAATATAATCAGGGCAAAAAAGATGAAATCACGATATTTTACCCGTATTACCCTAAGCGCCTTAGCGTTAGGCATTATGAGCGCCTCCGCGTCGTTAAGCGCGGCGACAGTTCCCGCAGGAACTGAGTTGGCGGCCCAGCAGGAGCTGGTGCGTAACAATGGTAGCGAACCTGCGTCTCTCGATCCGCATAAAGTAGAAAGCGATGTCGAATTCGGGATTATCAGAGATTTATTCGATGGACTTGTTGCGGTAAAAAAAGATGGCTCTGTTGAGCCTCGTCTCGCGCAATCATGGGAAAACAAAGACAACACGGTATGGGTGTTTCATTTGCGCCCTGACGTGACATGGTCTGATGGCACGGCCATTACGGCAAAAGATTTCGTCTGGAGCTGGCAGCGACTCGTCGATCCGAAAACCGTGTCTCCCTATGCCAGCTACCCCGGCAACATGCATATAGAAAATGCCGCCGACATTGCTCTTGGAAAAAAAGCGCCCGAGACACTGGGTGTCAAGGCGCTGGATGATAATACCCTGGAGGTTCGCCTGACGCAGCCGACGGCGGCTTTCCTCGCTATGCTGGGGCATCCGGCAATGGTGCCGGTCGATAAAATACTGATCAACCGCTTTGGCGAAAAATGGACCAAGCCTGAACATATTGTTACCAGCGGCGCCTACAAACTTAGCGACTGGGTAGTCAATGAGCGTATCGTCGCGGTACGCAATACGCGCTACTGGGATAATAGCGCGACGGTCGTCAATAAAGTGACGTATCTGCCCATCTCTTCTGAAACCGCCGATGTAAACCGTTATAAAGCCGGTGAGATAGATATCACCTATACCGTGCCGGTAAATCAGTTTGCCCAGTTGAAAAAGACGCTCGGCGATCAGGTCAACGTTTCGCCGTTGCTGGCGACCTATTACTACGAATTCAATACCACTAAAGCACCGTTCAACGATCCGCGCGTACGTCGGGCGCTCAATATGGCGCTGGATAAAGATATTATTGCCGATAAGGTGATGGGGCAGGGGCAGCGTCCTGCCTGGTTAATCAGCCAGCCAGAAATTGGTGGAGTAACTTTATCCGCACCGGATTACGCCGCCTGGCCACAGGAACAACGGATTGCAGAAGCGAAGCGATTGCTCAATGAAGCCGGGTTTAATGAGGCGCATCCACTGTCGTTTAATCTGCTTTATAACACCATGGAGACCCATCAGCGCATCGCGATTGCCGTTAGTTCGATGTGGAAGAAAAACCTGGGAGTAGAGGCAAAGCTGCAAAACCAGGAGTGGAAAACGATGCTTGATGCCATGCATACCGGTCATTTTGATCTGGTTCGCTATGCCTGGAATGCCGACTATGATGATGCCGCAACCTTTTTGAATAACTTCCGTACAGGCGATAGCGAGAATACCTCGCAGTACAGTAATCCGGCTTACGATGACGCATTACGAAATGCTGCCAAAGCAAGCAATCTCGCCGAGCGAAGCAAATATTACCAGCAGGCGGAAGATTTCCTGGGGCAAGATGTTCCGGCGATCCCGGTTTACCATTATGTCCGCGTGCATCTTGTGAAGCCGTGGGTCGGCGGGTTTGACCCGGACAGGCTCGGGTATTATTTAACGAAGGATATGTACATCAAAAAACATTGAGGTGCTGTCGCCATAAAAAAACGGCTGTAAAATGGTCAGTGTGTTGTTATTTCAGGCGATTAACACACATTTGGCTGTTTTTCAGGCATATGAACATTTCAGGGCTTTACAGATGCATCGGGGATGTTTATAGTGCGCCTCATTCCGGAAGTGTGGCCGAGCGGTTGAAGGCACCGGTCTTGAAAACCGGCGACCCGAAAGGGTTCCAGAGTTCGAATCTCTGCGCTTCCGCCAGATTAAACAAGGGCTTACCATTAGGTAAGCCCTTTGTTTTTGAGGCGAAGAATAAAAAGACTTTTCGAGAAGAATAGCTCACCCCGCCATTTGCCTTAACAGTGATTTTCCCCAATAACCGCGCGATCACGTCTCAGACTGCTTTGCACTCTTCGGTTGTAGTTCAGCGCCTGACTTTCTGTTTTGGCCTGCTGAATCAAACTCCCCTTATCAGACACCTGCATCCAGCCCATCAGCTTGCCGCGTCAACTTTTTGGACTCAAATAATGCGTTAAAACTGATCATGGTCTTTCCTCAATTGATGGATTTGCGCTGGTCAGGCGCGGCTAAAACGGGATGTGGCACATGTCTTGCGGCATCGGACTGCACATATCCGTCATGGAGACCATAAGCTTGTTTCTGGCGTGCGGGTTTAAATACAGATGAGTTGAAAGCGTGGTGGTGTGCGCTTCCATAGCGACTCCTGTGATATACTTTCAGCCGGGCCACGGCATAGTCGTTGGTCTTTCCTCGGCGCGGGATTGGTCTCCCGTTGCCACTACCCGATGGATTGGTCTCCGCTCGGGGTAAAAGAGCCCACTTCGGTGGGCTTTTTTACATCTTCAAGGTTGTGGTGTCAGGTGCTTATCTTCTGATTGCTGTCAGTGCAACTGCAATTCACTCCGGATCTTACCTCGGATCCTTTGTCTGTCTTTCCAGACTGTCAGAACGTTTTACTGAACAACTGCCGCGTGGTTAGTGCGTTGTTGGTATGATTAATTTAGATACATCTAACACTTTATGCAACTTTAAAATTAGATAAAACGAACATTGCGAGTAAAGATAAAGTTATGTGATTGAAAAATAACTAATTATTTATTGTTTCTTGCTTTGAGCAATTCTTCGAACAACCGATTGAACTCTGCCACTTTTTCACGCAAGTCGGACAAATGTCGCTCTTTTTCAGACTCGGGAAGGGATGCGAATAGCGATAACAGCTCTTTTTCACTCTCGTTTAGCTGATTTTGCGGGGGAATGGGGTCGCCGGGGGCGCTGTTTTCGTCGCCGTAAAGAATCCATGTAGGTGAGCATTGCAGGGCCGAACTAAGGGAAAAGAGGTTCTTGCCCCCCGGTTCACTATCTCCAGTTTCCCATTGTGAAATAGTAACATGCGCGACTTTAACCAGCTTGGCTAACGCCCTCTGGGTAAGATTCAATTCTTTTCTGCGCGCTCTAATGCGCTCACCTGGCATCGTCATAGTTAGATAATTCTAAATTCCCTTGACTTCGTTATCTCGAACACCTAGTTTGTTAGGAAAATCTAACAAACGGGAGGAGACATGTTAACAAGAGAAGCGATCAACCATTTCGGTAGTAAGAAAAAGCTTGCTGAGGCCGCCGGTGTGAAAGCACCGACCGTATATGCATGGGGTGAGTTGGTGCCAGAAGGTAAGGCCGCTCGATTAGCGCTGATCACAGAAGGGATTTTGAAATATGACCCTGAGGCTTACAAAAATCGCAGCCATTCAACCCATGATGCAGCTTAGCAACAGGAGCTGGCAGACTGGGAATGACCGCCCAGTATTTGATCTGCGTGGCAATTAAAAAATTTGCGGCAGCGATTGTTGCGCTGCTGTTCGATGCGAGAGGCCGACCGCAGCACGTTGCATGCGCCTTACAGACCCAGTAGGAAACACAGCGCCTGACCAGCGTTTAACTGTGCCGAGGAAAGACCAATGCAAACACAATGTCTTACATGGCTTAATGGCTTTCGCCTGAATGCTGAGCCGGTATTTATTTCTGACGAAGAGGAAATTTATGCGGTGCAGATTTACGCGGAAAACCAGGACGCCCCTGGATCGCGAAAAGCTGAAACTCGTAGACAACGCCTGTCTACAGCTAATGATGAACACGTGGGCCGATACCAGGCTGAATTGTTGGGGATCTAACGATGAGCATGACGCTAACAGCCCGCGCCATGAGCATTAAAACGGGCAACCCAATTCGTAAACTGGTCCTTATCAAGCTGGCTGATAACGCCAACGACAACGGTGAATGCTGGCCGTCGTACCAACATATTGCCGATCACTGTGAATGCAGTCGTAGTGCCGTGCGCGAACATGTTGAAGCCCTGATTGAAATGGGCTTACTACAAAAATTTAATCGTCCAGGCGTTAAAAATGGAAAGGGCAATGCATCAAACATTTATACGTTAAATCTTGATAAACCTGTGCCGCGAAAAAGCATACCCCCTGTGCCACAAGAAGACACAGGTATGCCGCCAGGAAGCACTCCCCCTATGCCAGCTGGTGGCACCAGAATCGGTCACTATTCTGAATCATCCATTGATCCAAAAGATCCCCCTTATCCCCAGCAGGAGGAGGATATGGGAATTCACGCTGACGCTCAAAAAGCCCTGGACTACTACAACGCCAAAACAGAGACCCGCTGCCGTGACATGAAACCGTTCGTTGTATTGCTGACACCGACAAGCACCCGGACAGCATATAGCCTGGACGACATCAGACTGGTTATTCGCTGGGTGCTGGCAACCTGGAATCGACGCGGTAGCGGCTTACCAAAACCGGTGAATATTTGCCGCGTGAACCGGTTCGATGGATATATCGCTGACGCTGAAAAATGGGCCATTACTGAGGCAAACATTGACCCGGCGGCTGTCATGGAGGGTTTCAATCAAATTTTTGCCGGGCTTATGCCGATAGCAGAACTGGACGCCGACCGTCGTCGCTCAATTATCCGTCTGGCTGCGCACATGAAAAACCAGACAACCGGGGCATTCCTGGGTTACTTCGAGAGATTCCGTGAAACCGCTTCTGATTTTTATTTCGGTGGTGAACACGACGACGGCTGGCGTGCCAGCTTTGACTACCTAATGAAGCCTGAAACGCTCCGCAAAACACGTGAGGGGGCACTGTGACGCCGCAGGAACTGGAATCAATCGTGCTGGCCGGGCTGCTGAACGGCGGCGCAACGCCAGACGCGTTTGACGTTATAGCCACGACGCCAGACACGGCATTCAGCACTGGATTTTACCGCCGGGCATTTGCTGAGATAAAAAAACAGGCACTGACGGACGGCATGATCGACCTGCTGTTTGTGAGTGAGGCGCTGGGCGGGCAGGGGACCCTGGGTAACCTGGCGGAAATCTGCAAACAACCCGCTACTGTGCCGAACCTCAAGGGATACGCCGCAAAAATGGTTAAGGCATGGCGTAGTCGAGAAATGGCACGCTTGCTGCAGGATGGTGCTGACGGCATACGCAATGCCGTCAATCAGGACCAGCGTGACCAGATAACAGAGAACACTATCGCGCAGTTGCTGGATATGACCGCCGACACCGGCCATGTTCAGCCGGTGCACATCCAGGATCTGTTGCCGCGCTACATGAATACGGTTCAAAAACGGATAAATGGTGATGCTGAAACCCGCAATTTAATGACAGGTATAGAAGACCTGGATCGGGCGACAGGCGGCATTAACACCACCGATTTAGTGGTTGTTGCTGGCCGCCCGGGTATGGGCAAAACCGAATTCAGTCTGAACATTGTTCATGCGGTCTCCGGACGTGGCGGAGGCGCGCTGGTTTTCAGTATGGAAATGCATGCCGGGCAAATTGTTGAGCGTTCGATCGCGGGCACCGGGAATATGTCAGTTTCGCGCCTGCGTAATCCGAAAGATATGGAGGATGGGGACTGGGCGCAACTGACAAGCGCGCTGGAGCTACTGAATAACAGGGATATATGGATTGTTGATGCAACGGATCTCACCGTTGAGCAAATCCGGGCTATCGCCGAAACCCATAAACGGCGTTATCCGCATCTGTCCATGATCATGGTCGATTACATGGGCCTGATTAAAAAGCCCAAAGCCGAGCGTCACGATCTCGCCGTCGCGCACATTTCCCGAAGCCTGAAAACCATGGCGATGCGCCTGCATACCCCGGTATTTGCCCTGAGCCAGTTATCCCGCGCCGTGGACACGCGCCCGGCGGCACAGCGCCGTCCGGTCATGTCTGATCTTCGCGATTCTGGCTCTATCGAGCAGGACGCTGACAGCATTCTGTTTTTATACCGCGAGGACGTTTACACCCTGGATAAGCCACCAACTAACGTTGCGGAGGTCATCCTTGGAAAATCCCGCTTTAGCGCAGCCGGGACAGTGATTTATCAGGAATTTCGTAACGGGCATTTCCTGCCCATTGATCAGCATTGCGCAAGAGAGAAAACCCGCAGCCAACTGGAGGCAAGTCATCCTAAAAAGCCATACCGTTACGACCAGAAGTACAGCAAAGAAGCCTTTTAACCGCGCCTGACCAGCGCTATTGACCAAACCGAGGAAAGACGATGACCGCTATTATCTATGTTGATCGCACCAAATACGCCGACGACGGTTGCGACTGGACCCATGTCATTGTGTGGCACATGAAGGCCGGTGCACGCGCCCGCAGCCGCTCCGTGTTGGTTCCGGCACCGCCCCCGTTTGCTGCGCCACAGGTTACAACCACTCTGCCTGAGGTGTGTTCTGCTAAAGAAATCGCAGCCTGATGTCATAACCTGTCAGAAAATCATGATAAAACCGCCATCACAGGCGGTTTGTTAACCTTTTGGTAATAAAAGGAAATTTTGTAAATTTTCCAGAAATAGTGATCCTAAGTATTTGCACTACGGATGATTGGAGAGTATAAATACTGTTATTATATACAGTACTCTGAGGTGACACGTGATTGAAATTGAGGAGGTAACAGAGCAACTCCCAGCGGATGGACGTGTCCTTATAACGTGTAAAAACGGTGTTATCTGCAGCGTGCGCCAGGTGCACGAAAATGAATATGTGGCATCACTTAATGCTCTGATTGAAATAGCAAAAATGGCTGGTTACACGATCACTAAAAACGGGTGCGTTAAGGTATAAAATGTGGGCTGGCCTGAACAACCGGTAACCACTTACTGAACAACTGCTGCGTTAACGGGGGAACCGATGGCGCAGTATAGCTTTATCAAATCTACTGGCGGGGTATTAATTCCCGCTACACCCGACACACGGGCCTTTATCAATTCAAAGGTTAAACCGGGTGCTGTTTTGTATGCTGATTTCAGGCAAGCGCGTAACCCGGCGTTTCACCGGAAATTCTTTGCGCTCCTTAACCTGGGCTTTGATTACTGGCAGCCTGGCGGCGGTGCAATTTTTTCGGCCGATGAAAAGCTGCTTCGAGGTTATGTACAGCTCGTCGCACACCATGCCGGGCATGAGAAAACCCTTCTGCAATTAGCAGAGCAATATCTTCGCGAACAAGCCGGGATACGCGCCAGAAATAGCAGTCTGGTGAAATCCTTCGACGCGTTTCGGGCATTTCCCACACCGCAGGCCGCTGAAAACGCCGCCGCTCAGTTGCTGGATTACGCCGCATGAAAAAAATCGATCTCACCAAATACGTGTACGGGCGCGCACTCAACGTCCGCACTCCTGGTCTCTGTAATTTCAATCCCAGTACCGGCGCTCCGGCGCATTATCGCATCGCAGAAACCTTCGGCACGCCGAGGGGATTTTTCGCACTCAGTAAATCTGGAGAGAAGGGGTTTTTAAAATGAAACTGGAATCATCACTCAAACATTTTAGCCCTCAGGGTATGCAGATTAGCGACAGCATAAAAGGGACTTCTCCGGATCGTCTTACTGGTACTGATGTTAAAGCTGCCATGGGTACCACCAGCACACGGGCACGCTTTGGACTTGCCGCTTTTTTGGGTAAAGCTGGCGTTAGCAAATCTGATGAGCAACTGGCGGTGCAGATGCTGGTACGGCACGCAATGGAGATTGCACCGAAGAATGTCCGAAAGGCGGCTGGCGGGCAATTCTGTCATTGTATGTTGTTGCTGGCACAATTCGCTTTCGCGGATTACTCACGTTCGGCGGCAAGTGACGCAACCTGCTCCAGTTGCAATGGTACCGGAAAAACGACCAGGACGCAGGTCACACGCAAAGTCTCTTATCCGTGGGGAAAGGCGCCTTACTGGGCCAGCCGATCCCGCGCGGTTCATCCGTCCGACTGGGAAAAATGGACAGAGGTAACGGAGATTTTCCCGGTCAAATGCGAAGCCTGCGAGGGCAAAGGCCTACTAAGCGCCCGATGTCGCTGTGGCGGTAAAGGCGAGATACTCGACCGTAAGGCGACGAAAGAAAAGGGGGCTCCCGTGTTCAAAACATGCAAGCGTTGCAATGGCCATGGATTTTCGACTGTTTCTTCTGCAACGGTCCATCGCGCCATCCTGACGTATTTACCAGACCTTCATCAGTCGTCATGGTCACGCAACTGGAAGCCTTTCTTTGAAAGGCTAGTGGATACGCTTCATAAAGAAGAGAAACATGCTGCGTCAGAATTCGAGAAGGTGACCTCTTATTGATGCGCCCGGATAAATGACGATAACTTTTTGCATGACGCTGTTGACTTTGCATAAACGTGTCCTGTATGATTCTAATCATGCGTATTAACGCTCGTAAGAAATAAATTATAAAACCCTGCCTACTGGCGGGGTTTGCTGTTTTTGTGCATTGCTGTTTTTGTGCATTGAATGCCGTTGTTCAGCGTGGGGTTACAAACGCTGAACTGGCCTGAATAATTGATGCGCGACCGCAGGATGTAACGCGCATTCTGCACTTACACCATTCAACAAAAATCGCCACCCTTCAAAACGCGCTGGTGGCTCTCGGGCAAACCCTTGAGCTGAGCGCAGTGTAAAAATATTAACGTAAACAAAGGTTCGCTTCGGCGGGCCTTTTTCATTTCTGGCCTCGGGAATCGCACACAACCTTCACTTTTTACGAAAGAGCCCGAAGGCCAGATCTCTCTCATATAGCACCCCGACTCAATCGGAGGTGAATCTATGGCTAAGTGTATGCACGATAAAGAGGGTATTGCCGGGGTTACCTGGATTGTTCTGCTGGTCATTGCCGGCTGGGGCGGCCTGGTTCGCTATCTGATCGATATCAGACAAAACAAAGCAGCATGGAGTTGGGTAAACGCGTTAGCTCAAATGGTCGTCTCAGGTTTCACCGGTGTCATTGGTGGGTTAATTAGCATTGAAAGTGGCCTGAGTATTTACATGATTCTGGCTACTGCCGGAATTAGCGGCTCGATGGGATCGGTCGCACTGACGTATTTCTGGGAGCGGTTTACCGGGGTAAAAGTTCAATGAATCTCAATCAGTTCCAAAAGGCGGTCCCCATTGACGCCGGTTTAGCTTCGCGCTGGCTCCAGCCACTTAACGACGCGATGGCCGAGTTTGGCCTTACCAGCACAATCGACCAGGCAATGTTTATTGCCCAGGCCGGACATGAAAGCACCAGCTTTAGCGCGCTGGTGGAAAATTTTAACTACAGCGTTTCAGGTCTTGCGGGTTTTGTCCGTGCGGGGCGTATCACCCCGCAGCAGGCTCAGGCGCTCGGACGCAAGCCAGATGAGAAAGTTTTACCCGTAGAGCGTCAGCGCGCGATTGCCAACCTGGTTTACAGCAAGCGTTTTGGTAACACCGCTCCCGGTGATGGCTGGAAATTTCGGGGACGTGGACTGATTGGCATTACCTTCCTGAACAATTACCGGCGCTGTGGTGTCGCGTTGAAACTTGACCTTGTTACCTACCCTGAACTGCTGGAAGAAGATGTCAATGCCGCTCGATCAGCCGCATGGTTTTACGTCACTCTCGGCTGTCTGAAATATCCCGGCGACGTGGGTCGGGTCACGCAAATTATTAACGGCGGTCAGAACGGCATCAGTGACCGCCTTGATCGTTACAACCGCGCAATACGCGCATTGGGGGAATGATGGTTATCGAAAACTGGAAACAAAGCTGGAAGTTATTCAGCGTTCAGGCTCTTGCTGTCGCCGGGACAATTCCCGTTATCTGGTCACAATTACCCGATGACGTCAAAGCAATGATCCCTGCGAGCTGGATGGGGGCAATCACTGCGGTTGTGGCGGTGTGCGGCATCGTTGGTCACCTGGTAAAACAGCCTGCAGCTTCGGACCCGAAGTGATGGGCGCCCTGGAAGCCATTATCGGCGGCATTATCACTCTGGCCCTTCTTCTGTTTGGTACACACCGTGTCGGAAAGAGTCAGGGTAAGGCAGAAGCTCAGGCCAACGCGCAGGAGCAGACCGCTGCCGCTGCTATCGCCGCCACTAAACGCCGGGTTGAAGTCATCAAAGAGGCCAGCGATGTACAGCAGACTATTAACCATATGCCTGATGACGATATTGATCGGGAGCTGCGCGACAACTGGACCCGCAAAGGTTGACGTTATCGACACTGCCTGCGACTGGGCAAAGCCAGTCTACCTGACTTTAGAAGACATCCGGGTAATGGACCCGAACACAAAGAAAGACATCCTGATTCATAACAATTCCTGGCGTAGTCACTGCGCTGCTGAAACAGAATTCCCACCTCACTAAAAGAGATCACGGCCAGTATCATCCTGATCTAAGGAAACGTAATGAAAAAATGTATTTTTGCATTTATCTGCCTTTTGTCTTTATCTGCTCACGCTGAAAAATACCTGACTTATCCTGACTCCCCCGGTACTGCAGTGGGATTTGCTACTCAGGTTGTTTCGTATAATCCGGGGTCCGGTGCGTCGGGTAACTCGGCGCTGCCGAAAAGTGCGTTTGGTGCACCCGACGGTACTCTGGTCTCTTTAGGTAAATCAGGCAATATCGTTTTGCAGTTTGGGCCGAATGCGCTTAAAGCTGACGGCACCTCAGCTGCCGATCTGTATGTTTATGAAGGTGGCTGGTGGGATTCATTTGATGTCTATATTTCAACGGATAATGTCACGTACAAAAAACTGACCGCCACAACATCAGCGAAAGCCTCTGGCGGTACAGGCTCATGGCTGGGTTTCAATATTGATAGCCAGGTTGATCCTCTCCTTTCTTACCCGTACGTGAAAATTGTAGATACCAGTAACAGTTCTTCCGCTGTTACCGGAACTGACGGGGCGGATATTGATGGCGTTATGATTACCAGCGCCGTTTCTCCGGTAGGGAATTACGTCATGTACGATACGGATGCAGCAGACGGAACGGTATACAACCTTTATCAGGATGCAGATACCGGCGCAGTGGGCGTAAAGGTTATCGCGGCGAACAATACGGTTTCTTATATCCCGTTCTCCAGCGATGATACTCTCGAGCCGATCGCGTTGTCCGTACAGTCAGATCTGAATGGCGACGCTATGAAAGACATTAACGTACTGGTTAAACGTAAAGCGGATAATGCTCAACTGAATATTACCCGAGCGCGTGACGGCTCGCTTATTGGCGTTGTTGATAATTCAGTGACTAAATAAAACTTTGCATATTGCTGATATAGTCCACTCGTTAATTTTTTGAAGGCGTAGATATTATCGGCGATAAATTACATAAACGATTATCGGGATTTTTAACCGAGAATAGTTTCAGGCTTCGGTCACGGCTTAATGATTTTAAAAATAGAAGCTTGAAAGTCCGGAAGTTAATTCTATTAATTTCTTAAAATGATGTGAAAATATATGGGTGTGTGGGCGACATGCAGAGTAAGCCAATTACGGGAATATACAATGCTAACTGTCTGCAACCTTAAAATCATCTCTTGATATAGCGTCTCGTAATAGCGGGGCTTTTTATTGTGCGTCGCATATGCATTCCGAAGAAAGATTTATCCGTTGTGAGCCCTGTCGAGTTGTTAACTCCAGGCGGGTTTTGCCACCGACAGATTCAGATGCGGAATGAAGACAACTTTGCAGCCCATTCGCCGCAAGATATCCCTTTTATCGGAGGTGCCTTGATTGAGTAATGACAGTACAGAACCGGGGTACCTGACGCCCGTCGGCACGGACCCGGAGTATGACCAGGAACTGGAGCGGCAAATCAGCCGCTGGATCTGCGGCGTCACCGGGCTGGATGCCTCCCTGGTGTTCCCGCGTTGGACCGATCCACAATCATCTATCCCGAATGACGGAGCAACATGCGCATTGTTCGGAATAACCGTTCTGCCCGGTGACGCCATGCCAGCACTCGTGCAGGTCACTGACGAACAGAGCGAGCAATGGACCTGGGAACTGGTAACGGTGCAGGCCAGTTTCTATGGCCCACAAGGTTCTGCAATGGCGTCGCGTTTTCACGATGGCCTCTACATCGAACAGAACAACATCACGTTGCGGAGTGCAGCCGGGCTTTCGCTGGTGGAAGCAGGAAAAATTTCTAACGTTCCCGAATTAATTA
The DNA here is from genome assembly GCF_040578655.1 of Phytobacter sp. RSE-02. Lineage (NCBI taxonomy): Bacteria > Pseudomonadati > Pseudomonadota > Gammaproteobacteria > Enterobacterales > Enterobacteriaceae > Phytobacter > Phytobacter sp. RSE-02. Next base: position 425,708 of record NZ_JBEULY010000003.1, on the reverse strand, counting down.
ACAACCAGTGGGTGCGCCGGTACGACATCAATGTGACGTTACAACGCAAAAACACCCGCAGTTTTAACATCAAAACTATCCAGTCCACACCTACATTATTTTACGGAGAGTAAGTTATGGCACAGGGTTTACCTGTATCAAACGTCGTTAACGTCGACGTGATTATGTCGCCTAAGGCGGCCACGGGTCGAAATTTTGGTACGCTGCTGATCCTCGGCACATCGACTGTTATTCCGGTATCGGAGCGCATTCGTCAGTATTCCAGCATAGAGGAGATTGGGAAAGATTTCGGTACTGACGCGCCGGAGTATGCCGCCGCGACTGTATTTTTTGGGCAATCACCGAAACCGATGCAAGTGCTGATTGGCCGCTGGGCTAAAACAATTGGCACGGGCGAAACGGGGAATATTGAAACGTTGCTTACGGCGGTGAATGCCTGTCTGCAGTACACCACCTGGTACGGGCTGGCCATTGCTGACAGCGCGGAGCTGGTGGATGCGGATGTGATTTCCGTTGCTGCTGCGATTGAGGCGTCCAGTCTGAGCCGCATTCTGGCTGTGACCACCAGTGACGTTAAAACACTGACTGCGGGTGACACAACCAATCTCGGCTACAAATTGAAAGCAGCAGGCTATGCGCGCACCTTCTGGCAATACAGCTCGTCCAGCAGGTACGCGGCGATTTCTGCGTTTGGCCGCGCATTCACGGTAAATTTCACGGGCAGCAACACCACCATCACCCTGAAATTCAAACAGGAGCCGGGCATTACGTATGAAACGCTGACGATGGGCCAGGCGGCCGCCATCGATGCTATCAACGGTAACGTTTTTGTTTACTACCAGAACGACACCGCCATCCTGCAACAGGGCGTGATGGCTAATGGCGACTTCTTCGACGAACGCCATGGCCTCGACTGGCTGCAGAACTACGTACAGACCAACCTCTTTAACCTGCTTTATACCAGCACGACCAAAATTCCGCAGACCGACGCAGGCGTTACCCGGCTGCTGGCAAACGTAGAGCAGTCTATGGATCAGTCGGTTACTAACGGGCTGGTGGCGGCTGGTGTGTGGAACGGTGGCCCTATTGGGCAACTGGCATCCGGCGACACGCTGACTAAGGGATACTACGTCTACGCGCAATCTGTTGCTGAACAGGCGCAGGCAGACCGTGAAGCCCGTAAATCGCCACTCATTCAGGTGGCCTGCAAGCTGACTGGCGCAGTTCATTACGCCGATGTACAGATTAACGTTGTTCGATAAGGAAAAAAAAATGGCTACTTATTCTTTTATGGACGTCACGGCGACCCTGGCAGGTCCGACGGGGGAAATTGACCTTGGCTACGGCTCGGCAAATGGCGAATCGGGTATTACCATCTCATTCGCAGATGCCAAAAACACCATGACTATCGGTGCTGATGGTGAGGTGATGCATTCATTGCACGCCGGAAAAAACGGCACGATCACCGTCAACTTGCTGAAAACGTCCCCGGTAAACAAGAAATTGAGCCTGGCCTGTAACGCGCAATCAATGTCATCTTCTCTTTGGGGAAATAACGTGATTCTGGTGCGTAACAATGTATCCGGGGATACCACTGTCGCCCGTAGTGTGGCATTTAGCAAACAGCCCGATCACGTTAACGCAAAAGATGCTTCGCTCGTCGCCTGGACGTTTGACTGCGGCAAGATCGATCAAGTGTTGGGGGAGTTTTAACAGATGGAATTTACGATCAATAGTGTGGATTACCGCGCTACTAAACTGAGCGTTTTTGACCAGTTGAAAGTCTGCCGGAAATTATTGCCGGTGCTGTCGAGCATCGTTCCTGACCTGTCAGCACTGCATAAAGCCGCTGCAGTTGCTGGTGAAAGTGAAAAAACGGGACAGAGCATTAGTACCATTCTGCCGAAAATCGCTGATGTGGTGGCAGGGATGCCCGAAGAGGACGTTAATGCGATTCTGTTCCCGTGTCTGTCGGTGGTGACTCGTAAAGCGATCACCGGAAACTGGACGCCTGTTTTCAGTAACGGTGAACTGATGTTCAAGGATATTGACCTGCTTACCATGCTGAATATCGCTGGCCGGGTGGCAGCCGATAACCTGGGAAATTTTTTGCCCGTCCCCCCTATGAGCGAGACAGCGGTCCAACAGCCAGCCTGACACTCAATACCCTGCCGGATGACGAGGACTATTTACGCCGTCCGGTACAGGCGGGTTTTATCCCCTATACCGCATTGAAAGATGGCTCCATTGATCTGGCGGATATCGCACGCATGAACGACTGGATAGATATCAAAGCGGATAACGATGCGCGTATCGCGCGCTGGGAGAGAGAACAGGAATGAATGCTGAAACCATAAAATCATTTTTGCACTCCCTGGGATTCGATGTTGATGGCGCGGGTGCCGCTAAATTTGAAGCCGCGATTTTGGGCGCAACCGAAGGAGTTATTGCACTGGGCATGGCCGTCGAGGCGGCGGCACTGTCTGTCGTGGGATTTACGACTAAAGTCGCGTCGGGGCTGGACGATCTGTCTTTGGCACCACAGCGCAGCGATGAGGCCGTGGCGGATATCCAGGCGCCCGGGTACGCAGCATCCCAAACAGGGAAGAGTGTTGCTGATGTGCGAAGTTCTCTGGAAGGGCTTGCCCGGTTCCTGCGTAGTAATCCTGGCGGTGAGGGGAGCCTGAGCCGCCTGAACGTGGATACTCACGACGCTAACGGGCAGGCTCGCAGTATGGAGGCGATATTCTCCGGGCTGGATCAGAAACTCAGCACTATGACGTCTTTTCTCGCGAACCAGTACGCGCTAATGCCTGGCATTGATGAAAACACACTGGTGGCGATGCGTCGCAGTCTGGATGATTTCAATGCGCTGTATTCCCAAATGACGAAGGCTATCGGCAACAATGCCGATACCGCGACCGTCAGCAGTAACCGCTTTATGACCTCACTTCCTGCGTTCGGTCAGATAGCGGGTATGGCAGACGATAAAATGGGTAGCAGCCTGTCAGACGTGCAGGTAGGAAGCATTGATCACCTAAGTAAGCAGATCCTGGATGACTTCTCGAAAATCGAGGAGGCACAGGCTGGTGTTATCAAAGGAACTCTCTGGCTGGGCGATTCCGGCGACCTGTTTGAAAAGATCACGAAACTGAGCGGCGCAATTGCTGGTGCCGGGAAGGCCTTCTTTGAATTCCTGAACATCGACACCTCGCAGTTTTCCGGTAAATGGCTTTTTGACCCGATAAGTGAATCCATTCAGAGCACTATCAAATACGTTAGTGCGTTGGTGGATGTGCTTAAAAAACGGGTTAAGGATGATTTCTCCGGTTCGTGGGGGCTGGTGAAAGACGCGGCGAAAGTCCTTTCTGACAGCCCCGTTGTAAAAGGGGTGACAAAGGTGGCCGTTGGACTGGCTGGCAGCGTCGCTGATGTCGCGCACGAATCGCTGCCAGAGTGGATGGAGAGTAAGCCGTTACAGCCTGTATCTGAAACAGAGCCAGGGCTGCAAGCTCAGTCCGTCAGAAATCCGCAGTTGAACACGCTGAACAAGGCGCAAACCGATTCACGCCAGGAGGCAGCGAAAGGCCGTCAGGAAAGCAACACGTCTGTCTCCGTCGCCAATACCTGGTTTGGGCGTATTTCGTCAGGTGTTCAGAAATCCAGTAAAGCGTTGATGCCTCTGCCGTCTAAAGAAGGGGAGGCATTGCAAGGCTGGTTGCGCCCAGCGCTGGCGAATCTGGAGCGACTGTATAACCTCTCCACGGGATTATTACGCGGCACGGCTGTAACGGAATCCGGAGGAGACCCGTTCCCAGGGGGAAAAGCAGGCGCGCACGTGCTGTTTCAGTTGATGCCGGGTACGGTGAAAGGCCTGGATCCGAAAGGCAGCGATGCTTTCGAACCAATGAAATCTGCCGAAACTGCCGTGCGTTACCTTAGTCAGCTATTGCGAGATAAGGGTGGCGGATTGAGCAAGACTCTGGCGTCCTATAACCGGGGCATGGGTAACGTTGAGAAATACGGTATGGGCCTTTTACCGAAGGAGACGCGCGAGTATATCCCCCAGTTGCAGAGCAATATGTTGCAGGGCAAGTTTGTCTCCGGGCCGCAAATTCAGCAGCAAAACACATACAATATCTACGGTGGAAACGCCCATGATATTGGCCGGGAAGTCGAGCAAAGGCAGATAAGTGTGAATTCACGTGTGTTACGAAGAAACCAGACAGGGGCGGGCTAATGGATATTCTATCAACGCTGTTTCACTTGCAGTCACGGAATATAGGGATACTCGTTCCGTCGGTCGTGGTGAGTGAAAAGCACACCGACAAACTGGAGATAACGGAGCACCCTGTCGAGACGGGCGCGGCGATTTCCGACCATGCCTATAAAAGCCCGTCGGAAGTTATCATGGATGTCGGCTTCGCGGGAGGGGGGGAGCTACTGGATTTCAAGAATGAACTGGCAGGTCCTCCTCTGCTTGGTATGAGTCCGAGAGAAACCTACCAGCAATTACTCGATTTGCAATCCAGTAGAACGCCGCTGGATGTAGTGACCGGGAAGCGTATTTATAAAAATATGCTCCTGCGCAGTATTGAGGTAAATACCGATCAAAAAACTGAAAACGTGCTTTCTGCCTTATTGACGTTACGTGAGGTGATTATCACCAGCACGTTGGTAACACAGGTGGCTGATAAGTCCAATATGGCCCAGGGAGCTAACACGTCAGCGGTTCAGAACGCCGGGGTAAAGACAGCCACGCCGGCAAATAAAACCATTCTGAAATCGAAGGGTATTTTAGGTGGTCAGAAGGGAGCCTCCAGCGGCAATATTCTGGGGAGAAAGTGATGGTATCAATCAACGAAATTCCGCTATCAGCAGATAATCAGCAGTTTTCCATCGCTATTGCCGGGGCCAGCTACAAAATGGCTGTGTCATGGCGTGATCCTGTCTGGTGCCTTGACCTATTTCGCGACGATTCCACGCCGCTTGCGCTGGCGCTGCCTTTGGTGTCGGGGGCGGATTTGTTGGCGCAGCATATTTATCTTAACCTGGGATTTGCGCTGGTGGTCGGTACCGATATTGTCGGGCAAGAAAACCCGACAAAAACCGATCTGGGTATCACCAGTCATCTCTATGTTGTCACGGAGTAACCATGTCAAAGAACTGGATGCGTCATTTCGAGTTACTGTTGACGGACAGCAAAGGCCAATTGACAGACTTTGGGAAATTCAAAGTCCATTTCGATATCAGCTGGGTTAAAAGCAGTACGAATACCGCTGTCGGCACATTCAAAATCTATAACCTGGCGCCAGAAACTGTGAAAAAGATCTGCAAGAAGGAGTTTACCCGCATTCAAGCCATCGCAGGTTATGACGGCATGGCTGCGCAGGTGGTTGATGCCAGTCAGGTAGGGATTGCGAGAACGGTTAACGGCCAGTCTGACGGTCGCAACTACGGGCAGATATTCAGTGGTGAAATTCGTTATACCATTGAGGGGAAAGATGAAGATAAATCGGTGGACAGTTATGTCCTCATCCAGGCCGCTGATACCGACCAGGCATTTTCCACCACAGTGACCTCACAGACTTTAGCCGCCGGTTACCGTACCACTGATTTTGATACGTTGCTGATGAAAGACTTCCAGTTGAAGGGCGCGGAAGTTGGGCGTACTCCAACCATGCCGGATACCGTTTTCCCGCGCGGGAGAGTCCTGTTCGGGATGACGAGACATCTGATGGATAATGTTGCGGCGCAATGTGAAGCGACATGGATGTTTGTGAATGGCAAGCGTGAGATGGTTGCCAAAAATGAGGTGGTACACGACGCCATAGTGCTGAACAGCGAGACGGGGTTAATCGGCATGCCTCAACAGACGTTTGGCAATGGCGTTAACGTCACGTGTCTCATAAACCCGAATATCCATGTTAATGGATTGATCGAGTTGAACCAGAAAAATGCTTTCATCAAACGCAAACAACTCAGCAATGAGGATCTCGGAAAGGATGGAAGTCACATTACTACAGAAACCAGGAACGGTAACATCACTGTTTCTGGTACAACTGAAAAACCTGCAAGTATTGCAACAGATGGTGTTTATGTCGTTCAGGGTATTACCTATTCTGGTGATACAAGAGGCAAGGAATGGTATATGGTTTTGACGTGTGTAGCGCGAGGGGCGTAGAATATCTGATTCTCTAAAAGGGGGCATTAAAGGCGTCAATATTTTGTATTGCTGCTTTTATCTGTTTCGGGGCTATTACCCGCGTTATATTGCTCACGGCGGCACTTATATCCTTATATAACCAAAGGTGGCGATATGGATATAATTGATGTCGGGTGTGTCACTTAGCAAAATTACACTCCCAGGTTCAGAAGGAATTAATGTCGACTCTGGACGCATGCAGGACAGAGCCGATAATAATATGGATTTCAGTCTATCCATCAGCCTGCTGATAAGTCCCGGTTTTTGAACGTTCAGCCTTTACAAAATAATATGGATGCGCCGACGTTAATTGGCATGTATCCATATAGGATAGTTCGCCAAATAGGGCGGTAATGTGCCAAATATCTAACTGGTGACATTTTAAGATATTCACAACTCATCCGATTCGTGTGCAATCAAAAATTACTTGAAATTGATCAACTGATATCAATTTTCAATAAGTTTGGGTTTAATTATGGTCGCGCAATGGGCGTATGATGTCGTTAATAAATTCAAGGGGCGCTTCGGCGGCCTTTTTTAATGTCCGGAGTAACCCATGTCAGCTTCAATCCAGTCTCGTAACGGCTCATTTGATGATGTTCTGGCCTCAGAACGTCAGGCGATAAACGAGCAACTTCGCGTAGCACTGCCTGGTATTGTCCAGTCGTTCGACCCTGGCTCGGTGACGGCGACAGTTCAGCCGTCGGTCCGCTGTATGGTGCGAGATAACGACGGACACACAACGACCAAAGAGTATCCGCTTTTGGCAGACGTACCTGTTATTTTCCCACGTGGCGGCGGCGTTACGCTGACATTCCCCGTCAGTCCTGGCGATGAGTGCCTGGTGATCTTCTCCGATCGCTGTATTGATTTTTGGTGGCAGAACGGTGGAGTTCAGGAACCGGTAGACCCGAGAATGCATGATTTGTCCGATGCATTTTGTATCGTCGGTCCTCAGTCTCAGGCAAAGAAAATCAGCGGCATCAGCGCCAGCGCTGCACAGTTGCGAACCAATGATGGGGCCGCGTTTGTTGAAGTGGCTGTCGGTCACGCGATTACCGTTAAAACGCCGGGTAAGTTGACGGCCAGCGCCGACGGTGGCACCGAAATAACGTCCCCGACCATCGTGCTAAACGGCAACGTAACCATTAACGGTAACCTGTCGCAGGGCATGGGCGCCAGCGGAGGCAGTGCAACAATGCTCGGTCCGGTTAACGTTACCAACGATGTTAAAGCCGGGAATAAAAGCCTGATGATGCACACGCATGGCGGCGTACAGACGGGCAGCGGAAATACCGGGGGGCCAAATTAATGCAATACCGACGTGAGGACACCGACGGCGATTATACATTTGGCCGTGGTGATGACACCTGGCTGATCAATTCACCGGAGGCGGTGGCACATGCCATCAAAACACGGTTTGAGTTGTGGTACGGTCAGTGGTTTCTCGACACCACCGAGGGTACTCCATGGATCCAGTCTGTGCTCGGTAAGCAGCGTCCGGAGTTGTATAACCTTGCCATCCGGCAGCGCATTCTTGAAACGAAGGGCGTTAAGTCCATTACCGAATTTAACACCGCAGTAAACACCTCATCCCGGCGCGTAACGTTCACCGCGACGGTCGAAACCTTCTACGGAATGACGACCCTTACAAGCGAGGCATAAATGGCTTTGAACCTCGACACGCTGGGGTTATCGGCAACGATAACCGCCCAGGGGATCAGTGCGCCTGATTACCAGACAATACTTGATACCGTAACCGGGTATTTTCAGCAGATTTACGGCACTGATGTGTATCTGGAACCCGACAGCAAAGACGGCCAAATGGTCGCGCTGGTGGCGCTGGCAATTCACGACGCCAACACGACAGCTATTGGGGTCTATAACAGCTTTTCTCCCTCAACGGCACTGAGTGACGCTCTTACGCGCAATGTTAAAATCAACGGGATAGTGCGGCGCGGAGAAACGCGTTCGACGGTTGACCTGCTGCTGACGGGGACCGCCGGGACGATCATCACCAATGGTTCGGTGAAGGATACAAACGGAATCATCTGGCATTTTCCGGCGTCAGTTTCCATTGGAGTGAGCGGTAGCGTCACGCTCACGGCCACATGTGATGCCAACGGCGCTGTTGCCGCTCTGGCAGGGTCAGTGACGCATATAAATACCCCCACGCGAGGCTGGCTGTCAGTCACTAATCCACTGGCGGCTACGGTCGGAGCTGCTGCAGAAACCGATGCAGAGTTGCGCGCCAGGCAGGGCCAGAGCGTGGCATTACCCTCCCTGACGCCGTTCGCCGCTGTTGATGGCGCGCTGGCGAATATATCCGGCGTGACACGTCACAAACTCTATGAAAACGACACCGGCTCTGTGGATGCAAACGGCTTACCGGCCCACTCCATCAGTGCCATTGTTGACGGCGGTGATGCAACAACGATTGCGCAGACGCTGCGGGGGAAAAAAGGGCAGGGGGTGGGAACATATGGTGCCACAACCATTGTGGTTGCTGACATCTGGGGTAATCCGCATCCGATATCATTTTCCCGCCCGGTAAACGTGCCGGTGTTTGTCTCTATCACTCTGCGGGTATTTCCAGGCTACACCTCTTTAATTGCCGACCAGATAAAATCAACCATAGCCCGTTACATTAACTCGCTGGCTATTGGTGACGACGTGCTGATCAGCCGTGTTTACTCCCCCGCTAACCTCGGTGTCGTGAGCGGCGGAAATGCCCGTTATTACGACATTAACAGCCTGTCTATTGGTAAAACCGCTGGCAGTGTGGCGACGGCAAATATTGATATCGGTTATGCGGAAGCCGCCAGTTGCTCACCAGCGAATATCGCCATCACGGTGGTGCCATGAGCCAATACACTGATCTGATTACCAATTATCACGCCACGAAGCCTCTGTTCTTCCAGCATGTCGATTTGTCAACGCGTCCGTTTCTGGATACCAGCACTACGTTAAACCGCCTGGTGACGGCATTTGATATTGATAATGCTGTGGGCGTGCAGCTTGACATTTTGGGGGAGTGGATCGGACGCAGCCGCTACGTCGCCGTTCCCATATCCGGCATTTTCTTCGCCTGGGATACCGAGGGGCTGGGCTATGACCAGGGCGTGTGGCAGGGGCCATATGATCCTGACAGTGGGTATACCGCGCTCAGTGACGAAACTTATCGGGTAATCCTCAAAGCGAAAATTGCCATCAATAACTGGGATGGCACGAACGACACGCTACCGCCCATTCTCGATAACGCGCTGGCCGGTTCCGGACTGCGTATGCAAATCGTGGATAACCAGGACATGACTATTGGTCTCTGGGTTTTTCCTGAGACCGACATTTCTCACGTCTCACTCGAACTGATAGCCGCTATCAGGCAGGGCTACCTGACCGTTAAAGCGGCGGGAGTGTGGGGTGGCAGCATTCAAATTCCGGCGGTGGAAACGCCGTCGGAGGGAAACCGCTTTTTTGGTTTTGACATGGATAACGAATACATAACCGGTTTCGATACCGGCGCATGGGGGACTTTACTGTAATGGCTAAAAATGACTTTAAACCGTTTGCGACAGGGGTCAGTGCAAACGTCATCACTCAGGCTGAGTATGAGGCACTGACCGCTTTGTTGACGGGCTTTCAGGCTGGTAAAGCCAGCAGTGCCCAGATCAACAAGGCTATCCGGCAGGCAACATTTGTTGCGGCGGCGCTGGCGCAATACATCACCAATAAAACCGGGCAGGATGTTCCGGATAATGGCGATATCGCTGCGTTCATTACCAAAATGGCGGCAGCGCTCGGTAAAGACTTTCAGGCACTGGACGCCGCGCTGACGTCTCTGGCCGCGCTGCCGGGCACTGCTGATACTCTGGCTTATTTTACCGGGCCTGATACCCTGGCATTAACCAACCTGACCGCCGCCGGACGTAATCTGATTAATAAAGCGGACGTTGCCTCAATAATCCAGTACCTGGGATTGCAAAACACAATCAATCTGGCGGCTAATGCCCTACAGAGATCGGGCGACAATATAGCCTGGCTGAATGTTGCTCAGTTGCTCCAGGCAGCCAGCATGCACGTCAATCAGCCTGGCGTAGCCGATACGCAGGGGTTAACCATTGACTGGAACAGACTGGGGCCAGGAGGCTCCGCAGGGTTTACCAATAACCGGGGACTGGGGGCCGGCGGATTTGTTTTCCAGACGGTGGATCAGACTAACAAAATTGTTCACAGTACAATAACCTTTGACGTCAACGGCCAGATACTCGCACCGTCTAATTTGTGCGCCGGTACTGCAAAATTTGCCATTGACGGTAATAGCTACGGCACCATCTGGGGGGTAGCGGGTGGTAGCGACTGGCTTTCTAATTATCTGGCAACAAAATTCTCCGGGATTCAGAACCAGTTCACTGCGATTCCTGTGAACAATACTACGGGAGACATTTCCGGTACGGCCTGGGGCGGGTCTCTGGCAGTCAACCTGACAACCCGATTTAACGCTATCCCTGTCGATAACCCCACAGGCAATATTAAAGGCACTCAGTGGGGCACAGCAGGTGGCACTGACTGGTTGTCAAACTTCCTGGCAAATAAATTTATCGGAATCCAGAATCAGTTTAACGCGCTCCCTATCAATAATTTATCAGGTGATATCAACGGTACTGCCTGGGGTGGCTTGTTGTCGGCTCATCTCGCAGCAAAATGGGTCGGAATTCAGAACCAGTTCAACGCCATCCCTGTGGATAACCCGTCCGGGAATATTCATGGCAGCGCCTGGGGCAACGACTGGCTGTCGAATTATATCAATAACCGGTTTGGCATGGTAGCGGATGTACTGACTATGGTCGGTCCCCAGAACGGTTATTTTAAAAGCCCATCCAGTGGGCTGATTGTTCAGTTCGGCTGGTTACAGAGTGCCAGCACTAATGTGGAAACATCTGGTTATAACATTGCATTCCCTCACGCCTGTGTTGGCGCAGTCTTTCAGGTGGGGGTCGGTGCGGCCGGTCCAGTTACCGTTCGCGGTGGCCCGGTGAATGCGCAGGGATTCAACTACGCCACGTCAGCGGCACTACAGGGCTTCACCTGGTTTGCATGGGGATATTAATGATGACGACGTTTTACAGCAAATCTCGAAATGCGTTTTATCCATTGGAACTCCAGGAGGACTACAAAAACTCTCCAGATGGTTGGCCCGATGATGCGGTCGAAATTGAAACAGAGGTGTACCAACAGTTAATTTCTGGCCTGTCGTCAGGGAAAATTATTATTAGTGATGAGAAAGGTTTTCCCGTCTTAGCGGAGCGGCCAGGCCCGACCAAAGAGCAGTTGGTTGCGACCGCTGACAACGAGCGCCAGCGCCTGCTGACAACAGCTACGGCAAAAATTGCGCCGCTACAGGACGCCGCTGATTTGGAAATGGCGACAGATGACGAAAAAACGGCTCTCACTGCCTGGCGAAAATACCGCGTACTGCTGAATAGAGTCGACATCTCAACTGCGCCGGACATCACCTGGCCGGAGCAGCCTGCCGCGTAACGTTTTTGTTAACCATGCCAATGGAGATAATTGCTCCACCATATAAACGAAAACCCATAGAATAAAAAAACCAGCGACCCGCAGTGTTTCAGAGTTCTAATCTCTGCGCTTCCGCCAGATTAAACAAGGGCTTACCATTTGATAAGCCCTTTGTTTTTGGCTTTTAGAAATCTCATCAAATTTGAACACTTCAATGCTGGCAGTTCGCTCGTCGGCGCGACCTTAATTTTTCGGTCATCCACCCCACGTGCCCCTCAGTTATAAATCCGCTAGATAGTTCCTTTCCGGCTTCCCGCTTTGTTCTGTTCCACCCATAGTTTAGCGTTTTGGAATTGCGCTTGCCTCATTTCGGTCCCGGTATGATGTCGTCCTGCTGTCAGCAACTTATAAATAAGTTCGCTGGATATGCAGGAAAATGCACTGACGCGACTTGACGATAACGGGTGTCATGATGAATATATAAACTATATATTATATATTTAAATTTTTCAAAAGCTATTTCATCACCGTAATTCCAGCTAAGTGATATAATAAATACCCATACAGAGTTCCCGCCTGTTAAACACAATGCCGCTTTGATGGTTCTGTATTTTTTAACGTTTATGTAGTACCGCTTAATTTTCTAAAAATGGGCACGGAGGCAGGGCAAATGTCAGGAAAACAGCGCTCTTTTTTATCTACAATCTTACATACTTCATTGGGAAGAAGTATGGCATTGTTTCTTTTTATCGTCAGCGTAGCCGTCGCAGCGATAAACAGTTGGACTATGTGGCAGTCCTGGCAAAATGAACTCGCAGAAAGTGAAAACGATGCACGAAACCTTTCTGTGTCACTGGCTCGCCAGGCAGAAGATACCTTTTTACAGGTAGATATCACACTTTCTGAGGTGGTGCGGCAATTAAACCTCTATGGTATGGAGTATGCAAATACGCCCCTCTTTGCCCGGCACCTGAAAGCACTGCACGATAAACTTACACAACTCCATGGCCTGTTTATTTACGACGCCAGGGGAAATTGGATCGTCACCACAGGGAATTATATACCCGCAAAAGCTAACAATGCCGATCGTGAATATTTTATATGGCATCAACAGCATACTGAGCAAGGCATTCATATTGGTCACGTGATACGAAGTCGCTCCACTGGCGATCTGGTGATTCCGGTGTCAATACGACTCAATGATGCGAATGGTGATTTTGCGGGAGTAGCGCTGGCTACAATCAAAGTAGATTATTTCAGACACTTCTATAGTTATTTTATTATCGGTCCAAAAGATGCCCTCGGGCTCATTCTGGCTGATAGTTCTACTCTCTATGTTCGCCCTTTACCGGACTCGGCTATCAATAAGAATTTGTCTAACAGTCCTCTTTTTACTTTCGCACTGAAAGCGTCTGAGAGTGGAAGTGCCACCTGGGTTTCATTACTCGACGGCGTGGAGCGGATTTTTGGATATGCTCGCCTGGAACGGTATCCATTAATTGTGACCGCCGGTTATGACAAGGACCGAATTCGTACGAACTGGCTGCAAGAAAACATAGCCGATGCACTGCTTAATATCGCCATGCTCTTTATGATGCTTATTCTTGGCTTGTTTGTGCTGCGTCAGATTAACACAAATGCGCGAAATCAGGCTGAGCTGGCCTTAGTGCGGGACGAACTGACGACCATTAATCATACCCTCCAGTTGCTGGCACTGCTTGATGGGCTGACTGGCCTTGCCAATCGCAGACAATTTGATGAGTTTCTGGAAAGAAGTCTGATTCACTCGCAAAAAAGTAGGCTGCCTGTTTCTCTTATCATGATAGATATCGATTTTTTTAAACGTTATAACGACACCTATGGTCATGTGGCAGGTGATGCTTGCCTGAAAAAAGTCGGCAGCATACTGGGTTCTCTCGTTCATCGGCAGGGTGATCTGGTTGCCCGCTACGGTGGTGAGGAATTTGCCATCATTTTGTCTGAGGCTGATGCCTCGCAAGTAAAACAATTTGCTGATCATGTGGTTATGAGTATCAGAGCGGCGGCAATTGCGCACATCTCGACAGACCTCCCCGAAAAGGTCGTCACCATCAGCGCAGGTTGTGCAACCATCGTCTCCGAGGGGCAGCAGTGGGAAGCCGAAATGCTTAAAAAAAGTGCTGACAAAGCACTGTATGAAGCAAAGTTAGCAGGCCGAAACTGTGCGCAAGCAGAAGAGAGTTAATTACCGAATCGCAGGGGCGGGAATACCCTGGATTGCAGAAATTACAATTTTGCTATGATGATACTGCCCTCATGTCAGAGCTTACTGAGTAGTTTTACACTTTTCGAAAATTAAACACGTTGCTCGTTACGGGCGTATCACCTGCCGTCGATCCGCAAGGGATCAGCGTTTGAATTTCTGCGCTTTCGCCGGAAAACGCCTGTTCATATACCCCATTTCTTCTTCGTCTCCTTTCCCCTGAACCTCCACTTCTGTTTACAGCCCCCGCGTAATCCAAATTACCTGCCTCATGTGCTTTCGCCAGTCAAACCCAATCGCGGTCTCCTATAGAAAAAGTCTGCATTAGGCTAGCAATATTAAATCGTAGTTCCCCTGGTATCGAAGTGCTATCACTCAGCAAATGACTGAATGCATTGACACAAAAGGATAACGACGATGTCACTTTCTTCGATTTCCCCCATTACATCATCCGAAAGGGCAGAGCAGGGGCTCGCCGCGCTGGAAGCCCGAATCAAACAGGACTTGGAATGGCTGGCGTTGCCTGCAAAACGCTGGTTGCCACAACAATCTGACGCACAGGCTCAGAACGTGGTGATCATTGGCGCAGGCATGGCGGGCCTGGCGGCGGCGTTCGCACTGCGCCTGCAGGGTATTGACGCCGTGCTGTATGACAAAGCGCCCAAAGATTTTGAAGGTCCCTGGGCAACAACCGCGCGCATGGAAACGCTGCGCTCGCCTAAACACCTTACCGGGCCGGCGCTTGATATTCCCTCTCTGACCTTTCGCGCCTGGTATGAAGCACAATTTGGCCTTGAGGCCTGGAATACGCTGGACAAGATCCCCCGTCTGCAATGGGCCGCGTATCTGCGCTGGTACCGCCAGGTGCTGGCGCTGGATGTGCGTAACGATCACGCCCTGACAGGTCTGAACCTGCACGACCCACAGCGCGTAGAACTGACCTTTTCACACCAGGGTGAGATCCGGCGGGTGAGCGCGCGCAAAGTGATCCTGGCTATCGGAATGGATGCGTTTGGCGGACCTGCTATTCCTGATTTTGTCAGTGATGTACCAAAGCAGTATTGGGCACACTCAGAAGAGGCTATTGATTTTGCCGCTCTTGCGGGTCGTCGGGTTGCGGTGGTTGGCGGTAGCGCCACAGCGATGGATGTTTCGGCCACGGCGCTGGAAGCGGGGGCTGCGGGGGTTGAACTGCTGATCCGTCGTCCTGATTTTCCCCGCGTGAACCTGTCAAAAGGAGCAGGCAACCCAGGTTTTGAATCAGGCTATTTTAATCTGCCGGATGAGTGGAAATGGCGGCTGGCCCAGCATATCGCGACCGTCCAGACGCCACCGCCGCACGGCAGCACGCTGCGCGTGTCGCGTCATCCCAACGCCTGGTTCAATTTTAACGCGCCGGTTGAGCGGGTCGAAACCCGCCAGGAGGGTATCGTTGTTCATACCCCGCAGGGCGAAGTGCCGGTAGATTTCCTGATCCTTGCCACGGGATATGCTCTGGACTGGCATGCCCGTCCGGAATTTCATGCGCTGGTGGATCAGGTCAAAACCTGGGGCGATGCCTGGCAGCCTCCTGCTGATAAGCAAAACGCGCAACTGGCGAGTTATCCCTATCTGGGGGCTGATTTCGCGTTTCAGGCAAAACACAGTGACAGCCCCTCTTCGCTGGCGAGGGTGCACTGTTTTAGCCACCCGGCGCTGTTAAGCAACGGTCATGTCGTTGGTCTTATTCCTGGAATCAGCCAGGGCGCACGTACCCTGGCACAACATATTTCCGGGCAGCTTTATTTTGAAGATCGTGAACACCATTATCAGGCCATTATCCATTACGATGATCCCGAATTGCTGGGTGATGAGTGGCAGCCTGCCGTGCCCTATGCCTGGCGAGAACGCTAATTTCCTGGAGGCGCAGGCTGGGGCACTGTTGGCATTTTCCCGCCACCAGGTTGCCCCAGCCTGCGCCTTGCCGCCTGATAGCGATTGCCCTTTATTTACAGAACCCAGTCTGGCCTGGACCCTGCGCTGCTGCCGATTTGGCGTCACATTTCGCTAACAAATTTACGCATATTCATTATCAGTATTGTTCTTTGCGGTTTACCCATCGCTGTGAAAATATCAAATCAGGTTTCGGACGGCTAGCCGCCTGTATGGGGGAGTCCGGCCGCGCTCAGCACGACGCTTAAACGATAACTACAGGAAAAATAACAATGTCGATTTTGCTCTCTACATATCGATTTCGCCTTTTTGCCACGATGGCCCTGGCAGGGATCAGCGCCGCTTCTGTTGCCGCAGAGAACGCGCCCAAAAACGGCGGCACGCTAATCTATCTGGAACAACAGGCACACACCAACCTCTATCCGCCTGCGGGTGGGTTTTACCCGAACGGCGGTATCCTCAACCAGATAACCGACAAGCTGACCTGGCAAAACCCGAAAACCCTGCAAATTGAACCGTGGATTGCGCAATCCTGGACCACCAATGCGGACTATACGGAATACACCTTTAAACTTCGTCCTGGCGTGACGTTCTCCGACGGCACTCCGCTTGATGCCAACGCCGTAGCGAAAAATTTCGATACCTACGGTCTGGGCAATAAAGCCCTCAACCAGCCGGTGTCCGAGGTCATCAACAACTACCTGAAAAGCGAAGTGATCGATCCGCTAACGGTGAAGTTCTTTTTCAAATCCCCGTCGCCGGGCTTCCTGCAGGGCACCTCCGCCATTGGCTCCGGGCTGGTCTCGCTCTCGACCCTGGAGAAAAACTTTAACCAGCTCGGCAGCGCGCGCAGCATTATTGGATCCGGCCCGTTTGTGGTGGAGAGCGACCGTCCGGGCCGCGAAGTGAAACTGGTGGCACGCAAGGACTATAACTGGGCGCCGCCGAGTTTTGCCCATCAGGGGCGTCCTTATCTGGACGGCATTAACGTGCTGGTGACGCCAGAAGATAGCGTCCGTATTGGCGCGTTACTCTCCGGCCAGGCTGATGCGATTCGCCAGATTCAGGCCTACGACGAGAAGCGCGTCTCCGACAAAGGCTTTGCCGTTTATGCCTCCCCGACGCGTGGGGTGAACAACAGTGTTAACTTCCGCCCTGATAACCCGCTGGTGGCGGATCAAAAGGTGCGTGAGGCGCTGCTGCATGCCACCAATACCAAAGAGATTGTCCAGACGCTCTTCTCCGCAAATTACCCGCAGGCTACATCAGTATTAGCCAAAACGGCGGTGGGCTATGTGGATCTTTCCGACAAGCTGAAATTTGACCCGGCCCAGGCGGCGCGTTTGCTGGATGAGGCAGGCTGGAAAAGCGGCCCGGACGGCGTGCGACAAAAAGACGGGCAATCCCTGACGCTGACGGCGTACGAATCGCCGCCACAGCCGCAGAACAAAGAGACGCTGCAACTGGTGGCGCAGCAGTGGGCCAAAGTGGGCGTCAAACTCAACATCCTGGCGGGGGATGCGGGCAGTAAAACCCTCGATAACCTCGACCCGGCTAAAACGGGCGTATATCCGAGCATGGTGGGCCGCGCGGATCCGGATGTCCTGAAAAGTCAGTACTACCCGACTCTGCGCAATGTGCTGCTGCAAAAAGGGGGTGCCAGCGACAAGGTTAAGCAGTTTGAGGACGACCATCTGAACGCGTTGCTCAGTGGTATCGCCTCCGCCACCTCACAGGATAAGCGTATTGCGCTGGTCAATGAGGTGCAGCAATACCTCATCGATAAAGCCTACGTGATCCCTATCTTTGAAGAGCCGCAGGTCTATGCCGGTGCGCCGTCCACCAAAGGGCTGAGCTTCGAAGCCGTAGGGCGTCCGAGTTTTTACAACACCTGGTTAGATAAATAACGCACGGGTTTCCCCTCGTCATCGGGCGAGGGGCACCGTGAAAGAGGACAAGCCATGGGCAGATATCTGACGGTACGTTTTGGTCAGGCGCTGATAGTGTTATGGGCCGCCTTTACGCTCTCATTTGTGCTGTTACAGGCGCTTCCGGGCGACGCAATATTGATCAAATTCCAGAATCCGGATCTCGGGCTGAGCGCCGATCAAATTGCCCAGTTGCGCCTGAGCTATGGTGCTGACACAGCGGTGCTGACGCAATATGTCCATGCCGTGGTCAGCCTGTTACATGGGGATTTCGGCCTTTCCGTCCAGACCGGCGTGCCGGTCAGTGACTTGCTAAGTGAGAATCTTCCTTCCACGCTCCTGCTGGCGCTGTTAGGGCTGATCGTCGCCACGATCCTGGCCTTTGTGCTGGCGGCACTCTCATTTTTGTCGCCGTTTAGCGGGCTACGCGCGGCGCTGCAATCGCTGCCATCACTGTTTATTTCGGTGCCGACTTTCTGGCTTGGCATCGTGTTAATCCAGATTTTTTCTTTCCAGTTGGGGTGGATCCCGGTTATTAACCCAGGCCCATGGCAGGGCCTGATCCTGCCCACATTGACGCTGGCGTTACCGATTTCCGCGCCGCTGGCGCAAATTTTGATGCGCAGTATTGACCAGATACAAACCCAGCCGTTTGTCGCCGTGGCGCGCGCGAAAGGGGCCAGCCGGGCGGGGGTATTGTGGCGCCATGTGTTGGGCAATGCGCTGTTGCCCACGCTGACCGTGGCGGGGTTGTTATTGGGCGAACTTATTGCCGGCGCGTTGATAACCGAAACCGTATTTGGTCGCAGTGGCCTGGGGCAACTCACCCAGGAAGCGGTCAATACCCAGGACAGTAGTGTGTTACAGGCCATCGTAGTGATTTCCGCCAGCGCTTTTGTGGTGATTAACCTCGCCATCGATCTGCTGTATCCCTTGCTCGATCCCCGCCTGAAAAACAGTACAGGAGTCACCTCATGACGGTCGTTCCTCAGGGGAAGCTCGGCTTCCCGTCATTATACAAACGCGTTCGCGTACCCCGTATTACGCTGCGTCCGGGATTGATTGCCGCCTGGTTGGTTTTGCTGACGGTTGTGCTCTGGGCGCTGTTTCCCGCCTGGTTCACCCATTTCAGTCCGACAGACGGCGTGGCGGGCGCACAGCGTCTTGCCCCCGGCAACGGCTATCTGCTTGGCACCGACCAGTTGGGTCGCGACCTGTATTCCCGCATTGTCTATGGTGCCGTGCATTCACTTTCCGGCGCGCTTATTGCGGTTGGTCTTGGCCTGGCGCTCGGTAGCCTGCTGGGGTTATTGGCCGGGGCGATTGGAGGCTGGTTCGATAGCCTGATCATGCGCGTTATCGATATTCTGCTTGCTATTCCCGGGCTGCTGCTGGCGCTGAGCGTCATCATTCTGCTGGGCTTCGGCACGGTGAATGCCGCCATTGCGGTGGGGATCACCTCGATTGCCAGTTTTACCCGTCTGGTGCGGGGTGAAACCCTGCGCGTACGCCACAGCGACTTTGTCGAAGCGGCATGGGGCAGCGGCGGCACTTTTTTCAGTGTTCTATTCCGCCATATCGTGCCTAACGCCCTGAGTACCGTCTTTGCCTTTGCCGCCCTGCAATTCGGCAGCGCGATTCTGGCTATTTCCACCCTCAGTTTCCTGGGGTATGGCGCACCGCCGCCCACGCCAGAGTGGGGATTGCTGATCGCCGAAGGCCGGAATTACCTTTCAACGGCCTGGTGGCTGACGGCCTTCCCGGGGATTGTCGTCGTGCTGGTGGTACTGGCGGCCAACCGCGTCAGCCAGTCATTACGCAGGGGGCAATCATGAGCCTGAACCTGAGTCTGCAACAGAGCAGCGCCACCGTACCGGTACTGGAGCTGGAGGATGTCACCATCCGTTACCGCACCGCCGAAGGCGATCGCACGGTGGTTGAAGGGGTGTCATTTCAGATCAATCCCGGTGAAGTGGTGGCGCTGGTCGGAGAGTCCGGTTCCGGCAAGACCACCACGGCACAGGCGGTCATTGGCTTGCTCAGTGAAAACGGTCGTCTGACCCGGGGGACGATTCGCCTGAACGGCACCGATATCAGCCGCTGGTCGCAAAAGCAACTGGACGGCATTCGCGGTGCGCGTATCAGTCTGATTCCCCAGGATCCCACCAGCTCGCTCAATCCGGTCAAAACCATCGGTGCGCAGGTTGACGAGATCCTGCGTTTGCACCAGCGCGCGCCCCGTCAGGTGATTCGCCAGCAAACTCTGGCGCTACTGGCCCGCGTTGGGCTGACGCAACCCGAGCTACGTGCGCAGCAATATCCGTATCAGCTTTCGGGCGGTATGAAGCAGAGGGTCTTGATTGCGATTGCCATTGCATTGAAGCCTGCGCTGATTGTCGCCGATGAGCCGACCAGCGCGCTGGACGTGACAGTACAAAAGCGCGTGCTCGATTTACTGGATGAACTGCGGCGTGAAAGTGGCACGGCTGTGCTGTTTGTGACCCATGATTTAGGCGTGGCGGCAGAACGCGCCGACAGGCTGGTGGTCTTCCAGCGCGGACATGTGCAGGAGCAAGGCCCCATTCAGGCGGTGTTGCAGGCACCCCGCAGCCAGTACGCGAGAGCCCTGCTGGCGGATGTGCCGTCGCTCAATCCCACGCCGCGCGCGCCACGGACAAGCGGCGGTGACACAGTGATTCGGGTGGATAATCTGGTCCAGACCTATCCGCTCTCCGCAGACAACAAAACGCTGTTCCGTGCGGTGGATAATTTGTCGTTTAGCGTTGAACGCGGCACCACACATGCCATCGTGGGAGAGTCGGGGTCGGGGAAAACCACAACGGCGCGCAGCCTGCTTGGCTTTCATCGCCCCACCAGCGGACAGATTCTGATCGAGGGGACAGACATCACCCGCCTGAAAGGAGAGCCGCTGCGTCAGTTCCGGCAAAAAATTCAACTGGTTTATCAGAATCCGTTCAGTTCACTCGATCCAGCGCAGCGTCTGTTCGACATTGTGGAGGAGCCTCTGCGCAACTTTGGCCGCTTCGACCGGGCAACGCGCGTGCAGAAAGTCCATGAGATGTTTGAACGCGTGGCGCTACCGC
Organism: Phytobacter sp. RSE-02; assembly: GCF_040578655.1. Classification (NCBI taxonomy): domain Bacteria; kingdom Pseudomonadati; phylum Pseudomonadota; class Gammaproteobacteria; order Enterobacterales; family Enterobacteriaceae; genus Phytobacter; species Phytobacter sp. RSE-02. Next base: position 404,780 of record NZ_JBEULY010000003.1, on the reverse strand, counting down.
ACGAGCTACTGACCCGTAAACCGCATGAACTCTCCGGCGGCCAGCGCCAGCGCGTGGCCATTGCGCGAGCGCTCATTCTGCAACCCCAGGTGCTGGTACTCGACGAAGCGGTTTCCGCCCTTGATGTGACGGTACAGGCGCAAATCCTGCGCCTGCTCGACACGCTCCAGCGCGAGCTCGGCCTGACCTATCTGTTTATCTCCCACGACCTCTCCGTGGTGCGGCAAATTGCCGACACCGTGAGCGTGCTCCACCACGGCAAGCAGGTGGAGTCCGGCCCGGTAGAACACATTTTTAGCCACTCCCGTGATCCTTACACGCGGGAGCTGATCGACGCCATTCCCGGCATGACGCACCGTACTCAACAACAGGAGATTTTATGACGTTGCATGACCCTTTGATTCCGGAAAAAGAGACGGCGTTACACGCTCACGACCTGCTCGACAGCCTGGCCGGGATTGCGCCGGACAGTGAACTGGCCGCTGCTCGCCAGACGCGGGAAGCGGCAACGCGCCATACCCAGAGCAGCTATGAGGCGCTTTTTTCCGCCCGGGCTGTACAGGGAACGCTGACGCTCGCCGTGCGATTCTGGCTGGCGGCGCAGATTAGCAACTGGCTGCGGGACAGCGTGCTGCGCCGCTATTACGAGCAACGCGGCAAGGACGTTACTGTCCCGAACGTGACCCCGGCGCTGAACGCGGCGCTGGCCCATGCCAGGACACTCACGCTGCACCCGGTAAGCGCGCAGGCGACTGACTTACAGACCTTGCTGAACGCCGGATGGTCAGAGGACGACATTGTGACCCTGTCGCAATTAACCGCCTTTATCAGTTTCCAGAGCCGCTTATTGCGCGGCTATCGTTTACTGGCAGACCATGAGGTGGACATCCCCCAGCCACAAGCCGTAACGGCAGGGGAGTGGCATACGCAGCCACAGACGCTTACGGGCAAACGGGCGCCGGTTGCCTTTACCCAGGCAGAGCTCGGCTGGGAGCCGTGGATTGCGGCAAAAGCGCTGCCTGATTTTAACGCCGACGAGCAGGCGACCCTGGCCCGTTTCGGCCATAGCGAGTCGGACTATTTCCGCCTGCTGGGGCGTAATCTTCCCGTGCTTGAGCAGCGTACGCTGACGGATAAAGGGATTTTCTATACCGCGTCGGGACTGCCGCGCGCCGAGCGTGAACTGGCGGCAACCGTCGCCAGTAAGGTCAACGGCTGCATTTATTGCGCCTCGGTACATGCCCGTAAAGCCAGCCAGCTTTCTAAACAGCAAGAGGCGGTGCAACGTCTGTTGGATATCGCCCCCGGTGGCGATTTGGCACAAGGGCAGTCGCCACGCTGGCAGGCGCAGATCAATTTCGTTGCTCGTCTCTCCAGCACGCCCGCACAGGCCAGTGCACAGGATGTGGCGAAACTGCGTGAACAGGGGCTGAGTACCCTGGAGATTGTGGATCTTGTGCAATCAGCCGCGTTTTTCGCATGGGCCAATCGCCTGATGCTGACGCTTGGTGAACCTTACTGGCCGCAGGCGTAAGTCGTTAAAAAGAATATAAAGGATGATCCGCGACGATAAAGAGCGGATCATCCTTTCCCCCACCTTCATTTCCCCTTAATAGTTTAAATATGTCAATTTCCGCAAATACCCCCATTTCGGAAATGTGATTTTCAACTTTGCATATGTATTTTTCTTGTTTGTCTTTATAGACCCACCGGCAATATAGTTTTTGTAAAGAAATAGATGCCGCCGTTGTGCATTTATCAGGGATAGCCCGCTGCGAAAATATAATGATGATTGCCATTGAGAAAATCAGTAAAAGTTTTACTGGCGAAAAAATACTAAAAGAGGTTTCGCTTTCCATTAACGCAGGGGAAATTATCTGCATTATTGGCCCAAGCGGCTCGGGTAAAACGACACTGTTGCGTACGCTGAATTTTCTGGAACCCGCCGACAGCGGACAAATAAAAATTGACGACGCCATTGTTGATTGCGCCAAAGCAGGAAAAAAAGAGATTGAAAAAATACGCGCAAAAACCGCGATGGTCTTTCAATCCTGGAATCTGTTTCATAATCTCACCGCCTTGCAAAATATTACCGAAGGCTTGATCTATGCGCAAAAGCGCCCGCGTCAGGAGGCGGTCGCGGCGGCTGAACGTCTGCTAAAACAGGTCGGGTTGCTGCATAAAAAAGATCACTATCCGAACAGCCTTTCTGGCGGGCAAAAACAGCGTATTGGCATTGCCCGTGCGCTGGCGATTAACCCGGCGGTGCTGTTGCTGGATGAACCCACATCGGCGCTGGATCCGGAGAAAGTCGGCGAGGTTCTGACACTCATTCAGGAGATTGCCGCCAACGGGCAAACGATGATTATCGTGACTCATGAAATGGAATTCGCCCGCCAGGTCGCTTCCAGAGTGGTGTTTATGGAAAACGGCGAAATCGTGGAGCAGGGGCCGCCGGAGCAGATTTTTGGCGCGGCGTTACACACGCGCACACAGGCGTTTCTTGCCCGACTCCGTTTCCACGCCTGAGGCTAATGTAATGAATCCACAACCGTTATTGCGTTCCGACGATCTGTTATTGATTGTGCCGAAATTACTGGAAAACCTGCCGATTACCCTGGGGATCACGCTGGCCTCTTTGTTGCTCGGTCTGGCTCTTGGTCTGGTCGCTACTGTTTTGCAGTTTAGTCGCTCATCGTTATTGAGATGGCTGGCAAAAGCATACACCGATGTGCTGCGCGGTGCGCCGCTGGCGCTGTTAATCCTGCTCTTTTTCTTCGGCGGGAAACTGATTCTCTCAGCGCTGGAACTTCCTGTGCTACTGATTAGCGATATGACTTTTGCCATCCTGTCTATTTCCGTCGGCATCAGCCCTTATTTTGCCGAAATGATGCGCTCGGCCTGGAATGCCGTGGATGTCGGACAAAAAGAGGCGATACGCAGTTTGAATATTCCCTGGCACATTGGTATTGCGCGCGTTATTTTTCCGCAGGGGCTCATTATCGCTATTCCCAATTTCGGCAACCTTTTAATCAATCTGGTGAAGATGACATCGCTGGTAAACATTATTGGTATTGTCGATATTTTTGGTCGCGCACAAAAAATCTCGCAAAACAGTTATGGTGCGAAGCAGGTCGCGGCGTTTATTAGCGTCATTCTCATCTACTGGTTGCTTAACATGATTATCTTTTATCTCACAAATCGTATTGAGAAAAAGTATCAATATTTACTGGAGTAAAAGACGACTATGTTTAGCCTTGATTTTATGCGGGATAATTTCACGTTTATATTAAGCGCGCTACCGGTCACGTTACTGATCACTTTTTTATCGTTAATATTTTCAACGTTATTAGGCGGTGTTTTTGCCTGGGTGATGATTGGCAATGTGCCGTACGTGAAATATCTGGTGCAGGTGTTTATCTCTTTCGGGCGCTCTATCCCCATGCTGGTAATGCTCTATTTTGTCTTTTATGTCTGGCCGTGGATTGCCAGCGGGCTTTGGGGCGAGCCGCAGGATACGCCGTTTAGTTACAAACTCTCACCGCTGGTGGCCGCCGTAACTGCTTTTTCCGTGGTGTTTAGCGCCTACTTTGCCGAGACTTTTCGCTCCGCGTGGAATTCCGTAGAAAAAGGGCAACGCGAGGCCGCATGGTCGATAGGGCTGAGCGGCTTTACCCAGTTTCGACGCATCATTTTTCCGCAGGCGGCGGTATCCGCGCTACCCAACTACACCAGCGTCCTGATTGATCTGATCAAGGATACGTCACTGGTTTACACCATTACGGTGGTGGATGTGATGGCAAAGGCGAATATCGCCGCAGCGCGCGGTTTTCATTATGTGGAGGCCTATTGCATCGTTCTGCTTATTTATATTGCGCTCTGTCTGGTCCTTACCTGGATATTGCGACATATCGAGGTGTATCTCAGTAACCGGTGGAAAAGCCATGCACGTAAAGTGGTTCCATCTCACTCATTTTGGGGAAAGAAATATGTTCAAAAATAAGCTGTTGTTGGTAAGTTCACTGCTCCTGGCAATGAATATCACGGTGGCGCAAGCGGTCGAAAAAAGCCCTGATGCGCAAACTGTTGAAGTGGTGGTGAATGCCAACGGGTTCCCGTTTAGCTTTGTAGACGATAATAACAATATTACCGGTTACGACGGTGAGTTATTAAAGGTCATTGATCAGAAGCTCACCGACTATAAGTTCCATTTTAATGCGGTCTCCCGCGATGCGATGATCGTCGGTCTGTCCACCGGCGCATACACCCTTGCTGCTGACCATTTTTATCTGACAAAAGAGCGTGCGGCGCAATACGCTTACTCCGGCCAGCCTTCGGGCATCAGCGACCTGCGTTTAATTGTGCGTAACAATGAAAACGACATTCATACGCTGGCCGATCTGGCGAGCGGCAAGAAGAAACTGGTGCCGATTCATACATCCGATGCGCGTTATACCGTGATTGATAACTACAACAAAAAGCACCCAGGCCAGCAAATCAATCTACAGCCGAATGGTGAGCAGTCTGCGGCGGACATTTTCAAAGCCGTTGCTTCTGGTGAATATGATGCGGCTATCTATCCGATTGGCGCCTTACTGGCGTTAAACAAAGCGCTGAATCTGAACCTGAAAGCCTCCGAGTCTGTCGGTCTGTTCCCTAACGTCTATCTCTACAAAAAGAGTGCTGACCCGAAACTGATCAAAGCCATCGACACTGAGCTGGAAGCCCTCAAAAAAGATGGCACGCTCGCCGCGTTGTCTCGCAAGTGGTATGACGAAGACGTTTACGGCCTGCCGGGTGCAGAGAACGTCAAAGTGAACACCGACTGGGAATAATCATTCAAGGGGAGTGCTGTCTGATGCGTACAAAACAGCCCGCTTCGGCGCATAACGCGCCGACCCTGGACGATGAGGTTACCCTGGCATTGCGTGCCATCACCGAAAAGCGCGCTGCCACGCTGGGTTATCTGCTTGATGAATCCCGACAACGCAGTCAACCCGATGATTATGCACGTGACGCAATCCGCCGTTATGGGCGTGATATCGGGCATTCCGTGCGTGCGAAGATGCGTCATGACAATGACTTGCAAGAATTTGCCACGGTATTTACCGGTGGGCTGGAATCGCAGGTTTACGAAATGGAGACCGTTTCGGCTAGCCCGTCAGAGTTTATTGTTCTGTTCCACTATTGCCCTTACGTCAATTGCTGGCGTCAGCAGGGGCGAGATGCCCGGCAGATTGAGACGCTGTGTGATATCTGCATGGAAGGGGATCATGCGTTAACCGATGCGTTCGAGGGCATACAGTTAACGGTTGAAGCCGCGCTGGCGCGGGGTGATGCTGCCTGCCGCCTGCGTTTCTACCAGACTCAGGAGGCGTAATGACCACATTAAAATGGGACCATGCCGTGCAGTTTGTTAACCAGCCGCAAGAGGCCATCGCCATCTTTACAGGGCAGAGACTCAACGCGCTCGCCGGTGGGCGTCATCCTGGCTGGGGAACCTGGAATGCACTCAGCTATTTTGGGCTGACCTATATTGAATTTCTCGCCATCGCTGATCAGGCTGAGCTGGCGTCGGCACAGACCGATTTTTTGCTCTCCCGCGATGCGGCGCACCTGTTGCCGGAAAACCAGGCGCTGCATCGGGTGGCGCTACGCACGGATGATATTGACCAGACGCATGCGCAATTGCGCAGCAAAGGATTGCAGGTCTCGCCGGTAGTCGATGGCCAGCGTAACGACCCGCAGGGCAATGTGATTAGCTGGCGCATCTTCACCATCGATGGGGATTTTAACGGCCTGCCTTATCCCTTTATTTTGCAATGGGGTGAGGACGATAACGCCCGGCTGGCGCGGCTACGTGCTCAGGGGCTCGACAGGCCACATCCCGCAGGCGAAGTGACATTACAGAGTGCCATTTTTGACGTGCAGGATCCGCAGGCCGTGCGAGCACACTGGCATAAGTTGTTTGGTTTCAACGAATCGCCGGAAGGGCTGGCGGTGGGCGAACAGCGCTTTATCTTTCGCCAGAGTGCGGCTAATCGGTTAGTTGAACTGGTCTTTAACGTCTCTGACCCGGCGCTGAAAGGCCACCGTTTTCATGTAGGTAACGGCGAATATCGCTTTCAATAAGGAGAGGCGGCTCATGGCAAAAGTCCATTTTATTGGTGCCGGGCAAATGGCGGAGGCGATTATTCGTGCCTCTCTGGCGGCGGGAACACTCCATTCGCAGGATATTTCGCTTGAGGATATCGACCCAAACCGTATTGCACTGCTCACTGAACGTTATGGTCTGGCGCCGGAGCGGCAGAACGGGCAACGGCTACACGAGGCTGCGCTGGTGGTACTGGGGATCCGCCCGCAGGATGATTTAGCGAGTGTCGCTGCGCGTATTCAGCCTCATCTTTCTGCCACAACAACGGTGGTCTCTCTGATTGCCGGAGTGACATTGCACCAACTGGAAGCGGCGTTGGGGACGGGAAAATCCATTGCCCGCATTATCCCCAATACGCTTACCGACACCGGGTTTGGCTACAGCGGGGTGGTTCTGAATGCGCAGGCGAGCGCCGAACAGGTGGAACCTTTTCTCAACGGCTTTGGCAAAGTGCTCTATCTGCCGGAACGGCTTATCGATATCTTTACCGGCTTCGGTGTTGCCGGGCCGAACTACATTTATTACTTTATCGAGTCGTTTACCGACGCGGGCGTTCTGGCCGGTCTGTCGCGTGCGCAGGCAAGCGAAGTGGTGCTCGAAAACCTGCAGGGGGCGGTAGAGATGCTGCGCCGAAGCCAGAAACATCCAAGACAGCTTCTGGATATTAACAATTCGCCAGCAGGCGTCGGGATCCATGGGTTGTATGAGCTTAACAACAGCGATTTTGCCGCAGGCCTGCAACGCAGCGTGCTGGCGGCGGTGAAACGTACCCGAGAGCTGGGTGAGGCACATTAAACGTAATCAGGAGCGATCGCTATGAAGAAAAAACACACATTAATCCTCGCCGGGCTGCTCTGCGTGATGGGGGCATTGAGCACATCTGCGACCTGGGCTGTTACGCCTAAGTCCCCGCTTGCCTGGGGAGACCGCTGGAAAAAATTACCGCGAACACCTGCTCCTGTTGCCGTGCTGAAACCGGCGTATGCCAGCGTCAACGGTATACAACTCTATTACGCAACGGCCGGAGAGGGGAAGCCGGTGGTGTTACTCCACGGCGGTCTGGCTAATTCCGATTACTGGGGCCTGCAAGTTGCCGCGCTGGCAAAAGATCATAAGGTTATCGTGGTCGACAGTCGGGGGCACGGGCGCAGTACGCGCGACGAACGGCCTTACAGCTACGACTTAATGAGTGATGATGTGGTGGCGTTGCTCGATCACCTGAATATTCAGAAAGCGGATATTGTCGGCTGGAGCGACGGGGGGATTATTGGTATCGATCTGGCGATTCGCCACCCCACACGAGTGAACCGTATTTTTTCCTTTGCCCCTAACACCAAAACCAGCGGTGTGAAACCCGATACCGAGAAGAACCCGGTCTTTGCCAGCTATATCGAGCGGGCGGGCAATGAATATCGCAAGCTTTCCAAAACCCCGGACCAGTATGATGCCTTTGTCGATCAGATAAGCCATATGTGGGCAACGCAGCCCAACTGGAGCGATGAGGATCTTAAGAAAATCTCCAACCGGGTACTGATTGTCGACGGCGATCATGACGAGGCCATTGTGCGTGAGCACCTGGAATATATCGCCAATACGATCCCGAAAGCCGGATTGCTGATATTGCCGAACACCAGCCACTTCGCCTTTATTCAGGCACCGAAGGAGTTCAACGAGGCCATCCTGAACTTTATCGATTACAAGTGATATTCAGGCCGGGTAACCGGCCTTATTTTTTTCCCTTCTGAGTACTGACCTTCCACTGCGGCCTGTTGAGCCCACTGAACAAAAAACTATGGTTTAACAAAACGTTGCCGATAACAGTTTCACTGAAACTCTATGAACAGGGAAAAGGTATAAATGAATCTGGCAACCTTTCTTGGTAAACAGGTGCTCGGCATATTGGCGGGTTACCAGCAGGACAATGTGGTTATTCATGTCTGTGGTGTTTTTATTCAGTCGGATAACAGCCTGCGGGTTTACTTCCCAAAAGGGCATACGTTTTCGGCAGGGGATTTCGTTACCCTGCATCTGGATAACCGTTCGGGCGTTGATGAGTTCGATGCGGAAATCAGCGTATATCGCGCCTCGTATAAAGGCCGCGTTATCAGTCAGGAAGAAGACTGGGTGGTTGTCGCGCCACGGGAATGTCAGTTGATTCACGGAATGAGCGTCGTGCTTGAGATCCGGGAAGAGGGATATCAGTTCCCGGCTGACAACAGGCCCGAACTGCCTGTGCCATTCACCACGCTGCGCAATATGCCTGAACCTGAATCAAAAGATGCGGTGAATAAAGTTGGCGTATTGATTACCATGGCCAACGAGCAGCCGCACACCACGGTGCTGGCGTTTTTATCGTCCGTCGATGATGATATTTTCCTCATTACCTTCCCGCAGATGTTCAAATCCAGGCTGCTAAAACGTAATCCACATTGTTTTTTTGCCATGGATGAACGTGCTCACTATACGTTTGAGCGGGCGATTGAATGGAACTACACCATTGTGGAAGGCGAGGCCTCTCTGGTGCCACCAGATAGCCCACTTTATGAGACCATTCGGGAAGCATTTATCCGCAAAAATCCCTGGGAAATGGGTTTCTTCCTGCAATCGGATGTTGAGATGTACCACATCAAACGTCGACAACTGGTGTGCTCAGGTGCAAGAGGAACGTTGCGCTAGTTTTGCGATGTTGTCATCGGGGTCTGAAAGCGCGAACACTTTCAGGCCTGTCCGGGGAAGATACGGGCTTTTGCGTTATGTGCTAAGGGCGTACTGCAGTACAAAAAACGACAGTATACTCACCGGACGCGTCGATATTCCCTTCTGATAGCAGGGTGCCATGACCCCGATAAAAACGCTTTGTTTATGTATTTTTTGCATCATTCTGCTTTCTCTAATTGCCAGTCTCGTCCAGGCGATGCACCAACGTGAATCGCGGGTGCAGGAAGGGTGGTGGGCCGCCAGGCGTGATTCTTCTGGCATGGCACCTGATGCCCGGCAAAATGCCCAACTGGCGATTGTTCAGGTTTATGCCGCGCCGACATGGGGCTGGAAAGGCGTGGTGGCTGTGCATCCATGGATTGTGTTTAAGCGTGCGGGTGATACGGAATACAACCGCTACGAGGTTGTCAGTTGGGGTGGCGGCGAAAAAGTGCGACGTAACCGCAACGCGCCGGATGGCTACTGGTACGGGGCGAAACCCCGCCTGCTTGTTGAACACCGTGGCGCGCAAGCCGAGGCGATGATCCCGCAGATTGAGGCGGCCATCGCCTCATACCCGTGGCCGGATACCTATCACGCCTGGCCCGGACCAAACAGCAATACGTTTGTTGCTCATATCGGCCGTGTCGTGCCTGCTTTAAAACTGGATATGCCCGCTAATGCGGTGGGCAAAGATTTTCGCTCGCTGCGCAACCCCATTGGTTTACCCCCGTCCGGGCGCGGTATACAGGTGTCGCTGCTGGGTATCGCGGGCATGACCCTGGGTGCCGAAGAGGGATTTGAGCTTAACGTCCTTGGCCTGAGTATGGGGCTGGATTTCACGCCGTTGCGGTTGCGGCTGCCGTTTATTGGCGGGGTGGGGCGCGATAATCTGCAAAACAGTGAGCCGTGAGGCGCCAGGGAATATATTGAATTATCATGGAGAGACTTTTTCCATCCGCAACTTTTCCCCAACTGTTTTGCCTTTCTCGCCGTCAATCCAGTACGAATCTTGTCCCCCGGTTTTTCGGGGGCATGCTACCCTCTTTAACCTGTTTCCCGACATTGTTTGCGTCTGAGCGTGGCTTTTTATGTCATGATATGGCAATTAATATTCCCTTCACGAAACGATGTGTTCAATAATGGGGGAATTAAAGGACGGGTAGTATTATCCTTTTGATGTATCAATAATACGATTATTTAAATTCGCGTAATTATTAATAGAGAATAATATTTTTTATCTCAAACACTCATGATATAGCCTCATTTTAGAGGGCGCTTCCTGTGGATTAACACAATTGTTAGACAGGGGCTTCGTCTTATGCGTTATTTTTTATCTTTATCAATGAGATTTATACATATGTTTCCTCTGTGATGCGTAGTAGTATTGAATACGATTAAATAAAAGTATTTGGCAACGGGGCTGTGATGCTAAGAGATAATTTTAACGATCTATTCTACTTTATCGTCGTTGCCCGTGAACGCAGTTTTACTCGAGCAGCAGCAAAATTGGGATTATCTCAATCGGCATTGAGCCATTCAATTCGTGGGCTTGAAGAGCGTCTGAAAATACGTCTGTTAACCCGTACTACCCGCAGCGTCGCGCCTACGCAAGCCGGTGAGTTTTTAATTAATAGTATTGCGCCACGCTTTGCGGATATAGAAAACGAATTGATCATGTTGAGCAACATGAGTGAGAACATTGCCGGGAATATCCGCATTACGCTCGGTGAGCATGCGCTGCAATCTACCGTCTGGCCCGCGCTGAAACCCTTTCTGCAGGCATATCCGGATGTGCATGTGGAACTGGTAATCGATAACACGCTGACCGACATCGTCAGCGGGCGTTTCGATGCGGGGGTACGTCTGGGCGAGCAGGTGGCCAGAGATATGGTCGCGGTGCGTATCGGGCCGGACTGGCGGATGGTGGTGGTGGGTTCGCCCGACTATTTTTCTCGCTACGGTAAACCGCAAACGCCCCATGATTTGCAGCACCACAACTGCATCAATCTGCGCCTGCCGACTCTGGGAGGCTTGTATGCCTAGGAGTTTTCAAAAAACGGTCAGCAACTCCGCGTCAAAGTCGAAGGGCAGCTTACGTTTACTAACCTGTCCTCCCGTCTTGATGCCGCTTTGTCTGGTATGGGGTTAGCCTTTGTCCCGGAAGATTGCGTCAAACAAGATATCGCTGATGGGAAGTTACTCACTGCCCTGGACGAATGGTGCGAACCCTTTCCGGGATATTACCTTTACTATCCCAGCCGCAGGCAGCATACCCCGGCCTTTGCCCGGTTAATTGAAACCTTGCGCTATCACCCGTAATCGGTGCGATGGGGTAGACGCTTGCCGTCAGCGGGAGTCGACCATAATTCCCGCTCTCAATATTGCATTGCCGCTTACACACAGTTTAAAAATAGTTACAACATACTATGGTTTCGGACTGCCTCGCCATCCATTGACCCTTTATCCGGGAAATGCCGTTTTTGCAGATGATTGCCGTCACGTTTGTTTAAAGATTACTACGCTTATTAAGAGTGATCTGCTTCTCAGGAAAGCTTCAAAAATTTATGTTTTGTTTAATGTGGGGACAGTAGTGTTTACCACCATTAAATAAAGACCTGACAGTAGACAGTGACGTTTATTTCAGGATGGCAAATGTATTATGAGGTGGTAGATGTTAAGGCTATTCATTGTGTGCTGGGCTATTGGGTGGGCAGCTTTCGTCCCGACTGATGTAGAGGCGGCCATTTACGGCGAACAACGGATAGCGCAATGGTGGGACGGGTTTAAACAAGATGTGACTGAAACCTGGGACCATCCACAGAATTATGATCTCTATTTACCTTTTCTCACCTGGCATAACCGCTTCACCTACGACAAAGAAAAAACGGACCGCTATAACGAGAGGCCGTGGGGCGGCGGTTTTGGTGTGTCCCGCTATAACGCCGATGGAAACTGGAGCTCATTGTATGCCATGGCGTTTAAGGACTCCCACAACAAATGGGAGCCTATTATCGGCTACGGCTGGGAAAAGGGCTGGTATCTGGATCAAAACCGTGATTTTCGTCTGGGGCTTGGTTTGACGGCAGCGGTGACCGCGCGGCAAGATTTCGCCAATTATGTTCCTTTGCCTGTCGTGCTGCCGCTGCTTTCTGCAAGTTATAAACAGGCCAGCGTGCAATTTACCTATATTCCAGGCACTTATAATAATGGCAATGTCCTCTTCGCCTGGTTCCGCTACGGTTTTTAACCGCAGGCAGATTACGCAAAAGGATAAGAGTCGTGCATGTGATCACTGCAACTTATGGGAGAAAGCGCCCGTGTTTATCGGTATGGCGATAAACACGGGCTTTGACGCATAACCGATTGCTGCGCAAATTTCGACACATTGTTGACGTTGCATTGCGCTATGGAATGTTATTTTATAACAGTTAATGGCGGTTGCGGGCTGCCAGCATGTAGCGACTTATCAAAATGACGTCTTCCTTTTGAGGGCAATACCCTATGAAAATCAGTCAGATTTTAGCGATTTCGTTGTCGGTTGTTTCTGGTAGTGCGATGGCGTTTCAGGCGAAAGATAAAGATCCCGCTGAATTTTCCCGCCAGCAGATTCGTGGGGCAGAATTTGCTATCTATGATCAGGCCATCAGCACGCAGGGAATGCCTGGTTTAAGCCTGGGGAGTTGCGCTGCCACACCGGTGAGCGGCTGTAATTGCCCGTTCTGCACCATGTTGCGCAGCCAGCGCGTCTGAGCCTTTAAGGTGAATGCAGTTGGTTCAGGCGAGTCTGTCGCGTCTGAACCCTCAGCCTTAGGCTGTCACAATCCTCTTCCTGCCAGGTAGTCGTTATCTTCAACACATACATGTGCGGAATATCGTCAGCATCTCATTTCGCAAGAACTCATTCCCGCGCTTTTACTACACAACACATTGCGTAAGCGTAATAAAATCGAGCTGCCTGTATTGCACGATGGCATCGCTAAAATGGGAATTATCACTGACAAAGTCATGATGCGACATTGCCTGTTTTACACTTAACGGTCTCTTTAAATCGCCAGAACCCTATTCCGCCTCACCCGGTTTGTTGAGGTAATATTTAAGACAGACCCTGTTCAATACGCTAAAAGGGAATGCCCGAAATGTTAACGGACGCCGGAATGAATATGGAGTGGTTGAACAGCCTGCTTGCCCATTTTGCATCACACCCGGTGCAGATGTTCGCGCTGCTGTTTATGGTGGCGTTTAGCAAATCCACGGTGCTCATCTCCACCGTGCTTCCCCCGGCGTCGGTGATGCTGGTCGCGGCGCTCTCCGCAAGCCATTTAAGCCTGCCGCCGATCATGGCGTGGCTGGCGGTCACCGCAGGGGCAACGCTCGGTTCGCTGGTGAGTTACCATCTGGGCTTACTGATGACCCATAGCGACCGTTTTCATCGCGTGACATCCCGGCATGAGGAGGCATTGCTGCGCGTTCGCAGCAAGTTACAGCGCAATAGCGCCGTGGTGCTGTTTACGTCCCGTTTTATCGCCTTGCTGCGCTATCTCGTTCCGCTTGCGGCAGGAATGCTGCGCCTGAATCCGGGCAAAGTTTATGGCATCTGCCTCTTTTCGTCTGCCATATGGGCCGCGCTGTTTGTCGGGGTAAGTGCAGGCATTAATCTGTTCCTGCCGCTACTTTTTTGATGCGAAGCGAAAGAGGTTCCGCTCCGCTCAGATTTACAAAATCCAGGTGCCACCATTCCCATCATTCTGCGTTGAGGGGTATCGCTGGATACAACGGCGTGAAGTAACCGCGTCTTGCGTGAAGCGTTCGCCAGTGGAGGTTGCAACTGGCGAACCGGATTTCACGCTCAGACTATTGGGTAGCGAGAGGCGGGCGTACCGTTACGTGATGCGCTGAACAGCGCCAGACGCGCCTCTTCCCAACGCTGCCACAACTCAAGGTCTTCTACGGGTGGAATGGTCACCAGTTCACCCTGATCCAGGCCTGCCAGCGCCGCGTCCACCAGATTTTCGGTGGTCATTACCGACCCGGCGGGCAGTGAGTCCAGCGTCACGCCGGAGTGTCCCCAAATTTCTGTCGCCGTCGCGGCAGGCAAAACTGCCTGAATACGCACTGCGCTTTCGGCAAACTCCTCCTGCAAGCCACGGGTGAAATTCAGCACCCAGGCTTTGGTGGCGCTGTATACGGCGCTACCTGCCCGGGCGTGAAAGGCCAGTACAGACGCGATGTTGATGATGGTCCCGCGGTTTTGTTCAACAAAGCGTGGCAGGGCCGCTAGCGTCAGGCGCATCAGCGCCGTGGTGTTGAGTGTATTGAGCGCTTCATGCGAATCGGCATCTGAGGAGAGAAACGGCGCGAGATTGGCGGCCCCGGCATTATTCACCAGCAGCTCGATGGCACTATTTTGCCGTAACGTCTCTTCGACACGTTTGATGCCATCTGTTTCGCTGAGGTCGGCAACCAGTGTCGTCACGCTGACGCCGTAGCGTTTTTCCAGCGCACTGGACAGCGCCTCCAGGCGGTCAGCGCGTCGTGCCACCAGCACTAAATCGTAATTGCGGGCCGCCAGTCTGTCTGCATAAACCGCACCAATGCCTGATGATGCGCCAGTGATAAGCGCGCTAATGCGTTGCGTAGCCATTCTCTTACCTCGTTAAAACGAAAGGGGGATAAAAGGTTTCATAATGAAACCAAATCCAGCATGAGATATTTGGTTTTATAATGCAACCATTCAGCGTGGCAAAATGTGCGATTCGCGATCGCCGGTTATTAACGTGTTGATTTATCGATATCAGGATAGCGGGGCGCGATCTCGTCGGGTTGCAGGACGCGGCCATCTTCTGCCAGCAGTTGTAATTTTTGCAATGGCCGGCGATGCCGGGCATCAACGAGCACCGTACCCTGCTCATCCCCGGCAAAAAGATGGTCATTGCCCCATTGCGACAGGGCAACCAGCACGGTTTGCAGAGCGCGGCCTTTTGCGGTCAACACATATTCCTGCCACGCGCTGCCATCGGAGGCGGGCTGTAATTGCAGGATATCTTCATCGACCAGCAACTTAAGACGCGTGGTGAGCATATTTTTGGCGATACCCAGACTTTTTTGAAATTCACCGAAGCGTGTCATGCCACGCAGCGCATCACGCACGATCAGTAACGACCACCAGTCTCCAACCACATCCAGTGAACGGGCGACGGGGCAGGTGCTGGCTTCAAGACGGGTACGTTTCATATTCACTCTCCGGTTAATGGTTTTATTATAAAACTACTCAGCCCTGTGGGAAAGCAATGTTGTGGCAGGCCACTTCTGTGCCCTAATTCACTGCAAAGCGTTACAAATGTGTCACACTTTCTGTTCACCACTATCAGGATGAGGAAGTCAGGATGAAGCCGTCTACATGGACACTCGCGCTTGCCGCGCTGCTACCGTTCACCACAACCGCGCAGGCAGACACTGTGCCGCAGGGTTATCAGCTTGAACAAGTGCTGATTATGAGCCGCCATAACTTACGTGCGCCGCTGGCGAACAACGGTAGCGTGCTGGAACAATCCACCCCCAACAAATGGCCGGAATGGGAAGTCCCGGGCGGGCAATTGACCACCAAAGGTGGCGTGCTTGAGGTCTATATGGGCCACTACATGCGGGAGTGGCTGGCCGGGCAAAAACTGGTGACCTCTGGCGAATGTCCGGCACCGGGGACCGTTTATGCCTATGCCAACAGCCTGCAACGTACGGTTGCGACCGCGCAATTCTTTATCACCGGCGCGTTTCCAGGGTGCGATATTCCTGTCCACCATCAGGAAAAAATGGGGGCGATGGACCCGACATTTAACCCGGTTATAACGGATGGAACCGCCGAGTTTGGCGAGCAGGCGATTAAAGCGATGGAGGCGCAACATCAGCACGATGCGCTGGGTGAAAGCTATAAATTGCTGGAAAAAATTGTCCGCTATGACCAGTCACCTTCTTGTAAAGAGAAGCAGAACTGTTCACTGGCGACGGCCACCGATACCTTTAGCGCGTCGGTACAACAGGAGCCTGGGGTTTCCGGGCCGCTGAAAATCGGCAATTCACTGGTAGATGCTTTCACGTTGCAGTATTACGAAGGCTTTCCGTTGGATCAGGTCGCGTGGGGCGAGATCAAAACCGAGCAGCAATGGCGTTTGCTCTCAAAGATCAAAAATAGCTATCAGGATGCTCTGTTTACGTCACCTGATGTGGCGCGCAATGTGGCGAAACCACTGGTGAAATACATTGATAAAGCGCTAGTGACCGATGCGGCAAACACGCCGAAAGTGACCGTGCTGGTAGGTCATGATTCCAACATCGCATCGCTGCTGACCGCACTTGATTTTGCGCCATATCAGCTTCATGACCAGTATGAACGCACACCGATTGGCGGCAAAATCGTCTTCCAGCGCTGGTATGACAGCGAGCGCAAACGCGAGTTGATGAAAATCGAGTATGTCTACCAGAGCAGCATCCAGTTGCGTAATGCGGAGGTGCTGACCCTGAAAGCCCCGGCGCAACGCGTGACGCTATCGCTGAAAGGCTGCCCGATTGACGGTGAGGGATTTTGTCCGCTGGAGAAATTCAATGCGGTTGTGAGCGCGGCGGCGAAATAAAAGAATCCCCCGCGCAGGCGGGGGAGAGTCTTATCAAACGTTTTGACGCTCAATCGTTTGTTCACCCCAGAAGAGCGAATCTTTGTCGGTTTTTTCGAAGGCGCGAATCAGAACCTCATCGCTGCCTTCTTCCCAAATTTTTTCGGCCAGCGCCTCGTCGTAACCTGCAACCTCGAAGATCGCTTCGGCAATTTCCGGTGAGGTGTTGCGTAAGCTGGCCCATTCCCCAACGTGGTGGGCTTTTGTATCTTGATTAGGCATTCATCTCCTCCTGTGGAAGCTTAGCCGTTCAGTTTGACTGCCAGACCGGCAACATATTCACCCTGGTAACGGGCAATCGCCAGTTCTTCGGGGCTTGGCTGACGCGAACCGTCGCCCCCGGCGATGGTCGTTGCGCCGTAGGGGGTGCCACCGCGTACCTGAGAAACATCAAACAGCTCTTGCGCAGCGTAACCGATGGGCACAATGACCATGCCATGATGTGCAAGCGTAGTCCATGTAGAGGAAATGGTGTGTTCCTGGCCGCCGCCGGTTCCGGTAGAGCTAAAGACGCTGGCCAGCTTGCCGTAAAGCGCGCCGGAGGCCCACAGCCCGCCCGTCTGGTCAAGGAAGGTGCGCATCTGGCCGGACATATTGCCAAAGCGGGTCGGGGTACCAAAGATAATGGCGTCGTACTCGGCCAGCTCTTGCGGCGTAGCGACTGGCGCATTCTGTGTTTTCCCGCCGGCTTTCAAGAACAGTTCAGCGGGCATGGTTTCGGGTACACGCTTGATAACCACCTCTGCGCCTGACACTTTCTCTGCACCTTCTGCTATTGCATGGGCCATGGTTTCGATGTGTCCATACATGGAATAATAAAGCACCAGCACTTTAGCCATTTTCATCACTCCTCGTTTTGATGTTACCAGACGGCATTTTGCCGCGTTCACTTAAGCGTATGCCCTGGTGGGCAGAGTGCAAATTTGAACGTCATTTCCTTGATTGATAACAATTTGCCCAGGGGCGTGTGGCGGTTGCGGCTAAAGGCATTTCAAGCGCCGCACTCTTTTGTTGCCGATGCTGCTTGCGGAAATAAAAAAGCCCCAACACCGGGGGATGAAGGGGCGAACATAATGTCTAGTTGGTTTACTTACCACCACCGCTCAGGTTTCCCACCTTTGCGGTTTCGATGTGTCAATTCTACTTAAAGTGTTTATCAAGTCAATTAGCTGACATTGATTTATCATTGAAAAGTCATGGATGGAGTCTTTTTAATATCTTTTTTACTGCTTAGGCATCTGAAATTCGAACTTGTCTAAGGTGAGATCGCCTGCTTTCTGAATCGCTTGTGAAAGCTCGGCATAGAATTTTTCGAGACCGTACTCTTTGATTTGCAATAAAGTGGTTTGAATCGGTGCACAAAAAACGTCAGCATGACCAGCCGCAACTTTTTTATTGTTCGGCGGTAACTCACCCGTAATCGCTTTAAACCAGGTTCTTGTTGCGCCTTTGAGCGGCGTCGGTGCTTTACTGATGTCATCCTGGCCGATTAACACTTGCATGGTTGGGAATTGATTAGCGAGGACAGCATCCGAGAGATGTGAAAAGAACTGGCTGAACATTTCAAAAGAATTAAGGTCATGCACTTTTGGCTGAGTCGATAACCTGTTTTTATTGCCGATTCTACTTGCGGGGGGTTGAGTGTTAACAGCCGACGTGCTGGCGTTAATGGTATCCAGTTGGAGATTAAACAGCAGATCACAGTGAACTCTTCGCTCGTTGACATCGGTAAATCTTTCAAGGAACTCTTTAATAAACTGCACAATCGTCTGGTCGTGCATTTCCTTGTTTTTAAGCCATGTTTCACGCATAAATTCACCTGGCTCCGGGTACCAGTCAGGTGTTTTCGTGAGAGGGGGCTTAATCTTGCCTTTGCCATCAAATTCGATGAACTCTTTACCATCACCAAACGCAAAACAGCAGTTTTTGAAATCGGGCATTAACTGACCATCGCGGAAAGCAATGGCGCCTTTAATCCAGTGAACCAACTCAGGGGTGATTGAGTAGGTGGTATCTTTTGAATCACGCAAAACATGACTAAGATCGGCTGGGGTTTTTAAGCCTGGGTCAATACCCGAAATTTCAAGAAAGATGTGTGCCATTTATAAGTTCCTTGTAGGTTTACCAGGCCACTATAACAAAGATGTTACTTTTCGACCAGTGAAGGGTAAGCCTGGAAATTGTGAAAAAAGATTACGTCTCATTTTCCACAAAAAAGTGATGGACCAAGATTAATGAAAGTCATCACAATGGAACTCAAACAAACGTCTTTTCATTACACATTTTTACTGCCACTTTTGGCTGGCAGCTTCGTTGTAAGCGCTGGCCGCTTCCTCAATGGTGTCAAAGGTGCCCAGCGCTTTTAATTTGCCATTAACCTGAATATGCGCCCGAAAACGAGAACCTCGCTGACTTACCCCTTTCACACCTAATTTGTTTCTTTTTCGATGCTGACGGTAAGCCTGACTTGCTGCGCCAGTAGACTCGCGCAGATTGGCTATCCGGTTATCTCTTTCGCCACGCTCATTTAACCTCGTACAACAATGGTCAATCAAATCAGGTAATACGCCTTTCTCCAGCCACCATATCAGGCGATGCGTGCGATAAAGGTTCTTCTGGAATCGAAAGCGTCGATAGCCGTTATGTACCAATACGCCTATTTCATCGCCGATTTTTACGCGTTTACCCGGGCTGACGGCCCAAAATACGCGGCCTTGTTCAGCATCGTATCGGATTAGCGGTTTGAGTTTAATGAAGGCTGCAATCTCATTAGCGATTTTCTGTTTCACACATTCATCCCTGTCAGCAGACATCTATAAAGTCAGGATAACCAGCTCAGAACAACCAATATGACGATGATGACGCAAAAGGCTTTAAACGTCTTACGTGACTCGGCGTAAGCGGGGTTCGTCACTGTGGTTCTGGTTTCGCCGCGCATTCTTCAATACTCTGAATGGATAAATGTCGGTTAATTTTTTTGCGCATTCCGACAACTAAAAAGGCTGCAAAAAAGCAGCCTTCAGTAACGGGGAACGATTTAATGCAAATATCCCTGAACCACACGATTTTTCAGAAGGGCAACCTTACCCGATTTGTACAACACCACCTGATAAAACCCCTGAGAATAAACATCACTTGTTTCGCCATGTTCATCCCATGCCGCGGGTTTATCATCAATATAAACTTGCTGACCATCGATCCTGACGGTGACCCCATATCCTTTAACGGTCCGTGTCGCAGGTGCGGTATTGATATGGCAGTTGGGGATCTGTTTTTGCTGACCGGGGGTGAGGGCTATGCCTGCGTCGATAAAACGCCGCAGATCGTCGCAGGAAATAGTGTCCCGGTTTTTATGTGCCGCCTGGGCGAATTGCGTTGAATCATGATGATGTTTATATCCCGCCGCCGGTTCGACAGGGTAGAGCGCCTGAGCATTACGCATCGCCTGTGCTTGCGCCTGGGCGTTGATGCCGTTTTGACGGTTCTGTTCAGCGACATAGCATGCATCGCGTGAAATGCCCTGGGCCTCGCAATCATTCATACGTTGCGCAGCGCTTGTGCATCCTGCCAGAAAGGCCACCGGAACAAGTAAAAATAACTTTTTAATCATTATAATCAATAACCTTGCTAATCATATTAAAGGGTGGCGGTGTTCATTTTTGTGTTGCGATACCCGCCAGGGCTTTGTCGCAGCACCATCACGGAATGCCTGCGCCTGTAATGGTTTGGCATACGCAACGTTCAGTACTGGTGCTGCGAAAATAGTCAGCGAAATGGCACTTAACGGCAGTTGAATGTTTGTGCATGAGAAAGCAGTTTTACGCTTTTAAAGTCATTAATATGTCTTATAATGTTGTGCATTCTAGCCTTTGGTTTTATTTGGTCAAGTCTTTTCATTGATTATTTTTATTGTTATTTTAAGTCTTAATTAAGTCAATGATTTTAAAGTGTGTGGATAGTCTGAGGTATCACCTGAACGTTTGCTGTCTGTACCACTCTCTGGATGGCTGAATAGTATCGGTTGGCGTGGCATTGCGTTTATATCGGCGGGTGAAAGCGGAGGGGGGATATATCATTGATTATTCTCTCATTAATTAAATGTACCTGGCTTGTTGCAATTTGACACATTTTAAACGTAGCCGTTTTTTTAAAGCATAAGAGCGGCTTATCATTTTGCTGCTTAAAAAATCAACGATTTGCCCGATTTCCTGTTGCAGGATATTACGATTCACTGGCTGATTAACCTTGCTCTACTAAGCTTAGTTTCACGTGGCGAAGACATCGGTACATTGATGTCGCCGCGCGGTGAAAGAATCCTCTTTTACTGAATGCAGTATGATGTCTAATGTTTCACACAACCGGAGGTCAGAAATGGCAAACCATCGTGGTGGTTCAGGTAATTTCGCTGAAGACCGTGAAAGAGCATCAGAAGCAGGTCGTAAAGGTGGCCAGCATAGTGGGGGTAATTTTAAAAATGACCCACAACGTGCCTCGGAAGCTGGTAAGAAAGGGGGCAAAAGCAGTCACGGTAGCCGCAGCAGCTAGTATTCAAGTGTTGTGGTAGCGGTTCATCCTTTTGACCGTCGCCGTCTGCTCGCCGCCGGGTTTTGCCCGGCGGTTTTTTTTGAGTTGAAGAAACAGGCCACAGGTCGCAAACTAGACGGTTTCCGTTAACCGGTTTGCAACATGCGTACCTCGCGATTCCAGTTCTCCGTTAAACCTCAGGAAGCGCTCCTGATCCTCATCACCATGTTCTGGGGCGGGACATTCCTTGCCGTGCAATATGCGGTCACAATGAGCGGCCCGTTCTTTTTTGTTGGCCTGCGCTTCGCGACGGCCGCGCTGGCGGTGGCGTTACTCTCCTTTAATGTCCTCAAAGGTATCACC
The DNA here is from genome assembly GCF_040578655.1 of Phytobacter sp. RSE-02. Lineage (NCBI taxonomy): Bacteria > Pseudomonadati > Pseudomonadota > Gammaproteobacteria > Enterobacterales > Enterobacteriaceae > Phytobacter > Phytobacter sp. RSE-02. Next base: position 383,375 of record NZ_JBEULY010000003.1, on the reverse strand, counting down.
TGGCTTGAAGTTAAAGCCGGTGTCGCCATCGGTGTGGCGATTGCGCTGGGTTACAGCCTGCAAACCTGGGGGCTACAGTCTATTCCCAGCAGTAAATCGGCGTTTATTACCGCCATGTACGTCCCGCTGGTGCCGTTGTTGCAGTGGTTATGTCTGGGACGTATACCGGGGCTGATGTCCTGCATTGGCATTCTGCTCGCTTTTATTGGTCTGATTTTGTTGGCCGGGCCGGATGGCAACATGCTGGCGTTGGGGAAAGGCGAAATCATTACGCTGGTAGGCGCGGTGGCGATTGCCGCTGAGATCATTTTGATTAGCGCCTGGGCCGGGAAAGTGGATGTGCGTCGCGTCACCATTGTGCAACTGCTGACAGCTTCGCTGGTGGCGTTCGCGGCCATGGCGCCGGCCGGAGAATCCCTTCCGGATATCTCGCCAACGCTACTGGGGCTGGCAGCGGGGCTGGGCATTTTCAGCGCGATTATCCAGGTCACCATGAACTGGGCACAGCGCAGCGTCTCGCCAACCCGCGCTACGGTTATCTATACCGGGGAACCGGTGTGGGCGGGTATATTTGGCCGTATGGCGGGAGAACGCTTGCCGCTGCTGGCTATTCTGGGGGGCGTGTTTATTGTCGTCGGCGTATTAGTCAGTGAACTGAAATTAAAAAAGAAAACGGCGCCGATGAAAGCGCCGGAAACGACGGCTGAACCGGAGTCCTGATCAGCAGGCCGGGCGCATCAGCGTGTGGTAATGACGATTAAACCACACCAGGCCCTCCGGGGCAGGGTGGTGGATGATAGCTTTAATCTCGCAAAAAAGAATATCGTGCGTCCCCACACTCACCACCTGAGTGATATGGCAGTCAAATGAGGCCAGCGCCCCCTCCAGCCGTGGGCAGCCCGTTTCACCGGTTTGCCATTGCGCTGCGGCAAAGCGCTCCGCCATCGCCGTCTTCCCGCCAAATAAGTTCGACAGTCCCTCCTGACCTGCTGCCAGCGTATTTACGCACAGCGCCCGGTTATGATTAAACACCGGCCAGACCGATGCCGCGCGGTTCAGGCAAACCAGAAGCGTTGGCGGTGAATCGGTGACGCTGCACACGGCGCTGGCGGTAAACCCCGCCTGGCCGGCTTCGCCATCGGTGGTGATAATATTGACCGCTGCCCCTACACAGGCCATGGCGTCGCGGAATGTCTGTTGATTAATCGCCATCATCACCTCTCAAATAAGCTGGCAAGCGTCGTTGAACGCCAGTCGCGGCAGGCGGCCATACAGCTTACTGGCATCGCCATAGCCAATATTGACCAGCAGATTACTGCGCCAGGGGGTATCGCTGAAAAATGTCTTATCCACCAGCGCGCGGTCGAAGCCGGACATCGGTCCGGTATCCAGCCCTAAGGCCCGACAGGCAGCGATAAGATAAGCGGCCTGCATGCTGCTGTTACGAAACGCGGTCTCTTCTGCCAGTTGCGGGCTTGACGTAAACCAGCTTCGCGCGTCGCCATGAGGAAAGAGTTCCGGCAGTCGCTCATAGAATTCGGCGTCCCAGGCGACAATTGCGGTTACGGGCGCGCTGAGCGTTTTGGCCAGATTTCCACTCGATAATGCCGGACGCAGCCGCTCTTTGCCTTCCTCGCTGCGGATAAACACAAAACGCGCCGGGCTACAGTTGGCTGACGTCGGTCCCATTTTGACCAGTTCATAAATTTCGGCGAGTGTCGCATCGCTTACCGGTCTGTCCTGCCAGCCGTTGTGGGTGCGGGCGTCATAAAACAGGGTATTCAGCGCGCTTTGGCTCACGGCTTCACTCATAACAACTCCTTTTCGGCAATGGGCAGTAAGGTTTCCAGCCCGCTGAGTAACAGGGTATTAAAGGCGTCACTGTCGGTGACATTACAGGCGTGCCCACCGCGTTCCATCAGCCGGATTTCACTATGGGGTAACGCGTCGTGCAGCGCTTGCGAACAGGTCCAGGGCACCAACAGATCGTCCCGTGAACAGATAATCAATACAGGGCAGCGGATCTGCGCTGCCGTGGCGCTAAAATCGGCGCGTTTCAGGGCGTTCAGGCGTCGCAGCAGGTTATGCTCGCCCTGAAAATGGGCCAGGGCGAGGGCTTCCTCCGCCTCCATGCGCGGCGCGTGCTCCTCCAGCCAGTCGGCGGGGTAGAGAAACAGCGGCTGCGCCTCAATCCATGCCTGTGCGCCGCCGGCCTGCAATAAGCGCTCGCGGACGTGAAAACAGCGGCGGGTGTGATCGCTCAGTTGCAGCCAGCCATTGACCAGGACCAGCGCGCTGATGCTATGCGGGTAATCCTGCGCCATTTGTAACCCGACCAGTGCTCCCAGCGCGTGGCCAACCACGCAAAAACGGTCAATGCCCGCCTGTTGCAGGGCGCTCAGCAGTTCTGCGGCCATATCGGCGATACGGTAACCATCCGGCAGTGTCGCCGGGTTATTGCCGGTGCCGCATTGATCGTAGCTGACCACCTGATACCGGGTTTGCAGGGCCGCCGTTTGCGCCAGCCAGTAGCTGGCATTGCCGCCAAGTCCGGCAATCAACACCACCACGGGTGCGCCCGCAAAGGGCGGTTCACTGAGGATCAGTTTCATGCAAACCTCACTTTGCGATATGCGCGACGGTGGCGATTTCGACCAGTGCCTCCGGCTTGACCAACCCGCACTGGATACAAAAACGGGCGGGTTTATCGCCGGGGAAGAACTCCGCATAAACTTCATTAATCGCGGCGTAATTTTTCCAGTCGGTGATAAAAATACTGTTGAACGTCACGTCCTCCATCGAGCCGCCCGCCGTTTCGATAACGGTGCGGATCGTCTCCAGCACGTGACGGGTTTGCGCCTTTGGGTCGCCGGGGTAGACCACATTATTTTGCTTATCAAAGGGTAGCGTCCCGGAGACATAGACCACGCCATCTGCCAGCGTACCTGGCACAAACGGCGCAATCGGGGTGGTGGTTCCGGGAGGAATAATGACCTGTTTTGGCATGGTGTTCTCCTTATGCAATTTTGACCCGAGGCTGAGGGGAAAGGGCGTTGCAGAATGTCCCGACATCGCTGACCCAGCCAAAGAACGTTTCGATGTTAAAAAGCGCGGCCTGTTGTGCGAAAGCGGGGCCAGCCTGGTGGGTGGCGTCTTCCAGAACCACGCCGAAATATTCGAGGAAAAAGCCGTCGCGCAGTGTCGACTCCACGCAAACATTGGTGGCTATACCGGTAAACACCAGATGGCGGATGCCACGGCTGCGCAAAATGCTGTCCAGCGGGGTGTTGAAAAAGCCGCTATAGCGGGGCTTCGGCAGCACAATATCGCCGTCCTGCGGCACCAGCTCATCCACTAACTGGTAATCCCAGCCGCCTTTCGCCAGCAGCTTGCCCTGTAACTCAGGACGTTTACGCATTGTCTTAAGCGCGTTGGACTTGTGCCAGTTCGGCGAGCCCGGACCGCCGGCTTCCACATACTGCTCATCCCAGCCATTCTGGAACCAAATAATGAGCATGCCCGCTTCGCGCGCGGCGGCAACGGCGGTTTGAATCTTCTCTATCACCGGCGCGGTGGCGGAGACATCAAACCCCGCCAGGTCGAGGTATCCCCCTTTTGTGGCATAGGCGTTTTGCATATCTACCACAATCAGCGCGCTCTGCGCCGGGTCGAAGCGCAGCGAATCGGGACGGGCGTCAAGCGTTATCATCAGGCGACCTCACGGGTAGGGGCAGGGATCTGGCTGCGGCAGTTCATCAGTGGCTGGATACGCTCACCGAAGGCCTCAATGCCAGTCAGAAAATCATCAAATGTCAGCAGCACGCCATCGGTACCGGGAACAGTAGCCACCTCATCAAGCAGACGCGCGACGGTGGCATACGAGCCGACCAGCGTCCCCATATTGATATTGACGGCGGAGGTGGGGTCAGCCATCTGGCGCACGTTGGTATCGCTGCCGGAGCGGGTATCTTTCTGGCTTTGCTCGGTCAGCCACGCCAGCGCTTCGTCATCCGCGCCTGCCTTGTAGTGTTCCCATTTAGCGCGTGCGGCTTCATCGGTTTCATCGGCGATAACCATAAACAGCACGTACGAGCCCACGTCGCGCCCGGTTTTTTGTGCCGCCTCGCGCATCCTTTCAGCGGTAGGCGCAAATGCCGTTGGGGTGTTGACCCCTTTGCCGAAGCAGAAGTTGTAATCAGCGTATTGCGCTGAAAACGCCATCCCGGCATCGCTTTGCCCGGCGCAAATCACTTTCATGGGCTGCGACGGCTGCGGGCTGACGCGACAGTCATTCATGGTGAAAAACTCACCTTTGAAATCGCTTTTCCCGGTGCCCCATAAATCGCGCAGTACCTGGACATATTCGGTCAGGTAGTCATAACGGCGTGAAAAGTACTCATCGCCGGGCCAGATGCCCATCTGGTCGTATTCCGGCTTTTGCCAGCCGGTGACCAGATTGACGCCGAAACGACCGCCGGAAATGGAGTCGATGGTGGAGGCCATGCGCGCCACAATGGCGGGCGGTAGCGTTAAGGTGGCGGCGGTGGCGTAGATCTGAATCCGCGATGTCACCGCAGCCAGTCCGGCCATCAGGGTGAAGGATTCCAGATTGTGATCCCAGAATTCTGTTTTGCCGCCAAAACCCCGCAGCTTGATCATCGACAGAGCAAAGTCGAAGTGATAATGCTCGGCCTTTTGCACAATTGCCTTATTGAGTTCAAAGGTCGGTTTGTATTGCGGCGCATGGGTGGAAATCAGCCAGCCGTTGTTGCCAATCGGAACGAAAACACCAATTTTCATCTCGTACCTCGCGTTGTCGGTTGAACGTCGGGCGTGGCGTTGCATCCTGCACTCTCCTGTGAGCCTCGCATCAACGATTTAGCAAATGAGATGCCAGTTTTGAAAACTGCATTGTTATTAGTGTGTTAAACAAAAGTTGACGAAATGCAGATTAAAAAAGTGGACTAAATGGTCAAAAACAGTGCACAAAAAACAGGCGCTCTTGCGCCATGGCTGTGCAGGGGTCGAGTCGGCTCGCGCCATTTGATATGCTGAGAAAAATCAATAAGGAGAAAAATATGGCGCAGGATACGGCGAAAAAAGCGGGCAAGCGGACGCAGGCGGTGAACGAGAAAAAAGAGGCCATTCTGGCTGCGGCGCTTGAAACCTTTTCCCTGTATGGCATTCACGGCACGCGCATTGAAAAGGTGGCGGAGCGAGCGGGGGTGTCAAAAACCAATCTTCTCTACTATTACCCTTCCAAAGAAGCGCTCTACCTTGCCGTGTTGCGGCACATTCTTGCTATCTGGCTGGCGCCGTTAAAAGCGTTTCGTGAGGACCTGACCCCGCTGGTGGCGATTGGGGAGTACATCCGCTTAAAGCTTGAAGTTTCGCGTGATAATCCGCAGGCGTCACGGTTGTTCTGCATGGAGATGCTGCAAGGCGCGCCGGTGCTGAAAGAAGAGCTGCAAGGATCGCTGAAAGCGCTGGTGGAAGAGAAATCGGCCATTATTGCCGGTTGGGTAGCCAGCGGCAAACTGGCACCGGTCGACCCGCATCATCTTATTTTTATGATTTGGGCCTCAACCCAGCATTATGCCGATTTCGCCACGCAGGTAGAGGCGGTGACCGGCACAACGTTACAGGATGAGGCCTTTTTTCAGCGCACGGTAGAAAACGTGCAGCGGATGGTGACCGAAGGCATCCGCGTGCGTTAGTTGGCGGTCGGGAAAGGGCAGCTCAGATCTCCCTCCCCGCACTGCAGGAGAGACGAAAGCCAGGCTTCGCGCTCGTTCGTTTTATCGGTCATGCACTGGTTGATGACCATAGGCTGCGCGCTGCCTTGTTCGGAGCCGGAGCCGATAAATGCACAGTCGGCATCACGCAGGGCAATCCAGTTTTTCTGCGCTTTTTTCAGTAAGTCACGCTGTTGTGGCGTGGCGCGTTTGAGTGCCGTCTGCCAGGTCTGGTTGAGCTTTTTGTCCGCCTTGTCGTATTGATCGGCGCTACACATATTCATTTCTGTCTGCGAGATGGCGTTGTCGCAATCCTCCGCCAGTGCGCTGGCGCTGACCAGCAAAACCACCCCTGCAATCAATAAACGTTTCATATTTTCTCCGTATAAAAAAATGCCGGATAGCATTGTGCATATCCGGCATACGGTACTACGGCTTCGCGCTGAATTGTAGCCCCGACATTCGGTACTATCGGCGAGTTTTGTGCCCTTAGCCGATGGTCATCAGGCTGGCATTGCCGCCTGCGGCCGCGGTGTTGATACTCAGCGAACGCTCCAGCCATAAACGCTCCAGCAAAATGTTGCTCTCACCACGGGCAAAACCCTGTACCGAGATGATGGCGCCATCGCGCGTCGCGATATGTCCGCACAGTTCACGTAGCTGATCGGAGTCACCGTGATAGATAACCGCATCAAATGGCTGTGAAAGCAGGTTATCAAGCGCGGCCAGCGTGATCCTTGCGCTGACACTCTCTGGTAACGCGTTATGCAGGGTGCGGTGAAGCTCATCATCTGGCCACAATACCCGACAGCCGCTGGCGAGGGCTGCCGCAAGCTGTGTCAGGCTATCTTCTGCGTTGTCGGCCATGCAGAGAACCGACTCGCGGGGCAGCAGCGTCCAGGTATTGCGTTCACCGGTAGGGCCGGGGAGTACGCGCTGGATCCCGGTCTGGGCCAGTTCGCCAAACCGCTGGCAAATGGCCTGCAATGCCGGTTTATCCTCTGCCCATTGTGTCAGCGCATCCAGCGGTTGGATCAGGCTCGGTTTAAGCTGTGCATCAAGCGGGAAGCGGGCATCGTGACGTGACAGCGTCTGCTTGATGGCCGTTTCCGGGCGGCTGGCGAGCAGGCGATAAAGGTACAGCGGTCCGCCAGCTTTAGGCCCGGTGCCAGATAGCCCTTCACCGCCGAAGGGCTGTACACCCACGACCGCGCCGACCATGTTGCGGTTCACGTACAAATTGCCGACATGCGCGCTGCCGGTGACCTGAGCGATGGTCTCATCGATACGGGTATGAACACCCAGCGTCAGGCCATAACCTGCGGCATTAATCTGACTCACCAGTTTGTCGAGATCGTTGCGGCGGTAGCGCACCACATGCAGCACCGGACCAAAGATCTCTTTTTTCAGCTCGTCCACACTCTCCAGCTCAATGAGCGTTGGCATTACAAAGGTGCCGGTTCGCCATTCACGGGCATCAAGGGTGTTTTCATGGGCCGTCTGGAACACCGGGCGACCTTTCTCGCGCATTGCCTGAATATGTTTCTCAATATTCTCTTTGGCTTCGCGGTCAATCACCGGACCGATATCCGTTGTCAGGCGTCCTGGATTCCCCATGCGACATTCCGCCATTGCGCCGCGCAGCATGGTGAGGGTGTGTTCGGCAATCTCTTCCTGCAGGCAGAGTACGCGCAGTGCCGAACAGCGCTGTCCGGCGCTATCAAAGGCCGAGGCGAGCACATCGACCACCACCTGCTCGGTCAACGCAGAAGAGTCGACAATCATTGCATTCAGCCCGCCTGTTTCGGCGATAAGCGGCGTCGGACGCCCTTGTGCATCCAGTCTTGTGGCAATATTGCGCTGCAACAGGCTTGCCACTTCCGTGGAACCGGTGAACATCACGCCGCGCACCCGGTTATCTGACGTCAACTGCGCGCCTACGGTTTCGCCCCGGCCTGGTAGCAGTTGCAGCACGCCCGCTGGGACGCCCGCTTCCCGCAGAATGGCGACGCCCTGTGCGGCAATCAGCGGTGTCTGTTCTGCCGGTTTTGCCAGCACGGTGTTACCGGCCGCCAGCGCCGCCGCGATTTGACCGGTGAAAATCGCCAGTGGGAAGTTCCACGGGCTGATACAGACCACCGGACCCAGCGGGCGGTGGGTTTCGTTAGCAAAATCTTCCCGTACCTGGCCTGCGTAATAGCGCAGGAAATCGACCGCTTCACGGACTTCGGCAATCGCATTGCTGAATGTTTTGCCTGCTTCGCGTACCAGGATGCCGAGCAGTGTCTGCATCTGATCTTCCATCAGTACCGCTGCACGTTCGAGGATCGCCGCGCGCTCCTGGGGCGGGGTGGCAAACCAGATAGGCGCGTTATTTACCGCACTTTCCAGCGCGCGCGCCACTTCACTGCCGGAGGCTTCCCGAACATAGCCAACAACATCTTTCGGCTCTGCCGGGTTGAGCACGGGCTCCATTTCACCTTCCGCTACCGGGGTTTCCAGTAACGGTTTGGCCTGCCATTTCTGCGTCGTGCTGTTGAGCAGGGAAGAGGAGAGGGAGGCCAGTCGATGTTCATTGGCCAGATCCAGCCCTGCTGAGTTGATACGCCCCTGTCCGTACAGCCAGCGTGGCAGCGGGATTTTCGGATGCGGCAGGCCAACATGGCCTTCTTGTGTCGCCAGTTTCTCTACCGCCAGCACCGGGTCGGCCACCAGTTCATCGAGCGGCAGCGATGTATCGGCAATACGGTTCACAAAGGAGGTATTGGCGCCGTTTTCCAGCAGGCGACGCACCAGATAAGCCAGCAAGGTTTCGTGGGTGCCCACCGGAGCGTAGATGCGGCAAGGGCGGTTCAGCTTGCCGTCCGAGATTTTTCCGACCACCTGCTCGTAGAGCGGCTCGCCCATGCCGTGCAGACACTGGAACTCGTATTGGCCCGGATAGTAGTTTTGCCCCGCCAGTTGATAGATAGCGGCCAGAGTATGGGCGTTGTGGGTGGCGAACTGCGGGTAAATCAAATTCGGCACGGCGAGCAATTTTTTCGCGCAGGCAAGGTAGGAGACGTCGGTATAGACTTTGCGCGTATAGACCGGATACCCCTCCAGCCCTTCCATCTGCGCGCGTTTGATCTCGCTATCCCAGTACGCGCCTTTCACCAGACGGATCATCAGACGACGGCGACTACGTGAGGCCAGATCCGTCAGGTAATCGATGACGAACGGACAGCGTTTCTGGTAGGCCTGAATCACAAAACCGATGCCGTTCCAGCCCGCCAGTTCTGGTTCGAAACAGAGCTTTTCCAGCAGATCGAGGGAGATTTCCAGTCGGTCGGCCTCTTCGGCGTCGATATTGATGCCGATGTCATACTGGCAGGCCAACAGCGCCAGTGATTTCAGGCGCGGGTAGAGCTCGTCCATCATTCTGTCGTACTGGGCGCGGTTGTAGCGCGGGTGCAGCGCAGAGAGCTTAATGGAGATCCCCGGCCCTTCATAAATGCCGCGGCCATTAGAGGCTTTCCCAATCGCGTGGATCGCCTGCTGGTAAGAGACCATGTAGGCCTCAGCATCGGCAGCGGTCAGCGCGGCCTCACCCAGCATATCGTAGGAGTAGCGGAACCCTTTTTCTTCCAGTTTGCGGGCGTTAGCCAGCGCTTCGGCGATGGTTTCCCCGGTGACGAACTGCTCGCCCATCAGGCGCATCGCCATGTCCACCCCCTTGCGGATCAGCGGTTCGCCGCTCTTGCCGATAATGCGGTTAAGCGAGTGCGACAGGCTGGCTTCATTGTGGGTTGAGACCAGTTTGCCGGTAAAGAGTAGGCCCCAGGTGGCGGCATTGACGAACAGCGAGGCGCTGCGGCCAATATGCGATTGCCAGTTACCATTGCTGATTTTGTCGCGGATCAGCGCATCGCGGGTGGCCTTATCAGGAATACGCAACAGCGCCTCTGCCAGGCACATCAGCGCCACCCCTTCTTGCGAAGAAAGTGAAAATTCTTGCAACAAACTCTGTACCATACCCGCCCGGCCGGACGCGGTCTTTTGGTTACGCAGCTTCGCCGCCAGTTGGCTGGCTAACTGCTGGGTATTTTCGGCGATTGGCGGTGCAAGACGCGCCTGCTCAAGCAGCATGGGAACCGCATCCGTTTCCGGGCGACGCCAGGCGGCGGTGATAGCGGCACGTGAAACCGACTGTGGCAAAATGTTTTCGGCGAATTCGAGGAAGGGCTGGGCACTTTCATCAGCGCTGCTATCAGCTTCATCGTTTTCGGCGTACTGACCCGCATGGGTTGCAGGCAATTCTGGAATTATTTCGTTATTTTCGAGTTTTTCCAGGTAGCTAAAGATGGCCTGCTTAATCAGCCAGTGTGGTGTGCGGTCAATCGATGCAGCAGCGGCTTTCAGTCGCTCACGCGTCGCATCATCAAGTTTAACGCCCATGGTGGTGGTACCCATGTTTTTCTCCTGCAATTTTTGTTGTGTGCAGACTATCCGTCATGTTGCAACTTTGTGCAACCTTGTTAAATGTGACTGGGTTAACAAGGTCAATATTGAACGATAAGTTAATTGTATGTAACTGAAATTGGCATGCTGAATTACGGTTAAAAGCGAGTTAGTTTGCGGTAGATAACACTTTTTTAAGGTGCAACCTTTGAAAGTGTGACATGGTGCAACCTGGTGGAAAATAATGACGGTTTCGGGATGAAATTAATGTAAATGCTGTGTTAAATCATTTGTGAATAACCGGGGCTTCCGGCAGGATACGGTCGCTTCATAACAACAATCACATCGCTACCCCGTTCCGGTGGTGAAGATAACGGGTAAATCCTGGAGACTTTTATTGATGGCAATTAGCACACCGCTGCTGGTGACCTTTTTCATTTATATCTTTGGCATGATTCTCATCGGGTTCTTTGCCTGGCGTTCAACGAAAAACTTTGATGACTATATTTTAGGTGGTCGTAGTCTGGGCCCGTTAGTGACTGCGTTATCCGCAGGGGCATCGGACATGAGCGGCTGGTTGCTGATGGGGCTGCCCGGCGCCATTTTTATCTCGGGTATTTCTGAAAGCTGGATCGCCATTGGCCTGACGCTTGGCGCGTGGGTCAACTGGAAGCTGGTCGCAGGCCGTCTGCGCGTGCATACCGAGGTCAACAATAATGCCCTGACGCTGCCGGACTATTTTACCGGCCGTTTTGAAGATAAAAGCCGCCTGCTGCGTATTATCTCGGCGGTCGTCATTCTGGTGTTCTTCACTATTTACTGTGCCTCCGGCATCGTGGCGGGCGCGCGTCTGTTTGAAAGTACCTTCGGCATGACATACGAGCACGCGCTATGGGCGGGTGCGGCGGCAACCATCATCTATACCTTTATCGGCGGTTTCCTGGCGGTAAGCTGGACCGATACCGTACAGGCGAGCCTGATGATTTTCGCCCTGATCCTGACCCCGGTGATTGTGATCCTCTCCGTAGGTGGCCTTGCGGACTCGCTGGAAGTTATCAAGCAGAAAAGCATCGAAAATATCGACATGCTGAAAGGGCTGAACTTCGTTGCCATTATTTCGTTGATGGGCTGGGGGCTGGGATATTTCGGTCAGCCGCATATCCTGGCGCGCTTTATGGCGGCGGATTCCCACCACAGCATCGTCCACGCCCGCCGTATCAGCATGACCTGGATGGTCCTGTGCCTTGCCGGTGCCGTTGCCGTGGGCTTCTTCGGGATTGCCTATTTTACTAACCACCCTGAACAGGCTGGCGCGGTCAATCAGAACGCAGAACGCGTATTCATTGAACTGGCACAGATTCTGTTTAATCCGTGGATTGCCGGGGTGCTGCTGTCAGCGATTCTGGCGGCGGTAATGTCCACCCTGAGCTGCCAGTTGCTGGTGTGCTCCAGCGCACTGACCGAAGATTTCTACAAAGCGTTCCTGCGTAAAAACGCCGGGCAGACCGAGCTGGTCTGGGTTGGCCGCGTAATGGTGCTGCTGGTGGCGCTGGTATCCATTGCGCTGGCGGCAAACCCGGAAAACCGCGTGCTGGGCCTGGTCAGCTACGCATGGGCAGGCTTTGGCGCGGCGTTTGGCCCGGTGGTGCTGTTCTCGGTCATGTGGTCAAAAATGACCCGCAATGGCGCGCTGGCCGGGATGGTTATCGGTGCGGTCACCGTTATCGTCTGGAAGCAGTTCGCCTGGCTGGGGCTGTATGAAATCATTCCGGGCTTTGTGTTCGGTAGCCTTGGCATTGTGGTGTTCAGCCTGCTGGGTAAAGCACCGTCTCGCGCGATGCAAGACCGCTTCGCCGAAGCAGACGCACATTATCACTCTGCGCCACCGACACGCTTGCAGGCCGACTGATCCCTCTTGCTAAACCCGCTTCGGCGGGTTTTTTCTTGATATAACAGTGTATTTACGCTCTTATCACATTGCTTATAACAATGAGGATAGCAAGATGAAGATAAAGACAGGGGTTACTGCACTGGCGTTCGCGGGTTTACTGGCAGGCTGCGTCGCCCAGCCGGCAAAACAGGCACAGCAGCCCGCCCAGAGCTGTAAAGCCGACAATCAGATGCAACAAACCACGCTCTATTTCGGCTTAAGCCGCCCGGCAGGGAAAGATGTCACCGCACAGGAGTGGCAGCAGTTTGTCGATACGGACGTGACGCCGCGCTTTCGTGATGGCCTGACGGTGTTTGACGCGCGCGGACAATGGCTGGGTAACGACGGCAAAGTGGCGAAGGAAGCGAGCAAAGCGTTAATGCTGATCCACGGGAAAGATGCCGGAAGTGAAAGCAATATCGAAACGCTGCGCACGCTCTACAAAACCCGTTTCGGGCAGGAGTCTGTGATGCGGGTTGATCAGCCGGTTTGCGTACAGTTCTGATAAAAAAAACGGCGGGTGTGAAGCCCGCCTCTTAATATTCCGTAACTGCTTGACTGACATATTTTTATTGGTATGAAAAAGCGTTGAAGTGCATATTAAGTGCATTTTGAAATCCATCCTGTGTATATTCTCTGTCCTCAATCACCACATTAAAAGCTTTCATTCTTCCTTCCTGCCGTTCAATTATCGTGCTGTTTTAAGTGGTTTTCGGCTTGTATTGCCGTCGTAATCAGCCATGTATGAACCGTAATTTCTGAAAAGCATTTCTGGCCCCTTATGCCCCATTTGTCCACACAGCCAGAACAGGTTAACCCCGGCGCTAATGTGACGCGTGGCGAACGTATGACGCGTCTGGTATGGATTACGGTAACGGACTCCAGCTTTTTTCAGTGTGGGCTTCCACGCCTTGTTTCTGATTGAGTCTGCGCCCGCCCAGGGCTTCTTGGTTTTAGGGTCAGCAAAGATAAATTTACTATGCATGAAGGTGAATGGCTTCTGCTCTTCCAGCGCCTTCATCGCTTCATCATCCAGTTCAACTTTACGCTTGCCGGCTTTCGTTTTTGTGCCTTTGAGCACGCCAACTACGCTGGCGTTTTGGACGTGTGCTGTACGGCCCGGGAAGTCGATATCATCCCATGAGAGGGCGCACAGCTCTGAGCTGCGCATACCAGTATGAAAAGCAAACCGGAACAGATTTGCCCACTCTTTGAACCGGCAATTATCATAGATAGCCTGTGTTTCATACGGGGCAAATGGATCCACCTCATAATCCCCGCCTTCGCTTGCTTTTCCTGAATGATAACGAGCGGCGTTAACCTGGCTTACAGGGTTCAGGTCAACCAGGCCATCAGTGACAGCCTCATCCATCGCACTACGCAGGAACGAGAGGTTGTTTCTGATCGTTTTAATGGTGGACTTCTTGGCCCTCACCCAGTTCTTGAGAGTAGCGGGGGTCATCTCTTTGGCGTGAAGTGCATGTAATTGCTTAAGCGCACTTCGACATTTTTTATAGCCTTTTATCGTTGATGGTGACAGGTCACGATTTTCACAAATAGTGATATAGTCATCGAGATAATCTTTTATGGTTTTTTTATTGTTCACATTCCCGAATAATTTTGCTTTCTTTGATTCCGGGAAATAGTGAAGGTAAATAAAATCATTGTTGCTTATTTTGTTTTGTATCTCGCCGAGTAAGCGCTCGGCATATTTTATATTTCGAGAGTTAGCATCCATTCGGGAAAGGGATTCCCTGCAAAGAACCCCTTTATATGTAAACGTAATGACTATGGTGCTTCCTGTTTTATTCCGGCGAACCGTTACCCCTCTTGGGAGGGATAAGGATTCTTGTTTTTGCGTGCCCATTTTGCAACCTCGTTTAAGTCGATCCAACGCTCTTTGGAACCATCGACTTTTAAAACATGAACGCCTTCTTGCCACACGCCCCGTTGTAACCGTTTGTTAACAGCATCGAGCGTTTCTCCCATTGAATTGCAGTAGGCCGTGATGGGCACAACATCAAGATTAATCATACTCACCTCACACCACATTCAGGCCACGCTGGTGGCCCGGTGGCTTTCAAAATTCATTCTGACTTGCCGTGTTTTCCATCTTCTCCGTTGCCAGACGAGCGCAACGCTCGAAAGAGGATGGCGTAACGATTTCGCGAAGCTCTGCAATCAGGTACTGATCATGGTTATGCATATTTCGCTCCTTCTCCTCCTGACGAAGAACGGCCAGGCGAGCCGTAATTAGCCGGCGCTTCGCTTTGACGGCGCGTAAAGCCGTTTCCGCCCTCTTACGCCACACGTTACTGCTGCTTGGTTGCGCGATCTGCAACTCAATACTCAACTGTGCACGCTCAGCGTTGACCAATTGCTCCAGGCAAACGGCAATGGTGCTCAGATTGCTGGTATCAATAAGGATTTTCTGCGTCATTTTGATGTCTCCTGTTCAGCAGCAACAATGGCGTCAACGGCATTCATTAGGCTATCTGCCATTTCTTCGTAACTATCAAAGGCGTCGTGATTGAAAAACGCACCCACGGTGACAGGAGCTAACTGGGCAATCAGATGCTGGCGATAATTCATACCTTTGTCGCCCAGCCCACACCCGGGGCGAGCTGGAACAGGAAATGTTGGGAAATTGCCATTGCTCATCGTGATGCCTCATGTAATGCGATTGTGAATGCCATCCACATTCTTTGTGATGGGCCAGAAATAACGGTTTTCATGCGAAAGAAACCGGTACGGCTATTAATGATTCCGGTCTGAAACAGCACGGTATCGACGATCCGCGTGTGACGACGGTACTCAAATATGGAACTGGTGATGGATATCGTGGCCACGGCACCTTTATCCTGGAAATCAATATTCATGCTTTCGGCTCCCGGGCGTTTTCGGGGCGTGGTGCTCGCTGGTTCCAGATAAGCGACGCCGCTTCACGATCATTCGGTGGCAGGTTCAATCCGCAGCACGAGCAGTACAGAGAAACCCATTCAGTATGCTCAGGTACGGATGAAATGACCGTTGTAGTCCCGATCTGATCGTTTCCGCAAAGCGGACATGGCAGGAGTTTCATTTTGTCTTTACCTTTGTGAGGGTGATTCCAATGTGTTTCGCATAACGGCGCATGCTGCGATTTAGAGGCATCTGCACGTTGCCATCTCCGATCTCGTATTGGGATACGAACAGTTCTGTTTTGCTCTGCTCGGTAACTGGCTCCCGCGTCAGCCGGTGTCCCTGCGCCAGGGTCACACCGCACAATCCCTGACGGGTCTTACTGTTGCGTTTCTTTGCCATTAGCGAACCCCGGGTGGCTTACTTGCCTGCAGGTCTGCCTGTTCTTTCACATAGCGGTCGTGCATGGCATCCCACTTCGCCAGCCACTTCTGTGCTTCACGCTTGCTGGCGAGCATGCGGCGCAACCGTCGGACGGTACGCTGGTGAGCCAGGGAGTATTCCTGCGTGACGGCGCCGCGCACCCAAACTTCACCCTCCGATCTCATCTCTCGTGCATCAGGGTGGCGTTCCGACAGGCCGGAACGAGCGAAAGCGTGCGATGTCAGAAAGTGCGCCAGATGCCGGATGGCAGTATCACGGCTAAAGCAGCGCTTCATACGTCCGTGATGTGCAGCAACAAACAGATCGCCGACGGGCGTGTGGTACTTCTGGAACGCCAGATCAATGGCGCTGGCGTGAATGCGTTTATCAGTCATTTTCTGTCCTTAACCTTTGAGTATTTTTCATGGCTCATCACTTCCCAGTTCTGGCCGCCATCGCGTGACAGCATCCGCCAGCGCCGGTTAACCCGAAGGCTCAGATTTCCTGAGCGATGCATACGGCAGGGATGAACCCGTTTGTTTCTGTACTGGCGTAGAACGAAAACCGCCTGTTCATGCACCCACTCAGGAATGCGTATTGCTGTCAGTGCCACAGGTATCTCCCGTTAATCCGTGCTGGGGGGGGTAACAGTCCATCCGAACTTACGGGCCAGATCGATAAACCCGTCCAGGCTGAGAATCATCTCGTCGTCAGTAAGGCGACGTTCAGAGACCAGGCCGCCTTGCAGGTACACCAGTACGCGACCGGAGAAGTCCGGGGAGACGTGCAGGTCAACTGTCCGCACTGGTAACGGAATCGAAACGCCGTCGCGCACAAACGTTTTCTGGTCAGCATGCATTCTGGAGCCTCCGTTTTTTCATCGCTTCTTCGGCCAGGGTTTCAATTAACGCATCCATGAAATAAACGGCATCAGGCGTTAATTTGCTTCTGCCCATACAGTCGGCGTAATGCTCCGAAATAATGGATTCCGCTTCGGCGCGCCTGTGCGTGTCGTAAATCATTTCTTCGAAGAGCTTTCTTAACGCTTTCGTTAATACTTCTTCGGATAACTCAACCGGGAATAAAGCTCCGTTATCCAGTTTTGCCATCTGAATGTTTCCACCCGTTCTGCGCATAACGGAATCCAGTTTTGCTTGTACAAGTCGGCGGCGACGGGTTTCAATCAGGTTATTTTTATCCATTGCGACGTTTCTCCTCAGCGTTAGCCCATGAAGAAATCTGGCTGGCTAATTCGAAACTCAGACCGATAAGAGATTCGGTCTGCCCTGGCTCCATCTCCTTAAACTGAGAAAACATTAAATCCAGCAACTGATATAAGTTTTCAGCAGTGTCGCGGACCGCATCAATTGTGCTGTTGTTATTGACCATAATTAACACCCATAAGCCTTACACAGATATAACCGGGCGATATGTGCATACGGCTCGCCACAACTTGCAATCAGGCATGCCGACCTGTACGCATCTTTGTCTTTGATGAATGTCATAATTTATCCTCACTCGATTTTGAGTTGCAGAAATCCCCGCCAGTTAAGGCGTTATTAAATTCAGTTTTCTGATTAATTAATTTTCGCTTCGATGCTTTTCAGTATTTCATGTGTTTTAATAGCGTTATCGCAAATTACCGCCGCCATCAGGCAATCAGGGTCATCACTGTCTTTTTCGGTAAAATATGACTCACTATAAACGTGAATAAGCTCCCTGAGTTTCGCCGCGCTAACCGTTGCGTAAAATACATCATCCGCAATATCAGAACCGATCCCTTCGGGGGGGGGCGATACTGCATTTTTGTTTTTTATCAGCTCATCAATATAACCATAAGTGGTTTCTCGGGTTTTATCGAGAGAGCGAATCAGGCAGGCTATCCCGCAATCAGTTTCCTCGTTCATTTCCCCAGAATTTTTATAAATCATTTCAAGAAGCGTATTACCTTCGGAAATCTGAGCAGCAATATCATTGAGCATTTCTTCGGGAGTTTTCATTTCTGATTCTCCAGCGCGTGATCGGCAGCGGCTTCGGCGTATAGTTTTGCCTGTTGAAAAATGCAGTCACCTAAATCAGAACCGTCATCTTTATCGGTAATTGAAATAAGCAGACCTACTTCGATCATTACTGCGATGTTACGGAACGCATCTACTGATTGCAGGGAAAGACCTTTGAAGGTTTTCATTCGGCAGCCTCTGGGTTATTGCCAGTCAGCAACCAAATCGGATCGCATTTGAGGGCGTTGGCCAGCGGAAGAATATATTTCCATGAAGGTTCGGTGATACCTAACTCCCACTGAGTAACCGCATCGGCTGTTACTCCAATCGACTCAGCTAACTGTTCCTGCGTTAATTGTTGAGATTTGCGAAGTTCGCGAATAGTGCCACCGATAGAAGTGTTTCTGTGTGACGAATGGATGCGGAAGCTGATATCCGTTTGGTGTACTACTCCTGCGTGGTTAGCTGGATTTGTCGTATGGAAATTGATTTTTTTTTCAAGATTAATAATTTTATTTAGAGCCAGAAGTGAAAGATTGGATGATAGTTCAACGTCACTTTCATCTCCTGATAGGAGATGGGCTGATGTCTCTAGTATTGAGCGAATTACGATAAGTGAATCGCCCATGTCAGATGCAGTTAGTGGTAATTCGGTAGTCATATTCACCTCTGGCTGGATAGCTGGTAGAGGTGAATATAATTAATAAAAATTGATTGATCAAGTTTGATTTAAAATATATTTGATATTTATTTTAACATCATGTTTTTAAAGTGATTAAATCACATCCCGTCTTTTAGTTGCTTGTAAATGCGATCAGCTCTGGCGATCTCTTCTGCTGCATTATCCTTCCATTGCTCTATCGTATGTATAAGAACATCAGCTCTGCGTGATTCATCAAGATCACAAAAATACATTAGCAAATTATGTAAATCATCAATAAAATCAATGTCATCCTTGTATTTTTCAGGGATGTAAGACCGTAGGGTTTGACTTTGAGCTTGGTCGATTTCTCGCTTTTCTCTCTTTTTTATTCTGTTAGCGTCGTGGTCGGAGAGGATTTTTTGATTATTTTCATCAACCGTAGTGCCTTCCAGTAACCACGACACATCACACTGCAAAACCCGCGCTAGGGTCGAAATACTATTACCCCCGGGTGCCACCTTCCCGTTTTCCCATAAGGAAATTGCCTGCATTGTCATTCCCAGTTCTTTTGCTACATCCGCTTGCTTGAGTCCAAGCTCGTTACGTCGTGCTCGAATCCTGGTTCCTATTGCAATATTTGAGTTGAGTGGTGTTTCCATTTCTAACTCCATTATAATTGTGTATTGGTGAATTTTATTGTATGTTCATTTAAGTAGATACATTTTACTTTACATGCATTGGTGACTCAATGAATAAATCAATTGTAGTTGATTTTTACGGCTCCCAGCGAGCTATCGCAACTGCGCTGGGGGTTAGTGATCAGGCGGTATCTAATTGGGGTGACGTAATCCCCAAAGGCGCAGCCCTTGAGCTGGAAAAGATCACTAACGGCGCCCTCATATGCGACCTGAGTCTGTATAAGGGCCGTCAGCGTAAAAACAAGCGCGTACAACAGCCAGAAGCGTGACATGTCATATCAATCAACTGGAGTAGGTATGAACGATAAACCGTACATCTACGTAGGGAATTTGTCAGACGGTGAGTTGATTAAATGGCTGGAGGGGCGCGTCCTTGCGCTGAAATCCCTCAACTGGAACCGGGAAGAGCAAGCCTTGTTAGAAAGACAACTATCTGATGCTATGGCGAAGGAACACCCGCTTACGGCTGTTGCGTATGCAGGAATAGTTCGCCCAGCTCCTTATTCCATTCCTCATCATGCAGATCATCAAATTCAAGTTGAGACGCCTTTTCAATCACGGCAGAAAGAAACCCCTGAGCGAGAAAACGCCGGCGCCGTATTTTTCCCGGTGCTGATGAAGAAACACGTCGAGGATGAAAAGTTGCGCAGTTCTGTGGCTGACCTTCAAATCCTCGTTGCTACTGGTGAAGTGGCCATATTTAACATCACGAATGTTGATGACGTGATTTTTGATGTTTTCCCAGAGACGGGAGTAATTAGACATGTCGAACCTCCTGCGGTCCGTAGGTGTGGGAACCGAAAGGATATACCGGAGGCAGGTTCGGCACCAACGGAGGAGAGGTTATGCACCCTGTTGATTTCCTAAAAAAACACATCATCGCGAAGCTGGTGGCAGAGGGATTCAGTGAGGCGGTTGCCAGGGGGGGCGACAAGGGCGTTGAGCATTACCGGCGCATGTCGCAACCGAGCAAAAAGGGCGCCGCGTTTGATGACTGCCTCTGTCACGCCCGTCAGTGGGCTGTCGGTCAGACAACAGCAGCGGAGCGTAAGGCGGGCAAGAAAAAACCCGGAAGAGAGGCAACTCAACCGGGTTTGTTTTGACTTCCTACCTTGCGTCTTTTTGAAACTACCTCAGGAGTAATTCCATGAAAAACAATACCAGAACACCCAATTTCAAATCAAGCCCAGGTGTACACCATGAGACCTTCTGATCTGTTACTCGATTTCGGGCGCCCTGTCGCTTACTACCCTGGGCTGGTAAAGGTCATGGGCAGCCCTCATGCGGTTATTTTTTTCAGCCAGATATTTTACTGGCAGGACAAAACTCACGCTGAGGAGGGTGTACACAAGACGCGTGAAGCCATTGAGGCTGAAACCGGCCTGACGTTTGACCAGCAGGCCACAGCCCGCAAACAACTTGTCTCGCGTGGCATTCTTCTGGAAACGCACAAGCGCCTCGAGCACAAAGTTTACTTTCGCATCGACTGTGATTGTCTTGATGAAATTATCAATGAAAACAACACTGTTCCCCGAAATGGGGAAACCCGTTTTCGGGAAGAGGGAAAAGCCGACTTCGGGAAACCGGAAACGCCCTCTCCGCGAACACGGGAAACCCCTCGCCGCGAGTCGGGAAAATCCCATTTCGATCCTACAGAGATTACAACAGAGATTACTTCAGAGAATACAAACACTGGCGCATCGGCTGACGCCTCTGCACCGGCTTGTCCTGCAAAACAGGATTATTCACCTGAGTTTGAAACAGCGTGGCAGGTATACCCAAAACGCGCTGGTGGTAATTCCAAAGCCGCCGCCTTCAAGGCCTGGAAAGCGCGCCTGAAAGACGGAGTTAAACCTGAAACCATGCTGACAGGCGTGAAGCGATACGCAGCCTATGCCCGTGCGACAGGTAGCACCGGGACTCAGTTCGTCAAGCAGGCCGCGACGTTCTTCGGCCCTGACCGACACTTTGACGAACCCTGGCAGGCACCATCCGCTCCCAGAGGTGGGCGACGAAACGTACTCCCGGCATCGGGTTTTAGTGAGCAGGATTATGGCGAGTCGGACTGCAACTGGTGATAACGGAGTGATTAACATGTTGGATCTTAATCAGCGCTCAGAGCGCGAGGCGCTGAAAGCGCAGCAGGAAAACCTCAGCGAAGAACTGTCATTTGCTGTTGAGCATAAAAAACCCTGGCAGTTTGGTCACTGGCACAGTGGCGAAATCAGGACCATTGAATGCACTGCGAATGCCGGACATGGCGATTTCGGGCAGTTCACGCTGATCGGCAAAGACCTTCGGGGCAACGAAAACTTCAAGGTCTCACGTTGCCCCGCCTGTATTCGCGATGAGATCGCTCAGGTCGACGAGAAGCTGCGTTCGCTGCGCGTGTCTGACCTGCTGAGCGAAGCCGGGATTGCCCGCCGCTTTGAACATTGCGAATTCGCCACTTATCAGCCCGTAACCCCGGGCGCAGCCAAAAACCTTTCAGCCTGTCAGCGTTATGCCGAAAGCTGGCCAGACCGCCTTGCTGCAGGAACCGGACTGGTGATGCTGGGAAAATGCGGGACAGGCAAAAACCACCTCGCCGTTTCTCTGGCGAAAACCATCATTCGTAACCATCTTGCGCGGGTGGAAATCACCGACGTTATGCGCCTGACCCGTGCCGTAAAAAACACCTGGCGCAATAATTCCGACCACACCGAGGATGACGTACTGGACCACTTCATTTCGCTGGATCTGCTGATTATCGACGAGGTGGGTGTGCAGTTCGGTAGCCAGGCCGAATCAGCCATCCTGCAGGAGGTTATCAATGCCCGCTACGAGAGTATTTTGCCTACCATCCTGATCAGTAACCTGACATTTGACCAACTGAAAGATGCGATTGGTGAGCGCATCGTCGATCGCGTCACTGACGGCGGGCGAAACCGCCAGGTGTTTAACTGGGAAAGCTATCGCAGCAATGGAGTGACCGAATGACGTCTGTGTGGAAAAACACCGATCTGGAAGGGGCGGTGATTGGTGCAATACTCCTGCGTGGTGCGGATCCCGAAGTGATGGATGTGATATCCCGACTGCCGGCAACCGCGTTTTCTGTCAGCCAGTACCGGGATATTTACGCCGGGGTATGCCGACAGGCAAGAGGCACTGGCGTTATCGACCCGATACTGCTGTGTGGTCAGATGCCCGGGTATGAGGCCATTATCAGTGCCACGGCACCCATCGCCTGGGCAAAATCCTCGCTACCCTCGTATGTCGCAACACTGATGCGCAATGCTGCTGTCCGGGACGCGTATCAGGTTATCGAAACCGCGATGGATAGTATCCGCAATGCTGCTACCGGTGAGGCTGCTGTGGCTGCACTGGAGCAGGCACAAAGCGCTATGGCCTGCATCGGTATCGATGACGGACTGGTGCAGCCTGTTGCGATTGATGAGTTACTCCCGGGCGTCGTTGAGAAGGTGGAAGCCAGAATGCAGGGGCGCGACGCGGGTCACCTGCTGCTTACCGGCATTACTGAGATGGACGAGAAAACGGGAGGTATTGAACCTGGTGACCTGGTGTTTATTGCCGCACGCCCGTCAATGGGCAAGACAGAACTGGCGCTGGATATTATCGATAAGGTGTCAGAGCGGGGGCAGGGCGTACTGCTCTTCTCGCTGGAGATGTCCAGTATTCAGATAACCGAGCGCATGGTTTCCGCCGCGGGCGGAATGCCCGTATCGCGCCTCAAGGCCGCTGATAAATTTGAAGACGAGGACTGGGCAAGACTGTCGACGGGCGTCGGGCGACTGACGGGGCGCAAGGTCTGGATGGTTGACGCCACAAACCTGACGCTTGATCAGATTAGCCAGACAGCCACCCGGTGGAAGATTGCACACCCGGAAATGGCACTGGTGGTCATTGATTATCTGGCGCTTATCAGAATCCAGAGTGCCGCACGATATGACCTGGCTGTTGGTGAGGTGTCGAAGGGGCTAAAGAGGCTGGCAAAGGCAAACCAGATACCCGTTATCGCCCTGAGTCAACTTTCCCGCGGCGTTGAATCCCGCCCCAATAAGCGCCCAATGAACTCTGATTTAAAAAACTCCGGGGAAATCGAAGCGGATGCGGACATCATCATGATGCTCTACCGCGATGAAGTCTATAACCCGGAGTCAATGGCGAAAGGTATCGCCGAAATCAATGTCACAAAACAACGCAACGGTGCGCTCGGCACGGTATATCGCCGTTTCTTTAACGGACACTTCCTGCCAGTCGACCAGGATGAGGCCCGCCGCCGGTGCACACCACAACAAAGAACACAGCCTAAACGTTATAGCGGTCAGAAGTGGGAGAATGCGCAATGAAAATGGAATCAGGTCTCAAACATTTCAGCCCCCAGGGAATGCTCATCAATGATGATACGAAGAGCACCTCACCCGACCGACTTAATGGCACTGATATCATGTATGCGTTTGGAGCCACCAGCAGCCGCGCACGGTTCGGCCTGGCAGCATTCCTCGGAAAAGCTGGGGTTAGCAAGTCTGATGAGCAACTGGCGGTTCAGGCGCTGGCACGATACGCAATGGAGGTCGCGCCGAAGAACGTTCGTAAAGCTGCTGGTGGGCAATTCGGAAACTGTATGATGCTTATCGCGCAATTCGCTTTCGCAGAATACTCACGCTCGGCGGCCAGCACAGCAACCTGCCTCCGTTGCAACGGCACAGGGAAAACCACCGCGACGCAGGTCACGCGTAAAGTATCCTACCCGTGGGGAAAAGCACCTTACTGGGCCAGTCGCTCCCGCGCTGTTCATCCGTCAGACTGGGAGCAATGGACAGAGGTAACGGAGATTGTCCCGGCTAAATGTGAAGCTTGCGACGGCAAGGGCCAGTTAAGCGCACGCTGCCGCTGTGGCGGAAAAGGCGAGGTGCTCGACCGCAAGGCGACAAAAGAAAAGGGCTCGCCGGTATTCAAGGTCTGTGAGCGTTGTAGTGGTAATGGTTTTACGGTCACGCCGTCCACAGTGGCTCACAAAGCAATCCTCAAATTCGTGCCTGACCTCCATGTCAGAACGTGGACAAGGAACTGGAAGCCATTCTATGAATCGCTGGTGGATGTGTGCAACGCGGGCGAGAACAATGCCGCGCGAGAATTTGAACGTGTCACACGATAGCGACAATATTTAGCATTTTTGAAACGTAGCACTTGATTTTGTCCGAAGTTGTCTAGTATGCTTCTGATTATGGATTCGTGCGTCTGAAACGAATAGTTATTTGAAACCTCGCCTCGGCGGGGTTTTTTACTGCTTAAACAAGTCGTTGTAAACTACACATGTGATATCGTTATGTGAATAGCTTACATGGAGCCTATAAATGATTTCCTTTAGCGACTTTAAAAGTAAGAGAAACGAGTTAAAAGAAAAACGAATTGCATATAGGAATAAAATACGGGAAGCCTCGCAAATATTTTTAGACACTTACATTCAATCTTTAGAGTTGCCGTCTAAATCTTTCCAGAGTATAAATGGTGAAACACATCCTTATGTGTATGTTGCAATAGATGGTCAAGGTGTACATCCTGAAAATGCCTTTGATAAGGCTCGCGTTGATTTGGAAAACGGTCTTGCATTTGAATTAATAACAGCATTTGATGATGATCCTCAGCGATATAAATATCACCGCATTAGTTTAACAATGTATTTGATTAGCGGTGATGATGAACCAACCTTATCATTAGGAAATGGTAATGTTTTTTGCAATATTAAGGATTCTCAAAAAATACAAGAAGCATGCGAGCTTATAAAGCACAAAATTCTACTTGAGATAGAAAGTGAACAAATCGGAAAGAAAAAGATCAAGGAAAATGGAAAGCACCAAAATCTATGGGAATAATGTAATTTAATTCGCGTATTTCTTTTATAAAGGCTCGCTTCGGCGGGTCTTTGTCGTATTAAGGCCTCACTGACCGCGGCTCATTCCCCCTCCGTCAGGCTATTACGCAGAGGCCGCCATCTTTGGTCGCTGGACCGTTCCCTCTACTGGTCTGGTTGTGATTGCTCCGGTGACCGAAGCGATCCCGCGTCTGTGCCGACGCAACATCAAAAAAACGCAGAGCCTTTACAGGGGTGAGCCACAGGGAGTTTTGACTCTCTGCGTACTCTCCCTGGGCACTGGCTCACCCCTTAAAGGAAAGTCATATGAAAAGATTCACCGCATTAGCGGCGGTACTCCTCTGTGCGAGTTTCGGCGCAACAGCAACCGATATCACCATCACTACCGGGCAGCAGGGTTTAACGTATAACGCCGTTTACGGCGTGAACCTCGCCAGTGCACTCAGTGAATATGGCTACAAATCAACGGTGGTTCCCAGTAAAGGCTCGCTGGACAACCTCGATAAAGTTGCGAGCGGAGAAGCGCAGATCGGTTTTACCCAGGCTGATGCATACCAGTTCTGGCGCCAGCGCCACGGTAACGAAGCGCAGAAGGTAGACATCATCGGCGAGCTGGGCGATGAATGCGTGTTTGTGGCCGTGAAAGACGGCGGGAAGGTCGGCAGCGAAAGCGATCTGAAAGAAGGCATTAAAATCGCCGTGGGTGAACCTGCCAGCGGTTCTTATGCATCCTGGCAATATCTCCAGTCCCTCGAAAAGGATTACGCGAAAGTAGAGACCTACGCAAAAGGCGGCGTTCGTTCGCTGGCAAAAGTCACCACCGGGGAATATGACGCGTTCCTGTGGGTGTCGGCACCAGACCGCACGAATAAGTTTCTGGAGTCGGTAAACCAGAAGGGCAGCGGCCTGACGATGATCAGTATGAACGGCTGGAACGTCGACGATAAGTTGCCAAACGGCAAAGCGGTTTATGAGCTGAAAAAGGCGGTTACTGAATCTGGCTGGCTCAGCGATTCAAAAGTGAAAGTGCCGTGTACTAAAACGCTGGTGGTCGCAAACACTGATGCCGGTGATGACATGCTGGAAACCGCATCAACTGTGTTGCTCAAGAACCTTTCCCGCGTACTGGGCAGCAAATGATTAAGCGCATTGGCTGGTGGACACTCCTTGTCGCGTCTCTGTTTATTGCCTGGCGGCTGGCTGGCGTGCTTATGGATCTTGCTCTGCTGGGCATGTTCATCGTCATGCTGGTGGTCTGCCGGTACCGGCCTCATAAAGCTAAAAAATAAGACTGCACAAAAATTCCCTGTTGTATGAGGGGCTTTGTGGAGTGTTATGAAAAAAACAGGAAGTGACGACACCGTACACTCCCTGTGAATACAGCAACACGTCTGATTATATGTCTGTTAACGCCTGATAAGTGTGGATCAGATCACGAAAATGTACAAAGCTAAATTTTGGCGAAATGCTTTTATACCTGTGGTAATGTACTTCTGTAATAAATCCAGATTTGCGGGGTGTGTAAGGCAGGTTGCTGTTTCTGTAACTTACACCAACGGTACGCAACAGTCCTGCACATTCGGAATGCCTGGAATTATGCATAACAAATATAGAGATAACCCTGATTTATGACCTGTCCCGTGGCAGGTCTTTTTTTATGACTAAGGCTGTTGTTTTGTTTGAATGATGAGTTTAACTCATTGACGAATTGGTATTGGCAATTTTACATTGTTGAGGTGGTGAATCCCCCTATGCGGAGGGGCGTAAACAGCAGAGTAGTTACCCACTACTGTCTTACAATCCACGCGAGTCACGGTGGCTGACCAAAGACTCACCGGGAGGCACCCGGCGCCACATATAAAAATAATGAGCATACCCTGATTTATGGCCCGCCCCCTGGTGGGTCTTTTTTTGCTTATATTTGCCCTGGACCTTGTTTGTTAGCAGTTGACTAAACGTGCTGGCGTTTTTATATTTCTTTTGTGGTGAATCCCCCTGTGTGGCGGGGCGGAAACAGCGTCGTTTTTCCATTGCAGTCTCAAAGATCCGCGAGTTACGGTGGCTGACCAAAGACTCACCGGGAGGCACCCGGCGCCATAGATAACAATAGGTAATTGGTTGTGCCATAGTCACTTAGCCTGTTCGCCCGAGCAGGCTTTTTTTATGCTATTAAGAAGGATGAGCAGCAAACGCACCGCAGCTCTCTGGATGAAAAAGCTTTAGCGAAATTTCTTTATCACTTTTTGCAGCGCTGCTTCATAGAGTTGAATCTCTTCCACTGAATCGCTGGTTTTATAAATGAGATTGTACTTTTGGGTAAGATGTTCAATCAGCATACTTCTGCTGATTGGTAATGTTGAGCCTGAATGAAGGATCTCAAAAAGAGCTCTGCCGATGATGCTATCTTCATTTTCCATTAATTATCCGACAGAAGAAAAAGTCAGCATGACAGTATCCCGCAATAATTGAAAGGATAATCACTGTTTAACGGTTAATCCTCGCATTGAGCGGGTCTATTAATTTTTAGGACCCGAGCAGTCAACCCTCATCGTCTCGTTGTTAATTGCAGTCCGAGGGCCTGACCTTCCCTTTCTCACATCGCACAGCACTTCCCGAAAAGTGGAGGTGGAGTATGTATCGAATGGACAAAATAACAACTGGTGTGAGCTACGGTTTTGCCGGAGCAAACGGAGGATTTTGGGTGCTCCAGCTACTGGATAAAGTCTCGCCCTCGCAGTGGGCAGCGTTAGGTGTTCTCGCAAGTATTCTTTTTGGTCTGCTGACGTATCTGACCAATCTGTATTTCAAAATAAAAGAGGATCGGCGCAAAGCCGCCAGGGGTGAGTGATGGCAAACAGGGCAAAGCTTAGCGCGGCAATGTTGTCGCTCATCGCCGCGGGGGCATCAGCGCCGGTACTGTTTGATCAGTTCATCAGCGAAAAAGAAGGTAACGCGCTGGTGGCCGTTGTCGATCCTGGTGGCGTCTGGTCACTGTGTCACGGCGTAACGGTTATTGACGGTAAGCCTGTTATTAAAGGACAAAGAGCAACAGAGGAGCAGTGCAGGAAGGTTAACGCTGTCGAGCGCGATAAGGCGCTTGCGTGGGTAGGCCGAAATATCAAAGTGCCGCTAACTGAACCGCAGAAAGTAGGCATTGCGTCATTCTGCCCGTATAACATCGGCCCCTCTAAGTGTTTCCCCTCGACGTTCTACCAACGCATTAATGCTGGCGACCGCAAAGGTGCATGTGAAGCAATCCGCTGGTGGATTAAAGATGGTGGCCGTGACTGCCGGTTAACCAAAGGCCAGGCGAACGGCTGTTACGGGCAGGTAGAGCGACGGGATCAGGAAAGCGCACTGACGTGCTGGGGGGTGGAACAGTGAATAATAGGGTGAGTCCATGAAGATAAAATTTGAATTATCCACCGCGCATTTCGCCAAAGATCTTCGCCCTTCGCATGGTCCTCAATTCTGGCCGTGGTGGCGTTTAATTTCTTTCAGCGTTGTTCGTCAGGATATCCGCTCACCATCAACTGGACGGCGCATGTGGTTTTATACCCGCTGGGGTGCTGGCTATGTGGGTGTTTATATCGACAGGCGTGCAATTCGATGAGCCGCTTAATAGCCATTATTGCTACTGCCATTATCCTGCTGATTGTCTCGCTGGCATGGGGTGTTAATCATTACCGCGACAACGCTCTGAACTACAAAGAGCAGCGCGATAAGGCAACCAGCGCGCTGACTCTGGCGAACGACACCATTTACGATATGACAGTGCGCCAGCGTGAAGTCGCCACACTCGATGCAAAATACACGGGAGAACTCTCAGATGCTAAAAAGCAGCTTGAAGATCTGCAGCGTTGCGTTAGCACTGGTAAGTGTGGGTTGCGCGTCAACGCCAAATGTCCAGCTAACGGAACGGCCAGCGCCCCCGGCATGGATGATGCAACCGGCCCTCGACTTACTGACACCGCTGAACGGGATTATTTCACCCTCAGAAACCGAATCGAAACCGTCACAGCCCAACTGACTGGGCTGCAAGCGTATGTGCGTGAGCAGTGTCTGAAATAAAAAAATCCCTCAGGAGAGGGAAATCCGATCTTCTCCTGAGGGAAGCAACTGCATGAAAAAGAATCAATTTATCGTTACAACCATTATTTTGCTAAGGGTAAAGGATATATGATTTCAGAATCATCCTAGTTTTCAGTGGGGAACTATTAGCAAACTATATTGATTACATCCAAGCTTCATTCTTATTCCCTGGTAATTGTTCCTGCCGCTCTGTCCGAGCGGCTTTTTTTTGCCCAAACGAAAGAGGCCAAAATGACCGTTCGCGCCAAGTTCCGTTGTCACTTCATCCAGAAGGCTGATGACAATTCTCATTGCACTGTCCATATGAGTCCTGTCACCAACGAAACGCCAGAAAATAAAACCTGGTCAAAGTACACACCAGGCGGCCTGCTGCAAATGCACATCTCTAACCCTGCTGCGTTCAGCCAGTTTGAGCAGGGTAAAGAGTATTACATCGACATCAGCCCAGCCAATTAACTGGCCTGCAGGCGTATGTGCGTGAGTAGTGTTTAAAGTAATGAATTTACCTGCGTTTAAGAGTTTCCATAAAAGACTCCTTATGCGCAGCTAACTCAAGCTCAAGCCGATCTTTTTTATTGAATCCAACAATCATATGTGGCCCATAGCGATCGGCATTTTCTTCATGATTGTAATAGATGACGAAGGGGATTTGGTTTTTGTAATCACTCTCTTTAGCATCCACTACGCATTTGTATGGAGAAAAGTAACTTTCAGTGATTTCCTTTGCTTCTTCCCAAGTAATAAACCCCATAAATACCTCTCATTGAAAGCTATTAAGTATTAATACCGTGTGTTTATGGAACATCATCGCCCATTATAAATGATAAAAGTTCGCCATTCCTTATGACATGGCATAACCCATCCCGAGAAAGGTAACGCAATGAGCGAAGCAAAACCGCAGGACGGCAGTACTGTTAAGGGGTATAGAACCCTGGACGCCGACGATATCGCGCAAATGAATGAGCTGAAAGAGATTAGCCGTAATTTTTGCGAAACTCTCGACCTTGAACGCACGCACCTATCTCTGGAGGTTGTAGAGAGTGGCAGCCAGGCTGAAACAGAGCGTGCAGAAGCGCTGCGTTGTCTGGCGATTGCCCGAACCAAAATGCAGGAAGCTTGCATGTGGGCTTGCCGCGCTGTTGCGCGCCCTGACGCTGACTGCTGAGGATTTCATAATGCAGGTGAAACATCTAAGCGAGGCATATAGCATTTCAAAGCAGGTTGCTGAATTGCATCGGACGCGGGGCATTATTGCCGGTGGTGCAGGTCTTGGCATAACTATCCAGTCAACCTATCAGGATGATACTTTCATCGAGAACATCCGCCCATACGTCCTTGATGAGCTTGATCGCCGCATAGCGGAAAAAAATGAACTTCTCGAATCGTTGGGCGTTTCCCTTGAAGCGTAACGGGCATTACAGCAGGCATTCACTGAGTGCCTGTGATAATGCTTAGTTGGGATGATTCTTATATGTGATCTAAGCTTTCAGTCAGTGACTACGTCACTATTTGACCAGTTACTGAATAGCAAAGGAGTGTTGTAGATGACTGACAAATCAATGAATCAGAGAATCATCGCCATACAAGGTAAAAGCTACTTGGTGTCATGCCATCAAAAAAGCACAGATGTCTGGGTGGCTATAGGGGATTTTAACGACAAACCTGTAAGGGAAAAGGGAGACTCGAAAGAAGAGGCTTTTGCTAACTGGCAACGAGTGGTTTTATTCCTGGCTAAATAACTCCTCCCATCATTCCTGAGCCACTGGCGCCCGCTGGTGGCTTTTTTATTGCGCCTTCGTGCGAACCCTAACGAGCTAGAAATGAAAAATCTCAAAGTTACCATTAACAACCTGATGGAGGTTGCCGATGGTATTGTCCAGGGGGCAAACGTAACGTTTACAGTAATCCAGGCCGGAAAAGTATTGGTTGAAGATTCGCTGTCAGGTAAAGCTACCGGGCCTTATGAAAGAAATTATGAAGTAATGGGATCCTATGCGGATGTGGTTGTGGAACACAACCGCCCTGACTTGCCACACCTGTCAATCACTGCTGCCATTGTTTAGCCTCATTTAAGCTTCACACAAAGCAAGCCAGCCTCGCTAATGCGGGGCTTTTTTACAACCAGAAGAAGCAGGAGAAGAAGCATGTTAACAGTAAAAGTCATGTCACCGGGTGGCGGTGAAGAGATTCATTGTGGTTTAAGCGTCTTCAATGTTGAAGCGGCGAAAGCAGAACACGCCAGACAAGAAGCGATGATGATCGAACTGGCCTCTGCTCAGGCTGCTATTACAGAAAGAATTAACCAGGCCGTGAATGATGCCATTGCTAATGCACTCAGGCCTGGTGGTGTGCTATACACCTCCCGCACCAGGACCTGAATACCTCCGTCTGGACGTCAAAACACCCTCCATATGCAAATGATAATCCTTATCATTTGAGCGGGTCCTCCCGGAGGGGGCCTTTGCCACGGGGCGGCGGACTCGCGGGAATCGGCTGGTTTTCATATTTTATAGTCATCATCATCATGTATGCAGGTTATTGATTTTCCGGGACCCGGCTAATCAATGATGTCGAATCGTACAAAAAGTGTTCACCATCATGGACCAGGAAATCGCGGCCTTAAAACTCAATATCAACCAGCTAGCCGGGATCACTGGCGTCCATCGCCAGACGGTTGCCGCCAGGCTGAAAAATGTTGCTCCGGCAGCAGGCAGTAACAGCAAGCTCAAGCTTTATCTGGTTACCGATATTCTGAGCGAACTGATGATCCCCACCGTTTCCACGGCAAACGTGGAAGAGATGGAGCCAGCAGACAGGCTCGCGCACTGGAAAGCTGAAAACGAGCGGCTGAAATTTGAGGTCGATACGCAGCAACTTATCCCCGCCGAAGATGTTGCCCGAGAATTTTCACTGATGGCGAAAGCCGTCGTCATGGTGCTTGAAACACTCCCGGACATTCTTGAACGCGATTGCGCACTTACGCCAGTTGCGGTGTCACGCGTGCAAAACGTGATTGATGACCTGCGCGATCAGGTCGCACAAAAAGTAATGGACGCTGAACCAGAGGAGGATGAGCCAGAGGAGGACTGATGGCAAAAAGGGCATCAGCCAGGGGGATCCGACGTGATGTCTCCGGTATATTACGTGCCCCGCGTCGTATGCAGGTGGCCGATGCGGTCAGCTCATATATGCGTGTGCCGATGGGGGCGGGGAACTCCGTACCGTGGGATCCGAATCTTGCCCCTTACATAATTGAGCCGATGAACTGTCTGGCATCCCGTGAATACGATGCCGTTGTGTTTGTCGGTCCTGCCCGAACCGGGAAAACCATCGGTCTGATTGATGGCTGGATTGTCTATAACATTGTCTGCGACCCCGCTGACATGCTGGTTATCCAGGTATCCGAAGAGAAAGCGCGCGAGCACTCGAAAAAGCGACTCGACCGCACTTTCCGCTGCAGCCCGGAAGTGAAATCACGGCTCAGTCCACGCCGTAATGACAACAACGTCCACGACCGCACATTTCGCGCCGGTAACTACCTCAAGCTCGGCTGGCCATCAGTCAATATCATGTCGTCGTCTGACTATAAAAGTGTGGCGCTGACGGACTATGACCGCTTTCCGGAAGATATCGACGGGGAGGGTGATGCCTTTTCCCTGGGGTCGAAGCGTACCACCACCTTTATGTCCAGTGGTATGACGCTTGTGGAAAGTTCCCCAGGCCGGGACATCCGCGACACAAAATGGCGCCCCTCGTCTGCGCACGAAGCGCCCCCGACGACCGGGATTCTGTCGCTATTTAACCGTGGTGACCGCCGTCGCCTTTACTGGCCGTGCCCGCATTGCGGGGAATATTTTCAGCCGGAAGTCGCCAACATGACAGGCTACCGTGATTCTTCGGATCCTGTTCTGGCAAGTGAATCCGCCTATCTCCAGTGTCCTGCATGTAAAGGCAAAATTACGCCGGAGATGAAACGCGAACTGAACATTCGTTCTGTCTGGCTACGCGACGGGGAAAAAATAGACTGTGACGGCAACAGATATGGCGAGCCGCGCCGCTCGCGTATTGCGTCATTCTGGATGGAGGGACCAGCCGCTGCTTACCAGACCTGGGCGCAGATGATTTACAAATTCCTGACTGCTGAGCAGGAGTATGACGCCACCCAGAGTGAGGAAACGCTAAAAACGGTTGTTAATACCGACTTTGGTCGGCCATATCTTCCCCGCGCTAACCTCGAACAGCGTAAGAGTGAACTGCTTGAGCAGCGCGCCGAGGAAATACCAAAACGCACCGTACCTGACGGCATTGAATTTCTTATGGCGACGGTTGATGTGCAGGGTGGTAAGTCACGGCGATTCGTGGTGCAGGTTACCGGCTACGGTGAACAGGGCGAGCGGTGGGTGGTTGATCGCTACAACATCCGGCAGTCCTTACGGGCCAGTGAGCACGGCGAATGCTATCCCATTGATCCGGCCAGTTACCCGGAGGACTGGGATTTACTCCTGTCCGACGTGTTCGAAAAGTCCTGGGCTCTGGCAAGCGACCCGACAAAACGTATGCGCCTGATGGCAATGGCGGTCGATTCCGGCGGTGAGGATGGTGTCACCGACAACGCCTATAAGTTCTGGCGCAAATGCCGCCGGGAAGGGCTGGGCAAAAAGATTTATCTCTTTAAGGGGGACAGTGTCCGCCGCTCAAAACTCATCACACGCACATTCCCTGACAACACGGACAGGTCAACCCGTCGCGCAAAAGCCGCAGGCGATGTGCCGCTTTTTCTTCTCCAGACCGATGCACTGAAAGACCAGGTGAATAACGCCTTATGGCGCGAATCCCCCGGACCGAACTACGTGCATTTCCCGAAATGGCTCGGTAGCTGGTTCTACGACGAGCTGACGTATGAGGAGCGTTCACCTGATGGAAAATGGAGTAAACCGGGTCGCGGTCCGAATGAAGCCTTTGACCTGCTCGTCTACGCCGATGCGCTGGCAATCCTTCATGGCTACGAAAAGATTAAATGGCCGAATGCGCCAGACTGGGCACGGCGGCAAACGTGGCTGGAGAGCGCGCCGCCGGAAACTGGCGAAGCGCCACCCCCGCCTGCTGCACCGCCCGTTACCCGAAACACGAAAGCACGGGACAACACCGTGACGGAAACCGACGACCAGGCATCAAACCCCTGGGTCACAGCGACAGGAGGCTGGTTGTGAAACGAAGTGATATCGAGGCGATGGTACAGCGTTACGTTGAAGCTGAGATGGCTGTCCTTGACGGGAAGTCCATTACTTTCAATGGGCAGCAGATGTCCTATGAAAATCTGTCTGAAATCAGGAAGGGGCGGCAGGAGTGGGAGCGGCGGCTTGCCGACAGTGACAGGCAAAGCCTGGGGCGACCCGGCTATAAACTGGCGAGGTTTGGCTGATGTCTCTACTGGATGATGCAATTGGTCTGATTTCGCCGGGCTGGAAGGCTGCGCGTCTTCGCTCACGTGCAGTAATTCAGGCGTTCGAAGCGGTTAAGCCAACCCGCACACACAAGGCACGCCGCGAGAATCGCTCCGCTAATCAACTTAGCCAGAATGGCGCAGTGTCTTTGCGCGAACAAGCACGCTGGCTGGATAACAATAACGATCTGGTTATTGGCATTCTGGACAAACTGGAAGAGCGTGTGATTGGTTCTGAGGGCATCATTGTTGATCCGCATCCGGTGCTTAAAAACGGCAATATTGCGAAAAAGTTTGCCAGCCAGATTCGCTCCGCATGGGCGGAATGGTCTGTTTCGCCTGATGTCACCGGGGAATTTACCCGCCCTATGCTCGAACGTCTTTTATTACGCAGTTGGTTACGAGACGGGGAGGTGTTTACCCAGCTTGTCAGCGGCAATGCCATGGGGCTGTCACCCGTAGCCGGGATCAGTTTCTGGCTGGAAGCTCTGGAGGCTGATTACGTACCAATGCAGAGCGACGAATCACAGGGGCTCATTCAGGGTATTTATAAAGACAACTGGGGCAGGCCAAAAAAATACCAGGTGTACAAGACCAGCCCGGTGTCAGGCCGGCAACTGGAGACCAAAGATGTGGCAGCGGAAAACATGCTGCACCTTAAATTCACCCGCCGCCTGCACCAGGCCCGTGGCACGTCGTTGTTTTCTGGTGTGCTGATGCGCCTGAGTGCCCTTAAAGAGTATGAAGACTCCGAGCTGGTGGCCGCGCGTATTGCGGCGGCGCTGGGGATGTACATCAAAAAAGGCGACGGTCAAAGCTATGGCGATGATGCGGGGGCACCTGCCCAGGACGGTGATCGCGACCTGCTGATTCAGCCGGGGATGTTGTACGACGACCTTCGTCCCGGAGAGGAAATCGGGATGATCAAATCGGACCGCCCGAACACCAACCTTGAATCATTCCGCAACGGTCAGCTACGTGCCGTTTCTGCCGGGACCCGCATCAGCTATTCCAGCGCATCCCGAAACTACGACGGCACCTACAGTGCCCAGCGTCAGGAGCTGGTGGAGTCCACTGACGGGTATTTTGTCCTTCAGGACTGGTTTATCGGTTCGGTGACCCGCCACATTTACCGCGCCTGGCTGAATCTGGCGATCCTCTCCGGGAAAATCACGGTTCCTCGCGGCCTGGATATGGACACGCTCTATTCCGCTGTCTATTCCGGGCCGGTGATGCCCTGGATTGACCCCGCAAAAGAAGCGAACGCCTGGAAAATACTTATCCGTGGTGGCGCGGCAACAGAATCCGACTGGGTCCGCGCGCGGGGCAGCAATCCTGACGATGTGAAACGCCGCCGAAAAGCGGAGATCGATGAAAACCGCGAACTGGGACTGGTGTACGACACCGACCCCGCCAATGACAAAGGAGGCACCAGTGCCGAAGCAACAACGAAACCGGGTGAGCCGCCGCCCGAAAGCCAGCGTAAAAAGTAATTCATGGTTCCGCATGAAGGCGCTCGCAGCGGATGAAGCGGAAATTTATATTTATGACGAAATCGGTTTCTGGGGGGTAACGGCACGACAGTTTGTCAGTGACCTGCAGGCGCTGGGTGATGTCAGCCACATTAACCTGCATATCAATTCTCCCGGTGGCGATGTCTTTGAAGGTATCGCCATTTTTAATGCACTCAAATTCCATGGCGCGGCAATCACGGTGCATATCGATGGCATCGCCGCCTCTATGGCGTCGGTTATCGCCATGGTCGGCAACCCGGTCATCATGCCGGAAAATACCATGATGATGATCCACAAGCCGTGGGGGTTTGCAGGCGGTGACGCGAACGATATGCGGGATTACGCCGATCTCCTGGACAAAATGGAGTCTGTTCTGATCCCCGCATATGCAGAAAAAACAGGGAAATCGGCAGAAGAAATCGCGGCCATGCTGGAAGACGAAACCTGGATGAACGGCAGTGAATGTGTTGCCCAGGGATTTGCAGACCAGACCACACCATCACTGCAGGCGATGGCCTGCATTCAGTCAAAACGTATTGAGGAATTTGAAAAGATGCCTAACGCTATCCGTAATATGATCACGCCGCCGCGCAACACCACGGCGCGTGAACCTGCGAACCCGGCAACCCCGCAGCAGCAACCGGCAGCTCCTGTTCTGGACGAAAATGCCATTGTCGCGCGGGTTGTGGCTGAACAGAAAGCCCGTGTAAGCGGAATTCAGGATGTGTTTGCCATGTTCGGTGGTAAACACCAGGAACTGCAGGCCGCCTGCATCAGCGATGTCGAATGCACTGTCGCTATGGCGAAAGATAAGCTACTGGCCGAACTGGGCAAAGACACAACCCCGTCAAATAAAAATAACCAGCCCCACATTTATGCGGGTAACGGCAATATCGTCGGCGATGGCATTCGTAAATCCCTGATGGCCCGCGCGGGTTATGAAGCGCAGGAAAAAGATAACTTTTATAACGGCATGACGCTGCGCGAACTGGCCCGCATGGCGCTGACTGAGCGCGGTATTGGTGTTTCAGGTCTTAACCCGGTACAGATGGTGGGGCTTGCGCTGACGCACAGCACGTCTGACTTCGGTAACATTCTGCTGGATGTGTCCAATAAGTCGCTGTTACAGGGCTGGGAAGAAGCGTCAGAAACCTTCGAATTGTGGACGAAAAAAGGCAGCCTGAGCGACTTTAAAACCGCTCATCGTGTCGGCATAGGGGGCTTCCCGTCATTGCGCGAGGTGCGTGAGGGTGCGGAGTATAAATACGTCACCACCGGGGATAAAGCTCAAACCATCGCGCTGGCAACCTATGGTGAGATCTTCTCTGTCACCCGTCAGGCCATCATCAACGATGATCTCAATCAACTGACCGATGTCCCCATGAAAATGGGGCGCGCGGCTAAAGGGACTATCGGCGATCTGGTTTATGCCGTTCTGACAGGTAACGCAAAACTGTCTGACGGTAAGGCGCTTTTCCATAACGACCATGCGAACCTCAGCTCAGGTGCTATCTCGGTATCCAGCCTGGATGACAGCCGTAAACTGATGCGCCTGCAAAAAGAGGGTGACCGCTCTCTGAATATCCGTCCTGCATTTATCCTGGTGCCCGTGGCACTGGAAACGCTGGCAAATCAGACCATCAAATCCGCCAGCGTTAAAGGGGCTGATGCCAACTCCGGGATTATGAACCCCATCCAGAATTTCGCCGAAGTCATTGCCGAGGCGCGGCTGGATGAGGCCGATCCAAAAGCCTGGTACCTGACTGCAGCGAAAGGAAGCGACACTATTGAGGTGGCCTATCTCAATGGTGTGGATACCCCTTACATCGATCAGCAGGATGGCTTTACCACTGATGGTATTGCCACGAAAGTGCGTATTGATGCAGGCGTGGCCCCGCTGGACTATCGCGGTCTGACGAAATCCTCCGGCCAGTAATCACCGACGAGACAATCGCGCCCGAAAGGGCTTTTTTTATGCCTGTAAAACGGCTCCCCGGAGCCGTGGAGATCTTCTATGAAAAATTATGTTCAGGACGGTAACACTATTCCTGTTACCAACGATGGCACAGAGGTTATTGCCAGCGGTTCACCCGTTGCTCTGGGTGATCTGGTTGCTGTTGCCATCACGGACATCCAGCCTGGTGAAACTGGTGATGGAATGGCGCGAGGGGTCATGTCGTTACCC
Source organism: Phytobacter sp. RSE-02 (assembly GCF_040578655.1). Classification (NCBI taxonomy): domain Bacteria; kingdom Pseudomonadati; phylum Pseudomonadota; class Gammaproteobacteria; order Enterobacterales; family Enterobacteriaceae; genus Phytobacter; species Phytobacter sp. RSE-02. The sequence continues at coordinate 345,496 of NZ_JBEULY010000003.1, read as the reverse complement.
AAACTTGCGGCAGACAACATTGCCCAGGGCAAAACCGTTTATCTGAAAAGCGGCAAAATCCAGCTCGACAGCGCCAGCGCCACGCCTGCTGGCAAGGCATGGGAAGCCGCAGCAGCCAACAGTACAACCGTACTGGTTCGCCTCAATGGCTAATCCCTTCGAACAAATGGCGGCGCGCATGGATGCCGCTACCATTCGTTGCATGGGCGCTCCGGTCACTATCAATGGCATCGACTATGTCGCGATAGAAAGCCATTTTGCACCCGAGATGGGGCCGATAACCGGAGATGGGATCTCGCTGGTGGTGTTCAGTGAAAACTACCATCCGCGACGTAATGACGCGCTGATCTGGAAAGGCACGGAGTACAAAGTTACGCGCAGCCAGTTTTTTAACGGTAAGCCACAAATATGGATTGAATAGGAGGTTGTCATGTCCGCTATTAACGGGCTTGAGCAGGCAATTGCAAACCTCAGCAGCATCAGTAAAACGGCGGTCCCCCGTGCTTCTGCTCAGGCTGTTAACCGGGTCGCGGGGCGCGCCGTCAGCCGAAGCGTCCGCACTGTCGCAACGGACACGAAGGTGCCGCGTAAGCTGGTAAAACAGCGGGCGAGGCTGAAAAAAGCCACGGTCAGCAAACCCAGGGCAACAATCCGGGTCAACCGGGGGAATCTTCCTGCGATTAAGCTGGGTGTGGCAAGCGTGAGACTTTCACGGCGAAAACGCGACAAACAGGGCGCTAACAGTGTCCTGCGGATTGGCCCGTTTTCATTCCCTGGTGGTTTTATCCAGCAACTGAAAAACGGTCGCTGGCATGTCCTGCGGCGAACAACGAAAAGCCGCTATCCCGTGGAGGTGGTGAGTATTCCTCTGGCGTCCCCGTTAACCGAGGCGTTTAAAGCGGAGACAAACAGGCTGATGCAGTCCGATATGCCTAAAGAGTTGTCTGCTGCGCTTAAAAACCAACTGCGACTGGTATTAATCCGATGAAACACCCTCAAATCCGCGCTGCCGTTCTGGATGCGCTTAAAGACAACATCACTGATTCTGTTACCTGGTTTGATGGCCGTCCGGCATTTCTTGAGGTTCAGGATTTGCCTGCCGTCGCCGTCTACCTGACCGATGCGCAATTTACTGGCGCAATGGTGGATGAGGACCAGTGGTCAGCAACGCTGCATATCGAAGTCTTCCTTAAGGCCGATCTGCCTGATGCGGCGCTGGATGAATGGATGGAATCAAAGATTTATCCCGTCCTTTCAGACATTCCAGGTCTGTCCGATCTCATCGAGTTGATGGGGCCACTCGGCTATGACTATCAGCGCGATGACGAAATGGCGACATGGGGATCGGCAGATATGCAGTATTCAATCACCTATATTATGTGAGGCAACTATGGCAACACCTAATCCACTGGCACCCGTTAAAGGTGCCGGGACAACATTCTGGCTGTATACCGGCTCAGGCACAGCAAATCCCCTTATCGATACCGACTGGACGCGCCTGGCTCAGGTCAAGGAACTGACGCCCGGCGAACTGACGGCGGAGAGCTTTGATGATACCTATATCGATGACCCTGATTCTGACTGGACGGCCACCGGACAGGGGCAGAAATCTGCGGGCGACACGTCATTCACCCTGGCCTGGAAACCCGGCGAGCAGGGGCAAATTGCGCTGGCACAGTGGTTTGAAGACGGATCAAAACGTACGTATCGCATCAAATACCCTAACGGTACGGTGGATGTGTTTTACGGGTGGGTCAGCAGCCTGGGTAAGGCGGTGACGAACAAGGAATACATTACCCGCACGGTCAAGGTCACTAACAGTGGTAAACCCTCACTGGCCGAAGACACCACCACCCCGGTCATTGCTGTTTCGGGCGCGTCTTTTGATAAATCGACAGCGGCTGTGGCTGTAGGAGCAACCACGACACTGAACCTGTCCGTTCTGCCTGCCAGTGCGACCGATAAATCATTCCGCCTGGCGTCATCCGACCCGTCAAAAGCGACAGTCAGCGTGGCCGGCAGTGTTGTTACCGTCACGGGTGTTGCAGCCGGGATTGCCGAAATTCTTGCGATTACGAATGACGGCTCGTTCGCGGCTGTCAGCAAAATCACCGTATCCTGATCGGAGTCATGCATGTTTCTGAAAACTCAGCCGCTGGAATACAACGGCGAAACCGTCACGCTTTATGAACTCTCAGCACTGCAGCGTATTGAGTTCATCGGCTATATCGCCGACGTGAATAAAGACGTCCCTGCGGACGACACAGAAGTCAGCCCGGAAGCGCTCAACGGCATCGTGACAACCATCAATGTGAAGATTGGCGCGCGGATCGTCGCTATGTCTCTGTGGCAGAAGGAAGGGCAAAAAGGGCCATCCGTTGATCAACTGCAGGAGGAGGTGCTTTCCGGCTGGCCGTTGCCTGCCATTGGTCAGGCGGATTTTATCGTGCGGGAGCTCTCAGGAATGTTGCCCGTTGCACCTGACGCAGAACCGAATGCCGACACGGAACCCCACTCCCCGGAAAAGCCCACGCCGCAGCCCTGAACTTCGCCCTTAAACTTGCCCGTGAGTTCCGCAGACCTGACTGGCGTGTGATGCTGGCGCAGATGTCCTGCACCGAACTGAGCGAATGGGAGCAATTTTACACCATTGAGTATTTCCAGACGGACCTGATTGATACCCATTTCTCACGCCTGAGCCACCACATCACCGATATGGTCTGCAAAGACCACGGGCTTACCACTGCAGATTTCAGCCTGCTCAATCCCCAGACACGTCCGGCAGCGGACACCGAAACGTCCGACGAGGCCATGATGCTGGCCGCCGAAGGCATTACAGGAGGAACACGTTATGTCCCAGGCGGTGGGTGATCTCATTGTCAATCTGGATTTAAACGACGCGAAATTTACCGAGCGGTATAACTACGTCAAACGGGGGCTGGAAGGGATCGGGTCTGCGGCAAACGATGCGGCACTGGAAGTGCAAAGCGCTTTTACCCGGCAGGAGCTGTATGCGAGAAAAGCCGGAATTTCGATTGGTCAGTACAATGCCGCCATGCGCAGCCTGCCCGCGCAGTTTACTGATATTGCGACGCAGCTTGCTGGCGGCCAGTCTCCGTTTCTGATTCTGCTCCAGCAGGGCGGGCAGATCAAAGACCAGTTCGGTGGCGTAAAAGGCGCGCTGCTGGGTGTTGCTGATTACGCAAAAACGCTGGCCGGGTTTATCACCCCGACCACCCTCGGGATTACTGCGCTGGTATCCGGCGTGGGGCTCCTCGCCTATAACTGGAATCAGGGGCGCTTACAGGCCAGTGCGTATAACCAGGCTATCGCGTCCACCGGGAATATCAGCGGCCAGACCGCCGACAGCCTCGCGCGCATCACCGCCCAGATAGTAAAAAACACTGATGCGGGTAAATCAGCGGTTGCGGCAGCGGTCGCGCAGGCCACCGGACTGGGCCTGACAGTTGATCAGATCCGACAGGTGAGCGAGACGGCTATTCTGCTGTCAAAAAATACGGGAGCCAGCGTAAAAGACCTGGTGGCCGAACTGGGGAAAATCCCCCAGGACCCGCTGAAAGCATTTGTCGATATCAATCAGCAGTATAATTTTGCGAATCTGGCACTGTATGAACAGGTCAGGCATATGGTTGACCTGGGTGATAAAGCCGGCGCCACAAAACTGATCATCGACTCACTTGGTGACAGCCAGAAAAATTTCAAAGACGCCTCCAAGTCAGACCTGGACGATCTGTCGAATTCCTGGCAGGGTCTCATTGAAAAGGTAAAAAATTACAAGTTCTGGAGTGACCGGGTCGCTGATAATGCCACTACGGCTCAACTTCCCGAGTTTCGCCCAGGTACAGGATCGGTAGTGGTTGATGGTATCAACGACACTATGGCCCAGGGGAATAAAGAACGCCAGCAAGCTTTAGATAACCAGATTGAGAAAGAAAACCATCTTGCTGCGATTAAAGAACAGCAACGTAATGCCACTGCTGAATTAAACCGGCAACAGGTCTCGGCAAATATTGAAGCTGATAAATTTCTGGAATCGGCCAGGACAAACGCTCAGATCCGTAACGACCTGCAGACGAAATATCAACGGCAACTTGAACAGGGGCTTATCACACAGGACAAATTCAATAAGCTGACCGCCGCGATCAATGAAAAATATAAGGATCCCAAAACCCCAAAAACAACGGTTCCGGCAGGTGACAAAGCAAGCGACAGGGAAGCGGCTGAACTTATCGCCCTGCAGGCACAGCTTAAAGTGCTGCAGCAGCACACCGGATTAAATGACGTCATCAGTCAGCAGCGTAAAGACCTCTGGAAAACCGAGGCTCAGTTCTCTGTGCTGGAAGAGGCGGCAGGCCAGCGCAAACTTTCAAAAGAGGAAGAATCGCTGCTGGCAAACAAAGCGCGCATTCTTGCCCTTGCACAGCAAAAAGCCCTTTTAGGCGACCAGATCACCGCGCAGGAACAGCTTAACAAGCGGATGGACACCGCGACGAAATACACCAACCAGATGTCGGCGAAGCAGTCGGCATTAACGGATTCTGCGACATTAAGCGACCGCGCCGCCGGGCGTAACCTTGCGTATGCACAACTCAGGAGCGGATGGGAAAATGCCGGGGGCAAGACGACTGACGTCGATTATCAGCGTGAACTCGCCGCATTGAATCAGTATTACGCCGCTGAGGACAGTCTTCGCGGTGACTGGCTCAGCGGGGCTAAAAAGGGGTTCGCCGAGTATCTGGATTCAGCAACAAACGTCTATTCTGCCATGCAGAATGCCGCATCCAGTGCACTTGGCGGCATGAGCGATATGCTGACTGAACTGGTGACCACCGGGAAGACTTCCTTCAAAAGTTTCACCGTTTCCATCCTCAAATCGATTGTTCAAATCACTAATCAGTTGCTGGTGGCCTGGGCCGTTCAGAAAGCCATGGGATGGGTAGCCGGTTCTTTCGATGGCCCGCAGGGCGGTGGAATAGGTAGTCCCAGCTTTGTTGGCCCGGTACAGGCCTGGAAGGGCGGCTATATCCCTGAATACGATGGCGGCGGTTATACCGGACCCGGCGGTAAATTCGAGCCAAAAGGGATTGTTCATGGCGGCGAATTTGTCTTCACCAAAGAATCTACAGCGCGCCTCGGCGTGGGAAACCTTTATCGCCTGATGCGAGGGTATGCCTCTGGCGGGTTCGTCGGGAATGCCACATCGGGCAGTCTGCAGACTGGCGTTAGCGTCTATGCGCCCGTATCTGTCACGACGCCACAATCCTCTCAGGATCAACAGGGTTCGGCAAATGCTGCTGCGCTTGGTCGGGCTTATCAGCAGGTTGTCGACAAATCTATTCGGGAAGGCATTGAAAGAGAATCCCGACCGGGTGGAATGATTTGGGCTCTGACCAAAACGAGGTAAATATGGCTATTGATGCGTTTGCCTGGAAAATTCAGGCATCGGGACAGCCTGCTGTCACCGTCAAAGATAATATCCGTAAGGTTCAGTTTGGTGACGGTTATACGCAGGTAAGTGGAAATGGGCTTAATTCGGAGACCCTGAATTACGCATTTTCCTATACAGGGAATAAAGATACCGCACTTGAAATTTATGCGTTTCTCAGGAGCCATAAAACAAAGTCATTTTCTTTTCAGCCCCCCTATGGGGAACTCGCGTTATGGCGTGTTCAGGCTGACAGCCTGCAACTCATCGTTAAAAGCAAAAAACTAATTTCCATCACTGCAACCTTTGAACAGGCGTTTGCACCATGAGTCTGAATAATGATTATCAAAAACTGGAGCCGGGAAATGAAATCCGGCTTTTTGAAGTTGATGGTACCTCTTTTGGCGTGGGGGCAGTGCTACGATTTCACAGTCACAATATTGCGCATACCCCGGCAGAAATAACTGCAGCAGGTGGTGATGAATCAACGCTTCCGGCTAAATCCATCTGGTGGCAGGGTAACGAATATAAAGCCTGGCCCTGTCAGATTAACGGACTGGAAAAATCGACTACCGGCAGTGGCGCCACGCCAAAACTGACCGTGGCGAACCTTGACGGCTCCATCACTGCGTTGTGTCTTGCCTATGACGACCTGTTGAAAGCGACGGTCACGATACATGACACGCTGGCGCAGTATCTGGATGCGCGTAATTTCCCTTCCGGCAATGCCACGGCAGATCCCACTCAGGAAACCCTGCAGGTCTGGTATATCGACGGGAAAAATACCGAAACATCAGAGGTTATCGAGTTTCGGCTAACCAGCCCGATGGACCTGCAGGGCTTAATGATCCCGACCCGTCAGCTTCATTCTCTCTGCTCCTGGTGTATTCGTGGTAAGTACCGCAGCGGTGATGGCTGTGATTATGCAGGCACGAAATACTTCGACAAAAACAACAACCCGGTGGCAGATCCTTCACTGGACCAGTGCAACGGCACCCTGACCGCCTGCAAACTTCGTTTCGGGGAAAATAACGAACTTTCTTTTGGCGGATTCCCCGGCACGTCACTCATCAGGAGCTGATATGCGTCAGAAAACCATAGACGCCATCATGGCGCATGCCGCCACTGAATATCCCTGTGAGTGTTGCGGCGTGGTCGTGCAAAAAAGCCGAGTCGAACGTTACTTTCCATGCCGCAACCAGGCTAACGAACCCACTGAACATTTTGTTCTGTCCCCGGAGGATTATGCTGCCGCCGAGGATTGGGGAACAGTAACAGCTATTGTGCACAGCCACCCCGATGCGACAACACAGCCCAGCGAACTGGATAAGGCGCAATGCGATTTGATGGCGGTGCCCTGGCACATCGTCAGTTGGCCGGAAGGCGACCTGCGTACAATCAACCCGCGCGGCGAATTGCCGTTGCTGGAGCGGCCTTTTGTGTTGGGGGTTTACGACTGCTGGGGGCTGGTAATGTCCTATTATCGGCAAACCTACGATATCGAATTGCCGGATTACCGTGTTGATTATGCGTGGTGGGAGGACCAGTACCCCGACAATCTATATCAGGATAACTGGCATAAATGCGGGTTCAGGGAAGTGGCTGGTGCCACACAGCCGGGTGATGTTGTGATCATGCAGGTGCAGGCCAACAAATGGAATCACGCCGGGGTACTACTGGAGGGTAACCTGTTGCTCCATCATCTTTATGGGAGGCTCAGTAATCGCACCCCATACGGTGGCTACTGGAGAGAAAGGACAATGAAAGTGCTCCGTTATAAGGACATATGTTAATCTTCAAAAAAATGGAGAGTATTTTTTGATGAAAAAACCATTACTTTTATTATTTGCACTTGCTTGTTGGAACGCTTCCGCAAGACCTTTAATGGAACCTGAGAGACTGGCTGTAGAGAAAGCGATCCGTGAGGAAATGAAGGATCCAGAGACTGCAAAGTTTTATCATCAGGACTATCCATATCCGGGATCTACCCATATGTATTGCGGATATGTTGATGGAAAGAATTCCCATGGGGCTTATGCAGGAAAAGAATTATTTACTGCATTTATTTTTCCTAAAACTGGTAAGCAAGAATTAACCGTAGCGACTTTTGATATTAACTCATCAACAGGGGGGCCTGTAGACCTGAATGTCCTTTCTTCTATGTGTGCGGGCGCGGGTTACGACATACCTGTAAAAAGTATTTTCTTTAAAGGTGTCAATGAGGCCAGGAAAAAGAAAAATATACCGCTTCTTGACAAGAAATATATTAAAGATTAATCAAACCTGCGCTGGCGGGTTTTTTATTGAGGCTGCCATGAAAGAAATAATGACCCGGATTGAACTTGGCGGTGTATTAGGAAAATCCTTCGGTAAAATTCATCACCGCCTGATAAGCACCACTCACGAAGCTACGCGGGCCTTAGCTGCGACAATTCCTGGTTTTGAAAAATTCATGATATCCAGTCAGCGGCGCGGACTTACCTATGCGGTATTCAAAGGTAAAAAAAATATCGGAATGGATGATCTGGGCTTTCCGGTTACCGGAGAAATCATCCGGGTCGTACCGGTTATCATGGGCAGTAAGCGTGGTGGTATCCTTCAGACAATTCTTGGCGCTGTTTTGGTTGTCGTTGGTGTAATTACATATGCCTACGGCGGTGCAGCTCTCGTTGCTGGCGGTGTGGGAATGATGGCCGGAGGGATCGTCCAGATGCTATCTCCGCAGCCAGCGGGATTATCCAGTAAACAGGACGCCGATAACAAAGCATCTTACGCTTTTGGCAGCGTCACGAATACGGCAGCACAGGGATATCCAGTTCCATTGGGCTATGGAAAGCGTCGTATCGGCGGTGCAATTATTTCTGCCGGAATTTACGTTGAAGACCAGCAATAAAAACACCTCAATTTAATAACCGCCGCCTGGCGGTTTTTTTATGGGCGCAATATGGCAAATAAAAAAATTCAGGGGCGCAAGGGCGGCAGCTCCAGCTCCCGTACACCAACAGAACAGCCAGACGATCTCCAGTCGGTCGCAAAAGCGAAAATCCTGCTGGCGCTGGGTGAGGGTGAATTTTCTGGCGGTCTCACCGGGCAGTCTATTTTTCTGGATGGTACGCCGTTACTTAATGCTGACGGTTCGTCAAATTTCAGCGGTGTAACCTGGGAGTTTCGTGCGGGCACACAGGCGCAGCCCTACATTCAGGGGATGCCCGGCAGTGAAAACGAAATTAGCGCAGGCGGCATTACCATTTCCAGCGCAACAGCCTGGACCCGTACATTTACGAATCCCCAGCTTTCTGCAGTTCGCCTGCGCCTTAAATGGCCGTCGATTTTTAAACAGGAAGATGACGGTGACCTGGTCGGTTACAGCATCAACTACGCCATTGATCTGCAGACAAACGGCGGCGCGTTCCAGACGGTAATTAATACCTCAGTCAGCGGTAAAACGACCAGCGGTTACGAACGCAGTCATCGCGTCAATCTGCCAGCCGGTGCCACAACGTGGACGGTTCGACTGCGCAAAATTACGGCAGATGCAAACAGCGCAAAAATCGGCGACACGATGACGCTCCAGAGTTACACGGAGGTTATCGATGCCAAGCTTCGCTATCCCAACACAGCACTGCTCTATATCGAGTTCGACTCCAGCCAGTTTAATGGCTCAGTACCGCAGATTTCCTGCGAACCCTATATGCGTGTTATCCGCGTGCCGGATAATTACGATCCCGTTACGCGTTCATATTCTGGAACATGGCAGGGTGGTTTTAAGTGGGCCTGGACTGATAACCCGGCGTGGATATTTTATGATCTGGTGGTAACCGATCGCTTTGGGCTGGGCGACAGGCTGACGGCAGCTAACATCGATAAATGGATGCTGTATCAGGTTGCGCAGTACTGCGATCAGCTTGTCCCTGACGGGAAAGGCGGTGATGGTCTGGAGCCCCGCTACACCTGCAATGTTTATGTGCAGGATCGCAATGATGCGTATACCGTGCTGCGCGACTTTGCGGCTATTTTCCGGGGGATGACGTACTGGGGCGGAAATCAGATTGTTGCTCTGGCTGATATGCCGCGTGACGTCGATTACAGCTACACCAACGCAAATACCCTTGACGGTAAATTCACATACAGCAGCAGCACTTCAAAAACCCGGTATACCACTGCGCTGGTTTCATACTCAGACCCGGCGAACGGATATGCCGACGCAATGGAACCTGTCTTCGAACAGGATTTGGTCAGACGCTTTGGTTTTAACCAGCTTGAACTGACGGCTATCGGCTGCACCCGACAATCGGAGGCAAACCGTAAGGGGCGCTGGGGCATCCTGACCAATAACAAAGACCGTGTGGTGACTTTCTCTGTTGGTCTTGACGGGAATATCCCACAGCCGGGATACATCATTGCGGTCAGTGACAGGGACCTGGCCGGAAAAGTGACTGGTGGCCGCATCAGCGCAGTAAGCGGTCGGGTACTGACGCTCGACCGTGTACCGGATGCCGTAGCGGGTGATCGCATCATGGTGAACCTCCCGACAGGCGCATCACAAAGCCGCACCATTCAGGCTGTCAGCGGTAATAAAGTCACCGTTTCGACGGTGTTCACTACAACGCCAGAAGCCCATGCGGTGTGGGTGGTTGAGTCAGATTCGCTTTATGCCCAGCAATACCGCGTCGTCAGTGTTACGGAAAACGACGACGGCACGTTCACCATCGTGGGTGCCGCACATGACCCGGATAAATATGCCCGTATCGATACAGGCGCGATTATCGATCAGCGCCCGGTAAGCGTCATCCCGCCGGGTAATCAGTCTGCACCTTCGAATATCGTCATTTCCAGCTACGCCGTTGTGAATCAGGGGATCAGCCTGGAGACAATGCGCGTCAGTTGGGACCAGGCACCAAACGCGATTTCGTATGAGGCCCAGTGGCGGCGTAACGATGGCGACTGGGTGAACGTACCCCGCAGCTCTACCGCGTCGTTTGAGGTGCCAGCCATTTATACCGGACGTTATCTTGCGCGGGTGCGGGCTATTAACGCGGCTGAAATTTCCTCCGGCTGGGGATATTCAACCGAGACAACACTGACCGGGAAAACAGGAAACCCGCCGAAACCTGTCGGTTTCACCGCATCAGACAATGTGGTTTTCGGCATTGAACTGAACTGGGGATTCCCTGCGAACACGGACGACACGCTGAAAACGGAAATTCAGTACAGTGCCACGGGTACGACTGATGATGCTGTTTTGCTGGCGGATGTGCCGTATCCGCTGCGCAAATATCAGCAGATGGGCCTCAAAGCGGGGCAGATTTTCTGGTACCGCGCACAACTGGTGGACAGGACCGGGAACGAGTCGGGTTACACCGGATGGGTGAGGGGGCAGGCCAGTGTTGATGTGTCTGACATCACTGATGCCGTGCTTGAGCAGATCAAGGATACCGAACTGTTCAAGGATCTGATTGAAAATGCCGTGGAGAGCAGTGAAAAAGTTGCTGAACTGGCAGAGGCGGTCAGTCAAAACGCCGACCAACTGGCGGCGGCAGTGGGCGCGAACCGGCAGACGGCAGAGGCCATCATTGGTAATGCACTGGCCATCGCTGATGTTGTCGTAAGGCAGTCGGCGCTGAACGGAGCAAACAGCGCCTCATTCACTCAGTTGCGGGAGGTGATTGTCACCGAAACACAGGCCCGCGTTACGGACGTGACGCGCCTGGAGGCAAAAACCGACCAGAACGCGGCACAGGTAACGCAGCTCACGCAGGCGCTCTCTGACGAGACTCAGGCCCGCGCGACGGCGGTTGATACGCTGACGGCGCAGACGCAGGACAATACCGCTAACGTAACCCAGCTCACACAGGCGGTGTCCACCCTCGACAGCGCTACCGCTTCCCGTTTCGACGAACTGTCAGGGAAAACGGCTAACGCGGCTGGTGGGGTGCAAAACACGGCGGTGGCGCTGATTCAGGAGACGCTGGCGCAGGTTAATACCCGGATGACACTCAGTGCTCAGTATGGCGCAAACAGTGCCGGTATCCAGCGCGTTGATAACGTGATGGTGGACGCGAGCAAAGCCGTTGCGGAATCGTTGAAAACCCTGGATGCGACCGCTGGCGGCAACGCCAATATCACTGATTTTGCGAAAACGATGTCTGATTTTACGCAGACCTCTGCGACGCGGATCAACTCAATGGGCGTCACGGTAAACGGCCAGGCCGCGGCAATTACTACGAACGCCCAGGCAGTAGCGGATATCAACGGCAACCTGAGCGCGATGTACTCGATAAAGGTCGGCCTGGATGTGAACGGGCGTCAGTATGCGGCAGGGATGGGGCTGGGTGTTCAGAATACTCCTTCAGGCATGCAGTCACAGGTTATTTTCCTTGCTGACCGTTTCGCTGTGATGAGCCAGGCTGGTTCAGCCGTCACGCTGCCGTTTGTTATTCAGAACGGCCAGACGTTTATCCGTGACACGTTTATCCAGGACGGGACCATCACCAATGCGAAAATCGGTGCGTATATCCAGTCAAATAACTACGTGGCTGGCTCAGTTGGCTGGCGAATTGGTAAAGATGGCTCATCTGAATTCAGCAATGTCACGGTGCGCGGGACTGTTTATGCGACGGACGGGGAGTTTACCGGGAAAATCAATGCGACCAGCGGCTCGTTTAAGGGCACCGTTCAGGCCGACGCATTTGTTGGCGATGTGGCTAACGCTCAGGTATTCGCCGATACATCACAGGAAAGCAGTTCGGTATCACGCACTTTCACTTACACGGACAGCACCAACAGCAATCTTGATAAGCACGTCACACTGATGGCTGTTTTTCGGGTGACAGGTTCGTCAGGCTCCGCGACGGCGACATTTAACATTGCAGGCCAGACTAAATCGTATTCCGTGTTATCAACCAACACTACCACGGTGTGTTTGATGTTTTCCGCGCGGGTTACAAGCCGTGTCGTTAACTGCTCGATCTCGTTAACTGCGCAGGTGGGTGTTTCGTCCACGGTGACTATTTTCTCACCTACCATGCTTATTGCTCGCGGCGGCGGCGCGTTCGTACAGACTAACTAACCCCAACTCATATAAATATGAAACCCGCCCCGGCGGGTTTTTTTATGTCTGGAGAAAATATGATTTACACAACTGGCACCATAGCCATCAGCGGCAATACGCTGACGGGTATTGGCACGAACTTTACAGCAGCAGGCTCACTGATCCGCGTTGGGTGCACTCTGGTCACGCTGGCAAACCCGGTGCAGGTATTCCAGATAACCGCAATCAACAGCGCAACACAACTTACCGTGACGCCAGCGGCAAACCCGGCAATTGCAGCGGGTACCGCTTACGCCATCCTCCTGAGTGATTCGCTGAGCGTTGACGGACTGGCGCAGAATATCGCTGAGACGCTGACGCTGTATCAGCGGAATATGAGCGGCTTCGCCGACGTGATAAACGGGGCGGGTGACGTTACTATTACGATTAACGGAGTGGCCGTCACGGTTCCCGGCCAGAAGTCGCTGGCAAAAAAAGGGGCGAACTCAGATATCACTTCACTGAACGGGCTAACAACCCCGCTCAGCCAGGGGCAGGGCGGGACGGGATTAACAAGCCCGTTTGGCGCCGTCGCCGGGTCGTTTTGCCAGGGTAATGATTCGCGGCTGAATACAATTAACGGGAAAAGTGGCGGAATCATTACAGGGGACAATTACATTCGTGGCACATCACCTGTCACAACTCCCGCGACGGGGACAGAAACAGTGACCCCATTATTCAGTGCAGGCTGGTCCAGTGGTGTTTATCAGCAGGTACAGGTGATGTTCCATGGTTCGGTGGTCCAGGGAAGCGGTTCGCGCGCCATCATTGCCATTCAGACCAGTTCCTCAGGCAATTTCACACGCTATATTTTTGATCAGAACGGTTCAGCAACAGCGCCAGGAGCGTGGATTTCAAACTCTGATGAGCGCCTGAAAACTGATATTGAACGCATTGCGGACCCGCTGGAAAAAATGAAGATGATCCGTGGTGTTTCCTGGAAACGGCTGGACAGTGTCTCTCCAGGCATCGGGTTCATTGCTCAGGAGGTTCAGTCTGTATTCCCGGATAATGTGTTCGTGACTGGTGACAGAGAGCTGGAAGATGGCACTGTAATTAAAGATGTGCTCAGCCCTGACACTGCTGGGGTTGCAGCAGCGCTGCACCATGAGGCGATTCTGGCTCTGATGGCACAGATAGACGCACTGACCGCACGCGTTGCTGAACTGGAGACAAAAAAATCCGAGGTACCAGCGGCAGAATAATCAACGCGTTATTCAGTGCAAAAAATTGATAGCAAAAATGGTGTTTAGCTGTCAGCCATAAAAAAGCGGGTCTTCTACTGGCACAAAAAAGCCCGTCAGCGTGAAAATGACGGGCTGGACAGAAGTCATCCTGAACACATGCTGCTGTGTGTACAGCATTTAGAGGATAGTTCAGCCACTTCGCTTTTCAAGATTCTTCTCCTGTGTCCCGAACTCTTTTTTCAGTTACAGAATTAATCATCAAAACAGCGCTGCACTGCCCATTATTAACAGAATGAAGGGGTAATGTGCAGACATAAAAAAGCCCGCTCGTCACGGGCAAATCGGTTCTCGAGGAAATTCGCGACAAAAGTCATCGCAAGAGTGAGACTAACACAATAAAGGAACAAAAAAAGCCCGCCAGAATCACATATGGCGGGCCTGGTCAAAAAGTTACTCAAACATCAGAAGAGCGCAATACTACGTGCAGCAGTTAAATCATAATACAGCTTCAATAAGGGCCTGTGGTTTAAATAGTTACTTAAGAAAACAGTCATTCGAACATTCTCCCTGTTTTATGCAACACTCGCTGCATTTACTCCTGCCAGTTTGGTCTGTTCCTAAGTCAGTGCGCCAGTGGGGACCTTCGGTTTTTTCCTTAAGGGCAACGTCAAATATCAGAATGATGCCCAGTTATCACTTGAGAGGGCTGCTTTCGGTATAGGTCGTTTCAGTGGCGGGGATGACACATCCTGTACCATTGACATGGAATGCTGGTCACCCAAGTCGAAAGTGGACACTGCACTTACCAGATTTCGAGCCTGTTCATCCAGAGAGGCCGCAGCAGCAGCAGCCTCATTCACCAGAGCGGCATTCTGTTGAGTCACACCTTCCATTTCCGTCACAGCCTGCCCGATTTGAGCAATACCTCGACTCTGTTCATCGGATGCTGCAGAGATTTCCCCCATCAGATTATGGACGAGAGAAACAGAAGACATAATCTTTTCCATTGCATGACCAGCCTCACGCACCTGGTCTGCGCCCGTACTAACCCGTACAACGGATTCACTGATCAGTTCCTCAATTTCTTTCGCCGCCTGCGCGCTGCGCTGCGCCAGATTTCTAACCTCACCGGCCACCACGGCAAAACCTCTCCCCTGCTCGCCAGCACGTGCTGCTTCGACAGCAGCATTCAGTGCCAGAATATTTGTCTGAAAAGCGATGCCATTTATGACACTGGTGATATCTGCTATTTTACTGGAGCTGTCAGAGATATTTTGCATTGTCGTCACAACGTTGTGGGTTATATCACCGCCCTTACGGGCCACATCATGAGCCTCATTTGATATTAACAGTGCCTGGTGTACATTTTCCGCATTATTTTGTACCGTCGAAGTCAATTCCTCCATACTGGCCGCTGTCTGCTGTAATGCCGCAGCCTGCTGTTCAGTACGGACTGATAGCTCGTCATTTCCTTGTCGTATTTCCCCGGAGCCCGTACGAATAACGGTAGAACTGGTATTAATGACTTGCACTGTGCTGCGCAGATTTTCCTGCATATTATTGATATAAGGAATTAACTGCCCGACGCAGTTACGTCCAAATTCCTCCAGTTTATTGCCCAACTTGCCATGGGTCAATTGTTCTAGATGGTTTTTTATTTTCCCCACGGGTTTTACCAAATATATTACTAGGTATCGGTCACAGAGTAAAAGTACGAGGATACCGGCAACCAAAGCCGACAACAGCGTGTATTTGCTCACGACAATATTATGGCTTACTGTGCCTATAATGTTATCTGATAAAATTGTCTGAGTATATTTCTCTGTCAGTTCGTGAAACGTTGAATTTAGCGGGTGATATGTTCGGAGATAAATCCGCTTAAACTCGTCCATTCGTCCCTCTTTCTGTGCCATAGCCATTGGTATTACAGCCTCATTAAGAAGTTGTGTCCATGACGTAATCACTTGCTGGGTTAGCGTATCTGTGACGCCGGGATGTGGGATCTGGGTAAACTGCTCGAGTGTAGTACGGATATTTTTTATCGATTCCTCTGCAGATCCCAGAGCTTGCTGTGCCTGAGTTACGTCCCCTTCGGTTATCAACTCCCTAACCCGAAACATCTGATTAACTAAGCGCAAAGATTGATCGTTGCCTTCAACAAGCAGGGAATAACTTTTTTTCTGCACGAGATTTTCGTTTAGTAAACTGTTCATGTTTGTGAATGAGTTTACCGAAAGAATAGCCGCACTGCTCCATATCAAAGTAAAGAGCCCTAGAATAATTAGTATCATTTTCCTGATGGTAATATGGTTCAATATTTTCATAAACTACCTCGTTAATCATATAAATATAGAGTGGTTTTTTAGAATAATAAATAATTTTGGCTATTTTTTTTGTTCATCTGAATATAACGCAAAGATAATGTACGGTTCATTATCTTGTTAATTTTAATGCCCCCCGCTTGGAATGTCGTGTAAATTTAGCACTCCGAAATTTTCAAGGGGATTATTATCAAATGAATAATCCTGAAATACATTAACCGTATCGGGAGTATTCCGAAAGCACTCTAATTTATAGACGCTCTCGATAATAATCAAATCACATAATTTCTCAATTTCCTTGAGTTGTATGTCCCATGAAGGGTTAGCATGATTCTGTCAGGAGTATTGTTTATCAGTTTTTACATATTCATACTCTCTATTTTGGAGTGCATCTAAATTAGACTTTCCTGAAAAAATTATCAATCCACAATTGATAATTACGAAACAAAGAGTTCAAAGGGGGAATTATTCTACTTTTCATTAAAGTTAGAATAACTTCTGATCCTCAATGTGAAATAAATGATTTAGCATGATGAAATTAACTATTTTCTTGTCGCAAATCAATAACACACTAACATCACACTCTATATTAGCATGGCTTAATATTTTATTGATTATGAAAAATCTCTATTTTACTGTTGAACAGTAATATCAACTCTTATGAAAGAGTTTTTCTGGTACTGTAATTTTGATACATGGCAGGAAGCGCCCCAAGGGTTGTAAATCGAGTAAAAAACTCAACTATAAAGATAACCCCATTTTTGTTAATAAAATGTTTAGCAACGAAACAGCAGTGCCAATGAAGAATTGCCATGAATTTATTATGCATAATCGTAACCAGTTCTTTTGGATAATATAATGGCGCTATTATTAGATCAATTTAATTGGTCATTCAATCAATATTAAGCGTACAAAACGATGTTAATTCCTATCGAAAAATGAAATTTGATTAGCAATGTTTTAGCATTGCTAAATATACCGTTTAATGTTGCTTCAACAGAATTTTAATTAAAACTAAATTAAATTTTTAGTAATTAATGCATAAAAATCTGGTTTTGACAGGTGTTAGTACTGCTAATAACTAGTATTTAGTATATGATGGCATAAGTTGCATAGTAAATGACATGTAAAGTATGCACTTTTTATATCTGGTTCTTGCGTTTCTTGCTCACGAAGGCATATATGATTCAGCGATGAATGAGGTCAGCACTCGTTATAGTACTTTCGCCAATCAGTAATGATTTTCGGGCATAAAGAATGTACTCATTCAGACATTCATCCTGAGAGCAGCAGTTAAAGCTCCCAATAAATCCGTTCTGCGTTGGCTCACTAGGCCGAATTAAGCACAACTCAAAAACATGTTTGAAGGCCCATTGATCGAGAGCACGACAGGTAAACTCTGGGCTCTAATCGGTTCTTATCGTTGCAGGATAGCTCTAGACAATGTAGTGCTGTCCAGAATGCGTGTCAGATGAACACCCGCAATCACGAATGCAGTGGTGATCGTCAGGCGTTACTTCGTGAAATCATCCACACAGGATAACTTGGATCTTTATCAGGGGGGTTACGCGTTATTCCTCAAGAAGCCAAAATTCAGCCTCTTCAAACATCTCCTCGATCATGCGGTTGAGCCGCTCCTTCTCATTTTTGGTGCAATCGCTGTTCAGCGCGTTCGCCTGCATTGGTTTAACTCTTACATCGGCACCGGGAAAAATCCGGTGCACCCTTTTGGTCAGTTCAGCCAGAATGATGTTTTTGGCGCCGGGTAAATCCTCAACATTTCTCTTGTCGTAAACGAGTTCAACAAACATGGTAGACCTATTTAATTGGTAAATTTTATTGAAGGGTGCTCAATTCCAGCATCAATGTAATCAACGGCTTTCTTTAATTCACGGAAGAGGTTTTCTGCCTGACGTCGGGATAAGCATATTGTTTGATCGGGAAATTCCACGGTTGGCCATGCGGCTACATCGGCCATTGTATCGGTGAAACGAGCATGCAGGAGAACATGCTCGGTCATGGCGCAGTAGCTGATCATGAAATCGGTTAGCTCTGGCATCGCGCCTACGTTTGATTTCTTGCTTTTATCCACTTCAAACTCTCCCTATAGGGCTGTTTGGATATACAGTATTTTTCTCTGAGTATATCCAATGTATTGCCGATGTCCATTCTTTTAGATTGTGTGTTTTTGTTTCATTTTTTTACAAATAGAAAAGCCTCAGACCGTGAAATCTGAGGCTTTTTGAAAGTGCACGTGCATTTCAAGTGCATTTTTTTGTCTATTTTGTGTCTGGTTGCTGTCTAGTCTTATTCAGTAACCCATTGATTATTATATCTACGTACTGTCGCTGTCCTGCTATTTTGAGTGGTCAAAGCGGGTGTGAAGCCCGCCGTGAGAATTAAAGCACAACGCCTGCAAAAGCGGCGGAAAGCAGACTCACCAGCGTTGCACCATAGACCAGGCGCAAACCGAAGCGTGAGACGACATTCCCCTGCTGCTCGTTAAGCCCTTTAATGGCGCCCGCCACGATGCCGATAGAGGCGAAGTTGGCGAACGACACCAGGAAGACGGAGAGGATCCCAAGCCCGCGCGGCGTCATTTCAGCGGCAACTTTCTGCAGTTCGATCATCGCCACAAACTCGTTAGCCACCAGTTTGGTCGCCATAATGCTGCCCGCATGCAGAGCATCCGAAAGCGGAATGCCGACCAGCCATGCCAGTGGGTAGAACACATAGCCAAGAATTTGCTGGAAGCTGATGCCAAACAGGGCAGAGAAGAGGGCATTGACCGCGCTAATCAGGGCAATAAAGCCAATCAGCATGGCCAGGATAATCATCGCCACTTTGAAACCGGCCAGAATATATTCCCCCAGCATCTCAAAGAAACTTTGTGATTCGTGGAGTTTTTCCAGCTTAATTTCCGGTTCGGCTTCCGGGCGCGTCGGGTTAATGACTGACAGAATAATAAAGGTGCTGAACATATTAAGGATTAACGCCGCCACCACATATTTGGCATCCAGCATCGTCATATAGGCGCCGACAATCGACAGCGATACCGTCGACATTGCGGTTGCGGCCATGGTGAACAGACGACGTGAGGACAGGTCGGCCAGAATCCCTTTGTAGGCAATGAAGTTTTCCGACTGGCCAAGGATCAGCGAGCTGACCGCGTTAAACGACTCCAGCTTGCCCATGCCGTTGAGTTTTGACAGCAGCGTGCCGATAAGACGAATAAAAATCGGCAGAATACGCCAGTGCTGCAAAATACCGATCAGCGCGGAAATAAAGACGATAGGGCACAGAACGCCGAGGAAAATAAACGCCAGCCCTTTTTCACTCATCCCACCAAAGACAAAACTGGTGCCTTCACCTGCAAATTTGAGCAGTGTTTCAAAAAAGCCAGAGACATATTTAATCAGCGTCAGTCCGCTTTGCGCATGCAAAAAGAACCATGCCAGCGCCAGTTCAATAACCACTAATTGCAGAATAAAGCGCACGCGAACTTTGCGGCGGTCAAAGCTGGTGAGCCATGCCAGAGCCAGAATGACGACCAGAGCCAGCAGAAAATGTAGGAAGTTGATCATGTCGAAAATTGTGCAGGTAATTGGGGCGCTCATTTAGCCACAGCCCGTATACTCAGTAAACAAAAAGTTAATGATTTGTAAGCTAACTTTTTGCCATATACCTTCTGATTCTGCATAACAGCCGTTTCGATCAGCCTTAGTTTGCGACCCGGTTACATCCTTTCATTATTCAGATTAATTTTCGCTTGAGTTTCTTTTTTCCGTAATGATAATCACTATCAAAGAAATTTACTTTTCTTTTCAGCAATTGACCATTGATGACAGCAGAGGCGTCCGCATGTTTGTTCCATTTCTCATTATGTTACGTGAAGGCCTCGAAGCGGCACTGATCGTAAGTTTGATTGCCAGTTACCTCAAGCGCACTCAGCGCGGACGCTGGATTGGCGTGATGTGGATTGGTGTATTCCTCGCCGCGGCGCTATGTCTGGCGCTCGGCATCATCATTAACGAAACCACCGGTGAGTTCCCGCAGAAAGAGCAGGAGCTGTTTGAAGGTATTGTCGCGGTGATTGCCGTGGTGATCCTGACATGGATGGTCTTCTGGATGCGCAAAGTCTCCCGCAACGTCAAAGTGCAACTGGAGCAGGCGGTGGATAACGCCCTCGCCAGCCGAAACAACCATGGCTGGGCGCTGATCATGATGGTCTTCTTCGCCGTGGCGCGCGAAGGGCTGGAATCGGTCTTCTTTCTGCTGGCGGCATTCCAGCAAGATGTGGGGATCTGGCCACCTGTGGGCGCGGTGCTTGGGCTGGTTACGGCCGTGGTACTCGGCTTCCTGCTCTACTGGGGCGGCATTCGTCTGAACCTCGGTGCGTTTTTCAAATGGACCAGCCTGTTTATTTTGCTGGTTGCGGCAGGTCTGGCTGCAGGGGCGATTCGCGCCTTTCATGAGGCCGGACTGTGGAACCACTTCCAGGATGTGGCGTTCGATCTGAGCAACGTGCTGACTACGCACTCTCTGACGGGCACGCTGCTGGAAGGTATTTTCGGCTATCAGGAGACACCGAGCGTCAGCGAAGTTGGCGTCTGGTTCCTCTACTTAATTCCTGCGCTGGTGCTGTATGTCATGCCATCGCGCTCAGGCTCGCAGCCTTCCAGAGCTGCACAATAATCGCTGTACCGGGTGAGTTATAGTTACAACATACTTTAAGAAGGGAAGGGGTCATGGCAATTCATTTTCGTCGTAGTGCGTTACAGGCAGGGATCGCAACGCTGCTTTCTTGCGCGTTTGCTGCCCATGCAGCGGATGTCCCTCAGGTAAAAGTGACCGTCACGGACAAGCAGTGTGAGCCGATGAATCTGACGGTAAACGCGGGTAAAACGCAGTTCCTCATCGTCAACCAGAGTCAGAAGGCGCTGGAGTGGGAAATCCTCAAAGGGGTGTTGGTGGTTGAAGAGCGCGAAAACATTGCGCCGGGCTTTAGCCAGAAGCTAACCGCTAACCTGCAGCCGGGTGAATATGACATGACCTGCGGCCTGCTTACCAACCCGAAAGGCAAACTCATCGTTAAAGGCCAGGCGACGGCGGATGCGGCAAAAAGCGAAGCGCTGCTGAGCCTTGGCACTGCTATCACCGACTATAAAGCCTACGTGACGGCCGAGACAGCCGAACTGGTAAAAGGGACAAAAGCCTTTACCGATGCGGTGAAAGCGGGCGATATCGAAAAAGCGAAATCGCTGTATGCGCCGACGCGCCAGCACTATGAGCGTATTGAACCGATCGCTGAGCTGTTCTCCGACCTGGACGGCAGTATTGATGCCCGCGAAGATGATTACGAGAAGAAGGCGGATGATCCGAAATTCACCGGTTTCCACCGTCTGGAAAAAGCCCTCTTTGGCGACAACTCGGTGAAAGGCATGGACACTTATGCTGACCAGCTCTACACCGACGTGCAGGATCTGCAAAAACGTATCAGCGAGCTGGCTTTCCCGCCGTCAAAAGTGGTGGGTGGCGCTGCGGGTCTGATTGAAGAGGTCGCGGCGACCAAAATCAGCGGTGAAGAAGACCGCTACAGCCATACCGATCTGTGGGATTTCCAGGCTAACGTCGATGGCGCGCAGAAAATTGTCAACCTGCTGCGTCCGCAGTTGCAGAAAAACAACGCCGAACTGCTCGGTAAAGTGGATGCGAACTTTAAGAAAGTCGACGCTATTCTGGCGAAATACCGTACCAAAGACGGCTATGAGACCTATGACAAGCTGACGGATGCTGACCGTAACGCGCTTAAAGGGCCGATCACGACGCTGGCGGAAGATCTCGCTCAACTGCGCGGTGTGCTCGGTCTGGACTAATTATCATGAATGACAAAGAAGAGTACGGCGTTAGCGAGCCTTCGCGTCGCCGTTTATTAAAAGGTATGGGCGCGCTGGGAGGCGCCCTTGCCCTGGCCGGAGGATGCCCGGTGGCGCATGCGGCCAAACCGCAAAGTGCGCCAGGCACTCTCTCCCCAAATGCGCGCATGGAAAAGCAGCCCTTTTATGGTGAGCATCAGGCCGGGATTTTGACGCCGCAACAGGCGTCGATGATGCTGGTGGCGTTTGATGTGCTGGCGTCCGACAAAGCCGATTTGCAGCGTCTGTTTCGTCTGTTAACGCAACGTATCGCTTTTCTGACCGAAGGGGGGCCAGCGCCGGAAACCCCTAATCCGCGCCTGCCGCCGATGGATTCCGGTATTCTCGGGCCGTTTATCGCACCGGATAATCTGACCATCACGGTTTCGTTGGGTGATTCTCTGTTCGATGACCGCTTTGGCCTGCGTGCGCAAAAACCGAAAAAATTGCAAAAGATGGAGCGCTTTCCCAACGATGCGCTGGTCTCTTCATTAAGCCATGGTGACCTGCTGGTGCAAATCTGCGCCAATACCCAGGACACGGTGATTCATGCTCTGCGCGATTTGATTAAACACACGCCTGATTTACTGAGCGTTCGCTGGAAACGAGAAGGGTTTATCTCCGACCACGCCGCGCGCAGTAAAGGAAAGGAGACGCCGGTAAACCTGCTGGGCTTTAAGGATGGGACGGCAAACCCGGACAGCAGTGATAACGCGCTGATGGACAAGGTTGTGTGGGTAACAAGCGATCAGGCGGAGCCTGCGTGGGCCGTGGGCGGTAGCTATCAGGCTGTGCGTATCATTCAGTTTCACGTGGAGTTCTGGGATCGTACGCCACTCAAAGAGCAGCAGACTATCTTTGGTCGCGATAAGCAAACCGGCGCGCCGCTGGGGATGCACAACGAGCATGATGTCCCCGATTACGCCAGCGACCCCGGTGGCGATGTGATTGCCCTGGACAGCCATATTCGTCTGGCGAATCCGCGTACGCCAGAGACGCAGTCGAGCCTGATGATGCGCCGGGGTTATAGCTATTCCCTGGGTGTCACCAATGCCGGGCAGCTTGATATGGGACTCCTGTTTGTCTGCTATCAGCACGACCTGGAGAAGGGGTTTCTGACCGTGCAAAAACGTCTCAATGGCGAAGCGCTGGAAGAGTATATTAAGCCCATCGGCGGCGGCTACTTCTTCGTGCTGCCAGGGGTTAAAGACCAAAACCAGTATCTCGGGCAAGCACTGCTCGAAGCCTGAAAAAAGAATCCTGCCTGAAGCCAGGCAGGATAATCTCTTATCTGTAGCATCCGTTCACACTTTTTCTGCCATCAAAATATCGATTTTTCGTATGAGAAAGTATCTGTTATTTTTCTGTAATATTCTTCGTAGACACTCTTTTCCATAGCGCAGGGTAAACGCTCGTTACCTTTCGGTGAAAATAATGTTGCGTTTATGCTAATTCCTGATGTACTTATTACATAGAATTACTGCCCTGCGGTGATGTCGTCACCTGGAGATCGCGGATGGTAAAGTCCACAACTGGACGTAACACCAACAAACAGCGCAACACCCGGCTCGGGGATGCACACTCCGGCAGTAAACGCTTCACCTCTGAATTTCTCTCCTTCATTCCTGTTTCTGATTTAACCGACATGGCAAGCGCTGATGACGGCTGCTTTGTTATGTCAATTTCAAAGGCAAGACATGGCTTAAAAGGAAGCCAAACCTCAGACGTTCGTGCGCATAATCGTGCCGATTTTGGTGCGTGTGATGTAAACCAACAACTCAAGGTGCTATCCATGGGAAGACAGAAAGCAGTGATCAAAGCTCGTCGTGAAGCTAAACGTGTGCTGAGACGCGATTCGCGCAGTCACAAACAGCGTGAAGAAGAGTCGGTCACCTCGCTTGTGCAGATGAGTGGCGTTGAAGCAATTGGAATGGCAAGGGATAGCCGTGATAATTCACCGATTGTTGCGCGTAATGAAGCTCAGGCGCAGTACCTGAATGCTATCGAGAGTAAACAACTGATATTCGCGACCGGGGAAGCCGGCTGCGGTAAAACATGGATCAGCGCGGCGAAAGCGGCGGAAGCCCTGATTCATAAGGATGTGGACAGGATTATTGTAACCCGACCGGTTCTGCAGGCCGACGAAGATCTCGGCTTCTTACCTGGTGATATTTCGGAGAAGTTCGCCCCTTATTTCCGGCCCGTCTATGATGTGCTGGTGAAAAGGCTGGGTGCGTCCTTCATGCAATACTGCCTGCGACCAGAGATTGGTAAGGTAGAGATCGCGCCGTTCGCCTATATGCGCGGACGTACCTTTGAAAATGCGGTTGTCATTCTTGACGAGGCTCAGAATGTGACCGCTGCGCAAATGAAAATGTTCTTAACGCGCCTCGGGGAAAATGTGACGGTAATCGTCAACGGTGATGTGACTCAGTGTGATTTGCCCCGCGGGGTGCAGTCCGGTCTGAGCGATGCGCTGTCGCGTTTTGAGGAAGATGAGATGGTAGGGGTGGTGCGTTTCACCACAGACGATTGCGTCCGCTCCGCACTCTGCCAGAGAACGCTGAAAGCCTACTACTAAGCTTTTTGGCGCATGATAAGGGCCCGGGAAACCGGGCTTTTTTTTGCTTTAAATAAAATGACTAACGGGTTTCTCATGTACTAAAACAGGTGGGTACATGTCGTCTGATAATCCTGTTAGTGTTATGCGCCGCTTTTTAATTATCAACATTGCCGTTGGCTATTTCGCCTTAGCTGTATGTGACAACTTCTACGGACTGGGCGCTGCCACTGATTGTTTTTAGGTGATGCTGGTAAATGCGGAACATAAAGTAAAAGTGTCATTATTTTAAGAGGGAATTATGCGCGGGATTGTATGTATTTTAGGGCTGTCAGTCGTATTGGTTGGCTGCGATAAAGCGGTTGAAGATAAAAAAATTTCTGAACTGACAAGTGAAGAAGCTCAGACTTTATGTAAGTCGCCACAGGCAATTGAGCAATTAACGAACAACTTCAAAGCGGGCACCAGTGAGTTTTTAACCCAACATCCCTTTAACTATTATCCTTTTAGCGATCGTAACGTTGACTCGACCAAAAGCATTACTGATTCGGACCTGAGAAGAAAAAGTCGTATTGATGACAGTTTTCTCTATTCCGCTGAAACCTTTAACAAAGGCTTTGGCCAGACTGACGTTCTGAAAATAAGTAACCCGACGCTTTCTGCAACAGGCCAGGACAGCCTGACCTGTAGTGCTCAGGCTGATTTCAGCAGTGATGAGATTTACGGTAAAGCCTTCTCAACGCCGGTTTCCTATACCATCACTAAGGCTGATAAGAAAATTATCACCGAAGGGAAATTCGCGCTGGCCGACATGAAGCAAAGCAAAGTCGAGCCGACGGCGGGCCAAAAGGCGTGGCGTGATAAATATGAAGCAGAATTAAATGCAAAAGATCAGGCGCTGAAAAACGTTGCCGACAGCGAATACCAGCCGATTTCTACAAAAGATCTCTTTTATATCTATTTTGCCCAGACACCGCGCCAGTTTAACGATGATGAACTGATGGGACTCTTTAGCAACAAATGGAACAACACCAGCGATTCATTTGCGAAAGAAGACATCAAAAAAGAAGAACTGCCGCAAATTAAAGCAAAAATTGCGCAATATAAAGACATCAAAAATATCGTCATTTATTCCACCACCGATGGTTCTTATCATGATGAGGACTTCCTGAAGCTGAAAACAGCGTCGGGTGAAAACGCTATCAAAATTAACGATATGGGGATCTTTACCCTTACCGATAGCAGCTATGACTTTGCAAAGAAAGGCTATGAATATCATAACTTCCTTTGCAACATGAACGGTGGCATCACCGTCAACGAACGGGGCGTATCGTTATCTGTCGATAAGACCGTCCGTGGCTGCACAGTGCTGGTTCCTGACGATCAGGCCCGTGAGATCTCTGCGAAGTTCGCCGATTTCAAAGGCAAAGGCAAAAATGTCAGCACCTCAGCGAAATATTTCATCCATATCGACAGCATTAATGGCGATCGTAATACCATTGAGGCAACGCTGGTAAAAGATGATGTACAGCTTATCGACCCTGACACTAAAGCGGTGATTTTGCATACGGTCATCAATTAAAAGGTCGTTCAGCGCAACGAAAAATTGACGCCAGAATCCTGATTATAAATAGCCGGGCTTGTCCCGGCTTTTTTACGCTTATCGTTTCTGTGATACCCTTCTTTTTTATCCCTTATGCCATCAGGAGAGTCGTAAATGACCGAAGGCCCGTTAAATGAAAATGAATTGCAGTGGCTGGAAGAGACATTGGTCGCTTATGGTCACAGCGATGAGTCCGTACTCGATGTGGCGGAGCTGGATGGTATGTTGACCGCCGTATTGTCCGGCCCGGTGGTTGTCGAGCCGGATCGCTGGCTGGTTGCCGTATGGGGCGGCGAAAAGAACATTCCGCGCTGGAAAAACGATCGAGAAATGAATCGTTTTATCGATCTCTGCTTTAAGCATTTGAACGATATTGCCGAGCGCCTGAGTGATTACCCGGATCAGTTTGAACCCGTGTTTGGTTACAACGAAGTGGACGGTAAGAGCTACACGGTGGTTGAAGAGTGGTGTTTTGGCTATATGCGCGGCGTGGCGCTAACCGACTGGTCAGGCTTGCCGGAGGAGCGTAAGGCCGATCTGGATATTATTGCCTTGCACGGGCTGGAAGAAAACTTTGAGCGTCTGGATGAATTCACCGAAGAGGAATTCAATGAAAGCGTAGAGGCTATCAGGCCTGCCGCTCTACGTCTGTATGAGTACTGGTCGGCGAATCCACAACAGGCTGTTGCTCAGAAACCGCAGGTGAATGGTGTAAAAGTCGGGCGTAACGATCCTTGCCCGTGCGGCAGCGGTAAGAAATTCAAAAGCTGCTGCCTGCACTAAAAAAATCGGGCTCCTGATGAGCCCGATTTATTATCCCACTTCCGGCAGCAAGCCTGCTGAAATCGCAAACTGTACGGCAATAATAGTTACGCCGCAGGCTATCACCAGGCAGAGCATAGGTCTCCCGCCCAGAACACGATATTGCGCTTGTCCATGCGCCTTACGGCTTTGCCATGCGAGCAGGGCGGGTATCAGCAGTGCCAGCACCGCAAGCGCCACGCCAGCATAACCGAGCGCCATCACAAAACCGCGCGGATAGAAGAGGGCGAAGGCCAGCGGGGGCAAAAAGGTTATCGCGCCGGTTTGCAGACGCCCGACGGCCGTGTTGCGGCGCTGGAACAGGTCGGCCAGGTAATCAAACAGCCCAAGCGACACACCTAAAAATGAGGTCGCCAGCGCCAGGTCGGCAAACAGATGAACAGCCAGTTCCACATGCGCGGAGGCAACCACTTCGCGCAGCGCCTCAAGAAGTCCATTCAGCCCGGCATGGTTAGCCAGCATCCCCATAAAGGTTGAAGACTCAATACTGCCAAGGGTCGCCAGTTGCCAGAAAATATAGGCGACCAGCGGGATCGCGCTGCCGGTGATAAATATCCCGCGCAGCTTGCGAACGTTACCGCCCATATAACTGACAATGCTCGGCACGCTGCCATGAAAACCAAAAGAGGTAAAAATCACCGGCATGGCGGAGAGGGCCAGCCCTTTTTCCAGCGGCAGGGTGAGTAAATTCACCTGATGGACATGTGGCAGTAGCAGCGCGAGCATTACCACCAGGAAAATGATCTTGGCGCTAAACAGGAAGCGGTTGAATAAATCGACCAATGATGTGCCAATACAGACCACGCCACCGGCGACGAAGGTAAACAAAAATACCCCGCCTGATGACGATACATTGATGCCAGTCCATACGCTGAGGCTGGACGCCAGCAGCTCACCGGCGCCGCTGATATAGGCCGCCGTCAGGGCATACATCAAAAACATCATGCTAAAACCGGTGATCCACTGCCCGTAGCGCCCCAGGTAACGTCGCGCCAGGCTACCGAGCCCTGTGTCGGCGGGCACGTGCTGATAGACTTCCAGCAATAACAGCGCGGTATAACACATCAGCCCCCACAGGGCGAAGAGTAAAACCAGCGTTACACTAAATCCGACCCCGGCGGCGGCCAGCGGCATCGCCAGCATCCCTGCGCCAATAGTGGTACCAGCCACAATAAAAACACTGCCAAGTGCTCGATTCTTCACACTTTCCTCTGGATTTAAACCGCATGCTTTATCAAATATGCGGCGCAGAGTATGTGAAAAACCGATCTGCGTCAAACCGGGCTTACAAACACTGTAAATAAATAATTACATGAAAAGAGGTCCTTACCTTTGGTTGTCTGGCTGGCGGCCTGGAGGCTGTGCGCATTGCAGGTAAACCTGTCTCAGCGCAATAAACCATTATAAACATGTGTCTATGATGCATCTTTTAAGCGGAGGGTATATGGCGTCAATTCATGGTCATGAAGTACTTAATATGATGCTGGAGTCAGGGGAGCGTTATTCAGAGCAAAGTCTGGAAGCGGCAATCTGTATGCGCTTTGGTAAGGATGCCCGTTTTCATACCTGCTCAGCAGAGGATATGACGGCAGCGGAGCTGGTGGCGTTTCTGGCATCGCGTGGGAAATTTATTCCTGCGGAAAATGGGTTTTCTACCCACGAAAGTAAAATCTGCCAGCACTAAAAAATAATGCGGTAATGTAGAGTCATTACCGCATTTTGCTTAATTTGCGGTGTCGAGAGTAGACAGTTCTTTATCGATAAAATAAAGACCTTCGCCGCTTTTACCCGCCAGTGTCAGTTTATCAATAACGGATTTAAACAGTTTTTCTTCTTCATGTTGTTCCGCTACATACCACTGCAGGAAATTAAACGTCGGATAATCCTGCGAGGTCATTGCCACGTGCGCCAGTTCGTTAATTTTCTGGGTAATCAGTTGCTCGTGTTCGTATGTAGAACGGAACAATTCATCCAGCGAAGCGTATTCGGCAAACGGCGACTGAATAGTGTTAATACGCGGTAAGCTGCCGGTATCCGCCAGATAATCAAACAGACGCTGCATATGCGTCATCTCTTCTTGTGCATGGCGGCGCAGAAATGCGGCAGCGCCTTCAAAGCTGTTATAGCTGCACCAGGCACTCATTTGTTGATAAAGCAGAGACGAAAAAAGTTCGAGGTTCATCTGCTCATTGAGTTTTTCAATCATTTCAGCTTTAAGCATGGCGCCACTCCGAAAAATAATAAAAGAGGTAAAGAGCGGCCACTATAATTTGTTATTTAATTATTTGCAAAAGGTAAAATAAAAAATAATTTTTATTAAAAATGAGAATGGGAATAACACGCATTGCAGGAAAATAACGGGGAAATGATAATTATTCTTTTATTTAAATAAAGAGTAATGCCAGCGGTGGTGCACTGGCATTAACCGTTACCAGGCTCTGGCGGCCGGCACGTTATTGAGCGCCATACCACGGCACTGGTACTGAATGGTGATGGTCGTGTTCATACAGACGGAACCACTGATCAGGCTACAGGTCGAAATGGGCTGACCATAGGCCACTGCGGTCGCATAGCCCATTTGTTGACACTGCTTGTTGGCGGTTCCCTGCGTGGTGTATTCGTCATAGTGTGCGTTTTGCATCATCGCCTGATTAAAGCTAAGACGGATCAGACCATTGGTCGTATCAACATTGCTGACTTTGGGTTCTTTGGTTATTGAGCACCCGGCGAGCAGTAGCAGCGAGGCGGCAACAAGGATTTTGTTCATGAAAGCGCTCTGATTCATATGGGCATTGTTGCATCTTACCGACTTATTACCCTGGCAATCGGCAGAATAGCCTGCGTAACTGGCCTTTTTACGCGCAACGACGTGGCGTTCAGATCACTTTCAGGCAAAACTGTGAACGCAATTTACTTTTTTAAAACTATTTTTCATTAAATTTGAAAGTCTGTTTATCAGGTAGTAAGGTTAATCCAATTTGGCAACTTGATGCATTAACCAGGAGATGAAGATGAAGATTGCACTGATGATGGAAAACAGCCAGGCAGGGAAAAACGCCGTCATCCTTAAAGAACTGAAAGCGGTTGCGGATGAAAAAGATTTTCCGGTCTTCAATGTGGGTATGAGTGACGAAAACGATCATCACCTGACCTATATCCACCTTGGTATTATGGCCAGTATTCTGCTGAATGCTAAAGCGGTCGACTTTGTAGTGACGGGTTGCGGTACAGGGCAGGGGGCGCTGATGTCCCTGAATATTCATCCTGGCGTTATTTGTGGTTACTGTATTGATCCGGCTGACGCTTTCCTGTTTGCCCAGATTAACAACGGCAACGCACTCTCATTGCCGTTCGCCAAAGGATTTGGCTGGGGCGCGGAGCTGAATGTGCGCTTTATCTTTGAAAAAGCGTTCACGGGCCGTAAAGGTGAAGGCTATCCGCCAGAGCGTAAAGAGCCGCAGGTGCGTAATGCCGGTATCCTCAACCAGGTAAAAGCGGCGGTGGTCAAAGATAACTACCTTGATACCTTGCGCGCCATCGATCCGGAACTGGTTAAAACCGCCGTTTCCGGCCCGCGTTTCCAGCAGTGCTTCTTTGAGAACTGTCAGGATAAAGCCATCGAAGCCTTCGTGCGTGAGATCCTCGCCTGATACCCCTGAGGTCAGCACACGCTGGCCTCTGCTTTCCTACCCGTATTCACCCGCCATTTTTTCCTTAACTCACCCAATTATTTTTTAAAAATGCCAAAAAATTTTTAGATTGTAAGCCGCAGATTTCACACCATTTTTTAACAAAAACCACATTCCTTTAAAAATAAAACGTGATTTCTATCACGTAAATATTGCTTTTTGTGATGGAGGTCATATTATATGCACATCAACCGATAACACCTGCATAACAAATCGCCGGAGCAAAACATGAAACTGCGCAAGATCCTGAAAAGCATTTTTGAAACCTACTGCAAAACCTTCAAAGATGTCCCCCCGGGCGCCATGTTCTGATGATAAAAAAACCTGCCGAGGCAGGTTTTTTTATGTCCGCAACTAAAGGCGGAAGGATGAGAAAAGCGGCGATCTTCGCCGCTTTTTGCTATCAGAAGAAAGCCGAGACCAACATATAGCTGGCAGCGCAGGCGCAACTCACGCCAATCAGACCCGGAATGATAAAGCTGTGGTTAATGATAAATTTGCCGATACGCGTGGTGCCTGAGCGGTCAAAGCCGATACAGGCCAGGTCACTCGGGTAGGTCGGCAGAACAAAATAGCCGTACGAGGCCGGGAAGAAGGCGATCAACATTTTGGGTTCAACGCCCAGCATCAGACCCATTGGCGCAACGGCGGTCAGTGCGGCGGCCTGGCTGTTAACCAGCTTCGAGACGAGGAACAGCACGATAGCGTAGGTCCACGGATGGCTTTTCACGACCCCTTCCAGCGCCATTTTCAGTTCGTTCAGATGTGCCTGGAAAAAAGTATCACTCATCCATGCAACACCAAACACCGAGAAAATAGCCACCATTCCCGCTTTGAAGACCGCACCGCCTGATATAGCAGAAGCGTTGACCTTACAGACCATCAGCATTACGGCACCGGCAATCAGCATCATCATCTGAATGACCAGGTTCATGGACAGGGGGGAAAGTTTACCTTTTACGTCGAAAGCCGGGCGCAATTGCGGGAGTGCGCCGAGTAATACCACGACCAGGATACCGGCAAAAAAGATCCACGTTGACCAGTAGGCCTCTTTGGGAAAGCGCTGGTTCATCAGTGTTTCGCTACTGCCATAAATGAATTCACGCTGTTTCGGATCTTTTAATTTTTCCTGGAATTCTTTGTCATCTGCCAGATCTTTACCACGGCGCAGGCTCCACAGCGCGGCGATAGCGACCCCGAACAGCGAGGCCGGAACAGAGACGGCCAGTATTTCAAGGATGCTCCATGCATGACCAATGCCGTGTTGCGCGGCAAGAATGGAGACGAGCGATACGACGGCAACGGAGACCGGCGATGCGGTAATCGCCATCTGCGAGGCAATAGAAGCCACGGCCATCGGACGTTCCGGGCGGATATTTTTCTTAAGCGCAATATCGGCGATGATGGGAAACATGGTGTAGACCACATGCCCGGTACCGCAGAGAAACGTCAATGTCCATGTAGTGAACGGTGCCAGCAGCGTAATATGCTGGGGATGGCGGCGTAATAACCGCTCCGCAAATTGCATCATCACGTTCAGACCGCCTGCGGTTTGCAGCGTAGCCGCGCAACCAATAACGGCAAGAATCGTGAGCATAACATCAACTGGCGGTTTGCCCGGTTCCAGACCAAATACAAAACTCAGGAGAAAAAGGCCAATACCGCTGATTAAACCCAGCCCCATCCCGCCAAAACGTGTCCCTATTAATAAACAGAGAATTATAATGATAAATTCAATGGTAATCATGACTCACCTTGTCCTGGACATTAATACATTGAATAGATCATTACATTTTGTAACGTCTCTCAATGAGAGCCAGATCCAATTTGAGCAAAATTAATAAAAGCAATAACTTATATACTTTTTATTAACAAATAATTCATACCCTGGCAATATAATGGGTCAGTCGGCGGGGGATTAAACATCGACTGACCTAAGAAAGAGCTAACGTGGAAATATTAGCAGGCGAGGGAAGCGGGTGCAGAATACTGAATGGCGAGAATGTTTTTTAATTCTTCGTTATTGTTTTGGATCTCCGTACGAATGTGTTGTACCAGATCCAGCGTGGTGTTGTCCGTGTTTAACGTAGCCTCTTCGGCGAGACATTCCAGCGCACAGATACGCAGCGCCTGGTTTTCCAGCAACTGTATGAGAGCCTCTTCGACAGAGATAATCGTGTTGTCTGCCATATTGACCGCATTAATAACCGGCCAGGTTCCAGATGCCTTTATATAATCGAATACGCGCATCATTTGATTCACGCATTTTTGTGCCTGAATGCGCAGAAACACAGCCATGCCTGCTTGGTTTCGTCCCATACACCAGTTGCTGAGAGAGATATAAAGATGTGACGCATGAAACTCCAGATTCATCTGGGCGTTTAGTTTCTGCGTGATAACGTGGGGCATCATAATAATATCCTTATTACAGAGTGAGCTTTTGCACGCGACAAAATTAATACGGCAAATTATTCAGGTATTCCTCTACCTCAATGCAAGTAGCATAACGAATATGCACGAATAAGAATATCCTGACTTATATTAAGTTACTGTTCGTTACACCCGGATGACATAGATGTGATGGTTTTTTATTCTGTCATATCGACTCATTTTTGCTTACGTCTGGCACAAATGATCTGACAGGGAAAACCGCTATTTTTTAACTGCTGATGCCCCCTGATTTTCTAAAAAGTATCAGGTTACATTCCCCTGACGGCCAGAATGTGACTTGTGAGTGTTTTTGAAACGCTGTTTTGATTTATCGTAGGGACAATTGATGACAACAACAGGGTAAGGAGCAGGCAATGAAAAAAGTGGCGGTGTTGTTAGCGCCAGGGTTTGAAGAAGCAGAGGCGATTATTACCATCGACATTCTGCGTCGCCTGAATATTGAGGTTGAAACGCTGGCCTGCGCACAATCACGTGCGGTCGTTAGCTATCACAATATTCCGATGGTGGCAGACAGCACGCTGAGCGAGCGTGCTGACACACTTTACGACGCCGTGGTGCTTCCGGGTGGCCCGCAGGGCAGTGTTAACCTTGCCGCGAATGCAGACGTTATCGAATTTGTTAAGCATCATGATGCGCAAAACAAGCTGATTTGCCCGATTTGCTCCGCGGCCGCAAGAGTGCTTGGCGGCAATGACCTGCTGGATGGCCGCCGCTACGTCTGCTCCGGCGATTTGTGGCAAGGGGTTCGAAACGGTGAGTACGTTGATGCCCCGGTGGTGGAAGACCGCAATCTGTTAAGCGGCAAAGGTCTTGGCCACGCGTTTGATTTTGCGTTTGCCCTGTCGGCACGCTTGCTGGGTGATGAACCCCCCGTGCGCGATCACGCAGATCATATTTATTACCATTGGTAACCTGTACACCCCGATACACCTTGTATCGGGGGACAAGGATAACCGAGCTGGAGCTATGGATTATCCTGCTAACACCCTTCTGATTTGTACGACAAATACTCCCATTTTTATGTCTTAATCCGCTGAATTTATGTACGGAATTACTGTAATTCTGCGGTGTGATATTGCTCTCCTATGGAGAATCAATTTCCCGCTAAAACTACTGCCAGCACAGGTATCCAGGGAAGCACGGATCCTAATGCCTTGTTTTATGACCTTTTAAGTTAACCGGTAGTTATTTTTCCCTACGTAAAAGAAAGTCAAAGCTGGAGTTAACCATGCACAAATTCACTAAAGCGTTAGCAGCCATTGGCCTTGCAGCCGTTATGTCACAATCCGCTATTGCTGAAACAATGAAACTGGGTTTTTTGGTAAAACAACCTGAAGAACCCTGGTTCCAGACTGAATGGAAATTCGCCGATAAGGCGGGCAAGGATTTAGGGTTTGAGGTGATTAAAATCGCCGTTCCGGATGGCGAAAAAACACTGAATGCTATCGACAGTCTGGCAGCGAGCGGCGCAAAAGGCTTCGTTATCTGTACGCCGGACCCGAAATTAGGTTCCGCGATTGTTGCTAAAGCGCGCGGTTATGACATGAAAGTCATTACCGTGGATGATCAGTTCGTTAACGCCAAAGGCGAACCGATGACGTCCGTTCCTCTGGTCATGATGGCCGCCAGCGAAATCGGCGCGCGTCAGGGTCAGGAATTGTACAAAGAGATGCAAAAACGCGGCTGGGATGTGAAAACGACCGGCGTTATGGCGATCACGGCCAATGAACTGGATACCGCACGTCGCCGTACCACCGGTTCAATGGATGCGCTGAAAGCCGCGGGCTTCCCGGAAAAACAAATTTACCAGGTACCGACAAAATCAAACGATATCCCCGGTGCGTTTGATGCCGGTAACTCTCTGCTGGTGCAACATCCGGAAGTGAAACACTGGCTGGTGCTGGGTATGAACGATAACACCGTCCTGGGCGGCGTGCGCGCAACCGAAGGTCAGGGCTTTAAAGCTGCGGATGTGATTGGCATTGGTATTAACGGTGTGGACGCGGTGAGCGAGTTGTCTAAAGCGCAGGCGACCGGCTTCTACGGTTCTCTGCTGCCAAGCCCGGATGTACACGGCTATAAAACCAGCGAGCTGCTCTACAACTGGGTGACCAAAGGTGTTGAGCCGCCGAAATTTACTGCGGTTACCGATGTGGTGCTGATCACTCGCGATAACTTCAAAGAAGAGCTGGCGAAAAAAGGGTTAGGCGTGAAGTAAATCTCTGATGGTTGTGCCCTCCCTGGTCAGGGAGGGCCAGAAGTACACTGAACTGATTCACGGAGACGTTATGCAAGACTCTACTCCTTATCTTTCCTTCCGCGGCATCGGCAAGACGTTCCCCGGCGTCAAGGCCCTGAGCGATATCAGCTTTGACTGTCATGCCGGTCAGGTCCACGCGTTGATGGGGGAGAATGGCGCGGGTAAGTCGACCCTGTTGAAAATTCTCAGCGGTAATTACGCACCGACGACCGGTACGCTGGCAATTAAAGGACAGGAAGTTAGCTTCGCGGATACCACGGCGGCGCTCAATGCCGGTGTGGCTATCATCTACCAGGAACTGCATCTGGTACCGGAAATGACGGTGGCGGAGAATATCTATCTTGGCCAGTTACCCCATAAAAGCGGGATCGTTAACCGCTCACTTCTTAACTACGAAGCGGGTCTGCAACTCAAGCATCTGGGGCTGGATATTGATCCACAGACGCCGCTCAAATATCTCTCCATCGGCCAGTGGCAGATGGTCGAAATCGCGAAGGCGCTGGCACGTAACGCCAAAGTTATTGCCTTCGATGAACCGACAAGCTCACTGTCGGCGCGCGAAATCGAAAACCTGTTCAGGGTTATTCGTGAGCTGCGCAAAGAAGGGCGCGTCATTTTGTATGTCTCGCACCGCATGGAAGAGATCTTCGCGCTCAGCGATGCCATTACCGTGTTTAAAGATGGACGTTATGTCCGTACGTTCACGGACATGCAGCAGGTTAACCATGACCAGTTAGTACAGGCGATGGTTGGCCGTGACCTGGGCGACATCTACGGCTGGCAGCCGCGCGACTATGGCGATGAACGGCTACGCCTCGATCAGGTTAAAGCACCCGGTGTTCGCACACCGATTAGCCTGACGGTACGCAGCGGCGAGATTGTTGGCCTGTTCGGTCTGGTAGGCGCAGGGCGCAGCGAGTTAATGAAAGGTTTGTTCGGCGGTACGCAAATTACCGAAGGGAAAGTCTTTATTGACGGTGCTGAGGTTAATATCCAGAAACCATCCCATGCCATTCGCGCCGGTATGATGCTCTGCCCGGAAGACCGTAAAGCAGAAGGGATTATTCCCGTCCACTCCGTACAGGAGAATATCAATATCAGCGCCCGGCGTAAGTTTATCCATGCAGGGTGTTTGATCAATAACGGCTGGGAGGCGCAGAACGCCGAGCATCATATTCGTAGCCTGAATATCAAAACGCCCAGTGCCGATCAGTTAATTATGAATCTTTCCGGGGGTAACCAGCAGAAGGCCATTCTGGGACGCTGGTTATCGGAAGAGATGAAGGTCATTTTGCTCGATGAACCCACTCGCGGGATTGATGTGGGGGCCAAGCATGAAATCTATAACGTTATCTATGCGCTGGCAGCCCGTGGTGTAGCGGTGTTGTTTGCCTCAAGCGACCTGCCGGAAGTCCTTGGCGTCGCCGACCGTATCGTGGTGATGCGCGAAGGCGAAATTGCCGGTGAATTGCTTCATGGTCAGGCCGATGAACAGCGAGCGCTCAGCCTCGCGATGCCTAAAGTTAGCCAGGCTGTCGCCTGAGCAAGGAGAATATGATGTCATCTGTAACTTCTTCTGGCGCACCGAAGTCGCCATCGGCCTTTAGCCTGGGCCGCATCTGGGATCAGTTCGGTATGCTGGTGGTGTTTGCCGCACTGTTTATCGGCTGCGCCGTTTTTGTGCCGAACTTCGCCTCGTTTGTGAACATGAAAGGGCTGGGGCTTGCAATCTCCATGTCCGGCATGGTGGCCTGCGGGATGTTGTTCTGTCTGGCCTCCGGTGACTTCGACCTTTCGGTTGCATCCGTCATCGCCTGTGCTGGTGTCACCACCGCTGTGGTGATCAACATGTCAGGTAGCCTGTGGCTGGGCGTATTTGCTGGCCTGATGCTGGGCGTGGTGAGCGGCTTTATTAACGGTTTTGTGATTGCCCGGCTGAAAATTAACGCCTTGATCACGACCCTTGCCACGATGCAAATCGTGCGCGGGCTGGCTTATATCATTTCTGATGGTAAAGCGGTCGGTATTGAAGACGAGAGCTTCTTTACGCTTGGTTATGCCAACTGGCTGGGGCTGCCTGCGCCAATCTGGCTGACTGTCGCTTGCCTGATCGTGTTTGGTTTCCTGTTAAACAAAACGACGTTCGGTCGAAACACGCTGGCAATTGGCGGCAATGAAGAAGCGGCGCGTCTTGCGGGCGTACCCGTAGTGCGCACGAAAATCATTATCTTTGTTCTGTCCGGGCTGGTATCCGCAGCGGCAGGGATTATCCTGGCCTCGCGTATGACAAGCGGTCAGCCGATGACCTCTATCGGTTATGAGCTGATTGTGATTTCGGCCTGCGTGCTGGGTGGGGTTTCGCTGAAAGGCGGTATCGGTAAAATCTCTTACGTGGTCGCCGGGATCCTGATTCTCGGGACGGTAGAGAATGCGATGAACCTGCTGAACATCTCGCCGTTTGCCCAGTATGTGGTGCGTGGTTTGATCTTGCTGGCTGCGGTGATTTTTGACCGCTACAAACAGAAGGCTAAACGGACGGTGTAATCCTCCTGTCATCGCTATGATGATTGATCTTTAAGCATACCTCCAGTAACCCATCAACCGCCAGAATGGTTGATGGGTTATGCATAAAATGGCGAGCAGCGTCACACTGTCTATACTTACATGGCTAATGATAATGAAAGGTTATCGTATGAGACCTTTCACCGTTGACCATTAAGGAGGAAACCAGGGTGGCTGACCTGTTATCTGAACCGCCTGTCTTTTCCGGAAATTTTGCTTTTTTCTTCGATCTTGACGGAACCCTCGCTGATATCAAACCTCACCCTGACCAGGTTTTTGTTCCGCCGGATGTTCTCAAGCGGCTCGCACGCCTTGCTGAAATGAATGATGGCGCGGTGGCATTGATCTCAGGGCGCTCAATGGTAGAGCTGGACAAGCTTGCCAGACCTTACCGTTTTCCCCTTGCCGGGGTTCATGGGGCAGAGCGCCGCGATATCAACGGTCAAACTCACCGGGTCACGTTGCCAGAAGAGATCATCCAGCCGCTGGAGCAGGCACTGACTACGGGAATGGCCGCACTTAAGGGTGCCGAGCTTGAAACCAAGGGGATGGCGTTCGCTCTGCATTATCGGCAGGCACCGGAGCATGAAGAGGCAATCTTCGCTCTGGCACGCAAAATGGTGGAGACCTGGGGCCAACTGGCGATGCAGCCAGGCAAATGTGTGATCGAACTTAAACCGTCTGGCATCAACAAGGGTGCCGCTATTGACGCGTTTTTACAGGAGTCGCCGTTTAAGGGCAGAAAACCGATATTTATCGGCGATGATCTGACGGATGAGCACGGCTTTGAGGTCGTGAACGCGAAATCAGGTATTTCGGTGAAAGTAGGGGCTGGTGCAACTCACGCGCAATGGCGTTTGGGTTGTGTAAATGACGTCCATCAGTGGCTTAAACGTATAACTGACCATCAAGAACAAGAAAAAAAGGCGCTAACAAACAGGAGAGATGGCTATGAGTCGCTTAGTCGTAGTATCTAATCGCATTGCTCCGCCTGACGATAAAAAGTCCAGCGCAGGTGGGCTGGCCGTAGGGATTCTGGGAGCATTAAAAGCCACGGGCGGATTATGGTTCGGCTGGAGTGGTGAAATTGGTGATGAGGATGCGCCGCTGAAAAAGGTTTCGCGTGGAAATATCACATGGGCTTCCTTTAACCTCAGCGAAGAGAATTACGAGCAATATTATTCTCAATTTTCCAACGCCGTGTTATGGCCGGCTTTCCATTATCGCCTTGACCTGGTGAAGTTCCAGCGTGAGGCCTGGGAGGGCTATCAGCGGGTAAATTCCCTGTTGGCGGATAAGTTATTACCGCTGGTAGAAGATGACGACAATCTGTGGATCCACGATTACCATCTGCTGCCTTTTGCCAGTGAATTACGTAAGCGTGGGGTGAACAACCGTATTGGTTTCTTCCTGCATATTCCTTTCCCGACCCCGGAAATCTTCAACGCACTGCCGCCAAATGCTGAACTGCTTGAGCAGTTGTGTGACTATGACCTGCTGGGTTTCCAGACCGAGAGCGATCGTCTGGCGTTCCTTGACTGTCTGTCTATCCAAACGCGACTGACGACACGCGGCGGTAAGCACCATACCGCATGGGGCAAAACATTCCAGACCGAGGTTTACCCTATCGGTATCGAACCGAAAGAGATTGCCCAGCAGGCTTCGGGGCCGTTGCCACCCAAACTGGCGCAACTGAAAAACGAGCTGAAAAACGTCAAGAATATCTTCTCCGTTGAGCGTCTGGATTACTCTAAGGGGTTGCCGGAGCGTTTCCTCGCCTATGAAACGCTGCTGGAGAAGTATCCGCAGCATCATGGCAAGATTCGCTATACGCAAATCGCACCGACCTCGCGTGGTGAAGTGCAGGCCTACCAGGACATTCGTCATCAACTGGAAACGGAAGCAGGGCGCATTAACGGGAAATATGGTCAGCTTGGCTGGACGCCGCTCTATTACTTGAACCAGCACTTTGATCGCAAAGTGCTAATGAAAGTCTTCAGATACGCGGAAGTCGGGTTGGTCACACCATTGCGTGACGGGATGAACCTGGTCGCGAAAGAGTATGTTGCCGCGCAGGATCCTGCGAACCCGGGCGTACTGGTGCTGTCGCAATTTGCCGGCGCGGCAAACGAGCTAACCTCGGCGCTGATTGTTAACCCTTACGACCGGGATGATGTGGCCGCAGCAATGGACAGGGCACTGACGATGCCGCTGGCTGAGCGTATCGCGCGCCATGCTGAAATGCTTAAGGTGATTGAGCAAAATGATATCAACCACTGGCAAGAACGGTTTATTAGCGATTTAAAGCGCATCACGCCACGTAGTGCTCAGAGTAGCCTGCAAAACAAAGTGGCGACCTTCCCGAAAATGGCCTGACAAGAGCCCCTTCCGTTACGCGGGAGGGGTTATTCGCTTAATGGCACCAGCAAGACATCCACTTTACACGAACCGACTATCGCTTTAGCGGAGCAGGCTGCTCGCGCAAAAAAACTCTGATTGTGATTCCCACAGATAACCAGGTCGACGCCCTGTGTACGACAGGTATGCAGCACGTGCTCACTGAGCTCACCAGAGGTAATAATCACCTGTTCAATGGGGTAATCAGCGCGGCTGACCAGGTCATTCATAAACTGTTGCGTCTCTTCCTGCAGAATCTCGCGCACATTCTCCATCATCGGTGCCGCAAGCTGGTTATACATTTCGGGATCGGACGTTAGTGTGATGAGGGTTAAGCGGGAGTGAAACGGACGTGCTATTGACACCGCTTTTGCCACCAGGGCGTGGCTTTCCGGAGAGGCCGATACCGCAACCAACAGATGCGTGTAGCCCATGACTGGCTCCTTATCTATGAGGTTCACATATCACCATTACTCCGTTTGCGCCAACGTAGCAATAGACCAATATGACAAACTTGTGAAGAAACTCATAAATATTCATTAATTAATCTTATGAAATGGACAGTTTGAAGTTTAATCATCTTAATTAGAATTAGGTGCTTAAGCGAAATTTTAAGAATTTAAAGTTAAATCCCTAAATTATTAATCGTCCTGATTAACAAATTTAAAATGATCCCGGGCGGCAATTAATAAGCGTGGCTGTATTTCTAATTTCTTGTTTTATAAAGGTATTTATTATTGTTTCTTTATTAGAGACGAATTGCGTATTTTAAACGCCTAAAGATAGTACACCGCTGACCACTGCGCCGTATTTCGATATGTCATATGAATGAGTATTCGCATTAAAAGAATAGAAAAATGGATTGTTAGAACAAAAAATAATCAATTCAGAAGCAGGACTGATAGATTTCTTACCAGGAAATGCGTAAATTATGTGACGTGGATCACATTTTTTCCAAAATTTCACTCTGGTCACATTGTATGTCTCAGCACCTACGAGTACAGTTGCGTCGAATTAGGAAAAATCTTAGTTCTTTGTAAGAAATGATTAAGAGTGTGGCAAGGTAAAAACATTTGAGCGAGAGACCTGCCGCACGAGATCCTAAGTCTGTTATGCATTTAGCCTTTCTTTTTATACCGGGTTTTTTCCCGGCGACATCACGGGGTGCGGTTTGTCCGCATAAGATACAAGTTGGTTATTCGGGATGGGAAAAATGCA
Source organism: Phytobacter sp. RSE-02 (assembly GCF_040578655.1). Lineage (NCBI taxonomy): Bacteria > Pseudomonadati > Pseudomonadota > Gammaproteobacteria > Enterobacterales > Enterobacteriaceae > Phytobacter > Phytobacter sp. RSE-02. The sequence continues at coordinate 303,975 of NZ_JBEULY010000003.1, read as the reverse complement.
TACATCCGAGTTGCTGAAACACATTTATGACATCAATCTGTCATATCTGCTCCTTGCTCAGCGTTTAATTAGTCAGGACAAAGCGTCCGCCATGTTCCGCTTAGGTGTTAACGAAGAAATGGCGAATACGCTGGGAGAGTTAACTCTTCCACAGATGGTTAAGCTCGCTGAAACAAATCAAGTTATTTGTCAGTTCCGCTTTGACAACCATCAGACCATTACGCGTCTGACTCAGGAATCCCGTGTGGATGATTTACAGCAAATCCATACCGGCATTCTGCTCTCTACTCGTCTGCTGAATGAATCCACCCAATCAGGTGAACCAGCCCGGAAGAAAAGGGCGTAATCATGAGCGAGAAAAGTATTGTTCAAGAAGCCCGCGACATTCAGTTAGCAATGGAACTGATCACGCTGGGCGCACGTTTGCAAATGTTGGAGAGTGAGACGCAACTGAGCCGTGGTCGTCTCATTAAGCTTTACAAAGAGCTGCGTGGTAGCCCGCCGCCGAAAGGTATGCTGCCATTCTCCACCGACTGGTTTATGACGTGGGAGCAAAATATTCATGCTTCAATGTTCTGTAATGCCTGGCAATTCTTACTAAAAACCGGGTTATGCAGCGGCGTTGATGCGGTAATTAAAGCCTATCGACTCTATCTCGAACAATGCCCTCAGCCTGAGGAAGGGCCACTGCTGGCTCTGACTCGTGCCTGGACTTTGGTACGTTTCGTGGAAAGCGGAATGCTGGAGTTGTCTCGCTGTAACTGCTGTGGTGGTAACTTTATCACCCACGCGCATCAGCCTGTTGGCAGTTTCGCCTGTAGTTTATGCCAGCCGCCTTCTCGTGCGGTAAAAAGACGTAAACTTTCCCGGGATGCTGCCGATATTATTCCACAACTGCTGGAAGAACAGATCGATCAGGCTGTTTGACCGAACAAGGTGTGGGACAAACTCCAGCAGCGGTGAAGTTATACCGCTGCTTTTTTTTTCCCTGCCTGTCGTGAAAACCCTGCGATTTGTCTTCCTTGCCATAGTCATTAGCGGAAGGATGATGTCGTGCTTATCGTATTAGGTTACATAGTGGTTGTGGGTGCTGTCCTTGGCGGGTATATGATGACCGGCGGGCACCTTGGCGCACTTTATCAACCGTCCGAGCTTATCATCATTGGCGGCGCTGGCATCGGTGCGTTTATCGTCGGCAACAATGGTAAAGCCATCAAGGGCACCATCAAGGCGTTACCTTTGCTGTTTCGCCGCTCAAAATACACAAAAAGTATGTACATGGATTTGCTGGCGCTGCTCTATCGACTGATGGCGAAGTCTCGCCAGCAGGGGATGTTCTCCCTTGAACGGGATATCGAAAACCCGAAAGAGAGCGAGATTTTTGCCAGCTATCCGCGCATCCTTGCCGATGCCACCATGCTTGAATTTATTGTTGATTATCTGCGTCTTATCATCAGCGGCAATATGAACACCTTCGAAATTGAAGCGCTGATGGACGAAGAGATCGAAACCCACGAAAGCGAAGCGGAAGTCCCGGCCAACGCCCTGGCGGCGGTAGGGGATTCGTTGCCCGCGTTTGGTATCGTTGCGGCGGTTATGGGCGTGGTTCACGCACTGGCCTCGGCGGACCGTCCGGCGGCGGAGCTTGGTGCGCTCATTGCTCACGCGATGGTGGGAACCTTCCTTGGTATTTTGTTGGCGTACGGCTTTATTTCTCCGCTGGCCAGCGTGTTGCGTCAGAAAAGCGCCGAAACGACCAAAATGATGCAGTGCGTCAAGATCACACTGTTGTCGAATTTGAACGGCTACGCGCCGCCAATTGCCGTCGAGTTTGGGCGTAAAACGCTGTACTCAACCGAACGTCCGTCGTTTGTCGAACTGGATGAGCATGTGCGCGCGGTAAGAAACCCTAACCAACAGACAACGACTGAGGACGCATGAAAAATCAGTCCCATCCTATCGTCGTCGTAAGACGTAAAAAACATAAAGGACATGGCGGGGGAGCGCACGGCTCCTGGAAGATAGCCTATGCCGACTTTATGACGGCGATGATGGCTTTTTTCCTGGTTATGTGGCTTATCTCAATTTCTAGCCCTAAAGAACTGATTCAGATTGCCGAATACTTTCGTACACCCCTTGCAACAGCGGTAACGGGTGGACCAAGAATTTCGAATAGCGACAGTCCGATTCCGGGCGGTGGCGATGACTACACACAGCAGCAGGGCGAAGTTAAAAAACAGCCGAACATTGATGATCTCAAACAACGCATGGAGCAAGCGCGGCTGAAAAAATTGCGCGGCGATCTGGACCAACTGATCGAAGCCGATCCGAAATTGCGTGCTTTACGCCCGCACCTCAAGATCGATCTTGTTCAGGAAGGTTTGCGTATTCAGATTATCGATAGCCAGAACCGCCCGATGTTTAAAACCGGCCGGGCAGAAGTGGAGCCCTATATGCGTGACATTTTGCGGGCTATAGCACCGGTACTGAATGGTATTCCGAACAAAATTAGCATTTCCGGACACACCGATGACTATCCCTACGCCAACGGTGAGAAAGGATACAGCAACTGGGAACTTTCAGCGGATCGTGCAAACGCCTCGCGACGAGAACTGGTTGTTGGGGGTCTCGACGATGGAAAAATGCTTCGAGTCATTGGCATGGCAGCCACAATGAGGCTGGCAGAGCGCGGACCGAATGAGGCGATCAACCGCCGTATCAGCCTGTTGGTGCTAAACAAACAAGCAGAAGAAGCCATTCTGCATGAAAACGCCGAAAGCCAAAATGTGCCAATAAGCGTCATTACACAGCCGGAGGCAGAAGCGGCGCCAGCGCCAGCATCCGAGCCTGCGGCGGCAGTTACAACATCGCCACAACCCGAGTCGAGGTGATTGCGTGAGCATGGATATTAGCGATTTTTATCAGACGTTCTTTGATGAAGCTGACGAGTTGTTGGCCGACATGGAGCAGCATTTGTTAGACCTGGTGCCAGAAGCGCCGGACTCTGAACAACTCAATGCCATCTTTCGTGCCGCCCACTCTATCAAAGGCGGTGCAGGCACGTTTGGCTTCACCATTTTGCAGGAAACCACGCACCTGATGGAAAACCTGCTTGATGAAGCCCGCCGTGGGGAAATGCAGCTCAACACTGACATCATTAACCTGTTTTTGGAAACCAAAGATATTATGCAGGAACAGCTCGATGCCTATAAAAGCTCTACGGAGCCAGATGCCGCCAGCTTTGAATATATCTGCAATGCGTTGCGTCAATTAGCGTTGGAAGCCAAAGGGCAAGCTGTTCCGGCTGCAGCCAATAGCGCCAAATTGTCCGTTGTTGAAAGCGCCGCACAGGACGCTGAGGCTGCCGCTCCGGCGAGCCCGGCCGATGACGGAAAGCTGCGTATTGTGCTGTCGCGTCTAAAAGAAAACGAAGTCAGCCTTCTGGAAGAAGAGTTGGGTAACCTCGGTACGCTCACCGACGTTGTAAAAGGGACGGATACCTTACGCGTCACGTTGGATGGCGGTGTAAGCCAGGATGATATCATTGCGGTGCTGTGCTTCGTTATAGAAGCAGACCAGATCGCCTTTGAAAACGCCAGCGTACCTGCGGAAAGCGCGTCTGCGGAAGCTGCAGCGGTTGAAGCCGTTGAAGAGGCCGCACCAGAAGCGGCAGCGGCCCCGGTTTCGGCCCCGGCCCCGGTTGTCCAGGCAGCACCTGTCGCGGCGCTGAAAGCGGTCGCCAAAGAGCAACCCGCAGGTCGTGAAAAACCGGCCCGCGCCAGTGAGTCAACCAGTATCCGTGTTGCGGTAGAGAAAGTTGACCAGTTGATTAACCTCGTCGGCGAGCTTGTTATTACGCAGTCGATGCTGGCTCAGCGCTCGAACGAACTTGACCCGGTCACCCACGGCGACCTGATTACCAGCATGACGCAGTTGCAGCGTAACGCACGCGATCTGCAAGAATCGGTCATGTCTATCCGTATGATGCCGATGGAATATGTATTCAGCCGCTTCCCGCGTCTGGTGCGTGACCTCGCGAGCAAGTTGGATAAACAGGTTGAACTGACCCTGCAAGGTAGCTCAACGGAACTGGATAAGAGCCTGATTGAGCGCATCATTGACCCGTTAACGCACCTGGTGCGTAACAGCCTTGACCACGGGATTGAAGTTCCGGAAAAACGTGTTGCAGCGGGTAAATCACCAATTGGCAACCTGATCCTTTCCGCAGAACATCAGGGTGGCAATATCTGCATCGAAGTCACCGACGATGGCGCAGGCCTGAACCGTGAACGTATCCTGGCAAAAGCCATATCGCAGGGTATGCCGGTGCACGAAAACATGAGCGACGAAGAAGTCGGCATGCTGATCTTCGCTCCGGGCTTCTCCACCGCTGAGCAGGTGACCGATGTCTCCGGGCGTGGTGTGGGCATGGACGTGGTGAAACGTAATATCCAGGAGATGGGCGGCCACGTTGAGATCAAATCACGTCAGGGCGCAGGAACCACAATCCGCATTCTGCTGCCGTTGACCCTGGCAATCCTTGACGGCATGTCCGTTAAAGTAAGCGATGAAGTGTTCATTCTGCCGCTGAACGCGGTGATGGAATCGCTGCAGCCGCGCGAAGAAGATTTGCACCCACTGGCCGGTGGCGAGCGCGTACTCGAAGTGCGTGGCGAGTACCTGCCGTTGGTAGAGTTGTGGAAGGTATTTGATGTTAATGGCGCGAAAACCGAAGCTACGCAGGGCATTGTCGTTATCCTGCAAAGCGCCGGTCGTCGCTATGCATTGCTGGTTGATCAATTGATTGGTCAGCATCAGGTAGTAGTGAAAAACCTTGAAAGCAATTACCGCAAAGTGCCGGGAATTTCTGCGGCAACCATCCTTGGTGATGGTAGCGTTGCGCTGATTGTTGATGTTTCGGCACTACAGGGATTAAACCGTGAACAACGTGTGGCGCACACTGCCGCCTGACTGAGTTAAAAGAAGGTAAAAACATGACCGGTATGAGCAATGTAACAAAACTGGCTGGCGAGCCATCGGGCCAGGAATTCCTGGTATTTACCCTGGGCGATGAAGAATACGGTATCGATATTCTGAAAGTGCAGGAGATTCGTGGCTATGACCAGGTCACCCGTATCGCCAACACGCCTGACTTTATCAAGGGTGTCACTAACTTACGTGGCGTTATCGTCCCTATTGTCGACCTGCGTGTGAAATTCTGCCAGGTTGACGTTGAATACAACGATAACACAGTGGTCATCGTCCTGAACTTTGGTCAGCGCGTGGTTGGGATTGTTGTCGATGGCGTATCTGACGTGCTGTCGCTGGCTGCGGATCAAATCCGCCCGGCACCGGAATTCGCGGTTACCCTGTCCACCGAGTACCTGACAGGTCTTGGCGCACTGGGTGAGCGTATGCTGATTCTGGTCAACATCGAAAAACTGCTGAACAGCGACGAGATGGCACTGCTGGATATCGCAGCTACCCACGTCGCCTAATCGCGCGTCCCTAAACCCCTGCGCCATCGCGTGGGGGTTTTCTTTCCTTTCCTGCCATTCACTCGCGCTTTTTGTTTTTTATTCATCTGTCCTGATTCCTGTATTTATCACCGTAAATATAGCGACGCAAAGAAATACCTGACGATAAATGATGTGAATGTCCGTTATGTTGCGTGTTAATACACACGGCACATTGTATTTACTGAATAATGACGCATTACATATATGGGGTTTCTTTAAAAGAGACAGATGGCAGCATAGCGTTGAATTTGTTTTAGTGTACATAAATAATGTTTTCTTTCGGCTTAACTTCCTATATTATAGAATCAGTTACGCAACTGAATTATTTGAATTCTAATTTACGTCAAATGGTAAGTAACTTTCAGTAATTTGTTGAATAACATAGATATTTATAATTTTTTATTTGTCAGTGACATGCAATTTTAGGAATGCCCGGTGTTATGCAGCGATGGAAGTGCAATTTTTAAATTGTTACTGCGTGATGAATAAACTGCGCTTTTTCCGGAACTGTACTATGAAAAAATATCTGTTTCTGTTGGCCTGCATATTGTCGCTGGCGTTACCGGTTAAGGTTTCGGCAAGCAGCAGTGGCACCCTTGGCGTATCCCTGACGCTGACGAACGGCTGCCTGGTTAATGGTTCCGCCAGCAAGAATGGTATTTCCTTCGGTACGCTCAATTTTGGCGACCATTCCGCCACCTTTTCCGAACTCTCTACGCAACTGTCGAACAGCGGGCCGGGTGGGAATGCATTTGGGATCCAGTGCACCACCAATAGCTACAGTGTACAGATAACCGGTACTACCAACACCACGGCTCCCACGTCGCTTGTTGGTATCCCCGGAACTACGGCACGCTATCTGCGAAGCGCCAGTAATAGCACCCAGGGCGTTGCCTACAGTCTCTATAGTGACAGTAGTTTTAACAACGAGATTGCCAATAACACAGCGCTTCCTCGTCTGTCGACAGTTGACGGTGTGGATTATTACACGCTGTATGGCCGCATCCGCGGCGGTGGTAAAAATACTGCGATTGCACCCGGTAACTATTCAGATACTATTTATGTCAGTGTGAATTATTAAATTTAGCAGGTTGAAGTCATTTTTTAAGGCCTGCAATTGGTATGGGCTTTTTATTTTTAAAAAATGGTCGAGCATCATAATAAAGTTAATAAACAATAAACTTATTTTTTAAAGTTTAAGTGCTGCTTAATTTCAGTGATTGCACCAGTGCGAATCAGCATTTTTAATATGCTAATGGTGAATTTACGCTATACCATATATTGTGATGTTTATCACATTATTGCTAATATATCCTTTTCATATTTCTTTCTCGTTACGCTTCATTATAATTAACTTATTGAAAAACAATCAAAATATATACTAACGCACCCTTTGAGGGTGTTGGTCATATTCAGTGGTTGAAGCGTTGGACATCAACTAAATTTTTCTTATTACTCCTATTGAGTTACGCACATCCGTTTTTAATGACGTTGCTCTTTTATATTGAATGAACGCTCGCCTTTCCCGGAGATATAATATGAAGAAAATACGCCTTATCCTGTTAACTGGATTGGTGACGTTGTCGGTAAATAATGCCGATGCGGTTACCAGTAACGGTATTATTGGGGCGACGTTGACATTATCAAACGGATGTTTAATTAATGGTTCTCCCTCTCAAAGCGGTATCAACTTCGGTACACTGGACTTCGGTACAAATCCCGCCACATTTTCTCAATTGACCACTCAACTTTCTAACACGGGCGCTGGCGGCAGTTCGTTCACTATTCAATGCACGACCACCAGCTATACCGTCCAGATAACCGGCAACACCAATACTGCAACACCAGGCACTACGGTGGGAACGCCGGGTACAGTGGCACGGTATTTGCGTTCCGCAACGCCAACGAACACGCAAGGGGTGGCGTACAGCGTTTTTAGCGACAGCGCGTTCAGTAATGAGATCGTTAACGGTGCCGCCATCCCGCGAACCACCACCAGCGGTGGAGTGGATTCTTACACGTTGTATGGCCGCATTACTGGCGGGGGTAACAGCGTAACGGTATTGCCCGGGACCTATACGGACACCCTAAACGTGAGCGTGACCTACTAGCGTCAATATGATGCAACCAGAAGGAAAGTGCGCTTCTCTTGCGAGAAGTCACGGGGTGTTGCACGCCATTTTTGGGCTATCGCTGAGCATGAGTGTACTGCCAGGGCCTGCGGTTGCCGTCACGGTGACGCAACAAACTTTTACCGTTGGAGCGACCATTACACCCGGATGTTCTGTAACGAGAGGCGTCGGTGGGGTTTTGGGCGCACTTGATTTTGGTACTCATACGGGGGTGGAGAGCGGCCAGATCTCCACCAGCTTTGTACCGAATGCCGGAATGTCACTCGCCTGCACGCCGGGTGTTGCCTTAACCATGAGCATCAACGGTGGGATGTATTACTCAACGGTACGCAATATGCAGCTAAACGGTGGAACACAGCGGGTTCCGTATCGCATTTACCGCAGTAGCTCGCTGGCGGCAAACACAGAAATTGGTGTTAATCAGTCGGTGTCAGTCACCTATAGCGATGCCAATAATATCGCGCTCAGCATCTTTGGCGCCGCGCAACTGTCCCCGTTCGGCACAGCGGGAACATATTCTGATCAATTGACTGTGACATTGACATGGTAAAGGGAGAAGGGAAATGAGCGTCACCTCCGGCGCCGCAAGGGCGGCAGGTTTAATGATGATGCTGTGTACTGCGATGGGAGACGCCAATGCGGCAGCCACAATCTTACTCTGGCCGATTGATCCCTGGTTAGGATCAGAGAATAAAGCCACCGAGTTGTGGATCCAGAACCAGGGCAACACGCCAGCAACCATGCAGGTGCGTATCGTCCGTTGGCGCCAGGAGCGTGGCGATGAGCGCTATCAACCGCAGACGGATGTGGTCGCCAGCCCGCCCATTGTCACCATACAAAAAGGGACTAAGCAGCTTATCCGCCTGATAAAACAGACGGAGATACCCGCAGGCACAGAACAGGCATACCGAATCATTGTTGATGAAATCCCTCCAGCCGGCTCATCTCAGGGACAGATGGGTATCAAACTGCAAATGCGTTACTCCATCCCGCTCTTTGTTTATGGCAAGGGGATTACTACTTATCCTGAGAGTGCAAACCATGCGCTGGTGGATCCGCGCGAGCTCAGTTGGCAAGTCGTACGAGAAAATGGAAAACCTGCGCTGCAGATACGTAACCAGGGTGATGTGCATGTTCGATTGACGGCTGTCTCTGCCAGACAAGGTGGACAAACACGGGTCATTGCTGACGGACTGCTGGGTTATGTTCTGCCAGGGGAAACGCGTTCCTGGCCGCTCCCTGCCGGGTTGCCTGCCCCTGTCGAGCTTAAAGCGACAATCAATGCCAGAGAAAGTGAATGGCAGTCTCCCGCCAGGTAATTTTCCCGGCGATGATCATGCTGCTAGGCAATTCGGCTAATGTCAGAGCACAGCAGGGCGATGACACACTTCCGCCGCCGCCGGATGCACAAGTAGTGAATGAACAGGTGGTGTTTCATCTAAACCTGGTCATAAATCATTATGATACGCAACAGGTTGTACCGGTGACGCGACGTGGCAGTGCTTATTTTGTCGCCAGCGCCGATCTGCAGCGTTGCGGAATATCTGCGGATTATATTCCTCAGGGAGAGGTAAACGTGTCAGCGTTACCCAACGTGCGCACTGACTACGATAGCGAACGTCAGCGGCTATTGCTGTTTGTTCCTGATGGGTGGTTGCCGGAGCGGTTTACCGCGTTCAATGGCGGACAGCAGCGTAGCCCCTTACCCAATGGGCGTGGCGCGCTGCTGAATTATGATGTCTACACCAATAACACGGAAAATATCGGTACACGTGCTTCTCTTTGGCATGAGTTTCGCTATTTCTCCGGAAATATGACGTTTTCCACGACCGGGACAGCCATCTCCCGCCTTTCGGGTCAACCTGCGCAACAGGATGGCTATACCCGTTATGACACCACCCTCCATTTGACTGATGAAGACAAGGCTATCCAGTGGAGTGTGGGGGATGTGATTTCCGACTCGCTAAGTTGGAGTAACAGCGTACGCGTAGGGGGGATCAGTTATGGGCGTGACTTTTCACTGCGTCCTGATCTGGTGACCTGGCCCATTCCGTCATTTTCCGGCGAGGCGGCGGTTCCGACCTCGGTTGATGTATTCATTAATGGCTACCGCGCCGGGTCGAAACAAATTGAGCCAGGCCCTTTTACCCTGACCAATTTGCCTTATATAAACGGTGCAGGGAATGCAGTACTGGTCACCACCGATGCTTTAGGGCGCAAGGTCAGTACCACCATGCCGTTTTATGTCGCCAGCGAGTTGCTTAAAGAGGGGCTCAGTGATGGTTCGGCAACGCTGGGGGGGCTGCGGCGTAATTACGGTATCGACAGTTTCGACTATGGCTCCATGGTGGGAAGTGCGTCTTATCGCTACGGCCTGACAGATTATTTGACGCTGGAGGCTCATGGGGAAGGGGCGCAGAAACTGGCGCTAGGCGGCGTGGGCGCTGTCGCGAAATTGTGGCGTCTTGGGGTGGTGAATTCGTCATGGACGCAAAGTCAGATGCGGGGCGACAGTGGTAGTCAATTGAACTGGGGATATCAGTACAGTACCGGTATGTTCAGCATTGCCACGCAGCATATCCGTCGCGATCGCGGTTTCGGCAACCTGGCGCTGTATGAACAAAACTTCTATTACGACCATCCCAATGACAATAACACGCCGCCAATAGCCAGTTTGAGTCGTAAAACGGACCAATACTCACTCTCTTTTAATCTCGGCGATTTTGGCAATATTGGCGCGGCATGGATTGGCGTTCGCAATTTTGACAACAGCAAGACTGAATTGCTTAACCTCTCATGGAGCCGGAATCTGTGGGGAGACAGCAATATTTATGTTTCGGCAAGCCGTGAGAATGGGCGCGGTGACTGGAACGCCGCAGTCTCGGTACAAATTCCGCTCGGCGATCGGGACAGCGTGTCTCTGAGCGTAGATAACACTGCGGATGCGGGCACGGCGCAGCGGATTAACTACGGACATTCGATGCCCTCTTACGGTGGTTTGAGCTGGAATATGGCGCTGGCGCGACAGACCAAAGGCGACAGTTATCAACAAGGAACGCTCGGCTGGCGCAATAACAACGTTGAACTGCAGGGGGGCATGTACGGCTACAGCGACATGCGAACATGGTGGGGGGAGGCGATGGGATCGCTGGTACTGATGGATAACGAATTCTTCTTCGCCAAAAGAATCAATGATGCCTTTGTGGTCGTGAGTACGGGGGGAGAGCCGGAAATTCCGGTAAATTATGAAAATCAACTCATTGGAAAAACGAATAAAAATGGCTACCTGCTCATAAGCGGCGTGTCTTCGTATTATCCGGCCAATTACAGCATTGACACCCTGAATTTACCCGCCGACACGCAGATCATTGAGACCGAGCGGCGGCTTGCTCTGCGTCGTTACTCAGGCTATCTGGTGGAGTTTCCAATGGTGCGCGAGCGGGTGGCGAGTGTGATCCTGCATGATGAGCAAAACAACCCGTTACCGCTCACCAGTGAAGTGAGTCGCCAGGGCAAACCGACAGCTATTGTGGGCTATGACGGTATTGCCTGGCTGGAAAATCTGGATGAAGCCAGTGTGCTTAATGTCCGGTTACCCGATGACACACGCTGCACCGCTAACCTGACCCTGAATGCCAACCCGGAGCATAAGCTGGAAACGTACGGCCCGCTTGTGTGTAAGAGGAGCAACTGATGCGTCGTATCCTGTTAATGCTGTTATTACTGTCGGTAACGAGCGCACAGGTTTGGGCTGCCTGTACCGCCAGTTTATCGAATACCAGCCCGTCATTTGGCACGTCAGTGACATCTTTTACCCTCAATAGCGCCGAGCAACCGGTGTCTACCAATATCTATCTTGATTGCGACTCCGCGCTGTCGCTTCTGACAAATGACTACGCAACACTCACTATGACAGGGGCCTCAACGCTGGTTGCCAGTCGTGGGGCGATGAAGCGTACCGATGATTTAACGGTGACGGATACCATCCCGGTGAAATTATGCGGTGTGTCTGGCTGTTCGTCGGGTGAAGTCACGAACGGTGGGGCTGGCTATACCTGGAATGGCACTTTTCTTTTGACGGTACTGGGATCGAAGCGCTATACGCTGCCACTCTTTTTACGCACTGTGACCGGTCAAAGCGTTTCGGCCGGTCCCTATGCGGGGACGTTAAACCTGAATCTCTACTACAACATATGCGCGGTGGGGACCATTTTAACCGGTTGTACGCAGTTGCAAAGTGGTAACCTGGCGCTGAATCTTACGGTAAGCATGACAGTGACCAACGATTGCACTGCGATTTCAGCACCTAATGTCAATTTCGGCAGTGCGCCAATCGCGAAGGCGTTCCCCGCCATTTCACAATCGATTAGCGTGACCTGCACTAAAGGGTATGCCTATACCATTGGTATCAATAATGGCAACAATGCCAATGGGACGGTACGACAGATGGCAAACGGTTTAAATCGGCTGAGTTATGAAATCTATAAAGGCAGCACATCATCCCGTTGGGGGGCTGCGGGGGCGGAGCGCTGGTCCAGTGGGACGTCTTCATCGATCAGCACTGATGGCACGTTACGCACCTATAACTATACGGCGCAGGTCATGCCGAATCAGACGACCCCACCGGGAGGAACATACAGTGACACATTACTAATCGATCTCGCTTTTTAGTTGAGTTATCGCTTTTTAACATTCCAGACGAAGGAGATTTCTACGGTTAATATTGAGACGGTTTAATTCCCTTTCGCAAATGTAAAGTTCTATAGCCCCTTGCCGATAACACCGTTAACAAGTTTTCAGGAAGGTGTAGCATGTTGAACCGTATTCGCGTTGTCACAATGCTGATGAGTGTACTGGTAGTGTTTGCGCTGCTGCAGTTGCTCTCGGGCGGGCTTTTATTCTCTTCTCTTAATCAAAATCAGCAAAGCTTTGCGGTTTCCAACGATCTGCGCATGCAACAGACCGAACTGACAAAAACCTGGGAACTGATGCTGCAAACACGTATCAACCTGAGCCGTTCATCTGCGCGAATGATGATGGACCCGAACAACCAACAAAGTAGCGCTAAAACAGATTTATTAAAAAGCGCGAAATCCAGCCTGGCTGATGCGGCAAAACACTACGATGCCTTCCGTGCCATGCCATCTGTACCCGCGATGGAAGAGGCGCGTCAAACTCTGGATGAAAAGTATAAAACCTATGCGGCGGGACTGACGGAACTGGTGCAGTTTCTGGAAGGCGGCAACATGGATGGCTACTTTGCGCAGCCAACGCAGGGTATGCAAAACGGTCTCGGTGATGCGATGGGCAAATATGCCCAGTTAAGCGAATCGCTGTATCGCAAAGCCTATGACGAAAGCGTGAGTGATTATAACTTTGCAAAATGGCAGATGGCGGCCCTCGCGCTGGCCCTGGTCGTTGTGCTGGCATTGGTCTGGTACGGCATTCGCCGCATTCTGCTGGCGCCGTTGACCGCCGTCATTAAACACATTCGTGAAATCGCCAGCGGCAATTTGACCGACACGCTGGTGGTTGAAGGGCGCAGTGAGATTACCGATCTGGCCCAAAGCGTTGACCATATGCAGCGCTCATTGATTGATACGGTAACCAATGTGCGTGCCGGTTCTGATGCTATTCACTCTGGCACCAGCGAAATCGCCGCGGGCAACAATGACCTGTCATCCCGTACCGAAGAACAAGCCTCGGCGCTGGAAGAGACGGCGGCCAGTATGGAAGAGCTGACCGCAACGGTGAAACAGAACGCCGAAAACGCCCGTCAGGCATCGCTGCTGGCGAAGAGCGCCTCCGAAACCGCTGAACGCGGCGGTAAAGTGGTGGATGGCGTGGTGAAAACCATGCATGACATTGCCGCCAGTTCGCAAAAAATTGCCGATATTACTGGCGTCATCGACGGTATTGCCTTCCAGACCAACATCCTTGCCCTCAACGCGGCGGTTGAAGCCGCCCGCGCCGGTGAGCAGGGCCGTGGCTTTGCGGTGGTTGCTGGCGAAGTACGTAACCTTGCCAGCCGCAGCGCCCAGGCGGCAAAAGAAATCAAAGCCCTGATTGAAGACTCTGTTTCCCGCGTGGATACCGGTTCGGTACTGGTTGAAAGCGCTGGTGAGACGATGGGCGATATTGTGAGTGCAGTAACCCGTGTAAACGACATTATGGGTGAGATTGCTTCGGCCTCTGATGAACAGAGCCGTGGCATCGACCAGGTTGCGCTGGCGGTATCCGAAATGGATCGCGTCACGCAGCAAAACGCCTCGCTGGTACAACAATCTGCCGCCGCTGCGGCTGCATTAGAAGAACAAGCCAGCAGGTTGACGCAAGCGGTTTCTACTTTCCGTCTCTCTTCTGTCCCTACAAAAACCGCGCAAGGAGCGCTTAATCCGGCGGCAGCCATTACTTCGGCTCCTTCCAGAGCCCGTCAGCTAACGACCGGACAAAACGATAACTGGGAAACTTTTTAACTGCTTTAACCCGCGGCATTTTGCCGCCTGATGGGAGCGTTGATGTTAAACCGTATTCGAATTTCTACGACACTTTTTTTGATCTTGATCGTTTGTGGCATTTTGCAGGTAGGGAGCAACGGGTTGTCGTTTTGGGCGTTTCGTCAAAGCACCGCCCATTTATCAGAAGTTGAAAAAAGTAACATCCAGCGCAACGCATTGATGCAAACCCGCGCCTGGTTATTACAAGCCAGTACATCATTGAATAAAGCCGGTACGTTAACGGCGCTGAGTTATCCGCCGGACGATATCAAAGCGCTAATGAAACAGGCGAAAGATAATCTGAAAGATGCCGATAACAGTATTAATGAGTTTCTGAGTATCCCGGCGCTGACCGATGAAGGTAAGCGTCTGCAGGACGGAACGAAAGTGGCTTATACGGCATGGCATGGCGATCTGGAACACCAGGCCGCGTGGCTTGAAAGCAACCAGCTATCCGATTTTATGTCGGCGCCGATTCAGCAGTCGCAGGATGTATTTGATAAAAACTTTACCGCCTGGCAGCAGCATATTAACCACTTTGTGGAGACCGCTAAGGCAGAGGGTCAAAGCAATTACCAGCGCTCAGCGGTGATTTTTGCCGTGGTGGTCGTTCTGGCGGCGTTGCTGACGTCGGCGGCGCTGTGGTGGTCGCGTAAGATGATTGTTCAGCCGCTGGCCATTGTCAGTAGTCACTTTGACAGTATTTCCGAGGGCAATCTGGCTCGACCGATTGCGGTAGTGGGTAAAAATGAAATTTCGGCCATTTTTGCCAGCCTCAAAAAGATGCAGACCGCACTGCGTTCTACCGTGACCGAGGTGCGTCACGGCAGCTACGCGATGCATACCGGTATCTCGGAGATTGCCGAAGGCAACAACGACCTGTCGGCGCGTACCGAGCAACAGGCGGCGTCGCTGGCGCAAACGGCGGCCAGCATGGAACAGTTAACAGCGACCGTGGGACAAAACGCCGATAACGCCCGTCAGGCATCTGGTCTGGCACAGAGCGCGGCGGAAACGGCGCGTAAAGGCGGGCAGCAGGCGTCGAATGTGGCAAGCACTATGCATGAGATCGCCGCCAGTTCGCAAAAGATTGGCGATATTATCAGCGTGATTGACGGTATCGCTTTCCAGACCAATATTCTGGCGTTGAACGCGGCGGTAGAAGCGGCGCGGGCAGGTGAGCAGGGACGTGGTTTCGCTGTGGTGGCCGGGGAGGTGCGTAACCTCGCCAGCCGAAGCGCGCAGGCTGCCAAAGAGATCAAGGGCCTGATCGAAGAGTCGGTTTCACGTGTTGAGCAGGGATCTGTGCTGGTGGATACCTCTGCGAAAACCATGATGGAGATCGTCCACTCTGTCACCCAGGTGAACGATATTATGGGCGAAATTGCTTCTGCTTCGGATGAACAGCGCCGGGGTATTGAGCAGGTCGCACTGGCGGTAAGTCAGATGGATCAGGTGACCCAACAGAATGCGGCGCTCGTTGAAGAAGCCGCCGCGGGAACCGATCAGTTAGCGCATCAGGCAGATCATCTGACCTCTCTGGTGGCTGTGTTTAAGTTAGAAGAACATGTCGTTACATCAGACGCGGTACTCCCCAAAGGAGTACCAGTTGTATCCTAAATCAGAATGAGAAGGCGCTATGACATCATCAATGCCTACCGGGCAAACGTCATCACTCATGCAACAGATGACTCAGCGTCTTGCGCTGTCTGACGCGCATTTTCGTCGAATATGTCAGTTGATTTATCAACGCGCAGGGATCGTGCTCGCCGACCACAAGCGGGACATGGTCTATAACCGCCTTGTTCGTCGTTTACGCACCCTTGGGCTGGATGATTTTGGTCGCTACCTGAGCATGCTGGAAGCGAACCAAAATAGCGCCGAGTGGCAGGCTTTTATAAACTCGCTGACCACTAACCTCACGGCTTTTTTCCGGGAAGCTCACCACTTCCCGGTCCTTGCGGAGCATGCCCGCAAGCGTACCGGTGAATACCGCGTCTGGAGTGCCGCGGCGTCGACCGGTGAAGAGCCGTATTCGATTGCGATTACGTTGGCAGATGCACTCGGCATGGCGCCGGGTCGTTTCAAGGTAATTGCCAGCGATATCGATACCGAAGTGCTGGAAAAAGCCCGTAACGGTGTATATCGCCAGGATGAATTGAAAACGCTGTCGCCGCAACAGCTACAGCGTTACTTCATGCGCGGAACCGGGCCCCATGCCGGTCTGGTGCGCGTGCGTCAGGAACTGGCGAATTATGTTGACTTCACCTCGGTGAATTTGCTCGATAAACAATATAACGTCCCTGGACCGTTTGACGCGATTTTTTGCCGTAACGTAATGATTTATTTTGATAAAACGACGCAGCAGGATATCTTGCATCGTTTTGCGCCATTGCTTAAGCCTGACGGACTACTTTTTGCCGGGCATTCGGAGAATTTCAGCAACCTTGTGCGTGAGTTTAGCCTGCGTGGTCAAACCGTTTACGCGCTGAGTAAGGATAAAGCATGAGTAAAATCAGGGTAATGTCCGTCGATGATTCTGCATTGATGCGCCAAATCATGACCGAAATTATCAATAGCCACAGCGATATGGAAATGGTGGCGACGGCGCCGGATCCGTTGGTTGCACGGGATTTAATTAAAAAATTTAACCCTGATGTGCTGACGCTTGATGTGGAAATGCCGCGGATGGACGGTCTGGATTTCCTGGAAAAACTGATGCGCCTGCGTCCGATGCCGGTCGTAATGGTTTCTTCCCTGACGGGAAAAGGCTCGGAAGTGACGCTGCGTGCGCTGGAGTTAGGAGCGATTGATTTCGTCACTAAACCCCAGCTCGGTATTCGCGAAGGGATGCTGGCCTACAGCGAAATGATCGCCGAAAAAGTGCGTACCGCCTCGCGCGCGCGCCTTGCGGCACATAAACCCATGTCGGCAGCCCCGGCAGCGTTGAAGTCTGGTCCGTTGTTAAGTTCGGAAAAATTACTGGCCATTGGCGCTTCAACCGGAGGAACAGAGGCAATTCGTCATGTACTCCAGCCATTGCCGCTGTCAAGTCCGGGTATTCTTATTACGCAGCACATGCCGCCAGGCTTCACCCGTTCGTTTGCCGAACGCCTGAATAAGCTGTGCCAGATTACCGTGAAAGAGGCGGAAGATGGTGAGCGTGTCCTGCCAGGACATGCGTATATTGCGCCGGGCGACAAGCATATGGAGCTGGCGCGTAGCGGGGCAAACTATCAGATTAAGATCCACGATGGGCCGCCGGTGAACCGTCACCGTCCTGCTGTGGATGTACTGTTTCATTCGGTCGCGAAATACGCCGGACGCAATGCCGTGGGGGTTATCCTCACCGGGATGGGCAATGACGGTGCGGCCGGAATGTTAGCGATGCACCAGGCTGGAGCCTGGACCATTGCACAAAATGAGGCAAGTTGTGTGGTGTTCGGCATGCCGCGCGAAGCTATCAATATGGGTGGCGTCAGCGAAGTGGTCGATCTTAGCCAGGTAAGCCAGCAGATGTTGGCAAAAATTAGTGCCGGACAGGCAATACGTATTTAACGAGGAGTGATGTTTTATGGCGGATAAAGAGCTCAAATTTCTGGTTGTCGACGACTTTTCCACGATGCGTCGTATCGTGCGCAACCTGTTAAAAGAGCTGGGGTTCAACAACGTCGAGGAAGCCGAAGACGGCGTTGACGCGCTGAACAAACTCCAGACCGGTGGTTTTGGTTTCGTCATTTCCGACTGGAATATGCCGAACATGGACGGACTGGAACTGCTTAAGACGATTCGTGCTGACGGCAACATGTCTTCGCTGCCGGTACTGATGGTCACGGCAGAAGCGAAAAAAGAAAACATTATCGCGGCGGCTCAGGCTGGCGCGAGCGGCTATGTAGTGAAACCTTTCACTGCTGCAACCCTGGAAGAGAAACTCGGTAAGATTTTCGAGAAACTCGGCATGTGAGGACTGGACGATGATTCAACCTTCAATTAAACCTACGGAAGAACATTCAGCCAGCGATATCATTGCCCGTATCGGTAGCCTGACACGTATGCTGCGTGACAGTTTACGTGAATTGGGATTGGATCAGGCGATTGCTGAAGCGGCGGAAGCCATTCCTGATGCCCGTGATCGTCTTGATTACGTGGTGCAGATGACCGCGCAGGCAGCTGAACGCGCACTCAATAGCGTCGAGGCGTCGCAACCGCATCAGGATGCGATGGAAAAAGGGGCCAAATCCCTGTCCAAGCGTTGGGATGAGTGGTTTGAAAATCCTATCGAGCTGAAAGATGCCCGTGAACTGGTGACCGACACCCGTAAATTCCTCGGTGATGTGCCGGGACACACCAGCTTCACCAACGCGCAACTGTTAGACATCATGATGGCGCAGGATTTCCAGGACCTTACCGGTCAGGTTATCAAGCGTATGATGGATGTGATTCAGGAAATTGAACGACAGCTTCTGATGGTGCTGATCGAAAACATTCCCGATCAGTCTGCGCGTCCGAAACGTGAAAACGAAAGTCTGCTCAATGGGCCGCAGCTTGATGCGACGAAAGCGGGCGTGGTGGCAAGCCAGGATCAGGTTGACGATCTGCTCGACAGTCTCGGTTTCTGATGCCCTTGCACTGAGCCATACTGATAAAACGGGAAGCAGCAATGCTTCCCGTTTTTTTAGCTCATCGTGGACAAGGAAAATGAAGCGGTGTTATTGAGCATATGTAGCAGCATTGGCAGCAGTAGCCCACCGGATGACATTCTTACCACGCAAAGCAGAGCCGAAAAAGTAAACAGCCAGATAAAGGTGGCTGGCGCGTGGTATTGCGTATGCATAAGCGCAAAGGCTACCGAAGTCACCACGATGCTCTGCTGCCTGGCAAAGCGTCCCCAGCGGAGAAACGCGTTGAGTAAGAAGCCGCGAAAAATCACCTCTTCACAAAACGGGGCAATAAAACAAATGGCGAACGCCAGCCCCCAACGCGCAGAAACCGAGTAGCTCTTTAGCGATGCCACCCACTCTTCTTCGATACCCAAAAACTGCCAGACAATATTGAGTGCGATGATAGCCAGTAGGCCCAATGCGAAATAACCGGGGTTAAATTGCCCCAACGGCATAAAAGGGTAGTGATGGTTGTAGCATCGCCAGAGCAAGAGTGTGCACGGCAAGCTCACGGCCAGGCCGACAAATAGCGCAGCAAAACCTGAATGATAGAGCGCGGCATAATTGGGTAGCAATGCCACAATAAAGAAAAAAAAATGATAAATCAGTACTGCTGCGAGACACATCATTGTGTGATGACGTCTCTGCTCCTGATTGAACAGCATGGTTATCATCCCTGTGTTAATTATGTTTTATATCTTTTTTATAGGCATATGCAGCAAAAGCAGCTTTTCTGACCCACGCGGTAGTATATCGTTGGCGGATAAGTACATGCACTCTTCCTTTTCTCAAATCGCGAAAACCCCGTGTTTTTATGCCTTACTCTGCCCATTAGACCGACTTGACTCTGGCATTATGTCATCAAACATCTACCCGTGGATTTGAGCCGTGGCAGACGATAGCGACGACAAAACAGAAGCCCCCACACCCCACCGAAAAGAGAAGGCCCGTGAGGAAGGGCAAGTTCCCCGATCGAAAGAGCTGACATCAATATTGATGCTCTTTGTTGGGGTGGGCGTGCTCTGGATGGGTGGGGACGCGTTTGCCCGCAAACTGTCGGGCATCATGTCGTCGGGATTACGTTTTGATCATGGCATTATCAATGACCAAAAAATGATCCTTGGGCATCTCATCGAGTTGCTCAAAAATGCCGTGCTGGCGCTATTGCCGCTGGTGACTGGTGTGGTGCTGGTGGCGCTGGCTGCTCCCCCGGTACTGGGTGGACTGGTATTAAGCGGAAAATCGGTACAGTTTAATTTTTCCAAAATTAACCCGTTGAGTGGTATTAAGCGCCTGTTTTCAGCGCAGGTCGTGGCGGAACTGGTCAAGGCCATCATGAAAACGGCCCTGATGGGCAGCGTGGCCGCCTTTTATCTGTGGCATAAATGGCCGGAAATCATGCGCCTGATGATGGAAGCGCCGGTCACTGCGATGGCCAGCGCGCTGAATCTGGCCGGGATGTGTTGCCTGTTGGTCGTGCTGTCGATAATCCCGATGGTGGGGTTCGACGTCTTCTGGCAGATCTACAGCCACCTGAAAAAATTGCGCATGTCCAAACAGGATATCCGTGATGAATTTAAACAGCAGGAGGGTGACCCGCATGTTAAGGGGCGTATCCGCCAGCTACAACGTGCCGCGGCACGCCGTCGTATGATGGCAGATGTACCGAAAGCCGATGTGATTGTAACGAACCCGACGCACTACTCCGTCGCACTGCAATATGACGAGAATAAAATGAGTGCGCCAAAGGTGATTGCGAAGGGTTCTGGTTTGATTGCGCTGCGTATTCGTGAAATCGGCAGCGAAAACCGTATTCCGATTCTTGAGGCGCCGCCGCTGGCGCGCGCCCTGTACCGTCATGCTGAAATCGGTCAGCAGATCCCAGGCCAGCTTTACTCGGCCGTGGCTGAGGTTTTAGCCTGGGTATGGCAATTGAAACGCTGGAATTTGGCCGGTGGCAAACGCCCGGCCAGACCTGAAAATCTCCCAGTGCCAGAGTCGCTGGATTTTATGAACGAGAAGGACACTGATGGCTAATCTGGTGGCAATGTTGCGTCTGCCTGGCAACCTGAAATCAACACAATGGCAAATTCTGGCGGGTCCCGTCCTGATTTTGTTGATTCTGTCGATGATGGTTTTGCCGTTGCCGGCATTCGTGCTCGACCTGCTTTTTACCTTCAACATTGCGCTCTCGATTATGGTGCTTCTGGTGGCGATGTTCACCCAGAAAACCCTCGAGTTCGCGGCATTCCCCACCGTGTTGCTGTTTACCACGTTGCTGCGCCTGGCGCTGAACGTTGCTTCTACCCGTATCATTCTGCTGGAAGGCCATACCGGCACGGCGGCAGCGGGGAGAGTGGTTGAAGCCTTTGGTCACTTCCTTGTTGGCGGTAACTTTGCCATCGGTATCGTGGTGTTCATCATCCTCGTTATCATCAACTTTATGGTTATCACCAAAGGTGCGGGGCGTATCGCGGAAGTGGGCGCACGTTTCGTACTGGACGGGATGCCGGGTAAACAGATGGCGATCGACGCCGACCTTAACGCCGGTCTTATCGGTGAAGATGAGGCGAAACGTCGTCGTTCTGATGTGACCCAGGAAGCTGACTTCTACGGCTCCATGGACGGTGCGAGTAAGTTTGTGCGCGGTGACGCCGTCGCGGGCATCCTGATCATGGTTATCAACATCGTCGGCGGCCTGCTGGTGGGCGTATTGCAGCATGGCCTGTCGATGGGCGATGCGGCGCAAAGTTATACCCTGTTGACCATCGGTGATGGTCTGGTGGCACAGATCCCGGCGCTGGTTATCTCCACCGCAGCGGGTGTTATCGTGACCCGCGTGGCAAACGATGAAGATGTTGGCCAGCAGATGGTTAGCCAGTTGTTTACTAACCCACGCGTAATGGTGCTCAGTGCCGCGGTACTGGGTCTGTTTGGCCTGGTCCCAGGTATGCCGAACTTTGTCTTCCTGCTTTTCACCGTGGGTCTGCTGGCGCTGGCCTGGTGGCTGCGCGGTAAAGAAGAGAAGGCGCCGGCGGAAGCGACGCCAATCAAGATGCCAGAAAACAACCAGGCGGTGGAAGCCACCTGGAATGATGTGCAACTGGAAGATTCACTGGGCATGGAAGTGGGCTATCGCCTGATTCCGATGGTGGATTTCCAGCAGGATGGCGAACTGTTGGGACGTATCCGCAGTATTCGTAAAAAATTCGCCCAGGACATGGGGTTCCTGCCGCCGGTGGTGCATATTCGTGACAACATGGACTTGCCGCCAGCCCGTTACCGCATTCTGATGAAAGGGGTGGAAGTGGGGAGCGGTGATGCCTATCCGGGGCGCTGGCTGGCGATTAACCCGGGGACCGCAGCAGGTTCGTTACCAGGGGAACAGACTGTCGATCCGGCCTTTGGCCTGGCGGCTATCTGGATTGAGAGCGCCCTCAAAGAGCAGGCGCAGATCCAGGGCTTCACCGTGGTGGAGGCCAGTACGGTTGTCGCAACGCACCTGAACCACGTGATCGGTCAGTTTGCGCCGGAGCTGTTTGGGCGTCAGGAAGCACAACAACTGCTTGACCGCGTGACGCAGGAAATGCCGAAACTCACCGAAGATCTGGTGCCGGGAGTTGTTACGCTGACAACGCTGCATAAAGTGCTGCAAAACCTGCTGGCAGAAAAAGTGCCGATCCGCGATATGCGCACCATTCTGGAGACGCTGGCAGAACACGCTCCGCTGCAAACCGATCCGTACGAACTGACCACGGTTGTTCGCGTGGCGCTGGGCCGTGCGATTACGCAGCAGTGGTTCCCTGGCAGTGGCGAAGTGCAGGTTATTGGCCTTGATACGCCGCTGGAGCGCCTGTTGCTACAGGCATTGCAAGGCGGCGGTGGGCTGGAGCCGGGCCTTGCCGATCGTTTACTTGAGCAAACCCAGGAAGCATTGCAGCGTCAGGAGATGCTTGGCGCGCCGCCGGTACTGCTGGTCAACCATGCGTTGCGTCCGTTGTTGTCTCGCTTCCTGCGTCGCAGCCTGCCGCAACTGGTGGTGTTGTCGAACATGGAAATGTCAGATAACCGTCCGATTCGGATGACGGCGACCATCGGAGGCAAATAATGCGTAAGCTTGCCGGGTTATTTCTCGCGTTGCCTTTGTTTGTCCATGCCGCCGGAAACGGCGCATGGCAGGCAAGCAATATCGGGGTCATCCTCAGCAATCGTGGGCAGGCCATGTCATCGCGTGTTCTTGCCCCGTCGCAGCCGGTCAATGGCCTGATGACAGTAGTTTCATGGCGTTATGAGCTAAACGGCCCGACGCCTGCGGGATTAAATACACGCTTGTGTAGCCAGACACGCTGTGTGCAACTCGATGCCCAGAGTGGAACCACTGTCGCCTTCGCCGATGTGCCCGCGATTGAGCCGTTACGCTTTATCTGGGAAGTGCCCGGCGGTGGAAGATTGATTCCCGCCCTCAATGTTCGCAGTATCCAGGTTATCGTTAACTACCGCTAGCCGCTCGTCTTTTCACCAGCCATCGCCATTTCCCTCGGGAATCTGATGGCTGGCTCGCAAATTATGACCCTGCCTTTTGAACCAAAAGAAACACTGTTTTATAAATCAGTGAAGCGCGTTGCGGCACTCTTTGTATTTTTGCCATTTGCCTCCCGGTCGTGGCAGAAACAGAAAGGTATCCCAAAGCACATACTCTTACTTTAGCCGTGTAAGCATTACCTTTGGCGAAGCCGGATTGCCAGAGGTCCCTCACTAATAAACAGGGTTAACGGCAATGAAAACACGTAAAATTGGATTGGTTAACTACCTCGCCTATGGTTCGGGCGACTTCCTGGGGGCGGGCACAACAGCACTTACCGCCGCATGGCTACTCTATTTCTACACCACATTCTGTGGCCTGACGCCTATCGAAGCGACGTTTATTTTTGCGGCTGCCAGAGTACTGGATGCGGTGGTGAGTCCATTGATGGGCTTTTTAACCGATAACTTCGGCTCTACCTGGCTGGGTAAACGCTTTGGGCGCCGTAAGTTCTTTATTCTGTTAGGCATCCCCTGTGTGTTCAGCTACTCCATTATGTGGGTAGGTGACATGAGTTTCTGGTATTACCTGCTGACATACCTGCTGTTTGATGTGGTCTATACCATGATCCTGGTGCCGTACGAAACGCTGGTGCCGGAAATGACCGATGATTTCAAACAGAAAACCAAATTCTCCGGCGCGCGTATCTCGATGGCGCAGATGTCCGCTATCCTCGCCTCGTTCCTGCCGGGTCTGCTGCTGGCCCACTTCGGTAAAGACAACCCAATCTCTTTCTTCTACGCAAGCCTGGTGTTCTCTGTACTGTGCGCACTGATGCTGACTTTTGTCTGGTGCTTTACCTGGGAGCGTCCGCGTGAAGCGTGGACCGAAGCCGCGCTGCGTGCCGAAGCTGAGAAAAAACACCTGACCCTGGGGCAGAGCCTGCCTCGCCTGTTTGTTGAGCTGAGCTCAACGCTGCGCATCAAGATATTCCGTCAGCACCTTGGGATGTACCTGGGCGGCTATATCGCACAGGACGTCTTTAACGCCGTCTTTACCTACTATGTTGTTTTCGTTCTGATGCAGGAAGCGTCTGTCGCGTCTAACTTGCTGGGCACCATGGCTATCTTCCAGTTTATCGCCGTTATCGCCATGATCCCGCTGTGCATCCGTTTTGGACCGGCGCCGTCTTATCGCATGGTGGTGGTGCTGTTTGGTCTGAGCGCGGCGTCTTTCGCCATCCTCTACTGGGCGGGTCTGAGCGACATCTATGCCTTGTTGCTGCTGGTGTCTGCCGTTGCCGGTCTGGGCCGTGGTGGTATCAACTACGTACCCTGGAACACCTATACCTATATCGCGGATATCGATGAAGTGGTTACCGGCCAGCGTCGTGAAGGGATCTTCGCGGGCATTATGACCCTGACCCGTAAAGCCTCTCAGGCCGGTGCGGTCATGCTGGTGGGGATTGTGATGCAGGCTTCCGGGTTTGTTTCCGGCCAGAAAACGCAGGTGCCGGAAGTGAGCCATACCATCCTGATGATCATGTGCTTTGGTACCTTGCTGGTGCTGGCCTGCGGTTTCCTGGTCTCTCTGCGTTTCAAACTGAACCTGAAAACCCACAGCGTTCTGCGTGAAGAGACGGCCAAAATGCGTGAGTCCGGTCGTGTAATTCCGGAAAGCGCAACGCCACAAGCGCGTGCCACCGTTGAGATGCTGGCCGGCATGCCGTTTGAGTCCCTGTGGGGCAACAACAATATCGGCTACCTGAATCGTAATAAACCTGCCGCGCCTTCCCTGAAAGAAAACGCGTCACTGAAATCGACTTACAACTGAGGTTAAGAATATGAAGGTTTGGCCTGTCAAACATAGCCCGTTACTTTGTCAGCCAGAGCGTTTTATCGCCCGCGACGAGCTGAAATCATTGATTCAGAAGATCACGCATAATCTGGTCAATATTCACGACACCACCGGCGAGTTTTTACTACGGCTTGACGACGGGCGTGTGATTGACACCAAAGGTTGGGCGGGCTGGGAATGGACCCACGGCGTCGGTCTGTACGGTATGTATCAGTATTACCAGCAGACGGGTGACCAGACGGTGCGTGACGTGATTGATAGCTGGTTCGCTGACCGTTTTGCCGAAGGCGCGACGACCAAGAACGTAAACACCATGGCACCGTTCCTGACGCTGGCGTATCGCTACGAAGAGACCCGGAATCCGGCTTTCCTGCCGTGGCTGGAGACCTGGGCTGAGTGGGCGATGAATGAGATGCCGCGTACGGATCACGGCGGTATGCAACACATCACTCTGGCAGAAGAGAACCATCAGCAGATGTGGGATGACACCCTGATGATGACTGTTCTGCCGCTGGCGAAAATCGGTAAGCTGCTTAACCGTCCTGAGTATGTGGAAGAGGCGACCTATCAGTTCCTGCTGCACGTGCAGAACCTGATGGACAGGGAGACAGGCCTGTGGTTCCACGGCTGGAACTACGAAGGTTGCCATAACTTCGCGCATGCGCGTTGGGCGCGCGGCAATAGCTGGCTGACCATCGTGATCCCGGATTTCCTGGAGCTGGTGGATTTACCGGCAAACAATGCGGTACGCCGTTATCTGGTACAGGTGTTGAACGCACAAATCGCTGCGCTGGCGAAATGCCAGGACGACAGCGGGCTGTGGCATACGCTGCTCGACGATCCGACATCCTATCTTGAGGCGTCGGCAACCGCCGGTTTTGCCTACGGTATTCTGAAAGCGGTACGTAAGCGTTATGTTGGCCAGGAATATGCGCAGGTTGCTGAGAAAGCGATCAAAGCGGTGGTGAAGAATATCTCACCTGAAGGCGAATTGCTGCAGGTCTCATTCGGTACCGGCATGGGCAGCAATCTCGATTTCTACCGCCAGATCCCGCTGACCTCTATGCCGTATGGTCAGGCCATGGCGATGCTGTGTCTGACCGAGTATCTGCGTAAGTATTTCTAAGTTTCCCCGGCGGCGTAAAGCTTGCCGGGGATACGCTTGGTGCGGTCGGTAATGCTGTGAACGTTTTCGACCTTTTTTAGCCAGGGCTGACCTCTTTTCCCGACCGCAGGCAGCGGGGCGGGAGGCGAACACAGTGCGAAGCACCGCTTTCTTTGCGGGGCCGCGGGGATTATAAAGGGGAACGGAACCCACCACCTGAGCTGCATATACCCCTGGCCCTCTCCCTGGGGGATGAGGGCATCTTTATCATGCATGGCGATATAAAAACAAAACCCGGCATTTGCCGGGTTTTTTTACAGACCGTCGATTTACATACGTTCGATGGTTTCGATACCGAGCGTATCCAGACCCAGTTTCAGCGTCTTCGCAGTCAGCAGCGCCAGTTTCAGGCGGCTGTTGCGAACTTCTTCATTCCCGGCGCTCAGAATCGGACAATGTTCATAGAAGCCAGAGAACAGACCGGCCAGATCGTACAGATAGGCACACATCACGTGCGGTGTCCCTTCACGGGCAACCACATTCAACGTCTCTTCAAACTGCATCAGGCGTGCGGCCAACTGGGCTTCGCGATCTTCGCTGATCACCACCTTCGCGGCAAGAAGGGCGCTTTCGTCGATATCCGCTTTACGGAACACTGACAGTACGCGAGTGTAAGCGTATTGCATATACGGCGCGGTGTTACCTTCAAACGCCAGCATATTGTCCCAGTCGAAGACATAATCGGTGGTACGGCTTTTGGAAAGATCCGCGTATTTCACCGCGCCGATACCTACGGCATTAGCCAGTTTTTCCAGCTCGTCTGCTGGCATATCCGGGTTCTTCTCGGCCACCAGACGACGGGCACGCTCCAGCGCCTCATCAAGCAGATCAGCCAGTTTCACCGTGCCGCCCGCACGGGTTTTGAACGGCTTGCCGTCTTTACCCAGCATCATGCCGAACATATGGTGTTCGAGAGAAACAGACTCCGGTATATAACCGGCCTTACGCACGATAGTCCAGGCCTGCATCAGGTGCTGATGCTGACGGGAGTCGATGTAGTAAAGCACACGGTCTGCATGCAGCGTTTCATAACGGTATTTGGCACAGGCAATGTCGGTGGTGGTATAGAGGTAGCCGCCATCTTTCTTCTGGATGATCACACCCATCGGCTCGCCTTCTTTGTTCTTGAACTCGTCCAGGAACACCACGGTTGCGCCTTCGCTCTCCACTGCCAGCCCTTTGGCTTTCAGATCGGCCACGATCCCCGGCAGCATTGAGTTATACAGGCTTTCGCCCATCACGTCTTTACGCGTCAGGGTAACGTTCAGGCGGTCATAGGTCATCTGATTCTGGGACATGGTGATGTCGACCAGTTTGCGCCACATCTGCAGGAAATATTCATCGCCACCTTGCAGTTTCACGACGTAGCTACGGGCGCGCTCGGCGAAGGCTTCATCTTCGTCGTAATGCTTTTTGGCTTCGCGGTAGAAACCTTCAAGATCCGCCAGCGCCATTTCACCCGCGTTTTGCTGCTGTTGCAGCTCCAGCCAGGCAATCAGCATACCGAACTGGGTACCCCAGTCACCCACGTGGTTCGCGCGGATCACGTTATGACCGAGGAACTCCAGGGTTCGCACGGATGCATCGCCGATGATGGTTGAACGCAGGTGGCCAACGTGCATCTCTTTCGCCACGTTCGGCGCTGAATAATCGACAACGATGGTTTGTGCCTGCGGCTTCGTGATGCCCAGACGGTCGGACTGCAACGCCAGGCTTACCTGGTCTGCCAGAAACTCCGGGGCCAGG
Source organism: Phytobacter sp. RSE-02 (assembly GCF_040578655.1). Taxonomy (NCBI): domain Bacteria; kingdom Pseudomonadati; phylum Pseudomonadota; class Gammaproteobacteria; order Enterobacterales; family Enterobacteriaceae; genus Phytobacter; species Phytobacter sp. RSE-02. Next base: position 275,876 of record NZ_JBEULY010000003.1, on the reverse strand, counting down.
AAGATATTGATAAAGCCAGGTCCGGCGATTTCCACTTTGCTGGCGATCCCGCTGAGATCGAGATGAGTCAGTACCTTCTCGGCCAGTTGTCGCGGTGCCATGCCCAATTTTTTGGCAATTGCCATCACGCCATTAGCCTGATAATCGCCGAACTGGACTTTTGCAGACTGGCGGACCTGCGGTTCGCAATCCGCATCCGCACCTGCGGCAATGAGCGCCTGACCGACTTTTTCTGAGAGTAGAGCCTGAATATTCACCGGGATACCTTACATTGATGACGCGGCACATAAGGGCAGGCCGCGTCCGGGTGTTGATTATGAAAGGCGGGAGTATACTGCAAATGCCCGCAGGCGTCAGCACCGTAACCCGGTGGTTCACGTCAAAAAGCGTGGCCTGTTAGCGCCCGGATGAACGCTTAACACATTCGATCATGGACATGTTTTCAGCCCCCTCATCCGAAACGCCAGGCGCCTGATCTTACTCGCTATCCTGCGTGGGGGATTTATCCGTAGTATAGTAAGAAGAGTTTATTTCTTTGAGCGTACTATGACTTATTCCATTGGCGAATTTGCCCGGCTTTGCGGGATAACGGCGACCACACTACGCGCCTGGCAGCGCCGCTACGGTCTGCTCAAACCGATGCGCACGGAAGGTGGGCACCGGCTTTACAACGATGACGACGTGCAACAGGCGCTTAAAATTCTCGACTGGGTGAAAAAAGGGGTGCCTGTTAGCCAGGTTAAGCCGCTGCTGGCAAGGCCAGAGATGCGGCGAACGAACAACTGGGTCACCCTGCAAGAGAATATGCTTTCACGGCTGAAAGAGGGGAAGATTGACTCTCTGCGACAGCTTATTTACGACTCCGGACGCGAGTATCCTCGCCCGGAACTGGTCACGGAAGTGTTGCGCCCGTTGCGCAGTAAAATGTCCGCCAATATTGCGGCAATGATGACACTACGTGAAATCCTCGACGGCATTATTATCTCCTACACCTCGTTTTGCCTTGAAGGGGATAAGCGCGCGCCAGGCGATAATTATCTTATCACCGGCTGGCATCTGACCGACCCTTGTGAAATCTGGCTTGAAGCGTTGCGGCTGACCGGGCAGGGGCATCGCATCGATATCCTTCCGGTTCCGCCTGCAATGCTGGCGCCGGAGATTTTGCCGACAAGAAAATGGTTGCTGGTCACCAGCGGTAAGTTATCGGCCGCGCGTAAAAAACAGATTGAACTGTGGCAATCGCAGGTCAATTCCCTCGACGTTATTACCCTCTAGATCCTCTCTTCTGCTTGTGTTCATGGTCGCTACATAGCGACCTGGACGGTTACGCCTTTTCCTCAAATTAAGCACAAAATTAATCGCATTAATTTGTTGATATTTAATGGTTTGTAAAATATTTTTGCAACAAACTTGGACAAATATAATTAATTGTGTAAGTTTTAGATCGAGCGATAGCCGCGTTTTGTCAACGGAAAGGGTAAGACCCATGAGCACCATGCAGTCCGTCATTGATCGGTTTATTCATTACTACGCTGAACTGGACAGCCAGCCGCCGTCGGCGCTGAGCGCGCTCTATCATCCCGATGCTGTGTTGCAGGATCCGTTTGGCGAGCATCACGGATTCGTTGCTATCCATCGTTACTTCACCCATCTGCTGGCGAACGTTGAACAGTGCCGTTTCTCTATTGATCCCCCGCTTTGTGATGGTCAGCGTTTTGCGGTGACCTGGACTATGCACTGGTCGCATCCGCATATCCGTGGGAACGAACCCCTCACGCTGCCAGGCTGTTCGGTCGTGGAAGTACAGGGGGAGCACGTCTTACATCAGCGTGATTTTTACGACGCCGGGGAGATGCTGTATGAGCATCTTCCTGTACTGGGCTGGGCGGTCCGCGGTGTGAAAAAGAGGGTCCGCGCATGAAAACGGTGCTTATCACGGGTGCCAGTTCGGGTATTGGCGAGGGGCTTGCTAAATCCTTCGCCGCCGATGGCTACCTCGTCATTGCCTGCGGGCGCGATCCATCGCGTCTGGAGGCGCTACAGCAGCATAGCCCTAACATTCGTCTGCGCCTGTTCGATATGACAGACAGGGACGCCTGTCGCCAGGCGCTGGAAGGGTGTTCTGCCGATCTGGTTATTCTTTGTGCGGGCACCTGCGAATATCTGGAGCACGGGGTGGTGGATGCCGCTCTTGTCGAACGGGTGATGAGCACCAATTTTCTTGGCCCGGTGAACTGTCTTGCCGCGCTCCAGACACAGCTTAAACCCGGAAGTCGCGTTGTACTGGTCAGTTCGATGGCGCACTGGCTGCCATTTCCCCGCGCCGAAGCCTATGGCGCGTCAAAAGCTGCGCTCAGTTGGTTTGCTGACAGTTTGCGCCTGGACTGGGAGCCGAAAGGGATCGCTGTCACCGTGGTCTCGCCGGGCTTTGTCGACACCCCGCTGACCCGTAAAAACGATTTTTCTATGCCTGGTCAGGTGAGCGTCGGGCAGGCGGTAACGGCGATTCGTCGCGGTCTCGCAAAGGGCAAAACACATATCGCATTTCCGGGCGCTTTTGGGTTGCTGTTGCGCGCGCTCTCCTCTCTTCCCGCGGTTGTGCAGCGGGCATTCTTGCGCAGGATGGTACGGCCATGAACATTGCAATTATTGGTAGCGGCATTGCAGGGCTGACCTGTGCATGGCGGCTGGCCGGTCATCACAAGGTGACGCTATTTGAAGCACAAGCCACGCCCGGCGGGCATACGGCTACAGTGGATGTCGCCACGCCACAGGGGACATGGGCCATTGATACCGGTTTTATCGTCTACAACGATCGCACCTATCCGCGTTTTATGGGGTTGCTCAGCGAACTGGGTATTGCCGGGCAGAAGACGCAAATGAGTTTTTCCGTCCACAATCCGCAAAGTGGGCTGGAGTATAACGGTCACACCCTTGCTTCGCTGTTTGCCCAGCGCCGAAATCTCATTAACCCATCTTTCTGGCATCTGCTCAGCGATATCGTGCGTTTTAACCGCCAGGCAAAACAGGCTCTCGCGGGCAAGGTAGATGAGAAAGCCACACTGCAAAGCTTTCTCGATGAGCACCGGTTCAGCGCCTTTTTTGCCCGCCACTACATTCTGCCGATGGGGGCGGCCATCTGGTCATCGTCCCTGCAAGAGATGCGGCGTTTCCCGTTGCCACTGTTTCTGCGCTTCTTTGAGAATCATGGACTGCTGGATGTAACCCATCGCCCGCAGTGGTATGTGGTACCCGGCGGTTCGCGTGAGTATATCCGCACCATGCTCGCCAAACTCGGCGACCGCCTGACGCTGCATCTCAATACGCCGGTGCAGAGTGTTACCCGCCATGATAAGGGGGTGGAAATCCAACTTGCCGATGCGACCTCTACGTTTGACCACGTTATTTTTGCCTGCCACTCCGCACAGGCGCTGGCGATGCTTGCCGATCCCACGGTTGCGGAAACAGAGATTCTCGGCGGTATCGGCTGGCAGCGTAACGAGGTGGTCTTGCACAGTGACCGACGCTGGCTCCCGGAACGTGAGCGTGCCTGGGCAAGCTGGAACTACCGCCTGAGTGAGCAGGATCAGGCCAGCGCGTGTGTGACCTACAACATGAATATCCTGCAAGGGCTGCCAAAGGAAGCGCCTTTATTCTGCGTAACATTGAACCCGGACAAGCCCGTTGATGAGCTCTACGTCTGGAAACGCTTTGTTTATGAGCACCCGCTGCTTAACCCACAAAGCTGGCAGGCACAGGCGCGGCGGGGTGAGATTAATGGCCGTCAGCGTAGCTGGTTCTGCGGCGCTTACTGGTACAACGGCTTTCATGAGGATGGTGTTCGCAGCGCGCTCGATGTGGTGCAGGGCATCGCGCATGGGGAGGGCCAGTAACATGAACAGTTGTCTTTATGAAGGCGTTTTACGCCATCGGCGTCTTCTGCCCCGTGAGCACCATTTCAACTATCGCGTATTTATGGCCTGGCTCGATCTGGATGAGCTGGACGCACTCCCGATGTCAGGCATTCGTCGTAACCGTTTTGCTGCCGCCGCCTTTTATGACGAGGATTATCCGCTGGGATCGCCGCTTAAGGCGAAAGTTCTCGAACGGCTGGAAAATCTGACCGGCGAGCGTCCGCAGGGGCGGGTGATGTTGCTCACTCAACTGCGCTATTTCGGCTTTCATTTTAACCCGGTCAATTTCTATTACTGCTACGACCAGCAAGACGTTCTGTGTTGGGTGCTGGCCGAGGTGCGCAATACGCCCTGGAATGAACGACATTACTATGCCGTTGACGGACAGAATGCCCGCCCGCTGGAAAAAGCGTTCCACGTTTCCCCGTTTAATCCGATGGATATGGTCTATCACTGGCGCTTTAACCGTCCCGGAAAAACGTTGCATATGCATATCGAAAACCATCAAGAGGCGAAGGTCTTCGACGCCACGTTGCGTCTGACCCGGCGCCCATTAACGCGCGCTGCACTCACGTCCTTGCTGTTGCGTCTTCCGCTCATGACGCTCAAGACCGTGATGACCATTTATTGGCAGGCGCTGCGTCTGTGGCTTAAGCGCGTACCTCTTTATAACCATCCCGTCAGCAGGAGTGAACGCTCATGACCGATCCCGTCTTTGCGCTTGAACCCGATATGCCGCGTAATGCTCGCGTCGCGCGCTGGATGCTCTTTCGCCTTCTGAACGGTTTACGCGTGGGGTCTCTCACGCTTCGTGAGGGGGGGCAAACTTACCATTTTGGCGATACTGCCGCCGCGTTGCGCGCAGAGGTGCAGATCCTTTCCCCGGCCGTTTACTGGCGTTTACTGACTGGTGGTAGCCTTGCGGCGGCGGAAGCCTGGATGGATGGCGAGTGGGAGACGCATCAGCTTACCCCGTTGTTGCAGATTTTAGCGCTCAACAGCCAGGTTCTGGGAAAACTGGAAAGCGGCTTTCGCCTGCTCGGGCGTCCGATTGAGCGGATACGCCACTGGACACGGCGTAACGACCGTCTGCAGGCGCGGGAAAACATTGCCGCTCACTATGATCTGGGGAATCTTTTTTACGCCCACTTCCTGGATGAACAGTTGCTCTACTCCAGCGCGCTGTTCACCGCGCCCGATCAGGATCTCGCCAGTGCGCAGCAGGCAAAAATGGCGCGATTGTGCGAACAACTGGCCCTAACGCCGGACGATCACCTGCTGGAGATTGGCACCGGATGGGGGGCCATGGCGGAGTATGCCGCACGTCATTATGGCTGTCGGGTGACCACCACCACGCTATCACGCGAGCAGTATACGTGGGCTCAGGCACGCATTCTCCAGGCAGGCTTGCAGGATAAGGTTCAGGTGTTGCTGTGCGACTATCGCGACCTGACCGGACAGTTCGACAAACTGGTTTCGATTGAGATGATTGAAGCGGTAGGAAAACGCTATCTTCCGACCTTCTTTCGAACCTGTCAGGCGCGCCTGCGCGCAGGCGGGAAAATGGCAATTCAGGCCATCACCATTCAGGATCAGCGCTACAGCGATTACAGCAAAAGCGTCGATTTTATCCAGCGTTACATCTTTCCCGGCGGTTTCTTGCCGAGCATAACGGCAATGAACAACCTGATGACCCGCCATACCGATTTTGTGGTGCGCAATGTGTTCGATATGGGGCCCGATTATGCCCGCACCCTCGCGCACTGGCGTCAGCGTTTCGTTCAGGCCTGGCAAGAGATTGAAAAGCTGGGGTTTGATGAGCGTTTTCGCCGCATGTGGCTCTACTATTTTGGCTACTGCGAAGCGGGTTTCAATGCACGCACTATCAGCGTGGTGCAACTGACTGCGGAACGTGTATGAACCGCCATCTGCAGGTTTTCATCATGGCCGTGGCGTTCGATCTTTACTGGACGCTGGTGGTGCTGTTTCGTGAGCGCGGCATTATCGTCTGGCTCGCACTGGCGATGCTCGCCTGCGTTATGCTTGCGCCAGCGCTGCGCATATATGCGCTGGTGCTGGCCGGGGCTGGCGGCTCGCTGGATGCCCTCTGGGCGCTTACCGGATTGATCCGCTTTAGCGGAGATGGCGTGCTGCCATTGTGGATGGTGGCGCTGTGGCTGATGTTTGCCGTCGTCTGGACCCGACTCACCCACACCAGTGCCTTGCCGGGCTGGACGCTGGCGCTGCTGGCGACGCTGGGCGGGCCTGTTGCTTACTATGTCGGTGAACGTCTGGGGGCGATTACATTCCTGCAACCGAACTTTATTGTGCTGAGCTGGCTCGGACTCGGATGGCTGGTACTGGCGCTTTTTTTCCATTTATTGATGGGGAGGCGGCAATGAAAGTTCTGCGCTTTGCGCTGCTATTACTGATAGCCGCCACTCCCTTAGTGAGCGCCTCCGACTGGCTAAACTGGCGCAAAAGCGGTGACGCAACGTTAACCTGGGGGCCCTTTACCGTTTATACCTCGCAACTGCGCACGCCGCAGGGGCGCTATATCGCAGTGGATCAGGACCAGGCGTTAATCATTACCTACGCGCGGGACATCACGCGTGATGAACTGGTCGATGCGACTCGCGAACAGTGGCTGGCGCTGGGCATTCTGACGCGGGAAGCGCAGAGTCAGGCCTGGCTACGCACCCTGGCAACGCTCTGGCCGGATGTCCGTTCGGGCACGCAACTGGCGTTTGTTCTGCACGATAAACAAGGGCAGTTCTGGTATCGCGCTTCGGCGGCGCAAAAAGCCTTTACCCCGCTGGGGCCACCGCAATCCCTGGCGTTCAGCATCAGCTTTCTGGCCATCTGGCTCGATCCCCATACGCAATACCCCAGGCTGCGTCAGCAGCTTATTGGAGGTGAACAATGAAACGCATTCTGGCACTTGGACTGACACTTCTCTTAATGCTGACGGGCTGTAGTAGCGAGATAAATGACTATCAACGCCAACAGCCATCGCTCGATATATTTCACTATTTTCAGGGCAAGACCGAAGCCTGGGGCATGGTGCAGGACTATAGTGGTAAACAATTGCGCCGCTTCCACGTTGAGATAGAGGGCGACGTGGTGGGCGACACGCTGACACTCAACGAACATTTTGTGTACGACGATGGCGAAAAACAGCAGCGGGTGTGGCATATCCGGCGTACCGGTAACGGCCGCTATGAAGGGACTGCCGGCGATATCGACGGTGTCGCACGCGGTCAGGCGGCAGGCAATGCCTTTAACTGGCGTTACAGCATGAACGTGACGGCTGACGGGAAAACCTGGCTGCTACACTTTGATGACTGGCTGTATCTGCAGGACGATACACACCTTTTCAACAAAACCGCCATGAAGAAATTCGGCATTACCGTTGCAACGGTCACGCTCTTTTTCACCCGAAAAACACAATAAAAAGGAGAGGGGTATGAAAACTCAACCGACGATTGGTATCAGCGGCTGTTTGACCGGCTCGGCCGTGCGTTTCGATGGCGGACATAAGCGCATGGGGTTTGTGATGGACGAACTTGCCCAGTGGGTGACCTTTAGCCCTGTCTGCCCGGAGATGGCTATGGGGCTGCCCGTTCCCCGCCCGGCGTTGCGTCTGGTTCAGACCGCCAGTGGCGAGACCCGGATGCGCTTTAGCCAGGCGCCGAATGAGGATGTGACCCAGAAAATAGATGACTTCACCACGGCGTACCTGCCCCGCGTTGCCGAACTGGCCGGTTTTATCGTCTGTGCGAAATCACCGAGTTGCGGAATGGAACGCGTGCGACTGTATGATGAAAAAGGCGGGCGAGGTCGGAAAGAGGGCGTGGGGCGTTTCACCGGCGCGTTACTCTCGGCGTACCCGTGGCTGCCGGTGGAAGAAGACGGTCGCCTGCACGACCCGGTATTGCGCGAGAACTTTGTGGAGCGCGTATTCGCGTTATATGAACTCAATACCCTGCGGGCGCGCGGTCTGACCCGTCACAGCCTGCTCGATTTTCACAGCCGCTACAAACTCCAGTTGCTGGCACATCATCAGGCGGGATACCGCGAGATCGGGCCGTTTGTCGCGTCACTTTCCCAGTGGGACAACCTGGAGGCGTTTTTCGAGGCTTACCGGGAAAAGCTGATGGCGATCCTCAAACACCCGGCCTCCCGCAAGAATCACACTAACGTATTGATGCACATTCAGGGGTACTTTCATGGCAAACTTACGCCTCGTCAGCGCGGTGAGCTTCGGGAGGTGATTCTTCACTATCGCGCCGGGCTGCTGCCGATACTTGCCCCCTTAACGTTGCTCAAACATTACCTTGGTGAATACCCTGATCACTATTTACTGGCACAAAACTATTTCAATCCCTATCCCAACGACCTGGGGCTTCGCCTGAACCTCAAATAACCGGGTGGCAGTGACGTCAGACGCGGGCGATGTCACTGCATAACCTGAGTTGGTGACATGCGCAGAACAGGGTAAAGTATCGCCCGAATTCATCGCATGGGAACAAACTATGGCTGGCTGGCAACATATTGACGAGCTGCAGGATATCGCTGCAGATCTCCCGCGTTTCATTGAGGATCTGACACACCTTGTCACCCGCCTGGGGCTGGATATTCATGAACTCAATGCTGACCATATCTCCTTGCGCTGTCACCAGAACGCGACGGCCGAACGCTGGCGTCGCGGCTTTGAACAGTGCGGTGAGCTGCTCTCAGAAACCCTTATTAATGGCCGACCTATCTGTCTGTTCAGGTTATCGCAACCGGTGCAGGTCGCGCACTGGGCATTTAGCGTGGTCGAACTGCCGTGGCCGGGGGAAAAACGTTACCCGCACGAGGGGTGGGAGCATATCGAAATTGTACTGCCGGGTGAGCCGGAAACCCTGAATGCCCGCGCGCTGGCGCTGCTTTCGGATGAGGGGTTGAGCCAGCCAGGCATTTTTGTAAAGACCAGTTCGCCAAAAGGTGAACGAGAGCGCCTGCCGAACCCCACGCTTGCCGTGACCGATGGTAAAGTCACCGTCAAATTTCACCCCTGGTCGATAGAAGAGATTGTCGCCAGCGAGAAATAGAATCTCACTGTGTGAGGGCGCTCAGCACGCAGGTTGTTAAATAGTGCCATGCTGAGCATGCTGCATCTTAAAGGGAGAAGAGATGACGTTACTGGAAATATGTTGCTATAGCGCAACCTGTGCGGAGATCGCGCAGCAAAACGGGGCGGACCGCATTGAGCTGTGCGCCGCGCCGAAAGAAGGCGGGCTTACCCCCTCACTCGGGACGCTTAAAGCCGCCCGTCAGCGGGTCACCATCCCTGTGCACCCGATAGTACGCCCGCGCGGGGGCGATTTTTGCTACAGCGACGATGAATTCGCCGCCATGCTGGAGGATATCCAGTCCATCCGCGAACTGGGTTTTCCGGGAATGGTAACCGGCGTGCTGGATGAGGACGGCAATGTCGATATGCCGCGTATGCAACAAATTATTGAGGCGGCAGGGGGGATGGCGGTCACTTTTCATCGCGCTTTTGATATGTGTGCAAAACCGCGTGAAGCCGCTGAAAAATTGAGAGATTTAGGGGTTGTCCGCATCCTGACGTCAGGTCAACAGGCGAGCGCAGAAAAAGGTCTTTCATTAATTATGGAACTAAATACCCATTCAGGTGTTCCAATCATTATGGCTGGCGCGGGTGTCCGTGCAGCGAACCTGATGCGTTTTCTTGACGCAGGCGTGAAAGAAGTTCACAGCTCAGCGGGTATCTGGACACCATCGCCCATGCGTTATCGCAATACAGGATTGTCCATGTCGTCGGACGCCGCCGCGGATGAGTATTCGCGCTATGGTGTGGACGGCGAGGCAGTGGCGGTGATGAAGACAATGATTGTTCAGCATCGCCCATAACCGGTTTTTACCGCGCATCATGTCGCCCAATATGATGCTTGCTCGTACCAGGCCCCTGCCATTAACAGGGGCCTTTTTTTATCTTTCGCCTGCACATTTCGGCCTGCAACGGCGTTGGCTTTTCTCGCTCACCCCGGTCACCTGGTTATCTACGCTCCCGGGGATGCGCTGCGTCGCCGCCTTGTTGCAAACCGAACTATTCTGGCGAAAGGGCTTCGTCACTCATCATGGTTTACGTGCAATTAACACCGCGCGCACCGGGGCCGGGTAGCCTTCAATGGTTCTGGTGTGGTCATTCGGATCAAGGAAATCAGCCAGTGATTCCGTCACCATCCATGACGTACCGCGCTGCTCCCCGGTGGTGGTCGCACAGACATCGGCGATACGGACATCAACAAAGCCGCACTTCTCAAGCCAGTTTTTCAGCGCCGCCGCCGAGGGAATAAAATAGACGTTACGCATCTGGGCATAGCGATCACCCGGCACCAGAACGGTATGCTCATCACCGTCGACAACCAGCGTTTCCAGTACCAGTTCACCGTCTTTCACCAGTTGATCTTTCAACTGCCACAGGTGCTCCAGCGGTGAGCGACGGTGATACAGCACGCCCATGGAAAAGACGGTATCGAAGGCATTCAGCGCCGGAAGTTGCTCAATACCCAGCGGCAATAAATGGGCGCGACGATCATCCCCCAACAGCTTACGCACTGCTTCAAACTGACACAGGAACAGTTGCGTCGGGTCGATGCCCACGGCCAGCTTTGCCCCCGCGCCAATCATGCGCCACATGTGATAACCACTGCCACAGCCTACATCGAGAATAGTCCGGCCCTGCAAGTCAGACAGGTGCGGCAGCACGCGATCCCATTTCCAGTCGGAACGCCATTCCGTGTCGATATTGATGCCATACAGAGAGTAAGGCCCTTTACGCCACGGCATCAGATTGCGCAGCAGGGTCTCCATGCGCGTCAGTTGCCCTGCGCTTAACGGCGTTTCGCTTTCGGCGGTGACGCTATTAAGCAAGTCGAGATGCGAAGGCGTCAGCTCGGGTAAGAAATTCACCGCATTGGTCCACTGTTTGAACTGACCATGAAGCTGGTCACGTTGCCAGGCGGCAATCTGCGCCGGCAGGGTTTCTAACCAGTGAGACAGGGGGCTGACGGCGATTTGCTGATAAAAACGCTCGAAGGTGATCATGCCTGGTCACCCGCTTTCAGGGCAATCAGCGAACCAAAGTTAAAACACTGGAACCAGACTTCGCTATGTTTAAACCCGGCCTGTTGCAGGCGGGATTTATGCTTTTCGACCGAATCCGTCAGCATCACATTTTCCAGCATGCTGCGTTTCTGGCTGATTTCCAGCTCGCTGTAGCCATTGGCACGTTTAAAGTCGTGGTGCATGTTGAATAACAACTCGCCGACGTTGGCATCTTCAAAACTGAATTTCTCGGACAGCACCAGTGCGCCGCCGGGATTTAACCCCTGATAAATCTTATCCAGCAGCGCCTGACGTTCTTCTGGCACAAGGAACTGCAGGGTAAAATTCAGCACCACCATTGAGGCGTTTTCAATGGTGATATCGCGAATATCGCCTTCAATAACCTCGACCGGCGTAGGCGCTTTATACGCATCAATATGACGGCGGCAGCGTTCAACCATTGCCGGCGAGTTATCAACGGCAATGATTTTGCAGCCATCGTGATGAATATTACGGCGCACGGAAAGCGTCGCGGCGCCTAAAGAGCAGCCCAGGTCGTAAATCTGCGTCTGTGGCTGAACGAAACGCTCCGCCAGCATGCCGATCATCGAGATAATATTGGAGTAACCCGGGACGGAGCGCTGGATCATATCCGGGAAGACTTCGGCAACCCGTTCATCAAAGGTCCAGTCGCCCAGGCTGGCGATAGGCGCGGAAAAAAGCATGTCGCGGTTAGACATAATGTAAACATCCGGGAAAACAAAGTGGCGTATTGTGCGCTAACGCAGGGAGAAAACCAACTCCCACGGCATATACCACAGGTTTGCGACCACCATCAGTAGCAGCGAGCTCCAGGTCGCGCTCATTCCGGAACGACGCCAGCTTAGTTGTCGGTGATGAAGCCCGTAGTAATGCATTAAACGTCCGGCAATAAGCAGGATGCCGCACACGTGAACCATCCAGGTTTCAGCGCCGTTCATCTCCATAAATAACAACAGCACCAACGCCAGCGGAATGTATTCCACCGCGTTGCCGTGAATACGAATGGCGCTTTGCAACTCGCTGAACCCACCGTCGCCATAGCTGACGCGGTATTGCATGCGCAGACGCACAACATCAAATGAAAACTTAATGAGCAGTAACGCACCCAGCACGGCATACAGCGCGCTTACCATACAAACTCCCTTTATACGCGGATGGCTTTACAATGATAGGTAATCCGTTCAGAAAAGAGAAGATTGCTGAGGAATGGACGGAGGAGTGCCAATAGAGGGCAGCGCCTGCTGAAGATCTTTCCACAGTACATCCACGAGTTCCGGCGACTGGCCGTTATCAGGGGTGTGCAAAAACAGATATGGCGTGCTCTGCTTCTCCCATTGCGGCAGCTTCTCCAGCCAGACGCTGAATAATTGACGATTCTGTTCCATATCGTCACTACCGATAAAGCGGATCAATGGGTTTTGTGCGGTCACCAGGGCATGAACCGGCAGCTTAGGCTTCTTGCGCTGCGCATCCCTCACCGCTTCGCTGTGGGGGATGGCGCTGTGAATAGGGCGGCTATCCAGAATCACCCGGTTGACGCCGCGCTGATGCAGACCGCGGTTAAGTGACAACTCCGTCTCGCCTTTGGCAAAAAATTCCGGGTGGCGCACTTCAACACCGTAGGTGAAATCCGCCGGAAGTGCATCCAGGAAAGCCCACAGTGCCGGAAGATCGCGCGGACCAAAAGTGGCGGGCAGTTGTAACCAGTACTGGCCGATACGCGTTTCCAGCGGCGCAAGACGGGTGAAAAATTCCTGCGTCAAATCGCTGCACTGGCGCAGCGAGGCCTGATGGGAAATGGTCGCCGGAAATTTAAAGCAAAAGCGAAAATCATCGTGAGTTTGATCGTACCAGCGCTGGACAATTTCGGCTTTCGGTAGGGCATAGAGCGTGGTGTTGCCCTCCACGCAGTTAAAGTGGCGGGCATACTCTTCAAGACTGGTGATGCCAAGGCGCACCCATTTCGGGTGCGACCATTGCGGCAGGCCAAGGTAAATCATAACGCGGCCAGAATCTCCCCGGTGCTGCGCACGCGACCAATTCGCGGGAAGATATTTTTCATGCTGCCCTGATGCTGTTCACTGCTGGCAGCGGAGCAGGCATCTTCCGCAACCACCAGGTTAAAGCCCAGCTCCCAGGCGTTGCGGGCGGTGGATTCCACGCCGATGTTGGTGGAAATACCGCACAGCACGATGGTGTCGATACCACGGCGGCGCAACTGCAACTCCAGATCGGTACCGTAGAATGCGCCCCACTGGCGTTTAGTGACCTCAATGTCGCTCTCTTTCTTGCCAAGCGTCAGCGGATACGTCCACCAATTTTCCGGCAACGCGTGACCGCCAGTCTGCGCATCAACCGGCTGTTTTAACGCTTCGGCAAAATCGGCAGACCAGCCAACGCGGACCAGAATGACCGGCGCACTGTTAGCGCGAAACGCCTCAGCCAGCGTCGCGGCACGTTTCACCACATCCTCAGCGCTGTGCGGACCACCGGCAAACGGCAGAATACCTTCCTGCAAATCAATAACCACCAGGGCGGTGTTGGCAGCATTAAGTTCAAGCATGATAACTCCTGAAAAAAGAATGAGGTCGCACTTACCTTACGCGGTATCCTGCTGCACCCGGTTTACAAATTTTGTTAATTTTTGTGAGAATACGCACTAAGCGTGCGCAGCAAACGCGCGTACAGGCGGTATCGGGCTTATCGTGTGCCATTATTTCCAGTATAATAGCCGCCTTTTTTCATCCAGTTGTGACATTCAGCTAAAGCTGCGACATCGTCGCCTGCACGGCAGGCAACAATCAGCCTGCGGCAAAGTTAAGGGATATCTCATGCGTACAGAATATTGCGGACAGTTGCGTAAGTCCCACGTGGGACAGCAGGTGACTCTGTGTGGTTGGGTCAATCGTCGTCGTGATCTCGGCAGCCTCATTTTTATTGATATGCGTGATCGTGAAGGCATCGTTCAGGTGTTCTTCGACCCGGACGCCGAAGCTTTCAAACTGGCTTCCGAACTGCGTAATGAGTTCTGCATCGTGGTGACCGGCACCGTGCGTGCTCGTGACGAAAGAAACGTCAACAGCGATATGGCGACCGGCGAAGTGGAAGTGTTTGCCAGCGAACTGACCATTATCAACCGCTCTGAGCCGCTGCCGCTGGATTCCAATCAGGTTAATACCGAAGAAGCGCGTCTGAAATACCGCTATCTGGACCTGCGTCGTCCGGAAATGGCCCAGCGCCTGAAAACCCGCGCCAAAATTACCAGCTTCGTGCGTCGTTTTATGGATGACCACGGTTTCCTTGATATCGAAACCCCAATGCTGACCAAAGCGACGCCGGAAGGCGCGCGCGACTATCTGGTGCCTTCACGCGTACATAAAGGCAAATTCTACGCGCTGCCGCAGTCTCCACAGCTATTCAAACAGCTTCTGATGATGTCCGGTTTCGATCGTTACTATCAGATTGTGAAATGCTTCCGTGACGAGGATCTGCGCGCTGACCGTCAGCCAGAATTCACCCAGATCGACGTGGAAACCTCCTTCATGACCGCACCGCAGGTGCGTGAAGTGATGGAAGAGCTGATCCGCAACCTGTGGCTGGACATTAAAGGCGTCGATCTGGGCCAGTTCCCGATCATGACTTTCGCCGAAGCGGAGCGTCGTTACGGTTCCGATAAACCGGACCTGCGTAACCCGATGGAGCTGGTGGATGTAGCCGATCTGCTGAAAAACGTTGAGTTTGCGGTCTTCTCTGGCCCAGCCAACGATCCGAAAGGCCGCGTTGCCGCGCTCCGCGTTCCTGGCGGTGCCTCTCTGACCCGTAAACTGATTGATGAATACGGCAACTTTGTGAAGATCTACGGCGCGAAAGGCCTGGCTTACATTAAAGTGACCGAACGTGCGAAAGGCATGGAAGGCATCAACAGCCCGGTGGCGAAATTCCTGACCGCGGACATCGTTGAAGCTCTCCTGGATCGTACTGGCGCACAAGACGGCGACATGATTTTCTTCGGCGCCGACAACAAGAAAGTGGTAGCTGATGCGCTGGGTGCGCTGCGTCTGAAACTCGGTAAAGACCTGAGCCTGACCGACGAAAACAAATGGGCGCCGCTGTGGGTTATCGACTTCCCGATGTTTGAAGAAGACGGTGAAGGCGGCCTGACCGCAATGCACCATCCGTTCACCTCACCGAAAGACATGACGGCGGATGAACTGAAAGCCGCGCCGGAAGAGGCGGTTGCGAACGCTTACGATATGGTTATCAATGGCTACGAAGTGGGCGGTGGTTCTGTGCGTATTCACCGTGGTGATATGCAGCAGACCGTGTTCGGCATTCTGGGCATTACTGAACAGGAACAGCGCGAGAAGTTCGGCTTCCTGCTGGATGCGCTGAAATTCGGTACCCCGCCGCACGCAGGCCTGGCATTTGGTCTGGATCGTCTGACTATGCTGCTGACCGGCACCGACAACATTCGTGACGTTATCGCTTTCCCGAAAACCACTGCGGCTGCTTGTCTGATGACCGAAGCACCGAGCTTTGCTAACCCGGCTTCCCTGGCGGAACTGGGTATTCAGGTGCTTCCGAAAGCGTCAAAAGAGATTTCGGAGAACGAATAATATGCAATTTAAGTATCCCGTTTCTGTCTTAGTTGTTATTTATGCCCAGGACACGAAGCGGGTGCTGATGTTGCAGCGACGCGACGATCCCGATTTCTGGCAGTCGGTTACCGGCAGCCTGGAAGAGGGAGAGTCCGCATCGCAAGCCGCCGCGCGCGAAGTAAAGGAAGAGGTCGCCATTGACATTGCGACTGAGCAACTGGCCTTAATTGACTGTCAGCGCACGGTGGAGTTTGAAATTTTTGAACATTTACGTCATCGCTACGCCCCTGGCGTGGTGCGCAATACCGAATCCTGGTTCTGTCTTGCGCTACCCCATGAACGGTCGGTCGTGTTCACTGAACATCTGGCTTACCGCTGGGTCGATGCGCCGCAAGCGGCCGCGTTAACCAAATCATGGAGCAACCGGCAGGCGATTGAAGAATTTGTAATTCATGCCGTATAAATCAACGGTTAAGTGGAGAGTTTCTTATGGCAGGTCACAGTAAATGGGCCAACACCAAACACCGCAAAGCGGCACAGGATGCCAAGCGCGGTAAAATCTTTACCAAAATTATTCGTGAGCTGGTTACCGCAGCGCGCCTTGGCGGCGGCGATATCGGTTCCAACCCGCGTCTGCGTGCGGCAGTGGATAAAGCGCTGTCGAACAACATGACCCGTGACACCCTGAACCGTGCTATCGCACGTGGCGTGGGCGGTGATGAAGACGCGAACATGGAAACCATCATTTATGAAGGTTACGGTCCTGGCGGCACAGCGGTGATGGTGGAATGTCTGTCTGACAACCGCAACCGTACCGTTGCCGAAGTGCGCCATGCCTTCACCAAAACCGGTGGTAACCTGGGTACTGACGGCTCCGTTTCTTACCTGTTCAGCAAGAAAGGCGTGATCTCTTTCGAGAAAGGCGACGAAGACACCATCATGGAAGCGGCGCTGGAAGCGGGCGCGGAAGATGTTGTGACTTTCGACGACGGTGCCATTGACGTTTACACCGCATGGGAAGAGATGGGCGCAGTGCGTGATGCATTGGAAGCGGCAGGCCTGAAAGCCGACAACGCCGAAGTCTCCATGATCCCGTCAACCAAAGCGGATATGGATGCGGAAACCGCACCGAAACTGCTGCGTTTGATCGACATGCTCGAAGATTGCGACGATGTGCAGGAAGTTTACCATAACGGTGAAATTTCTGACGAGGTTGCGGCTACTCTGTGATTAGGCAACTTATCGCAATAACCGGAGACGCGTGATGTCTGTCATTCTCGGTATCGACCCGGGTTCACGCGTAACCGGTTACGGTGTGATTCGCCAGGTAGGCAGGCAACTGACCTACCTGGGCAGCGGATGCATCCGTACCAAAGTTGATGATTTACCGTCGCGCCTGAAATTAATTTATGCCGGTGTGACGGAAATCATCACCCAGTTCCAGCCTGATTACTTCGCGATTGAACAAGTCTTTATGGCAAAAAACGCCGATTCTGCGCTCAAGCTTGGGCAGGCGCGCGGTGTGGCCATTGTGGCTGCTGTAAACCAGGACCTACCCGTGTTTGAATATGCGGCCCGTCAGGTCAAACAGACGGTCGTCGGTATTGGCAGCGCCGAGAAAAGCCAGGTTCAGCATATGGTACGCGCCTTGCTGAAACTTCCGGCGAACCCGCAGGCGGACGCCGCCGATGCGCTGGCGATTGCTATCACCCATTGCCATGTCAGCCAGAACGCAGTGCAAATGAGCGATACCCGGCTTAATCTGGCGCGCGGGCGGCTGCGCTAAGTAATGCGCTGATTTTTTTGGCATCCTCAGGCGTTGACGGGTTATAGACGATCATCGTCAGATCTGGCTGCCCTTCAACGGCAAAACTCGAATACTCCAGCGATAATCTCCCCGCCTCGCGATGAATCAGCACTTTCGTGCCTTCGCCCATCGTGTCGATGGTATTGCTGCGCCACAGTTCGGCGAACAGCGGCGACGCGGCCATCAATTCATCAATAAGCGGTTTCACTTCTGCTGTTGCGCCTGAGCGGGTAGCATCTGCGCGAAAAGCGGCGACCAGCGACTGCGCCAGACCTTCCCAGTCTGCCTGGACCTCACGTACCTGCGGGTCGAGAAAGATACGCCGCAGAATATTGCGCTCGGTATGGGGCAGCTTTGCATAATCGGTCAGCACGACGGCAGCGGGTTGATTCCATGCCAGTACACACCAGGTCGCGGTGCGGATCATCGCCGGGCTGAGCGTCATACAATCCAGTACCTTTTGCAGCCGCGCCGTGACGGCCAGCGACGGGGTATAACGCACCTCAGGGGCGCGTCCGAGCGCCAGATGGAAGACATGCTCACGTTCGGGTGGGCTCAGTTGTAAAGCGTGGCATAAGCGCTCCAGCACTTCTGCTGACGGGGTGCCGCCGCGCCCTTGCTCCAGCCAGGTATACCAGGTGGCGCTAATACAGGCCAGATGCGCCACCTCTTCACGGCGTAATCCGGGTGTACGACGACGCCCGGTATG
This sequence comes from Phytobacter sp. RSE-02, assembly GCF_040578655.1. NCBI lineage: Bacteria > Pseudomonadati > Pseudomonadota > Gammaproteobacteria > Enterobacterales > Enterobacteriaceae > Phytobacter > Phytobacter sp. RSE-02. The sequence continues at coordinate 257,687 of NZ_JBEULY010000003.1, read as the reverse complement.
AAAACCAAGCGCATCCGGGTCGAGCCGCGCACGGCGGTGTTTGAGGTAATCGCCTAACTCTGTGGGACGGGTATCGCGCTGCATCCTGTTAGTCCTTATACCACCATGTATCATGCTACTATACAGCACGGGTTTGTTAAGGATTCAGTACATGAAAACGAAAAACGTATATTGCTACTGTAGGGTATCGTCTGGCCGCCAAAAGACAGAAATGGGTGGTTTTGGTATGAGTAGGCAACAAAGCTTATTAATGCAGTACATTAAGAACTATGATGATGAACTTAAACTTGGCTATTCACTCGATGCCAGTACTGTTACCTTTCTTAATGCTGAGGGTGTTTCTGGTTTCTCAGGAAAGAACATTGCACTAGGTTCAGTACTGCACGGATTCATAGATGATATTGTAAAAGGAAGAATAAAAAATGCAGTATTGGTTCTGGAAAATATTGATAGATTTTCGCGTGTAAATCCAAACACGGCAACTGAATTGTTTTTGAAACTAATTAATAACGGTTGTGATATACATGAAGCAGAACAGGAAACAGTTCATCATCAGTTTTCAGACACAAATTTAATTAGTGCAGGATTAACTCGTAGCCACAAAGAATCACTTCGAAAACAAAAACTATCAACAAAAAATTGGGATAAACGGTTTCGAAATACTGTTCAGTATAAAGTACCGTTAACAGGTCGCTGTCCTGGTTGGTTGAAAGTTAAAAATGGTGAGTACAATATTATTGAAGAACATGCTAGAGCAATACGACTAATCTTTGAATTGTACAATAAAGGTTATGGACAAGCATTTATACGTGATGAACTGAATACCAGGGGTTGGTTATACAATGGTAAAACTTGGGGAGGGTGGAACATACATCGTGTGTTAACTGATGTAAGAGTAACAGGGAAATATAGACCTCAATCAAAAATACGACAAGAATATGATGAAATGATCATTTACCCTGAAATCATTTCTCAACGTGAATTCAAAACTGCTGAACAAAAATTAAAAAGTAAAGGTCGTAGTAAAACTATATCAAGAAGTGCTAATAATCTTTTTTCTGGCATGCTAATGTGTGGCATATGCAATGAGGCACATCTATTCGTAATGATAGATTACAAAAATAGGTACTGCCGTTGCTCACATGTTGTAGCAGGGAATAAGAGATGTAGTGCAAGGGGGTTCAAGTATGAATTTCTCGAGATGGCACTTCTGAATCATTTGAGAAAATTGAATGATGTAATAATAGTACCAGTGCAAAATGAAGAGTTTGACAAGATTAATGATGAATTGATTTATACTATAAAGTACCGCGATGAGGTCATGAGTGATATTGAAAAAGAGGATATTCCAGACCCAAGCGATAGACGCATACTTAAAAATCTACAAATTAAGATTCGAGATCTCGAAAATAGTCTTGATGAATTGAAGAAGAGTAATAATGTAAAAGATGAGGTTAATGCTATTGCTCAGAACATTACTGATGGATTATTAGATCGAGAGAATGTTGCAATGAGACAGGAATTCAATGCTCATCTGCGGAAGGTTATCAAGAGAATAGCAGCTTTTAGAACTAACTCTGATACTATTTTAATATCAATTGAATACTATTCTGGGAAGGAGTTGCAATGGCTCAACGTTGATGCTAAAGACGGTCAGGTATTAGGTAATGTATTCATCAGTGAAAATGAAGTAACCTTTTTAACAAAACAAGGTACTGTAATTTATAACCAAAAAAACAACACATATATACAAGGCGAAAGCATTATCAGTAAAGATGAAGTACTTAACCTTTTACCCAAAGATACTTTGCAATTTTAATATATAAAACGCGGTACTTCTTAAAAATCCAACCTCACAGGAAGCGTTCTGTGAGGTTTTTTTACGCCTGCCAATGTAATTCTTCGTCTTTAGCCTGGTGGCCTTAAAATGCGATACAGAGCGTTTTAGACGATCTCTGAATAATTACACTCCATTATTGCATTTTTATGCAAAATAAATGCATTAATATTGAATTAATGTGTATGAGATTTAACCTTGTTGTACAATGAATGAACTATCTATGCCTATTTGATGATTTTTGGGCCGATTTATTGCGATAACGCCAGCGTCAAGAATAGAGCGATAATATAAAATTAAGTACTGGAATATTATTTGAATGGAAAAGTACTAGTAATTAAATGTACTAATAAACTAACTATCAGAACGTGCGGATAGAGTTATTAAGAAGGAATTTAAAGTACATTTTTAATTTTGAGTTTTGTCAACAATTATTTTAAGATTTTCTCATTTATTTGTTGCTGCCAGCCGTTCAGGGTGGTAATATATTTCCATCAGCCCGACACGCGATAAAATTAAATTGAACGTCAATCAGATTATTAATTAATCGACGGGCCGCTCATTGTCATTTTATAATTAAGCGAGGCAGTCATGAGTAAAAGCAAAAAGGAAACTATTAATGATCTCTTGAAAAAACAAGAAGCTATTCAAGAGCAGATTAATAAAATTAAACAACAAGATGAATTATATAATGAATGCAAGAATGAACTTATTAATAAAGGTATCAATATTGAAGAGTTTATTCGTTATCTCGGTGGTGTACCATCTGCTAATGATAAATTTCTAGTTGTTTTTGATGGAGTTGAATACAGTACTTCCCATAAGAAACTAGTTAAAAAGCTAACAGACAGTGATGCGTATAAACAATTGATTATAGAAAAACCGGAAATGATGGTACTTGATACTTTCATGCGAGCATATAGTACCCAGTATTGTGAAATTTACCCATTGAATGCTCGATATAAAGATTCAGAATTTTACTTGAATGCAAATGGTACTCTTAATTCTATTTCTCAGGTTGTGTTTGAGAAGTATTGCAATGAGAACGGATTGAAAAAATCGGATAACTTGATTAAGCAATTTAAAGAAGCTGTTTTGATAAAGTGAGGTTAAGTATGGGTAAAAGTTTCAACGGTTAAATGCATTAAAATCTAAGTTAACAAATGATGAGGAATAAAATATGAAACCGAAAGTACTTGAAATGAAAGCACGAAAAATACCTGTTATGTATAAAGATGAAAAGGGAGTCACAATATTCAAAGAGGCAGTAGCGTTTTTTGATGAAAAAGATCTTTGTGTTGATCCCACAAAAAATGAAGAATATACCCAAGAGGAAATTAAAAGAATGACTGATGAAGCATTCGAATATGGGGAATCTTTAGATTAAAGAACATATAGTAGCGTTTAGTGTTAAGTTCAAACATTATACAAAAAATATTCGCACCTATTCCTTCATGGTCTAAGTACTTGAAGCTTAATATATCTCCTAATTGTAGCAGTCAATTAGCCTCCATTATGGGGGCTTTTTTATACTTGATGATAAATACAATGTAATTCAAATGGAGATTAATATATGTTGTGTTTATTACAAGAGTTTATAGTTGGTTTGTTATATATTTTTATACTGTATCCATTAATAATTATTTTTTATGTTTTAGTAATTATATTTCGTATTATATACCCATGTTTGACAAAAAGAATAAATAAAAATAATAAGAAGTAAATTATTCCTGAAACGAAAATGATTTATGTCTTATACTCATATTGCAAGATAAATCTCCGCTTATAACCCTAACGCAATGTTAGGGTGTTTTTTGTCGGAAAATTACAAAAAAATGTGAACAAGGAAAATATATGAAAGAGCAAAAAACTCTAGGCGTGGGAGTACGCCTTAACAATACTCAACATGAAGCACTACAAAAAATAATTAATAATGGGAAAGCAAATAGCATTTCAGGAGCCATTCAGTACTTAATTAACCAACATATAATATTAGGTAGTAAGTAATCAGTACTTCAAGGATTGAAGTACTTTAATATAAAGGATTATATAAAATGACTAAGATAAATGATTTAAAATGTACACGTAATCAATACCAACTATATAAAGAAGCATATAGGTATTGGCAGAATATGCATTACAGAGTTGAACATAGCAAAAATTACACTAGTGTGAGTATATGCAATGCATGGTATGCATTTAGTAATTTTTATGCTTGGTTCGAACCGAACTATGAAAACGGATGGCAATTAGATAAAGACCTTCTATCAGGTACTATATACAGTCCGGACACCTGCTTGTTCGTACCTAATGAAGTAAATCAGTTGTTTCGAACATTCAGCACATCATTAATGAAGGGAGTTGTACAAAATCATAAAGGGTATCAGGCCCAAATTTCTATCAATGGGGTAATAATAAAATTAGGTACATATCCTACAGTACAAGAAGCACATGACGAATATGTACTTGCACGAAAAGAAAGGTGTTTAGCTTTATCTAACCAATACTCAAATTACACAAAGTTAAGTTCAGTACTTTACAACTATTCAAAATAATAAAAAAGCCAGCGGGAAGGCTGGCTATTTTAATACTATAGGGATATTACATGACTATTTATAGCAGATTAAAATACATTAGTTCAGATTGCGGTAGTGGTAAGACACATGCACTAATTCAACAGATATTACGTACTGATGATCGGTATATCATCGTACAAGGTACATTACAGTTGGTCGAACAAACACATAGGGACTTAGGGACTGTGTCAAAGATGATTACGTCCAGAAGCTGTACTGAAAGTGTGGAAAAAGAATTATATGAATTTTTATTAAATCCAACTTGTAGAGTGTTACTTATCACTGATAAATCATTTTTGCGTATAACGGATTTATCATTACTTCGACAGTGGAAGATATATCTAGATGATGTTGTATCATTCCATGACTTCGCAACACCAAACACCAACCAGAAATCACTAATTGAGAATGAATTGTTTCATAGCTTTGAAGCAATTGGTGATAATCATGTTACGGCTAAACCAGTTACGGAATTCAATGATGTAGTACTTGAAAATGCGGCCAAAGCATTTTCTTTCGTTAAGCAGTATGATCACTTTCTTTTCAATGCACGTTTCTTTGAGAAAGTAGGCGGTACTAATCAGTACAAACAAGAGAAAGATCAGCTTCAAGTAATGTCTTGGGTGAACTTGAAACGTTTCATTGGGCTTGATATTACGTTTATGGCTAACGATTTTGAGAACACACTTGTGTACTTATCATCACCTGAAAGTTTTGAACGTACTACCATAAAACTGAGAGAGCGTTCAGTACCCCTACAGCAGCGTATGAGAGTACATTACTTTAGTGATGTACCATTAACTGCCTCACTACGTTCAAACTCACCTGAGCAGTTTGAGAAGGTTTTAGAGTGGATAAGAAGTAATTTAACTGATTACATATTTACCGTGAATAGTGACCAAAACGAAAAAGTACTTAACGGTAAGTATGTACCACCTAAAAGCCGGGGTATTAATGATTACAAGAACTACACAAAAGCCGTTTGGTTAAGTTCACTCAAACCTTCTAATGTAGAAGTAAAACAATGTGAATTAATGTTTGGCCTAACATACAAGCAGATAGTACAAGCAAGAGAGAATGAAGAACTATATCAATTTATACAACGTACAAAACTACGTGACTACGAGAGCGATGTAGTAGTAGATATCTATGTGTTCGATAAGCAACAGGCACTATCATTGGCTGATACACCAATCTTTATTGATTTAGCTATTGAGGTAACGAATAGTGCTAAGCCAGTTAGTACATTCTTGCCATTGAACTTAAGTACTTCACAGAAAAAAGCATATCAACGAATTACTAAAGAGCAATTTCCAACAATTGAGTCATTTAATATGTGGATGAATAAAAAAGCACAATCACAATTGAATGAACAGCAACGATTACATTTTGTATCTAAGTATAATTCACTACGTTGATCATAAAAATGTCTCTAAAAACTATCTAATATTGTTAGGTAATAAAAGGAGACAAAATTAAGACCGAAGGGCGTAAAACAAGTACAGGAAAACGGGCAAGCCCGTTTGATGTACGCAGTGTTACGACATAAGGCGGTATGTACCGCCTTATAGAGATCATCCCTCTATATAATAAGATAGCACACGAATTCGCTTTGCTCCTTCGTGGCTATTATGAGAGGTACTGAATCCGCTCGTTCCTCGCCATTCAGTACCTCTCATAATCTTTTCTCTTTATGTACTAATAAGTAAAAATAATAATACGGGGTCGGCCTTACGGCCTAAAGTATTTCGCTGTACAAGGGCGGGGCGTCGGCTGTTTAAGCCTCCTAATATGTACTCAGTCAGTACATCCAAGAGCGAAGCGATACCCCATCTGATCATTTCCCGGCATGATGGTGAAATTTTCAATCAAGACATGAAACGAATCCATTGATCCGGCATATTGTTTGTCTATGTAATGAGCATTAGACTATGTGAAAATGTGTAGAGCGATGTTCAGATTGAAGTACTTAAAGGGATACTAAAATGAACAGGAAACAATTCATCGAGTCACATGGGGCAACTATGTCCAAATTGTCATGCAATGATACATAGGGGCAGTAAGGTACTAACTTTAGATACTTTAAAATAAATCATTAAGAAAAATGAAAAGATTACTTGAAATGTTAGGGGGTAAAATGAAGAAGTTATTAACAGTCGCGGCATTATTGATAGCGAGTACCAACGCAAATGCTGCATTTTATTTAATAACTAATGAAGGGAATAAAGTAACTGTTAGCAATGACTTATCAATTGCTGTATACATTAATCCTAAAACTGGAGCGGAGAGGTTTGTTAGGGATATGACCTCTACTGACCAGGTTGATAATTATGGTCGCCCATATACATCTGTTGGTTACTATAATTCAAAATGTCAGAAAGTTAAAAGATGTGGGGAGCGATCATTGGGTATTAAAATGTATGGTGATAAAGTTGGAGGAGCTAATATAATATTTTTTGATTCTGATTTTCATGTAATAAAAACCGAAGATGTTGATGAGAAAAACATAACAAAAGATTAAGTTATATTATTGCCTTTGGATAGTATGAGTCAAAGGCAATGCACAACTCAGATGTATTATAGTAAATACCATAAACAATAAAATGGATTTACGAAAGTGATAATTGAATTTAGAGAAGGTGATGATGGTACATACTACTATCATTACATAACAGACGAAGTTCGTATCAGTACAGATGGCATCGTATTGACTATTGAAACACGTGATTTTAAGGTGCGTAATTTAGGTGAACCATTCCAGTACTTAACTATTCGGGAAAGAAGGGATGAGTACTTCAACGAAAGTTTAATCAATCCATACATAGATACTGTCATAGAAGCGGTAGAAAAGTTACATGTAATTTTGATTAAAGTTTAATACTCATGTACCGATAACTATTTAGTACAAATGATTAAACTGACAGTACTTAAGGAAACTATTATGAAAATGAAATCATTATGTTGCATTTTACCTCTAATATTCAGTACTTCCCTGTATGCAGCAGAAGCTAATGTAGGAAAAATATGTAAGGCAGCCGCTGCAACTATGTTCGGTAGGGATCATAAGATCATGAAGCTGGATAAGATTGCCTCAGATATTGCGTATGTACACTATATTAGGAAAGATGACGGTACTAGATGGGCTATAAAATGTAAGCTGATCGGCGATCAAGTTATGTGGGCTTCTGACAATCCAGATAGTTCAGGACGTTGGAGAAATGATCCCGCCGATAGTGTTGTAAAGTTTACTATCAATGGTAAGAAAGTAACTATCACTGAGAATTATGGTGATGGCTCAAGTATATCAAAATCGATTTCTCTGAACGAACTATAAAAAAAGGCAGTACATTAATGTACTGCCATAGCCTTGTTGATATATAGACTCATATCATTTAGTTTTGATATCAAAATATAGTTCATATTGCAGTCTTTCATTTAATATAGAATCAATGACCTCATTGTAGTGAATTACAGTGGTCAACAGTTCTTTAATGTCATGCTCTAATTGCCTGGCTTGATTTTTGACATAATCAGGGTCATAAACATCACTATTTTTATCGCTATGTAAATCACTATTCTTTATTGCATCTAAATAAAAAATCTCCGTTACTCTTGCTTGCAAAATATTAGGTTCAATATCAACTCTTAGCGGAAGATTATAAATATCAGTGTATTCTTTCTTAAAATTCCAACCTACACCGTTTAATTCGAAAATAGATTTCTCATAGTCAGCAATGAGAGTATAAAACTCTGAAAGTATCTTTTCTATTTTTGCTAAATCTTCGCTTACATCTGATGAAGCACAAAAATGTTCAACATGTGTATGCATATTATCTAACACTGGTCTCATTTTCATTAAGGTCAAAAATAGATCTCTCGCTGATAAGTAGCCAAGTTCAACTTTTTTATTTTCAAACCATTTCTTTGCTTGTAATGCTGCATAAGCAGCAGCACTTGCCATCGCAATGTTACATATAGCACTAACCCAATCTGTTACAGAACCCCACTCAAACCCTGCCGCATCAGCAAATAGTACTTTTATCAAAAATAAAATTTCCAAAAAAGCAACAACCGCTATTAGGATAGTAAAAGGTACTTCATATTTTTTAATGTCCATATCAAACCTTTATTAAAAGCAGCAGAAGTACTTTACCACTACTGGAACCTACAGATATACTGCTTTACGCACACATCCCTAGTTTTGGGTGGTTTGTTGATGTATCAGCATCAGGGACGGGGATGTGTGCAACTCAAAATGGTAATTCTCCTGATCAACGAACCAACCTGATTCATGTTCACGTATCATCTCATCCTCTGATCTAATCAAATCAATTCCATCCTGCACTCTCGGTAACGGCACATCAGATATCAGTACGAAACAGTCACGTTCTATAGTACCGAACCAGTACGAACCCCTGTAGTTCTGAAAATCTGCTAATTAAAGTTGTTTAACATCGAAACCATAAAACCTTAGTATCTTTGTTGTTCTCCCATTGATGATCGGATATTCTTCTTTATTGACCCATCCAACTAATTCTTGTACATTGGCATTACCAAAATGGTTTAACTTATAGTTACTATCATAAATTAAATCAGCCATTCTACTTACAATATCGCCTCGACCATAAAGTAAATGCACAATGCTTATCTTGACACAGTCAATAGGATTTAATTCTATAAATGTCGGTATTTGAGAAACTTTCCCACCTTTGTAAAATCTATAACGGTCATGTAAGGAATGCAGCACCATTAATGTTTCGATAATTTGATCGTAGTCTAAAGATTTTATTTTATCAGGTGATGAAAAGTTTCTTTGAATGAGTGGGTAATTAATGGGTATAATTTTTTCCTCGTAATGAGGCCAATAAGTCTTAAGCCATTCTGATATGTTTGCTCTTAATGTATTGATGTTATTATCAAATCCTAACTTAGTGTCCTTCCATGTTTCTCCAGTTGCTATTTTATCCTTCACAAAACTAAAGAATGAGTCAATTTCCAATCTTAATGGAATGACATTGTCAGGTGTTTTTCTGGTGAATTCTTGATAAATGCTTTGTATTTTATTGAAAGCATTTCGATATGATTGGTAGTTTTGCTGATATGTATGAGTAAATATACTCTTTGATCCTTTAATCTTAACATCAGTTGTAATGTTATTAGTGCGAATTACACCGATTTTATCCAATACCTTATTGTTAAGACTGGTAATATCTTTGTTAATTTTATCATGTTCTCTATATATTTTTTGATAATCATTTAAATACTCATTTGTGAGTGCTTTAGCATCCATCCAATAAGTGTTAAAGGTTTCAATTAATCCTATAAACGCATCATCATCGGAATTAACACTAACCATTATTTCTTGATTAGAATCTATTCCACTTTTCGTCAGATTTGCAGATCCAATAAGAGCATCGTCATCATCAAATATGATAAGTTTCGGATGGAAGGATTCATCTGTGAAGAAGCGTATGTTTACATTATTATTTTGTATTAGAGAACGCAAAGCCGTAGGGCTTGTGGGGAATCCTAACCTTACGACTAGATTTATGGTAATGCCTTTAGAGGCTAAATCAGAAATCAATTCTGCATCGGTAAAAAATGCAGATGCTATCATCATTGTCTTACATTGCCGAGACATTTGGAGGATTGCGTTGCGAATGAAATCATTTCTTGATTTAGTGTTGGTGTAAAGATTCATAGTAAATTCCTTTTGAAATAACTAATATAAATTTATCAAAAATCAAGATCAAGTAGGTTCTCCGACGTTCGACGAAGATCGCGAGGTTTCGGCAGCCCTTATATTTTCATGTGAATGCGGAGTGTTATTTACCCCGCACCGCAAGCTGTCTAAATTACAGCAAATCCAACTCTAGCATCTTCGCATTCGCAATCTGCATCATCGTCACAATCACAAAGCCTGATAACACTGTAGAAACCATTCATGTCTTTGACATAATCTCGCATTTTAGAGATGCTACGATCACTGCAATTTCGATGAAAACCTACACACCAAAAAGAACGCTGATCCAATAAACACTTTTTGATAGAGTTAATTTTATCAATGTCACGCTCGAAGCCATTTATTAGCGGCTGAACGTTGTTTGAGCATTTAAATTCAAGAAAAATGTAGGAGTTATAGCGTGTACGTTTCTGTCGAAATGCCAAATCGATAAACATGTTGTATCTATTTTTAAGCATTCTTTTATCAGGAAAAGCTTGAACTTCCTTTTCAACAAATAATCCATCAATTTGAGATATGAAATATGCAACTTCAAGTTGTAACCATTTTTCCCAATCATTTTTATGCTTCCCGCAAATAAATCTAATTTTCTTCCTTATTGTCTCATCTGTAAGGAATTTTTGCATGAGTGCTTGCACTAAAATTTTATCTTGTCTTAATCCCATGAATCCATCCATTCGTAAAAAAACAATCTAGTTATCGGCAAAGAAGATAAATACTTTAATAATGATAAGAGGTTTAAACATGATTAGTTTAAGGGCATTAGCTAAACAATATGGCTATGATGAAAGTACTGTAAGACAATGGCGTGATAAGGGAATGCCAATTGGTGATGATATCGATGAACACAATACACGTGAATGGATAGTACAAAATGTCCTCAAGCCATTACGTGAAACTGATATCAATGAACAGATTCAGCGTGAACGATTACGCAAACTCCAGGCAGAGGCAGATCTTGCAGAGGCAGAGGTACGGGTCAAAACTGGTGAACTGATGGAAGCCAGCACCGTAGAGCGTGAACTCTCGCAGTACTTCAAAACGATGCGTGATTATCTACGCACCCTACCAAACAGATTACACCATGAGATACACGAACAGGCTGATGCACTTGCAGTAAAACGGATTTTACTACAACGCATTGATGAAATTCTTAAAGAGATAGGAACAATGACAATGGAAGGAACGTTCACGGATGAACATATCGACAGTACTGAAACGAACAGTACGAAACCTGATCCCACCGATAAAATATAAACCCTCTGAATGGGTAGAAAAGAATTTAGTACTTCCCGATGGTGCCGCAGCCGGGCAGAAAATTAAGCTGTACTCATTCCAGCGTGAAATGCTGGATATTATTGAAGATACCAGATACAAGAAAGTAATTTATAAGACGAGTGCTCAAATAGCAAAAACGACAATATTGAACTCGGCATTATTCTACTGGATGAGTACTGACAGTTCTAATATCGGCATTGCTCAATCATCACTGGCAGAACTGAAACAATGGAAATCTGGGAAAATAGATAAAACCATTGAAGCTGTTCCAGTACTAAAAGACCTTGTAACAGATAAGAACGATAAGACAAAAGCAAATAATCAAAACCAGATTGAATTGCGTGATGGAAATTTTCTGTACTTCATGACGCTTGGTAGTGCAAAGGCACTCAGGGGAAAAACATTAAAACGAATTATCCTGGATGAGATATCAGCAATTGATCAGAATACGCATGAAGGGAATCCAATTCGATTAGCGGAACAACGTGCCACCGATTTCGGACAGGAAGCAAAGATCCTCATTTCAAGTACTCCAACTTTCTCCGGGGATGCAATCGATGTTGAGTACCAGAACAGTGACCAACGGGAGTACTTTTGCAGATGCCCGCACTGCGAACATGAACACACTTTAAAGTGGGAAAACGTAAAGTTTGATTGGCGAAAGGCCGGACGGCGTGATCTCCCTGATAGCAGTACTGCCAGATTACTTTGTCCTGAATGTCATACTGAAATCACAGAAGCACAGCGTGTACGAATGGTTGCATGTGGTCGCTGGGTTGCCACCAATCCCCAGGTTACTGATACCGCCGGATTCTATATCAACCGTCTGTACTCACCGAACAGTACCATTCAGGCCATCGCAAAAGAATTTGAAATGGCATGGTATGAATATAATTACCAGTCGTTCTATAACACAGTACTCGGCCTGCATTATTCAGAGTTCCGGGATGAACTTGATGATCTCCAGCTCGAAGCACTGAGGGATGAATCGTTTGATTTAACCCATATACCCGATTCGGTACTTGGGATCGTAATTGGTTGTGATCAACAACTAGACAGATTAGAAGCCCAGGTAATGGGATTCAATGAATCAGAGCTATTTGTTCTCGGTTATCGGTACTTCTACTCACCCAACTGTGAAATTAAAGGGGCAAAAGCATATAGCGATCTCGCCGCATTCTGTCAGCAGAAGTTCAGAACGGTATCCGGTCGTACTGTACCTGTACTCAAAGTTGCGGTTGACAGTGGAAACGGCAGGGCGACACAGACAGTACATTCATTCTGTCAGGCGTATAAACGATTCGAGGCAATCAAGGGCAGCAGTAGTACCAATGGTCCGTTATTCAAGTCCAGTACGTCTGAGGGACGTCAGTTCTACATGCTCAATGTACATGAGGGTAAAAACTGGTTACGTTCATTACTGAATAACGCCTTGTCAGAAAAGAACGACGCACCGCTAAAGATACGGTTTGCTCATGATCTCCCTGATGACTATTTCGACCAGTTAACCTCGGAAACACTGGAACGTTCTGGTACGGGGTTTCGCTGGAAGTGTATTCCAGGCAGACGTAATGAAGCCCTGGACACACTTGTGTACTCACTGGTAATGATGAAACTTGCCCTTTCAAAATTGGGTACTCAACCGTTCAAAAAATTACGTGAATATAAGCAAACAACACGTGAAGAAACCGTACTTCCAGTACAGCCACCATCAGAGATTAAAACGAATAAATACTCCAGAACTAATACTACGCTCGGAAAATCATGGTTCGGAGGATAAATGAAAGACAAGATTTTTATTGGCGAGGTGCTATATGAAGTACTCCCGGCCAATACAGTGATTAAAATCGGGAACAGTACCCAAACGCTATATGAATATAAAAATGAAAATGCCGATGATGTAACGGCATTAATCGATACGAAAAACTTTACAGCAGGGTACTATACCGTAGTAATAAATACAGACGGGAACATGCGTATCAGTAATATAACAGTTATTGATCCGATGGCACAAACCAACAGATTGTCAGAACTGCAAAAACAACTTGATGATATCAATGTCATCATCAGTGCACGTATAAATAATGATAATTCACAACTGACAATTAATAATAAAACATTAATTCATGAGGATATAAATACGCTCATGAGTCTGAAAAATTCAATCACCAGTCAGGTAAATGAATTAAAACGTAAAATGAAAAATGGCAGTACTGGATTTTTTAAATCAACAATACATTGCCGCTAAAACAGGAGCACACGGAAATGTGGCCTTTTAATACACGGCAGACTCATCCACAACCGGAACTGCCACAATCAAAACCAGCCAGAAAGAACAGAACGCATAACAGTACCTCGGAATTCAAAAGTGAAACCCGTTCTTTAACAGGATTGCCTACACGCATTCTCGGTACATATGGTACGGGGGTTCAGAACGTTAATATCAATGCAGTGCTGCGACAGTCACTGACAGCATTACGTGATGCATCCCGTTCTCTGACGCTACAGAACCCCTATGCCCGCCGTTACGTACAGATGAGTTCAAATGCTGTAGCCGGTGCTGATGGGATCACTGTCAGGCCAGCCCCGATAATGGGTGAACAGACAAATCAGGAACTGGCGGATCGTCTGGAGAAAATGTTCTATGAATGGGCTTCTGATGCCTCACGTTTTTCACTGGATGGTACTCTCTCATTCGATATATTTCAGGCACTTGTAGAACGTACACGAGCTACCGATGGTGAATGTTTTATTCGTATCCATCCGGGACGGGAACTACAGATATCAGTCATAGATGCGGCCCGTATTCCTGGTACCAAAAATGAACTACTCAATAACGGTTCCTATATCAGTAATGGTATTGAACGTGATCGTAACGGGAAAGTGCTGGCTTACCATATAGCAGATATCAACCCACTGAATTACACGGTTAATGCTTCCAGTACTGAACGTGTTCCGGCAGATGAGATCCTTCATTACTTCGTACCAGAGTATGCAGGGCAGGAACGCGGATTCCCTGACTGTATCAGCGTGTTCAAAACGCTTGAGGACTTTAACAGTTATAACGAAGCGGCAGTTATTCAGAAGAAAATAGCCAGTTCGGCTATGGGTTTTGTCACTAACAGTGATACCACTCAGGATGAACTACTCGACACTGAATCTGAACCACGTGAACACATAGAGTACTTTGAACCTGGAACCATAAAAGAGTTACAGCCTGGTCAGAACATTCAGACGCTGAATCCGACCGCAGGCACGGACAAGATAACCGAATTCAGTGATGCAGTACTCACCACTATCAGTACTGGTCTGGGTGTACCCAAATCTATGCTTACTGGTGACACCCAAAACGCATCATTCAGTGCTGCGAAAATGGCAGATCGGATATCACGGGAGGGTTTTAAAACCCGCAGTAATTTACTCATCAGTAAAGTACTCAGACCGATCTACCGCGAGTTTATTAAACGACTGATGGTGACAGAACTGAATAATCTGTCATTTGTGGATTTTGAAAATATTGCAAATTGTACCTTTATAACAGTTAAACCCATCAGTCTCGATCCAGTGAAAGATGCTCAGTACGAGCAGGTACTTCTAAACATGGGTGTTAAATCTCGTTCTCAGATAATCCGTGATTTAGGCATGGAGCCACAACACGTATTTGAAGAACTTGAAAGGGAGAAGGGAATAAATACAACAACAAATATTGAACAGGGAAGTTCAGATGGAAATAAACAAAACACAGAAACGGGAGATGACACTAACGAGTGAAAATAGTCTCTCAGATAATGACAGTACTACTGTCCTGTTAGCATTCAGTTCTGAAACGCCAGTAACTCGTAATATTGGTGGTCAGGAATACAATGAAATCCTTCTTCACGGTACTGAGAATGTTTTACTGGACCGTTTAAATTCAGGTGCAGCCTTATTATTCAATCATAATATGGATGCACATATCGGAACTATTGAATCAGCAACCATCGATTCAGACCGTGTAGGACGTGCATTAGTCCGTTTCAGTTCTGTAGGTTTGGGTGCTGAAAAATATGCGATGGTGCAGGAGCGTACATTACAGAAGGTTTCAGTAGGGTACTCAATTCTGGATTATCAAATTGCCGGGAATGATTTAATCATTACTCAATGGGAACCTTATGAAATCAGCATGGTTACAGTACCCGCAGATAATGAAGTCGGTATCGGTCGGGCATTAGAAACTAATACGGATGATGAACAAGAATCAAGTGCTGAACTAGAAGAAACAAATACAGAACAAGAATCCAGTACTGAACTAACAGAAGCAAATGCTGAACAGGAATCCAGTACTGAAACAGAAGAATCAATAAATACAGAGTCTGAACCAGAACAGGATGTTCAGGAAGACGAACGTATAAATGAAATAAACGCCATTTCACGTGCGTTTAATACAGCCGATTCCATTCGTGATGAGGCAATTAAATCTGGTTTATCCATTGATGGATTTAAACGCCAGGTCATGAATAAAAATACAACTATCAAGGAAGATAAAAAAATGGAATTTTCTCTAAACGCATTGATGCGTAATATGCTCGATGGAAAAAATACAGACGCACAGTACGGTAAAAATGGTGTCATCATCAGTAATGCTGATTTCATTCGTGCTGGTGTGACAACTGCGACAGCGAAAGATGTTATTCATACTGATGTACTGTACGGTTCATTTATTGATGTACTACGTGCAAACAGTGTCTTAAAAAACTTTCCGGTACAGATGTACACTGGTTTAACCTCAGAAATCGCATTACCAAAACTATCCGGTGATTTCACTAAAACCTTCGATTTCATTGCGGAGAATGGCGTATCACCAGAAGTTGACGCGAACTTTGAATCAGTACTGATGAAACCACGTACCTTCACGGGTTCAGTACCGTTATCGCGTACAGTCGTGAAATCCTGTCCTCAGATTGAACAGATTGTTTCTCAGGCTATTGTTGCGGGTTCCGCAGAACGTCTTGAAACCATCATTATGAAAGCAGTAGTGGATGCAGCTATTGCAGCAGGCCATGTTAAAACAGTCACTGCATATGATTATGACAGTATCGTTGAAGCACAGGGTGAGCTGGGTGATGAGGGTGTAAACTTCGGTAATATCAGTGCTGTAATGTCCCCATCTACTAAAGCGACACTACGTACTACATTACGTGGTACGAATACCGCCGCTGTGTATTTGTTTGATGACGGTGACCTTTGTGGTGTACCTGCCTATGACAGTAAAGTACTGGCTGGTGCGGGTGACTTCGTGATCCTCGGTGACTTTTCAAAACTGGCGATTGCTCAATGGGGTGACAGTTTAGAACTCGATATGGATGATACAACTAATCGTAATCGTGGTTCTGTTATTGCTCGTGTGTGGGCTGATATCGATTTTGCACTCACCAATCCAGAAGCATTCCGTGTAATTAAAGTTAGTGCATAACATATGCGAGCATTTAAACCATCACAGTGTGATGTGTTCATAAATGCTTTCGGTGAAACAGTACAAACAGAAAAGGGAACCACTTTCAGGGCCATTCTTGAAATGGTTCCCGTAACTGTATCCAGCGGTAGTGGTGCTTTCATCGAATCATATGAAACATATTGCACGGTAAAAAAATCAGATATCAGTACCGTCACTATCGGTTCAGTACTGCTTATTCGGGACGTAAAATACACAGTCTATAACATTGTCGATGACCTGTCCGGTTTAGTGGATATCTATTACCGCACTTTGGAAGGACAACACTTCGCGGAGGACTATTAATGTCACAGCTTATCGTCAATGTACGCCAAACAATGAAGAAACTGATTAACAGTACAAAAAATCTCAAAACGTCACGTGACAGTGATATTTTTGAAGAAATTGCATTTAACTTTAGTAAACAGAGTATTAATTTCGGTACTAATCAGCGTTATCAGGCAAACATTACTGTTCAGTATCTGGTTTCACCGAATCCGACAAATGGCAGTACAGCCCCTTCACTCACATATGATGAAATAATTACAGTATTTGATGAACAGAAAGGGCAGGCTTTCCGGGATAATAATTTAGTTTTGATAGGTTATTCATATGAGCAGAGTGACATAGTTACCGATCCTACAACGGGTTCAGTAAGTCTGGTTTTTACAATAAATATCATAGTAATCGAAAAACAATAACAAGGATTTACTATGACAGACATATATACAGGTTTGAATTTTAAATTATATGTCAATAGTGACACGGGTAATACATCCCCACAGGGAGCGGGTAATCTTCTTATTAATGAAATTGCCGCATTTCCAGTACTGAAAATTAATTCCAGTACACAGTCTATTGAAACATATGATAGCGAATATGAAACAAAACTCATGGCAGAGCAGGGAATAGATCCCTTTAGCATTGTTGTGAATTACATACCGGATGATGAATCACATCAGTACCTGGATCAAATGGGCGAATCTGGACAGGAATTTCAGGTTGTACTCAATTACAGACAAAGTGAAGGTACTATTGATTATGCAATCGTGAATGGTTCCATTACGGCGTCAATTATTAATGGTGATAAGGATTCAGTACTGACAAAAACCTATACATTTACACCAGAAGATGTCATTGCACGTTCAACAACGATTAATGCATTAGTCGCTGTTTTCCAGGGCGACTATGGCATCGGATCGAATGGTGTAGACGTACCACAGTACATAGCAGACGTACCCACAGGTAACAGTTTTATCAAGGTTCCGGCTAATCAGGATGGTAATCCAGTGGGTGCTGATATGCTTGGAATTGGTCTGGTGGATGTAAACTCAGTATGTTCACTGGCAATCAGTAAAAGTGGAGCACTCGCGATTTATGCGAAGAATGCCTCTACTGCCTGGTCCCGCATACTGACAGCGACACAGATCGCAGGGCAGTATGTGCCAATGAGCAGAACTATCAATGGCTATTCGCTTAGTACTGACGTGTCGTTATCAAAGGCCGATGTAGGATTGGGTACTGTGACCAATGATCCACAGTTGAAGATCTCAGCGAATCTCGCAGATGTGGCTAATGCCAGTACTGCCAGAACTAATCTTGACGTATACAGTAAGGCTGAAACAACTGCTAAGTATGTCGATAAAATTACTACAGTTAATGATCATCCATTATCGGGTAATGTCGTAGTCACTAAGGCCGATGTAGGCTTGGGTAATGTAACCAATGATGCTCAGTTAAAGATATCAAGTAATCTATCTGATGTAGCAAATGTCAGTACTGCAAGAGCGAATTTAGGTCTTGGTACAGCCGCACAATTTAACGTTGGTAACAGTGGTAATACTGTACCCGTATTGGGTAATAGCAATACATGGAAATCAACTCAGGTTTTTGAAAGCGTACTATATGCGAATTCTGGTCTTGAAGTTGGATTTTTGGATAAGTCAACTACGCAAATTATTGATTTTCACACTTCTGGAAATAATATTGATTATGATTCACGGATTTATGCAGTTGGCGGAAATACATCAGTAGGTAATGGTGTTATTGGTTTTACTGCAAGTGAAGTTAATATACCAGTGCTAAATTTATCAACTCCACTATCAATTAATAGTGGTGGTACTGGTGCAAATACATCAGCAGGAGCACGAACAAACTTAGGACTTGGTAACTCATCAGTATTGAATATTGGCACAGTAGCTAATACTGTTGCAGCAGGCAATGACTCGCGGTTAAATACAATTAATGGTAAAACTGGCGGTACTGTTATCGGTGATATCAAAGCTACAATTGATTCTGGAACATCTGCAACTAACATTGATGCTGGAAAGCTTATATCTGCTTATAGTGGGTTTTTAACTCCACACTATACCTATCTAACACATCGTTATGATAGTAATTTTGGTTCATATGCATATCTTGCACTTGTTCCCGGTTCTACAGCACAATTCTTTAGATTTCTTAGTGATGGTAGATTTATGTCTCCAAAACTTGAATCTTCTGATACATTAACTGTTTATGGTAAATCAAACTTAAATGGTTCAGTTGCGGCGGGAGGTGTTTTTCTTAGTGATAATAGTGTAACTCCACAGGGTTTACATCTTAACTGGAATAGTGTGGCTGGTAGCGGTTCAGCATATTTAATTAACAATCAGGGGTTAGGTAATCCTGGTGGATTTGTTTTTGCTAATGTGGCACAGAATGGTGCTGAAACTGGACGTGTTACATTCACAAAAAATGGTGATATCGTTGCTAATGGAAACTTAGTATCAGGTACATCAACGTTCTATACCACAGCAAATATTGCCGGGCCTACATGGAGTCATTCAGGTACATTCGATTTGGTTACTTTCCTTGCTAAATCCTATGCACCAATTTCAGATCGTCGTATTAAAACAGATATAGTACCTATTACAGTTGAAGATGCAATTGATGAAGTGAAATCATGGAAAACGTATGATTATAAATTTTCATATGGTAAAGATGGACGCGGTATTATTGCTGATGAGGTAAACCCAAAATACGTTACTGAAACAAAACTCACAATTGACGATATTGAAAATGTATTGCAGGTAGATCAGCTTGGAATGTTAATGGCTAATGTTCCTCCAGTACTGCAATACCTGTTAGATAAGATAGACAATCTTGAAAGTGAAATTTCAGAACTAAAAATTAATAAATAAGGGAAAGGAATTCCCAATAAACTTATATAAGGATATAAAATGGCAATGGATGTTTTTTCTGGTGCTAACCTCGCTGTTAGTATCGGTAATGCTGCCCCTACAGTCGCAACTGATTTTCAGGTTGTACCGGAAGTTGGTGTATTCACTACATCAGGCTTTGAAAGTACTGTAATCGACGTGGTCACTTTTAATAGTGCATATAATCGTAAACTTTTAGGTACTAAATCAATTCCCGATATTGAATTGACGGTTAACTACTTACCTGACAATACAGTACATAAGTTACTTGAAACGCTTGCTGACGAGCAGAAACGCTGTCAGATAAAGATTGAATATTTCAATGACTCAACACATACCGATGGTTTCTATGTAATCTATACATGCTTTGTGTCAAGTACTACCCTGGCGGGTGATAAAGATGCAGTCGTGACCAAAACCTTCAATCTTGCAGTTGATGGTGCGGCGATTCAGGCGGGTATTCTACCAACTGTATAATACTGAACTAATAAATAAGGTAAGGAATAATCCTTACCTTTTTTTATGGAAGTAATAATATGAATATTGAACAATTAAAGCAAAAATTAAAACCAACCCTACATACTTTTGAAATTGAACCGGGTATTACCGTACAGATTCATCGTCCGACACAACGTGATCTACCGGAATGTAAATCTCTTGAAAGTACTTTAGTCTTATGCGTTAAAGATGAAAATGGTGATCCCGTTTTCAGTACAGAAGATGTGGAAGGGCGTATTAACGTTAATAGTATCGATTTTAAAATGGCAAATAAAATCTATATGGGGATTATGGATCTTGTCTCTGCTGATAAAGTTGATGAAATCGAAAAAAAGTAAGAAGTGATCAGTATCTGAATTACTTTTGTAAGATGGTGAATAAACGGGGTCTGAGTCCAAATGAATTTAATAATTTAGATCCTGATGTGCTTGAAGCATTAATGGTATATGACGCATATATTGAACCGTCTGGTACTAAAATGGATATGTTATTTCATGCTCACCGATGTTATTCAGAGGCAATATCAAATCCAAATCTCACAGAATCATTTCGAAAAGGTTTGAAAATTACTGATTTCGATTTTCTAGAGATTATAGATGGTGAAAACCTCACGACTAAAGAACGTCATGAACGTCATTTAGAAAAGATAAAAGAGAAACAAATCAATGATATTACATCACTTGGAGAGCAAATAAGGAAAATTGCTTTAGGGAAAAATAATGGCAAATAATAATGATATTAGAGTTACGCTGGATGGTGATATTACTCCATTACAAAGAGCATTAAGACGAGGCACTCAATCACTTGATGAATTTGGTTCTCAAAGTGGCGGTATTGTTGAGGAATTTACCAGTACGCTAAGTGGTGGCATGGGTAAAGCCGGATTAGCCTTTACTGGTCTCGCTGGTACAGTAGCTGTAGCGGGAGCGGGTATTGCATTAACGTTTTCACGTGTAATGGACAGTGCTGAAAAGTCTTTTGAAGTTTTCCAGGCAGCGAGTCTGAGTTTGACGAGTCTGAGTCAAATTCAGCAAATGGCAAATATGTACGCAAAAGTCGGTCTTACTATGGAGAACGTAGCAGACCAGCAAAAAGATCTGAAAGACAAATTACAGGATGGATTATTCAATGCTGGCGGTTCTATGTATACCGATGTTATTAAACCATTGAGTTTGAATATTGTCGAGTTACAAAAAATGGCGGCAGCAGGTGATGATGTATTCGCAAAAATTTACTTTGCTGCAAAAGCACAGGGTTATAGTACTCAACAACTGGTGAACATGTCTGAGACAATCGGTAATGACATGACAAAAAGATTACCGGTACTGAGTCAGTACAATTCAGAACAGGAATATCAGATAGCATTAAGTAAACAAACCGTACAATTAACGGATGAACAAAGTGCATCATTTGAAAAGTACCGCGATTCTACTAATAATTTATCAAATGCATGGGAGAAATGGAACTATGCAGTACTGGCTCCAATAGCAGACAGATTAGCTGATATTCTTGACCTGATGACCAGTATTATTAATAGTGCTCCGATATCTGATTCTGCCTATGCGACCAGTCAGGAAGGTATTAAACAAGTCGAAGACTATCAAAAGGGTTTTCAGAATGAATTACTGAGAAACTCATCAATCTATGGTGCTCAGTTAGCAGCAGATCAACAAAAGGCAATTGACTCAGCCAAAAAGAAGAGTGAAGAACTAAAAAAATATACCAGTGATGTTAATGATAATATGTCAAAGGCATTTAAACCAGCGACGGATGGTAGTGATGCGAATACATTAAAAAATGCAATGAAGCCATTGCAAACTTCACGACAGAAGATCCTGGATCAACTTAGTGATTTAAAAACACAAGATTCACAAATGAAGGATGCAATCAAGAAGTCATTATACTCTGCTTATCATGGCAGTACTTCTGAAATGAATACTGCATTAGAGCAATGGAATGCAGGTGTAAAAGAAAAACGTGAAAATCTGAACAAACAACTCAATAAAGATGCCGAAGATGCCAGGAAGAAAGCCGAAGAAGCAGCGAAAAAAGCCGCAGCAGAAGCTAAGGCACGTGCGGATAAAGAGATTGCAGCACGTAAGGTTCTGAACAAGGCGATTTCAGATATGACCATTGATAGCAATGCCCGTCTGTTATCAGAATTCGGCAGACAACAGGATGAATTAGTCAAATCAATCAATGCCAGTGCAAAAACACTTGGACTGTCCAAAAGTGAACTGGAACAGTACCTGAATAATCAAAAGGTAAGTGCAGCAGCAAAACGTACTGAAATGGTTAATCAGATGATTGGATATTCAGATCCTAACAAACCATTGAGAGATACAAACAATCTTATTGAGAGTGGTAATCTCAATGACAAGCAAAAAACGTTTCTCGCTGATCAACAGAATGAACGTACTAATGGTGATAATCCTTTTGCCTATGACAACACGGCACAATTACAGAAAGATAACACTGATGCGATGAATCTTGAACTAGCTCAGAATGATATGTTACTGAAAGGCCATGAAGATTATGAGAAACGCAAAGCGGAAATTACTGCAAAATACAACGCTAAGGCGATCGATATCAGTTACCAGCATTCACAGGCTGAACTGAGTATTTTTAGTGATGCCGCAAAAAGTCTTTCTGGTGCGATGGTTGCCGCATTTGGTGAGAGTTCAGGTGCAGCCAAAGCCGCATTCATGGTCAGTCGCGGGATCACAATCGCACAGACAGTACTGTCAATTCAGTCAGCACTGGCACAGGCACTGGCACAGCCGTTCCCGGCATCATTAGCGAGTTACGCTAAAGTACTTTCACTCGGTATGAGTATTATCAGTACTGCTAAAGGTGCTTCATCAGGTCAGTTTCATGGCGGTGTTGATGAACTCCCCGCAAGCTATGATAACAAGTCATTCGTACTGAAAGCGGGTGAGCGTGTGGTTCAGCCAGAAGCGAACAAGAAACTGACATCTTTCCTTGATAATCAGGAGAAGAGTAACAGTACTGGTGGTGAAATCACAATCAATGCTCCGCTTATCGTACAGGGGGATGTGTCTGGTAGTGATGCCAGATTCAATGAGATGCTAAAGAAACATGCTAATAGCGTTAATCAGGCAGTACGTACAGCACAGAGACGTAATACATAAAGATGCGTCACGATTTCCGCTTCCTGTACTTACTTTTTTTAGCATAAATTTGTTTTCTGGCTCGCCTTGCTTTCAGTTTTTCTAAAATATCTGAAAAAGTAAGGAAACTAAAAAATGTCATTGAAACTATGTAGAAGAGAACTGTAAACAATTCAAAACCTCGTGGTGCCTTTACAATTGCAGCAGCGATCATAAGTGGTAAAAGTATTAAAAACATAAGTATGAAAATGAAAACAGAAGTAGCCATATCTTTTGATTTGTATTTCTTAACTTTATCAGTTTTAGGATTATAGTAACGCCGTAAACCAACATATACAGAAATATCGATGTCATATTTCTTTATAGTATCGATGAATGTAAGTATCTGTGATTTTTCCGTGAACTTTAGGTTGTTTTTAAAATTAAACCTGGCGACATCATGTTCTGCTTGTTCAAGCTTGTCCAGTGCTTCATCAAAGTATTTTTTCTCACCTATGAAAAAATTCCAAATCTTGTTTGATACCAGACCGAAATTACCTGATCTATAAACCACAAAAATATTGATAATCAGAAGTAATATCGGAAACGCAATGATATTCAATATGGGTAATATGGTTTTATTAAATTCAATTATTAAATCCATCGTATAAATACTCAGTATAAGAAGACAGGGAGAGATCATGACATCTTTTACTAATAAAATCAAAATAAACAATGTGCAAATTAAAAGTACTGAACCGATGTACTCCAACAAATCTTGGACAGGTCAACGGATTATTCGCAGTACTGGGATTCAGTATTATCAAATTTCATTTCAATTAACGTTTAATGTTAAAGACCGAAATGAAGTTATGAGTTTTATTGCAGAGCACTCACAGGGCAAACCCTTCACGCTTTCTTTAGGTCATATGGGTATGTATCAGGGAGCACAGACAGGTGCACTAGAGAGCAAGTCAGTAGCGAATAAAGGTACACGCATTGTCAGTACAAATGCCAATTCAATGGCAGTAGGTGAACTGATTCAGTTTCAGAATCATAATAAAATTTACCGAATCATTGACCGTACTGATACCTCATTAACGCTGTTCCCCGCATTACAGAATACCGTGCAGATTAATGAACCCATTACCTATAACAATCTAATGATTGAGGCAGTACTAGATCCTGATAATGATTACACGATGGGTATCACTAATGTCATGAACCTTCAACTCAAGGCAATGGAGAATATCATATAATGGATGAAAATATATTAACGGATACACAGCTATTAAAGTACTGGAATCTCGTTCGCGGCGGTAATAAGACAAAATTGACGATAACTGAACTTATGTCACTGGGTGTTCATGTGATCTGTTTTGATGTATTACCAAAGGGATACAGTGCATTTCACTGGACAGATGGACTCATAGATATTGTATTGAATGGGAATAACTATATTAGTTTTCCAGATGTTGTGACTGATTCATTACCATCGTTCACTGAACAGAAAGGCATCAGCAATGACGCTATCAATATGAAAATCAGTAATGTCAATACATCAGTACGACAACTTGCCCTTGGTGGATTTCTCAAGGATGCACAGATGAATATTACGTTAGCCATTCTGAATCCGTTTGACAGTACAGTACTTTATTCAATGCTCATGTTTAGTGGTTTTATTGACTATATCCAGGCTGTAGCGGAACCAAATGATATGAAAAATGAAATGACTGTCTATATAAACTCAGTCTATAAAAAACTGGACAGACAACCTCCAATGATTGCCGCGAATTCTGTATATCAGTCATATTATCCATCAGATGCGTACTTTAGTTTGTTGGGGCAGGTGAATCAAAACCAGACATGGAAATACAAATAATGAATTTACATAATCAATTAATGGACATTATTCAGTACGCAATAGATAACCCCCACAAACTTTGTGATAATGACTGTAATATGACAGTACTGAAAGTAATTGATCTCTTCGCTGGGACTACATTCTCTGACAGGAAATATAAAACTATCAAAGCGGGTATTAAGGGTTTAAATACTGATGGCTGGGACCATACTGGTCAGATAGTACAGACTTATTGTGATGAGGTTACACATACTATTGATGGCGATATCTGGTTAGATTCAGATAATCCCCTGACTATGGGTGTGGTTGTATCGGGTCGCCTGTTGGGAATCGATGATAAACATGAACACTTTCAGTTAATACAAAAACCCACGGATGGGAAATATTACAGAGTAAGGAAAACTTAAATGGGTAAGAGTTTAGGCGGGTTTTTCTCCGCAGTAATAACGGGCGTCATCGTGGCAGCGGCTGTGTACTTCTCTGGTGGTACAGCATTAGCGGCTATTGGATGGGGGGCTGCCAGTGCCGCCGTAAGTCTGGTTGCTACATCAATGTTGAGTCAGTTGGGAGTACAGAACTATGGGGATGTGGCAGAAAGTTTGAGTAGATCGACGTCTCCCACGACCGGACTACCAGTACTGTACGGTGGTCAGTTACCCCATAAGAACGGTATCAGTGGGGGAGCATTCATACTGGTCGGTTCTATTGTTGCCTGGTACAACATCCCGGATGGCAGTTCACAGTACCTGTTCAGTGAACAGGCTGTGTGTATGGCAGGTGTGCAGAAGCATATTGAACAAATCTATATCGATAATGAACCTGTCATTGCAGTACCGATCACATCAGATGGTGTAGTACCAAAGGCGAGCATTGCCAGTAAGTATCGGGACATACTACAGCTCGAAGTACGTTTTGGTGGTGATTACACTACGACAAAAACACTGGCTAAACAGTATGCCGGGCCGAAATGGACAGATAAATTTCTTGGAAAAGGTGTTGTCAGCATTTCAGTTGTTATCAAGAAAACACAGGATTCTCTGGAAAATAATCTTCTCGTTAATGATCAGTTCACATTAACTACTGAAATGAAAGGTATGGAAATCTATGATTTCAGTACTGGTACTAAATTCGCTACCAGTAATCCCCCATCAATCATTTATGATTACCTAACAAATGCAGAATATGGGATGGGGATTGAACCTGCATTAATTAATACTGATACATTTTATGAGACAGCCGCATATTGTAATCAGATGGAATATTATGCAAATGGTTCAATGAGCTATTCCAATACATATAAACAGAACATTGAGGACGTACTGCAATCCTTCGGTGGGATCATGTATGTACATGCGGGTCAGATTTGCATGACTACAGACCGTAAAACACTGTCAGTTGCATCATTTGATGAATCAAACATGTTTGGTCAGGTACAGATTAGTACATCGGGGAGTACTGACTATTTTAATACCATCGATGCGAAATATACGAATCCATTGTCAATGTACACTACTGATGTATTGCGTATTCCATCAGATATCAGTACTGATGAAGCTATCAGGACAGATGGACAGGTTATCACGCTCAGTCGGGATTATTCATGGGTATATGACACCGATACATTATCTCGCATGGTGAACAATGAAGTCCTCAAGGCGAAGTACAGTTTGCGTACTATTACATTTACAACAAGTGAAGGCTGGGACTTGAAGGTATGGGATGCCATAAATGTCAGCAATGAAGAACTGGCAATTAACGGAAAATTTAAGGTTCTCTCAAAAGATGTTGCTACCAAACAAGACAGTGTAGGCTATGTAACAATCACTGCTGTTGAGTATCCAGATGCGATATTTGATGGTATTGATCCGGGCGTATGGTCGCCATCGGGTTCAATGCAGTTTCCAGCATTAACTGTGATGCCTCCAACGAATTTACAGGTTTCTCGTAAGGGGAATATTAGTACTGGTTCAGTAGTCACCATGTCATGGACTGGTAGCGTTGATCCAAATCTTCGAGGCTACTATGTGTATTATAAATTGAGTACATCCAATGTCTGGAGTTATGCAGGTAGTACAAATAAATTAAAAACAGATTACGAGATATTCGGTCTAAGCGACACTGAAACTTATGATTTCTCAGTCGTTGCATTCAATAACATCGGATTAATCAGCCAACGATTAACACTTAATGGTATTATACCGGGGTATAATTTTCTTCTGCCTGCAATAACAGGACTGAAACTTATTAACAGTACTGAGTCTGCATACATTACTGATCAGACAGATTTCAATCTGCGTTGGGATAATCAGAAAGCGTTAATAGTCAATGGTCGTTCATTTACTGATTATTTTAAGTACTATATCGTTAATATCTATAATGGTAATACCCTTATTGATACGTTCTATACTCAGGACAGTAGTTTTAATTATACCTTTGTTCTCAATAGTCGGAAGATTCGTAAACCTACAATTGGCATTATAGCTCAGGGTTATCTTGCCTCTACATATAGCCAGGAGGTGAGAATAACAGTCGAGAATAAACAAATGCCACTGGTGCAGGGTGTTACAATATCGGGTGGATTTGGTAATCTCTTTGTGTCATGGACTCCAAATGAACTACCGGACTATGCAGGTGCTGAGTTTGTGATCACATCAGGCAATACGGTTCGTACATTCATTTCAAATAAGCCAGCATTTGATTCTGTACCCAATATCGTTGATGGTACATATAAAGTCAAAATGGGTCTTTTTGATATGTTCGGTACGGATGGTATTCAGTACAGTACCGAACAGACGATACAGATTAATTCACGTTATCAATTTACTGCGGATGATGCGGTACAGATTGAAAGCGTTATTAATTTACAGAATAAACTTGATGCAACCTTATCCAGTGCAGTTAACCAGAGTACAGCATATACCAATACTCGCGTGGATACACTGAAAAATACAGTTGATGGTAATACTGCAAAAATCACTACATTGAATCAGACCGTTGTAGATAACAATTCCGCACAAACACAGGCGATTACACAGCTAAAGGCCAGTACTGATAATCAAATTGCCAGTGTTAACCAACAAATGACTGCAAAAGCAGATAAAAGTACGGTTGATGCATCTTACACTCTTTCTGCAAATGCGAATGGTGTTGTATCGGGTATTCGGCTTGTTGCGAGTCAGGGGACTGTAAATAATAGTGCTATCTATTTTGTTGCAGATAAATTATTAGTGGCTCCATCGGCGGGTGCAACAGTTGGTGCGGTAGCTCCATTTGCTATTGTTGGAAATACAACATATCTCAATAATGCCATTATACAGTCTGGTTCGATAGGCACTGCATACATTGCTGATGGTGCTATTACCAATGGTAAGATCGCCAATGCGAGTATTAATTCGGCAAAAATTATTGATGGTGAAATCACTAACGCAAAAATAGGTCAGTACATTCAGAGTAATAATTACGTACCTAACAGTACTGGATGGTTAATGGATAAGGCGGGTAATTTATATATTAATGGTGCTGGCGGTACTGGAAGAATGACAATCAGTAATAACCTCATCCAGATATTTGATAACAATGGTACGTTACGTGTACGAATGGGATTATGGTAATAGGGAAATAAAAATGGCACAGGGTTTACAATGCTGGGATGCAACGGGAACATTAACCGTTGATCTCAATGATTACAATATGCGTTTTATGGGTACTGTCAGTCTGGCAGTGTCAGCAGGAATTACAACATGGAGCATACCATTTCCATCAATGCGTCCCAATGGATGGTTGGCAGTACTACGAACTAATATGCCGTGGAATGATTATTACTGTATTCCCGGTACTGATGCTTTTACAGTTCAGTACTTACCAACTAGTGGTACTTATCCAACTACGCTCTATTTTGACGTATATAGCTATGATGTGTAAGGGGTAATTATGGCAGGTTTTCAGCTTTATAATTCAGCGGGAGCGTTAACAATTGACTCTCAGAACAAATCAGTTGTGATGAGTACTGTAAAAGCGATGGGTGCATTGTCTGATATTGGTTTTTCAAGAATTGTTAGTGATTTTGGTAATGGTAGTACGTTGGGTAATTTACCATATCCGTTTTTCCCCGAGAGTGGGTTAAAGTGGTTTCAGTTTTTTACCGATGGTAGTTACTGTTTTCCTGGAGCGAGTATGTATGAACAGGGTACAGGACGCTTTATGATATGTAGTAATACAACGCCTATTCAGTCTGGATATCTGGATGTTTTTGATCCAGCCGGTAATCTCATATGGAGTGCGGCAAGTGCAGGTACGATGCCGCGTATATCTGATTTCATTACAGTGCCACCATCACATGATTTGAAAAATGCTCTAACTGTGAATACAGTAATTACTAATCCGTGGATTTGCATCAGTCAATGCCCTGGTAATTACAGTACTGATGGTACTACTTCTGGATATTCAGGCATCGTGATTAAACGCAATAGCAGTACATCATTCTCGATTCAGTACATCAACAGGTTTCAAAAAACATATCAACAAGCGATGGGCGGTAATGGAATCCGTATTGCTTTAGCCAGTTTTACTGGATATTAAATATAAATACTAATATTAGAATAATAAGGTGTTAAAAATGGACATTGGAACAATTGCAGCCTGTGTAGTTGCTTTTTGTACGCTTTTGTGGACGATCTATCGGGATAACAGTACTGATACAAATGATTTGCTGGATCGAATGGGAAATGTAGAGACTGAAATTGCATTACAGAAAAGTAATATTTCACGACTTGAAGCAGAACAGGATGAGATGAAGAAATCGCTAAAGAATCTGGAAGATCAGATTCATCAACTCGATTTAAAAATTGAACGTATCTTAACGATTCTGGAAAATGAAAAAGGGGCATAATGCCCCTTATTTATTTGTTAGTTAATTGTTGAATCATGTCATCTAGACGATTGGGTGTTTGTCGATACCAAAGACTGTCTTTAGCTTGTACTATTGCTTCCCTGTAGTTTTTCGCCTTTAAGGCTGTCATCATTCTTTTGAATTTCTTTACACCATTAATGCCTAACTGAAATGTCATGATGATCAAAAAATCATTCCAGTCATCAGGCACACTCAATCCCAATGACTGTACCTCCAAAATAACATTCGCGAGATCACGTGATAACAGTATATCCGCTTCTTTTTCTGTTATGCCATCACTAAAATTTTCAGTTTTCAGTACTAAATGACCGCAACCAATCGTTAGTTTTCCCAATGAATCCTTATACGGGTAAAACTTCCCATTCCTGAAATAGTTCATTTTAGTTTGAAACTCTTTAGTACCTTCGTATATCCATAATCTGCCTTTAATGTCCATAAATATTCCTATAGTAATTGTTATATTGGAATATTTATGGAATGGAACTACACAACAGACTGGAGTGAAGAAGAATTAACAAATGGTAGCTATTGTGGATTCGTTTACTTATTTGAGTTTGAGGACGGCTCTACGTATATCGGTAGTAAACAGATGTACAAAAGAGTGAAAGACATTAAAAAATTAAAAATTGATTCAATTGAAAATGGATGGCGTGAGTACACATCAAGTTCAAAAATAGTTAATCAAAAAATTACTGATGGTGAACAGTACAGAAAAACTGTCCTGTGGGCATTCCCAACAATGCGGGAGACTCTATTGATTGAGGCTGCATTGATACTATATGAGGGATTAAAACCACAGTGTCTGAATTTATCTCTGATGCATAAGGCACGTTTACCCGTAGGCAAGGATAAGAAACGACTTCATGGGATTTTGCAGGAATTGCTATCCTGTTTAAATTAAGGAATAGAAATGAGTAGCATAAATGGCATACGTAATGTACAGAGATACATAAACAGTACGGGACAGGATTTAGGCCGTAATTTTCAGAAGGAAATCATTAATCGTACTCGGATACTGTCAAAGAATTTACAGACAGGTATGACTAACTCGGTTGATCGTGGTGCGGTTCCATTCACTAATCGTGCTGTTATGTTCACCTATCAAAAAACCAGTACTGGTGTCACCTGTGAAATCTTCGTTAAGAAACTACAGGCGAAGTACTTATATAACGTTCTCGTAAAGGAAGAAACTGTACGTAAGTTTGTACCCACCAGTTCAGCACGATTAACAAAACAGGGTAACATTTCTGGTCTGTATACAAACCTCAAGAAAGGCCGTTATAAAATCGTCAGGCAGGGTAATAAAGAGCGTCTCGTAGATACGAACATTAAGAACAAAAAGAATAATAAAAAACGTGTAATTGGGCTACGTGAAGACAAGAGGCGTAAAATCATTTATGACTTCTATAAAGAAGCCAATACGGGAGCACGTTTAGTAATTAGTGGTATTAAAGGAACTTTGAGGGTAACAAGTGGATGATATTTGATAAACATTATGGTGAACAAACCGCATATATAAAAATGAATGGTATTGAACCCTTCGCTAACAGTACTCCAATTGATATTTGTTTTCTTGGTAAGAAATTTAAGAAAGCACTAACCGCTAACGATATCAAATGTGGTAGTTACATGAATGTGGCATATGAGAAGCCACAACAATTTCAGGAAGGTTCAGTACTGAAATGGAAATTAAGAACTGATGAAACATCAGTGTACTTGATAGAAGAGAAAAAATTATTTGTAAAAGGCAAACACTTTTGGGTATATTGCGTGGGGATCATAGAATGATAACTATACTGATTGATTTGATTAAAACTGGAATTGACTTCTTCATCAAGAAGAAAACGGTTGAACAGAAAGTTACAAAAACTAATGCAGAAGGGCAGATGGAAGTTAACAAGGAAGAAATTGAGAAAACTTCATTTCACTGGCGAAACTTTTTAGGTTTCGTATTGAGTTTGATAATCCTCTATAACTGGATCATAGTTCCAGTACTTGATGCATTTGGGATTGTAGTGATCCAAGTTCCATTGGGGCAGTTGTTACAGATACTATTGATTATGGTTGGTGGAAGTTAAAGAATGTTTGGTAATTGATGGAAATGTTGATATTATTATGTTTATTCTTTAATGAAAGGATTATGCTTTTTTATGAACATACAGCGTTTTATTAAGCATATAAATCTAGAATCCATTTCCCCAAAATGCTTTTTTTTCGCACTTGGTACTTTATTTTGGATGTTTATCGATGTTTATATTACTAAGGGAATTGATTCTTCATTTATTTCAGCTATAGCAGACACTGTTTTGGCTTTATTAGCAGTGTTGGCAATAATTAAAGCAAAAGAATTTTGGAAAGAAAAGAGCAAGCAAGATGGTTATCACATTGCGACTAGATTGCTCAATGATCACTATATTAAATCCGTAGTGTCCAATGGTTTAAGTGAATGCTTGAATCCCTTACAAAAAAGGTTAAATCATTTGGCATTTTTTTATTCAAAACTAGAAAATGGTAAGGTTGATAGAGTAGCAGAGGTTGAGTTAATCTCTAAGTTGGTAGATATATATAGAGAGTTATCTGACGTTTTTTATGAGAAAATATTCCCACATAATCAAGAAGTTCAGTTCGATATTTTTAGAATGAGAGCTACCGATATTAATTTTTCGAGTAATGAATTTGGTAGTTTGCTATCAGACCATTTTAATCTTTACAGAAGAATAACAATTGCATTGGAAAGTGTAGTTGTGGATGTGGGTCTCTATTTAGATGCATTCTATGAGGGGGGCTTTAATAAAAAATCTACTAAGAATGATATATCACCTCCAGGATATAAAAGAGATCTTGAACGTCGCTTAAGTGGTATCTATCAATTGGTAACACATCTAATAGAACAGGATCAACAAATGAGAACTAGTCTCAATATTGGCGTAGGAAGAGGTATCACAATCGCCAAATGTTTCACCTTTTGAGATGACCTACTTAGTAGGTGTATTTCACTGTTAATTAGGTACAGTATTGCACTGTAGTTTGACTATACTTATCACGATAATGTCACTACTTTTCACCTCTGAGGATATTCATCACTATCACGTGATGAGTCAACACAAGGGGAGTGAGCTATGCATGTTTTTCTGACGGGGGCGTCTGGCTGGGTTGGTTCAGCCGTTGCTGAAGATCTACTGGCGGCCGGGCATCAGGTTACCGGGCTGGTGCGCAATGCGCAAAAAGCACAGGCGCTGGTGGCTCTGGGAATGCAGGTGGTCACGGGAACGCTGGACGATCATCAATTGCTGCATGATGGCGCAAGCCGTGCCGATGCGGTTATCCATACTGCCTTCAACCACGATTTTTCACGCTTTAGTGAGAACTGCGTGCAGGATGAGCGCGCCATCCAGATTCTGGGGGAGGCGCTACGCGGTAGCGACCGCCCTCTGTTGGTGACCTCCGGGCTGGCGATGATTGCCCCAGGACGTCTGGCGACAGAAAACGACCTGCCGTTTGTCGCGCCAGCGTATCCACGCCGTTCTGAGGCTGCGGCCCGTGAGCTGGCAGACAAGGGCGTGCGGGCCGCAACGATACGCCTGTCGCCGACAGTCCACGGCGTGGGCGATCATGGATTTATTCCTATCCTGATGGGCCTTGCGAAGCAAACGGGTGTGTCGGCCTGGCCTGAGGACGTAGAAAATCGCTGGGCGGCGGTGCATCGCCGGGATGCCGCCACGCTTTATCGCTTAGCGCTGGAGACGGGGGTGACTCAGGCGGTTTATCACGCGGCGGCGGAAGAGGGCATCCTGTTTCGCGATATCGCGCAGGCCATCGGTAAACATCTTGGGGTACCCGCTGAGCCGCGGACGAGGGAACATTTTGGCTGGTTTGCTGATTTTGCTTCTCTCGATATGGCCGCAAGCAGTGAACAGACGCGCGCGGTACTGGGCTGGAACCCGACGCATCCAACGCTACTTGCTGACCTCGCGCAGGCGCAATATTAGGCCAGTAAATTAATACACTTCGCTTTTCATCAATAAGCGGCTGGATATCTATCCAGCCTTTTTTTATGATACAGCATTCTTACTTCGGCCATTAACGCAGGAGCGTCATGTGATAGGCAGACTCAGAGGCATTATTCTGGAAAAACAGCCCCCTTTAGTCCTGATGGAAGTCGGAGGCGTGGGTTACGAAGTGCATATGCCGATGACCTGTTTCTATGAACTGCCGGAGGCGGGGAAAGAGGCCGTGGTCTTCACCCATTTTGTGGTGCGTGAAGATGCGCATCTGCTGTTTGGTTTTAACAACAAGCAAGAGCGCACGCTGTTTCGCGAACTGATCAAAACCAATGGCGTGGGGCCAAAACTGGCGCTGGCTATTCTTTCCGGCATGAACGCGCAACAATTTGTGAATGCCGTCGAACGCGAAGACCCTGCGGCACTGATTAAACTGCCTGGTATTGGCAAGAAAACGGCAGAGCGACTGATTGTCGAAATGAAAGATCGCTTTAAAGGGTTACATGGCGACCTGTTCACGCCAGCCGCCGATCTGGTGCTGACATCACCCGCCAGCCCGGCTGCGGATGATGCAGAGCAGGAAGCGGTTGCCGCACTGGTGGCGTTGGGCTATAAACCTCAGGAAGCCAGCCGGATGGTTAGCAAAATCGCCAAACCAGGCGCCAACAGTGAAACTCTGATCCGCGAAGCATTACGCGCCGCGTTGTGAGGTAAAGGATGATTGAAGCAGACCGTCTGGTCTCCCCCGACAGCGTTATTAATGCGGAAGAGGTCGCGGATCGCGCGATCCGCCCTAAATTGCTGGCGGAGTATGTGGGTCAGCCGCAGGTGCGCTCGCAAATGGAAATTTTTATCCAGGCGGCGAAGCTGCGTGGTGACGCGCTGGATCACTTGCTGATATTCGGCCCCCCAGGGCTTGGGAAAACTACCCTGGCGAATATTGTCGCTAATGAGATGGGCGTCAACTTGCGTACCACCTCTGGTCCGGTGCTGGAAAAAGCGGGCGACCTGGCGGCGATGCTCACTAACCTTGAGCCGCATGACGTATTGTTTATCGATGAAATTCACCGTCTCTCGCCGGTGGTAGAGGAGGTCCTCTATCCGGCAATGGAAGATTATCAGCTCGATATTATGATCGGCGAAGGGCCGGCGGCACGCTCAATCAAAATTGATTTGCCTCCCTTTACGCTGATTGGCGCAACGACGCGTGCAGGTTCATTGACTTCACCGCTGCGTGACCGTTTCGGTATTGTGCAGCGGCTGGAGTTTTATCAGGTGGCGGATTTACAGCACATTGTCGGGCGCAGCGCCCGTTACATGGGGCTGGAGATGAGCGAAGAGGGCGCGCTGGAGGTCGCAAGACGTTCGCGCGGCACACCGCGTATCGCTAACCGTCTGCTGCGCCGGGTGCGTGATTTTGCCGAAGTGAAGCATGATGGCGCGATTACGCTTGATATCGCCTCGCAGGCGCTTGATATGCTGAACGTGGACGCGGAAGGGTTTGATTACATGGACCGCAAGCTGCTGCTGGCGGTCATCGATAAATTCTTTGGTGGGCCGGTAGGGCTGGATAACCTTGCCGCCGCAATCGGGGAAGAGCGTGAAACCATTGAAGATGTGCTGGAGCCCTTTTTAATTCAGCAAGGCTTCCTGCAACGTACCCCCCGTGGCCGCATGGCGACGGTCAGGGCATGGAACCACTTCGGGATCACGCCGCCAGAAATGCCCTGAGATTTTCCCGCATCAGCCGTCGTCGCTATTCTGAATAGCAGAAAGGCCGAAACAACGGGTTTCGGCCAGATAAGAAGGGTCAGGTCGCGCTTTTTTTCATCATACTGAAAATGAACAACAGCGCGGCGCACAGCACGACAGACGGTCCTGCTGGCGTATCGTAAAAAGCAGAGAAGGTTAGCCCACCGGTGACGGCAATCATGCCGACACCTACGGCCACTCCCGCCATTTGCTCTGGCGTACGGGCAAAGCGGCGCGCGGTGGCCGCGGGAATTATCAGCAAGGACGTGATAATCAACGCCCCGACAAACTTCATCGCTACCCCAATGGTCAGCGCGGTGACCAGCATTAACAGCAACTTCACACGCTGCAACTTCACGCCATCGACAAACGCCAGCTCCGGACTGATGGTCATCGACAGCAGGTTACGCCACTGCCAGAACAGGATCCCGATAACCAGTACAACACCAACAGCAATGGAGATTAAATCCGTGGGCGTGACTGCCAGCAGGTCGCCAAACAGGTAGGCCATCAGATCGACGCGAATATTCGACATCAGGCTGACAACCACCATGCCGAGGGATAACGCACTGTGAGCCATAATCCCCAGCAATGTATCGATAGCAAGGTGAGGGCGTTTTTCCAGCCAGACCAGCCCGGCGGCAAGCAGCAGCGTGACGGCAATCACCGCATAAAAGGGGTTAATGTCGAGCAGTAAACCGAAAGCGACACCGAGCAATGAGGCGTGGGCGAGGGTATCGCCAAAATAAGACATGCGACGCCAGACTACAAATGAACCCAACGGGCCAGCGGCGCAGGCGAGCATCATCCCGGCTAACCAGCCGGGCAACAGTAATTCAATCATCCGCGTCCATTTCCCTGACGTAATATAATGCGCCCCTGCAAATCATGACGATGATTATGGCGGTGGCGATAAATACCCAACTGCTCTGCGCCGCGTGGGCCGAACATTGAGATAAACTCAGGGTGCATGGAGACCACTTCCGGTGCGCCGGAGCAGCAAATATGGTGATTCAGGCAGAGGACTTCATCCGTTTTTGCCATCACCAGATGCAGGTCATGGGAGACCATCAGTACGGCGCAATCAAGCTCGCGACGTAATTGATCAATAAGATCGTAGAGTGCCACCTGACCGTTAACATCGACCCCTTGCGTTGGCTCATCCAGTACCAGCAACTGTGGCTGATTGAGTAGGGCGCGGGCCAGCAGCACGCGTTGCGTTTCGCCGCCGGATAATTTTTGCATCGGGGCATCGACAAGGTGCGCGGCATTCACGCGTTTTAGCGCCGGAACAATATCATCTTTACGGGTACCAGGCCGCAGACGCATAAAACGACCCACGGTCAGCGGCAGCGTGGTATCGAGATGCAGCTTTTGCGGCACATAACCAATACGCAGGGCATTGCCACGCTTGATCGTCCCGGTATCGGGTGCTACAAGCCCCAGTACCACGCGCACCAGCGTCGATTTCCCCGCACCATTGGGGCCGAGCAGGGTAAGAATTTTACCGGGTTGTAGAGTGAGCGAAATGTCAGACAGTACGCGTCTTTGGCCGAAACTGACGGAGACATTTTCCAGCGTTACCAGATTAGTCATAGCATTTAAAGGGTTGCACAAGTTGTCGAATGTTATAATATCACATTCCACACATTCATTACGATAATTAGTCGCATTATGTTACATAAAAATACGCTTCTTTGCGCAGCGCTTTTCACCGCCTTATCCGGCGGAGTAATGAGCACCGCAAACGCCGCTGTTGTCGCGTCGCTCAAGCCTCTGGGCTTCATTGCTTCCGCGATTGCGGATGGGGTAACGACAACAGAAGTACTGCTCCCCGATGGGGCTTCTGAGCACGATTATGCCCTGCGACCGTCTGATGTAAAACGCTTGCAGAACGCGGACTTAGTCTTCTGGGTAGGCCCGGACATGGAAGCGTTCATGGATAAATCTGCGCAGCAGATTCCGGCGGCAAAACAGGTGCTCATGCAGGAACTGCCTGGCGTGAAACCGTTGCTCATCAAGGGCAGCGATGATGACGACCACGACCATGACGCAGGCCATCACGGCGACGAAAATAGTGACGAACATCACCATCATGGTGATTACAACATGCATCTGTGGCTTTCACCAGAGATTGCACGGCTGTCGGCGGTTGCAATCCACGATAAATTAGTAGAAGTTATGCCCCAAAGCCGAGCACGGCTGGACGCCAACCTGCAAGCGTTTGAGGCCAGTCTGGCACAAACCGACAAAGAGGTTGGCAGCGAGCTGGCGCCAGTGAAGGGTAAAGGTTATTTCGTTTTTCATGATGCCTATGGCTATTTTGAGAGGCATTACGGGCTGACCCCGTTAGGTCACTTTACCGTCAACCCTGAAATTCAACCTGGTGCGCAGCGTTTACATCAAATCAGAACACAGTTGGTTGAGCAAAAAGCAGCCTGCGTTTTTGCTGAGCCACAGTTCAGGCCAGCGGTCGTTGAAGCTGTTGCCAGAGGGACATCCGTTCGAATGGGAACGTTGGATCCCCTTGGCACCAGTATCAAGCTTGGCAAAGAGAGCTATTCGCAGTTCCTTGCCCAGTTGTCTAACCAGTATGCGAGCTGCCTGAAAGGAGATTAACGAGGAAGTGGATACGTGCAACAGATAGCCCGCTCTGTCGCCCTGGCATTTAATAATCTGCCCCGACCCCACCGCGTTATGCTGGGGTCACTTAC
Source organism: Phytobacter sp. RSE-02 (assembly GCF_040578655.1). Taxonomy (NCBI): domain Bacteria; kingdom Pseudomonadati; phylum Pseudomonadota; class Gammaproteobacteria; order Enterobacterales; family Enterobacteriaceae; genus Phytobacter; species Phytobacter sp. RSE-02. Next base: position 218,735 of record NZ_JBEULY010000003.1, on the reverse strand, counting down.
AGTTCTCACTTTAACGGTTGCCGTCTGGCGACCGTATGTCTACCACCCCGAATCCACGCCGACACCCATCGTCAAAACCATCGAGCTGGAAAAGAAAGAGATTCGTTCGCTGTTGCCTGAGGCCAGTGAACCTATCGATCAGTCTATGCCCGACGAAGTTGAAGACATTCCCCAGGATGAACTTGACGATAAAACTGCCGGTGAAGAGGGTGTGCACGAATATGTCGTGTCGACCGGCGATACGCTGAGCAGTATCCTGAATCAGTACGGCATCGATATGGGTGATATCAGCCAGCTCGCCGCGGCAGATAAAGACCTGCGTAACATGAAAATTGGTCAGCAGATCTCCTGGACGTTGACCGCAGATGGCGATCTGCAGCGCATGACCTGGGAAGTTTCCCGCCGTGAAACTCGCACTTACGACCGCGTTGATGGTGGTTTTAAAATGACCAGTGCGATTCAGGAAGGCGATTGGGTCAACTCCGTGCTGAAAGGCACGGTTGGCGGCAGTTTTGTCAGCAGTGCGAAAGAGGCCGGATTAACCAGTGTGGAAATCAGCGCGGTCATCAAAGCGATGCAGTGGCAAATGGATTTCCGTAAGCTCAAAAAAGGCGATGAGTTCTCTGTGCTGATGTCCCGCGAAATGCTGGAAGGGAAACAGGAACAGAGCCAACTGTTGGGTGTTCGTCTGCGCTCTGACGGTAAAGATTATTTTGCGATTCGCGCCGACGACGGCAAATTTTACGACCGCAACGGTACCGGTCTGGCGAAAGGCTTTATGCGCTTCCCCACGTCGAAACAGTTCCGCGTCTCCTCCAACTTTAATCCGCGTCGTCTGAACCCGGTCACGGGGCGCGTTGCGCCGCATAAGGGCGTCGATTTCGCCATGCCGCAGGGGACGCCGGTTCTCTCTGTGGGTGACGGTGAGGTGGTGGTTGCCAAACGCAGTGGTGCGGCGGGGTATTATGTCGCGGTGCGTCATGGTCGCACCTATACCACGCGCTATATGCACTTGCGCAAATTGCTGGTGAAAGAAGGGCAGAAAGTGAAACGTGGCGATCGCATCGCGCTCTCCGGTAACACCGGTCGTTCAACAGGCCCGCATTTGCATTATGAAGTGTGGATCAACCAGCAGGCGGTGAACCCCTTAACGGCGAAACTGCCAAGGACCGAAGGTCTGAGCGGTACCGATCGTCGTGATTATCTGGCGCAGGTGAAGGACATCGTTCCGCAATTGAAATTCGATTAACGCCTTACAGCATACAAGCCGGCGTCGACACACGCCGGCTTTTTCTTTTGTAGGAATTAACGCACCTCGTTACACTATTCTTACTTTGCTTACTTGAATACTTGCCTGCGGAACATGCATGGAAACGAAGAAAAATAATTCTGAATACATTCCCGAATTTGAAGAAGGCTTTCGCCACCCGCGCTACTGGGGCGCGTGGATGGGTGTTTTTGCGTTTGCCGGTGTAGCGCTGCTCCCTGCGTCGTTACGCGATCCGTTGTTGGGGACGTTGGGGCGACTTGCCGGTAAATTTGGTAAGAGTGCGCGTCGGCGTGCACAGATCAACCTGCTGTACTGCTTCCCGGAAAAATCAGAAGCGGAACGCGAAGCGATCATTGATGAGATGTTTGCCACTGCACCGCAGGCAATGGTACTGATGGCGGAACTGGCGCTGCGTGGGCCAGAGAAGATCCTGCCGCGCGTTGAGTGGCAGGGCCGTGAGATCATTGATGGCCTGCGCGACAACAACGAAAACGTCATTTTTCTGGTCCCGCACGGCTGGGGCGTTGATATCCCGGCCATGTTGATGGCATCCCAGGGGCAGAAAATGGCGGCGATGTTCCATAATCAGGGCAATAAAGTGTTCGATTATGTCTGGAATACGGTGCGCCGCCGCTTTGGTGGACGTCTGCATGCACGTAACGACGGTATCAAACCGTTTATTCAGTCCGTACGCCAGGGGTATTGGGGCTACTATTTGCCCGATCAGGATCACGGTGCTGAGCACAGCGAATTTGTTGATTTCTTTGCCACCTATAAAGCCACGCTCCCGGCGATTGGCCGTTTAATGAAAGTGTGCCGTGCACGCATTGTGCCGCTTTTTCCGGTGTATGATGCGACGACGCACAGGCTGATCATTCAGGTGCGCCCACCGATGGACGATCTGTTAACGGCGGATGACGTCACCATTGCGCGCCGAATGAACGAAGAGGTTGAAGTGTTCGTCGGCCCGCACCCTGAGCAGTACACCTGGATTTTAAAACTGTTGAAAACACGCAAGCCGGGCGAGACTGAACCGTACAGACGCAAAGAGTTATTCCCGAAGAAATAAAAAAACCCCGCCTGGCGGGGTTTTTGCTTTTTGGATTCTGCTTATTCCACGGTCAGAATGCGCGTGGTGTTCGTGGTGCCCACGGTGCTCATCACGTCGCCCTGGGTGACGATCACCAGATCGCCAGAAATCAGGTAACCTTTGTCACGCAGCAGGTTGACCGCATCGTTGGCAGCGGCAACGCCTTCGCTCGCGCTGTCAAAATGGACCGGCGTTACGCCACGGTACAGCGCGGTGAGGTTCAGCGTACGCTCATGGCGGGAGAGCGCGAAAATCGGCAGGCCGGAACTGATACGTGACGTCATTAACGCCGTACGCCCGGACTCCGTCATCGAGATAATCGCCGTTACCCCTTTCAGGTGGTTAGCGGCATACATTGCCGACATGGCGATGGCTTCTTCCACGTTATCGAACTGAATATCCAGGCGGTGTTTCGACACGTTGATACTGGGGATCTTTTCCGCCCCCAGGCACACGCGTGCCATCGCGGCAACGGTTTCTGCCGGGTACTGGCCTGCGGCTGTTTCCGCAGAGAGCATAACCGCATCGGTACCATCCAGCACGGCGTTTGCCACGTCCATCACTTCTGCGCGAGTTGGCATCGGGTTGGTGATCATCGATTCCATCATCTGCGTGGCGGTGATGACCGCACGGTTAAGCTGACGCGCACGACGGATCAGCGCTTTCTGGATACCCACCAGTTCCGGGTCGCCAATTTCTACGCCGAGGTCGCCACGGGCAACCATCACCACGTCGGAGGCGAGGATCACATCATCCATCGCTTCCTGGCTGCAGACCGCTTCTGCGCGCTCAACCTTGGCGACAATTTTGGCGTCACAACCAGCGTCGCGCGCCAGGCGGCGTGCATAATTCAGGTCTTCACCGCAGCGCGGGAAGGAGACGGCGAGGTAATCCACGCCAATCAGTGCCGCAGTCACAATATCTGCTTTGTCTTTATCGGTCAGTGCTTCTGCAGAGAGGCCACCGCCCAGTTTGTTAATGCCTTTATTGTTAGACAGCGGGCCGCCCACCGTGACTTCGGTGAACACTTTCATGCCCTGAACTTCCAGTACTTTTAACTGAACGCGGCCATCATCGAGCAACAGGATATCGCCAGGCACCACGTCAGCGGGCAGGCCTTTATAGTCGATGCCGACTTTTTCTTTATCGCCTTCGCCTTTGCCGAGGTTGGCATCAAGCAGGAATTTATCGCCAATGTTAAGGAATACTTTGCCTTCCTTGAACGTGGACACGCGAATTTTCGGTCCTTGTAAATCGCCAAGAATAGCAACATGACGTCCCAGTTTTGCCGCAATTTCACGCACTTTATCCGCACGTAATTTATGATCTTCCGGTGTGCCGTGTGAGAAGTTCATGCGTACCACGTTGGCGCCTGCGGCGATAATCTTCTCAAGATTATTATCGCGGTCGGTGGCCGGGCCTAAAGTGGTAACAATTTTGGTTCTGCGAAGCCTTCTGGACATGTAATACTCCGTTGTCTAAAACAACCAGGTGTTGCGTGAACATGGATTCAGTTAAGTTATCAAAATGAGAATTTAACCGAACAGCGTAAGATGTTACAACTTTGTTATTACTATCGGTCTATTAATGTTTGTCGCTCCGGATGAGCAACTCCTTATCAAAGCGCGATTCTTTCAGTGCTTCTTTGACACGCTTCAAGTTATCCCGGAATTTTGCGCCACGTCGCAATGTGAAACCGGTAGCGAGAACGTCAATAACCGTGAGCTGTGCCAGACGCGACACCATGGGCATATAAATGTCGGTATCTTCCGGAACGTCGAGGGTAATGGCCAGTGTCGCTTCCCGCGCAAGCGGTGTATCGGCTGATGTCAGCGCAATGACCATGGCGTCGTTTTCCCGCGCCAACTGTGCCAGTTCGACCAGACTCTTTGTGCGCCCGGTATGAGAAATCAGCACAACCACGTCATCATCACTACAATTCATACAACTCATGCGTTGCAGCACAATGTCGTCGGTATAAATAACCGGTACGTTGAAGCGGAAAAATTTGTTCATCGCATCATGCGCGACGGCCGCGGACGAGCCAAGACCGAAAAAGGCGATTTTCTTTGCCTGCGTCAGCAGATCTACGGCGCGGTTGACCGCCATCATATCGAGCGACTGGCGCACATGGTCCAGGCTTGCCATCGCTGACTCGAAAATTTTGCCAGTATAGGCTTCGACACTGTCATCTTCATCGACGTTGCGATTAACATAGGGGGTGCCGTTTGCCAGACTTTGCGCCAGATGCAATTTAAAATCCGGAAACCCGCGGGTATCCAGACTGCGGCAAAATCGGTTCACCGTTGGTTCGCTGACACCCGCTTGCTGGGCGAGGGCGGCGATACTGGAATGAATGGCTTGATCGGGGAAGGCGAGAATCACTTCCGCCACTTTGCGCTCGGATTTGCTAAGGTGTTCCAGTTGAGACTGGATTTTTTCCAGCATATTCATTTTTAACGAATCGCTCATCAGTGAAACGATTCCACAGAAAGGTGAAATCGTGATGCGTTTTAGCAAGAATATACCTTTCTGCCGCAAAGAAAGGTAAGCGACAACATTAAATGTTGTTGTTTTTTTTCATTACATGATCACAGTCGGATTTTATTCGCTGCGTATCGGGCAAACATCCAGCATTTTCAAGGCGAAAACCCAGATTTTTGCCGAAGAGCAGAAGAACGCACACGTAGCCAAGCGTTAGCGGTTTCGGGAATTACGTAAAAGCAGTACAGTGCAGTGTAATAAAATTACAACTAAAACCTGGCATAAGCACCAGGATAGCCAACTGAGGAGAATGACATGGCGGTAACGCAAACAGCCCAGGCATGTGACCTGGTCATTTTCGGCGCGAAAGGCGATCTCGCACGCCGGAAATTGCTGCCTTCCCTGTATCAACTGGAAAAAGCGGGTCAGATCCATCCGGATACGCGTATCCTGGGTGTCGGACGCGCCGACTGGGATAAAGAAGCCTATATAAAAGTGGTGCGTGAAGCGCTCGAAACTTTCATGAAGGAAAAAATCGATGAAAGCTTATGGGACACGCTGAGCGGCCGCCTGGATTTCTGCAACCTGGACGTTAATGACACCAAAGCGTTTAAACGCCTTGGCGCCATGCTTGACCAGAAGAATCGCACCACTATTAACTACTTTGCGATGCCGCCAAGCACCTTTGGCGCAATTTGCAAAGGCCTGGGCGAGGCGAAGCTGAATGCGAAACCTGCCCGTGTGGTCATGGAAAAACCGTTGGGTACCTCGCTTGCCACCTCACGCGAAATTAACGATCAGGTTGGCGAATATTTCGAAGAGTGCCAGGTCTACCGTATCGACCACTATTTGGGCAAAGAGACGGTGCTGAACCTGCTGGCACTGCGCTTTGCCAACTCCCTGTTTGTGAACAACTGGGATAACCGTACGATTGATCATGTGGAAATCACGGTGGCGGAAGAGGTGGGTATCGAAGGTCGCTGGGGTTACTTTGACCAGGCAGGTCAAATGCGCGACATGATCCAGAACCACCTGCTGCAAATCCTTTGCATGATCGCTATGTCTCCGCCGTCCGATCTCACCGCAGACAGCATTCGTGACGAAAAAGTGAAAGTGCTGAAATCCTTGCGTCGCATCGATCGCTCGAACGTGCGCGAGAAAACCGTTCGTGGTCAGTACACCACTGGCTTTGCGCAGGGCAAAAAAGTCCCGGGCTATCTGGAAGAAGAGGGCGCGAACAAATCCAGTAACACCGAAACCTTCGTCTCTATTCGCGTGGATATCGACAACTGGCGCTGGGCGGGCGTGCCGTTCTATCTGCGTACGGGTAAACGCCTGCCGACGAAATGCTCCGAAGTTGTGGTCTATTTCAAAACGCCGGAGCTGAACCTGTTTAAAGAGTCATGGCAGGATCTGCCACAGAACAAGCTCACCATCCGTCTGCAACCAGATGAAGGCGTGGATATCCAGGTACTGAATAAAGTGCCGGGGCTGGATCACAAGCACAATCTGCAGACCACGAAGCTGGACCTGAGCTATTCCGAAACTTTCAACGAAACGCATCTGGCGGACGCTTACGAGCGCCTGTTGCTGGAAACCATGCGTGGCATTCAGGCGCTGTTTGTGCGCCGTGACGAAGTTGAAGAAGCGTGGAAGTGGGTTGATTCCATCACCGAAGCCTGGGCGATGGATAACGATTCGCCGAAACCGTATCAGGCCGGGACCTGGGGACCGGTTGCCTCTGTGGCGATGATCACCCGTGATGGCCGTTCGTGGAACGAATTTGAGTAATCAGTTTGTTGCCAATGTTACGGAGTTTTACCGGTAACATGATCTAACTCAGAAATCAGGCCAATATTTCAACTTTCAGGCTCCGACTGGATTCACCAGCGGAGCTTTTTTTATTACACTGGCTACAGTAATTTTGCCTTTGGGCGCGGTGTGGCGGCGTTTCTGCTGGAATTAAAATGCTGAAAACTTCCTGCATACCGTTGTCCCGGACAGATAAATTTCAGGAGCCTTTATGAATCCAGTATTGTTACGCGTAACAAATCGCATTACTGAACGCTCGCGCGAAAGCCGAACTGCCTACCTAAAACGCATCAATCAGGCGAAGAGTGAAACCGTACACCGTTCCTCGCTGGCGTGTGGAAACCTGGCCCACGGCTTTGCCGCCTGCCAGCCTGATGACAAAGCTTCGCTCAAAAGTATGCTGCGTAACAATATCGGCATCATCACCTCCTATAACGATATGCTTTCAGCACATCAACCGTACGAAACCTATCCCAATATCATCCGCAAAGCGCTGCACTCAGTTAACGCGGTCGGCCAGGTGGCAGGCGGTGTGCCGGCCATGTGTGACGGGGTTACGCAGGGTCAGGACGGGATGGAACTTTCACTGCTTAGCCGTGAAGTGATCGCCATGTCGGCGGCAGTCGGCCTGTCGCATAATATGTTTGACGGGGCGTTGTTCCTTGGCGTCTGCGACAAAATCGTCCCCGGCCTCGCGATGGCCGCGTTTTCGTTTGGTCATCTGCCCGCCGTGTTTATCCCGTCAGGTCCGATGGCCAGCGGCCTGGCAAACAAAGAAAAGGTACGCATTCGTCAGCTTTATGCAGAAGGCAAGGTCGATCGTATGGCGCTGCTGGAATCCGAAGCGGCCTCTTACCACGCGCCGGGTACGTGCACTTTCTACGGTACGGCCAATACCAACCAGATGGTCGTTGAGTTCATGGGCATGCAACTGCCGGGCTCTTCCTTCGTGCACCCGGATGCACCGCTGCGTGAAGCGCTGACTTCGGCTGCCGCACGCCAGGTGACACGCTTAACCGGTAACGGCAGCGAATGGATGCCGATAGGCAAAATGGTCGATGAAAAAGTGGTGGTTAACGGTATCGTTTCACTGCTGGCAACCGGCGGCTCCACCAACCACACTATGCATCTGGTGGCGATGGCGCGCGCTGCGGGCATCATTATTAACTGGGATGACTTCTCTGAACTGTCGGACGTGGTGCCGCTGCTGGCGCGACTCTATCCGAACGGTCCGGCGGATATTAACCACTTCCAGGCGGCGGGTGGCGTACCTGTGTTAATGCGGGAACTGCTTAAGGGCGGTTTGCTGCATGAGGATGTGAACACGGTGGCGGGTTTTGGTCTCTCCCGTTACACCATGGAACCGTGGCTCAATAACGGTGAACTGGACTGGCGCGAAGGGGCGGCAGCGTCGCTGGATGCGGACGTTATCGCCACAATTGAGAAACCCTTCTCTCGTCATGGCGGTACCAAAGTGCTGAGCGGCAACCTTGGCCGCGCGGTAATGAAAACCTCTGCCGTACCGGTTGAATATCAGGTCATTGAAGCGCCGGCGGTGGTATTTGAGAGTCAGCATGATGTGTTACCGGCCTTTGATGCGGGGCTATTGAACAAAGATTGCGTCGTGGTGGTGCGTCACCAGGGGCCAAAAGCGAACGGTATGCCAGAATTACATAAACTTATGCCACCACTTGGTGTATTATTGGACCGCTGTTTCAAAATTGCGTTGGTTACAGATGGACGACTCTCCGGCGCATCAGGTAAAGTGCCTTCAGCGATTCATGTGACACCCGAAGCGTATGACGGTGGATTGCTGGCGAAAGTACGTGATGGCGACATCATCCGTGTAAACGGACAGACTGGCGAATTGACGCTGCTGGTCGATGATAACGAGCTTGCTGCACGTCAGCCGCATATTCCTGACCTGAGCGCTGCGCGCGTTGGCACAGGACGCGAGCTGTTTGGCGCACTGCGAGAAAAACTTTCCGGTGCCGAGCAGGGCGCGACCTGCATTACTTTTTAAAACGACAAGATTTTTAGTTCAGGCGAGAGAATAATTCTGATGAAAAATTGGAAAACGAGTGCAGAAGCAATCCTGAAAACTGGCCCGGTAGTGCCGGTTATCGTTGTCAACAAACTGGAGCACGCTGTCCCAATGGCGAAAGCTCTGGTTGCAGGCGGCGTGCGCGTTCTTGAAGTGACATTGCGTACTGCCTGTGCCATCGATGCGATTCGCGCGATTGCAAAAGAAGTGCCGGACGCCATTATCGGTGCTGGTACCGTCCTTAACCCGCAGCAACTGAAAGAAGTTACAGAAGCGGGTGCGCAGTTCGCGATTAGCCCGGGTCTGACTGAGCCGCTGCTGAAAGCCGCCACCGAAGGCACCATCCCGTTGATTCCGGGTATCAGCACAGTTTCAGAACTGATGCTGGGCATGGACTACGGTCTGAAAGAGTTCAAATTCTTCCCGGCGGAAGCAAACGGCGGCACCAAAGCGCTGCAGGCCATCGCAGGTCCGTTCTCTCAGGTGCGTTTCTGCCCGACTGGCGGTATCTCTCCGGCGAACTACCGCGACTATCTGGCGCTGAAAAGCGTGCTGTGTATCGGTGGTTCCTGGCTGGTTCCGGCCGATGCGCTGGAAGCAGGCGACTATGATCGCATCACGAAACTGGCTCGCGAAGCGGTAGAAGGCGCGAAGTAATCTGTTTCAGTGGGCGGCGTATTATTGACTGCTCATAAAATTGAAAAGCCCGGTAAGCGTCACTGCTACCGGGCTTTTTTACCATGACCTTATTTTATTTAACCCGCCACTTTTACTGCTGCCGCCGCGGCTTTTGCGCGTTCAACAGCTTCTTCAACGCTATCTGCCGTTGCCAGCGCAACGCCTAAACGACGCGTACCGTCGATTTCGGGCTTGCCAAACAGACGGACCTGCAGGCCTGCACCAACGGCATTTTGCACGTTATCAAACGTGATGTTCTGGCTTTTCAGCTCAGGCAGGATCACCGCCGATGCCGACGGTCCGTACTGGCGGATTTGCCCAATGGGCAGACCGAGGAAGGCGCGAACATGCAGGGCGAATTCTGAAACATCCTGAGAAATCAGCGTGACCATGCCTGTATCGTGCGGACGCGGAGAGACTTCGCTAAAGACCACTTCATCGCCGCAGACGAACAATTCGACACCAAACAGCCCATGGCCCCCGAGAGCCAGCACTACTTTACTGGCGATCTCTTTTGCACGTTCCAGCGCAAGGTCGGTCATTGATTGTGGCTGCCAGGATTCACGATAGTCGCCATCTTCCTGGCGATGACCGACTGGCGCACAGAAATGCACGCCATCTGAGGCGCTAATGGTCAACAGGGTGATTTCAAAATCAAAATTCACCACACCTTCAACGATAACGCGACCGGCGCCTGCGCGCCCGCCTTGTTGCGCATACGCCCAGGCTTTCGCCAGTTGCTCTGCGCTGCGAATGAAACTCTGGCCCTTACCGGAAGAACTCATTACGGGTTTCACGATGCAGGGCAGGCCGATCTCATCAACGGCCTGACGGAATGCCTCTTCACTGTCGGCAAAGCGGTAGCTTGATGTAGGAAGGGCAAGTTCTTCGGCTGCCAGACGACGGATACCTTCACGGTTCATGGTCAATTTGGTTGCCCGCGCACAGGGCACAACATGCTGCCCCTGAGCTTCCAGCTCCAGCAGTGTATCGGTGGCAATCGCTTCGATTTCCGGCACGATAAAATGCGGTTTTTCCAGCGCGACCAGCGCTTTTAACGCCTCACCATCAAGCATATTAATAACATGTGAGCGGTGCGCCACATGCATTGCGGGCGCGTCGGCATAACGGTCTACGGCAATGACTTCAATGCCCAGACGCTGGCATTCAATCGCCACTTCTTTGCCTAATTCCCCTGAACCCAATAACATTACGCGAGTCGCCGCCGGACGCAGCGCAGTACCTAATAGAGTCATAGTAAGTCGACCTTCTTAAAAAAATCTGGCGGCAGTATATACGAAAACGTTTGCGTCTGTCTTTTACGACTTGCGCTCTGATAAATGGCGCAGTACTATACTGTATATAAATACAGTTAAAAGGGGCTGCATCATGGCGGTTGAAGTCAAGTATGTTGTGATTCGTGAAGGTGAGGAAAAAATGTCTTTTGCCAGCAAAAAGGAAGCTGACGCTTACGATAAAATGCTCGACCTGGCCGAGGTACTTGAAGGCTGGCTGGGCGAAGCGCCAGTGACGCTTGAAGAAGGCCAGCGCGATCAAATGGCGCTCTGGCTGGCTGAACAAAAAGATGTGCTCAGCCATATTCTGAAATCCGGTAAGTTACCGGGTTCGGATACCCAGGAGGGCGTACCAGAAGTGGCTCAGGATGACGCAGAAATTGAGTCATCAGACGCCGTTGATATTAAGTCAAAAGCGAAACGCTCTGCCGCCTGATCCCGGCTTGCACTGCCAGTAATTTGTACCATGCTTTGATTGGGCTCTATGCACAGGAGAAAAGCATGAAAATAGCAGGAGTGTTGCTGGGTGCAATATTACTGGCGGGCAGCGTAGTCGCGTCGGCTGCCACTGCCAAATCGGTGAAATTTCCCTCTTGCGAAGGTATGAACGCCGAGGGGATCGCTGCGAGCGTCAAACGCGATTATTTGCAAAACCGCATCGTACGCTGGGCTGATGACCAAAAAAAACTTGGCCAGGCGGATCCCGTTGCCTGGGTTACTCCGAAAGACATTCGGGGTAAGAACGATCAATGGGATGTTCCCTTGACGGTTCGCGGCAAGAGTACAGACATCCACTATCTCGTCAAAATCGATTGTAAAGCAGGAAAAGCGGAGTATCAGCCTCGTTAAGGCTGCGACCTTTTCTCATCTTTTGCAGTTTTAGACATTTCCTGACACCCCCTCGCTTAGGCTTCTCGTTTACGAAACGATTAAGTGAGGGGAATCATGGCAAACTGGTTAAACCAATTACAGTCTCTTCTTGGCCAACAAGGCCAGTCATCGTCATCCTCCGGCGGGCAGGACCTCGGCAAATTACTCGTGCCCGGTGCTTTAGGAGGACTTGCCGGTTTGCTGGTCGCCAGTAAATCCTCTCGCAAATTACTGACCAAATACGGTACCAGTGCGCTGCTTGTTGGCGGTGGGGCCGTGGCGGGTACTGTGTTGTGGAATAAGTACAAAGATAAAGTGCGTACTGCCCATCAGGGGGAAGCACAGTTTGGTCAACAGAGTTCGTCTATTGATGCGCGCACGGAACGTCTGATTCTGGCCCTGGTGTTTGCCGCGAAGAGCGACGGACATATTGATGACAGAGAACGTGCCGCTATCGAACAACAACTGAACGAGGCCGGTATTGAAGAACAGGGGAGAGCGCTGATTGCGAAAGCGATCGAACAACCGCTGGATCCGCACCGGCTTGCATCCGGCATCAAAAATGAGGAAGAGGCGCTGGAAGTCTACTTCCTGAGCTGTGCTGCGATAGATATCGACCACTTTATGGAGCGCAGCTATCTGGCCGCTTTAGGTGACGCGCTTAAGATCCCGCAGGAGGTTCGGGACGGTATCGAAGAAGACCTTCGACAACAAAAAAAGAGGCTCATCGACTAACGCTACTTTCTCGTTTCGCTTGCATCACGCGCGGCTTTTGCCAACCTTATAGTGTGTTAAACAAATAAGAACAGAGCTATGCCGCCGAAAGCTAAACAAATCCCCCACGCCATGACAGTTCATGGCGATACACGTCTGGACAACTATTACTGGCTGCGCGACGACACCCGTTCGCAGCCAGATGTACTCGAGTACCTGCAAGCTGAAAATGAGTACGGCCGGTGCATTATGGCTTCCCAGCAGGCGCTACAGGATCGTCTGCTGGAAGAGATCATTTCGCGTATTCCGCAGCGCGAGGTTTCAGCGCCCTACGTTAAGAATGGCTATCGCTATCGCCACATCTTTGAGCCGGGGTGTGAGTATCCCATTTACCAACGCCAGTCAGCGCTGTCTGCTGAATGGGATGAGTGGCAGGTGCTGCTGGACGCGAATCAGCGCGCTTCGCATAGCGAATTTTATACCCTCGGTGGGATTGCCATCTCGCCGGATAATACGCTTATGGCCATTTCCGAGGATTACCTTTCGCGCCGCCAGTACGGGGTACGCTTTCGTAACCTGGAAACCGGCAACTGGTATCCGGAGATGCTCGACAATGTCTCACCGGGTTGCGTCTGGGTTAACGATTCAGAAACCCTTTATTATGTGCGTAAGCATGCCACGACCCTGTTGCCTTATCAGGTCTGGCGTCACACCGTCGGAACGCCCTCAACGCAAGATGAACTGATTTACGAAGAGGCGGACGACACTTTTTACGTCAGCCTGAGTAAAACCAGCTCCCAACACTACATCATTATTCATCTTGCGAGTGCGACGACCAGTGAGGTATTGCTGCTGGATGCCGAATTGCCTGATGCACAGCCGCTCTGTTTTTTACCGCGTCGCAAGGATCACGATTACAGCCTCGATCATTTTCAGCACTCGTTCTATTTGCGTTCAAACCGCGATGGCAAAAATTTCGGCTTGTATCGCACCAAAGTGCGCGATGAAAGACGCTGGGAGGTACTGATTCCTGCCAGGGATAATGTCATGCTGGAGGGATTCACCCTGTTTACCGACTGGCTGGTGGTTGAGGAAAGACAGCGTGGTCTCACCAGTCTGCGACAGATCAATCGCAAGACGCGAGAAGTCACCGGAATCGCGTTTGACGATCCGGCATATGTTACCTGGCTTGCTTATAACCCGGAGCCAGAGACCTCGCGTCTGCGCTATGGCTATTCGTCCATGACGACGCCCGATACCTTGTTTGAACTCGACATGGATACCGGCGAGCGCCGGGTAATCAAACAGACGGAAGTGGCCGGGTTTGATGCCAGTGACTATCGTAGCGAGCATCTGTGGATCCGCGCGCGGGATGGCGTGGAAGTGCCGGTATCGCTGGTCTACAACCACAAACACTTCCGCAAAGGGGAAAATCCGTTATTGGTCTATGGCTACGGATCCTACGGTGCCAGCATGGATGCAGATTTCAGCAGTAGCCGGTTAAGTTTGCTTGATCGTGGTTTTGTCTATGCGATTGCCCACATTCGTGGCGGCGGGGAACTGGGGCAGCAGTGGTATGAGGACGGTAAATTCCTGAACAAAAGAAACACTTTCAACGATTTTATCGATGTCACGGATGGGCTGCTGGCACTGGAGTATGGCTCTCCGCTTTTCTGCTATGCCATGGGCGGCAGTGCAGGGGGGTTGTTGATGGGGGCCGTCATCAACGAGCGTCCGTCACTGTTTCACGGCGTCATCGCTCAGGTACCGTTTGTGGATACGCTTACTACGATGCTGGATGAATCCATCCCTCTGACCACCGGTGAGTTTGAAGAGTGGGGGAACCCGCAGGATGAGACCTACTATCACTACATAAAACGCTATAGCCCGTACGATAATGTCGGCGCCCATGACTACCCCCATATGCTGGTTACCACGGGGCTGCATGACTCTCAGGTGCAATATTGGGAACCCGCCAAATGGGTCGCGAAACTGCGAGAACTTAAAACGGACAATAATCTGCTGCTGCTTTGTACCGATATGGATTCCGGTCACGGCGGCAAATCAGGCCGTTTCAAATCCTACGAGGGCGTGGCGCTGGAGTTCGCTTTCCTGGTCGCGCTGGCGCAAGGCACGCTCCCGGGCAAAAAAGCGGATTAATTATCGTCGAGATAATGCTTTAACGTCAGCCGCAGTTCCGGACTCATTCGGTCCAGATTGTTAAACAACCAGCGCAGGTAACCGGGGTCGCGCTCTGCGACTTCGGCAACGGATTTACCCCGATACTTACCGAAGGTGAAGGTTGTCAGCAGGGCGGGTCTGCCGGTAACCGTTGCCATTTGGTCCGGGGTCCAGCCTGATGTATTGATAATGTCAATCAGCAAGGCTGCGGTGATATAGCAATCATAAAGCGCCCGGTGATGATGCAATCCGGCGGGCGTCTGCACGCTAAGTTTGCGTGATTTATACAAAGCCATATTGCTGTATTTAATGCCGGGCCAGAGTCGACGCGCCAGCTTCATCGTACAAATCCATTCACCGGGCATTTCAGGTAAGACGCGCCTGTCGAAGCTGGCATTATGGGCGACATACCAGTGACTGCCGTAGTAGTGGGGAATAATCTCTTCAATCCACGGTTGATTTGCCACCATGGATTCGGTTATCCGATGGATAGCCATCGCCTGCGGACTGATAGGCCGATCCGGGCGCACGAGATGGCTCATTGGATTAATAATCTGCCCGTTCACCACATCCACGGACGCAATCTCGACAATCCCGCCCTGCAAATCGCAGGTTTCGGTATCGATGACGCGCAGTACGGTTTCGGCGGTCATTTGCTTTTCGGCTCGTACGGCAGACGTGACAGATTGACGGACGCCAGGCGGTGAGCAATAAGCCGTTCACGAAACCAGTTGCGCAGGTGTTCTGGCTGTTCACGTTCCACCACCTCAGCGACGACTGGCATGTTATAGCGCTCTTTAAAAGCTACACCGGCCGCCGCCAAATCGACGTTGACTTTGTCCATCTCTTCCTGTGAAAGACGGGCCAGATTGGTATTCATTCGTTTCTCCTGGGTTTATGCCGCAAAAGTTACTAAGCCTGTTGCAGAAAGACAAGTCTGCCGATGATGATACTCGACGAGACCATTATACAGAGTTATTCTCGTCGCTTTAAACATAACAAAAAGGAATGCCAGACATGTTATTCACCGCATCCCACCTGACACGCGCGCTGGTTTTTGCCGCGACTCTCGCCACTACGCCTGCCGTTTTCGCACATGCTCATCTGAAAAACCAGTACCCGGCAGCAAATGCCGAGGTGACGGCCGCCCCGCAGGCATTAACCCTGAATTTCTCAGAGGGCATTGAGCCCAAATTTAGCGGTGTCACCCTGACGGGGGCGCAGCAACAGAGCATAAAGACAGGTGCGGTCAAACGTAACGAACAGGACAAGACCCAAATGATCGTTCCGCTGGAGCAGGCGCTGCAACCGGGCAATTATACCGTTGACTGGCACGTCGTCTCGGTCGATGGCCACAAAACCCGCGGCACCTATACTTTTTCAGTGAAATAAGATGCTAACTGCTGGCTATATTGGGTTGCGCGGCATCCATTTTGCCGCCGTGATGCTGCTTTTCGGCTGCGCGCTCTTTATTAGTCGGCTGGCGCCTCGCCATCTGCAACCTGTTATGGTAACGCGTTTTACACTATTAACGCGTATCTGCCTTGGCATGAGCGTGTTGAGTGCCGTCTTCATGTTTGCCCTGGAGGGCGGGATCATGGGTGATGGCTGGACAGATGTTTTCAGTCCGCAAATCTGGCTGCTGCTTACCGGCACACAGTTTGGCAGTATCTGGCTATGGCAGATTATCATTGCCGTTATGACGATGCTTGTCGGTTACCTGCAACCACAACAGCAGGGACGGTTGATGTTGCTGGCAGGCGCGCAACTGATCCTGATGGCAGGCGTTGGTCATGCCGCCATGCACGATGGCATGACGGGCATATTACAACGTACAAACCACGCTTTTCATTTGCTGTGTGCCGCGGCCTGGTTTGGCGGATTATTGCCAGTGATATTTTGTATGCGATTGAGCCAGGCCAGCAGGCGAGAGCATGCCGTTATGGCGATGATGCGTTTTTCACGCTATGGCCATGTCGCTGTCGCAGGTGTGCTTGCCACAGGTATTATCAATACCCTGTTGATTCAGGGCAGCATGTGGTCCACGCAGACAAACTATGGCCGCATGCTCTTGATCAAATGTGCGCTGGTGGCGCTAATGGTGGCAATAGCGTTAGCGAACAGGTATGTTCTGGTGCCACGCTTAGGCCTGAAAAACTCACAGGCACGACATTTCCTGATTTGGATGACATGGACCGAAGTGGTCCTGGGCGCGCTAGTGCTGGCGGCGGTCAGCCTGTTCGCAACCTGGGAACCCTTCTGATTAACCGGGCGAAAATGATGAAAAAAACCATACTGACGATGCTTTTACTGGCATGTTCCGCTGGCGCCTTTGCCGCGCCGTCGGTGATTACCGTAAGCCGCTTTGAAGTGGGTAAGGACAAATGGGCATTTAATCGCGAAGAGGTAATGCTCACCTGTCGACCTGACCATGCGCTTTATGCCATCAATCCCAGCACGCTGGTGCAATATCCGCTGAATGACGAGGCGCAAAAGCAGGTGGCAAGCGGTAAAACAACTGCGCAGCCTGTCAGCGTTATCCAAATTGACGACCCGGCCAGACCCGGTGAAAAGATGAGTCTTGAGCCCTTTATTGCCCGAGCGGAAAAGCTCTGTTAATAAACGAAAATATCTGATTGATTTTCCATAAAAAACCGCAAGCCTGATTCTTCAGAACTTGCGGTTTTAACATTTTTAAGCGTGACGATAACCTAATTTTTCAGACCGGATTTGCCGCAAACTGGAAAACCTGGCGTCGTCATCTATTCTTAAAGTGCATGGCGACTTAGCCTGCATTAATGCCAACTTTTAGCGCACGGCTCTCTCCCAAGAGCCATTTCCCTGGACCGAATACAGGAATCGTATTCGGTCTTTTTTTGGCTCTTAGTTTCCCAAAAGAGCCAAATCAGGGCTTACAGAAAACAGACAAAATTTTCTGCATACGGTCTAAACCATAACATACTCTGCACCGCGAGCGTCCAGGTATTTTTGGGGGCATTTTTAAATTCTTGTAGCCAGGAGACGTTGCACAAAATTCTCGTCTCGCTCCTTTACGATGGATCAGCAGCGCCATTCCTGTAGGTTGAGGTGTTCTGCTATGGGGCACGGCTTAGCCGCCTTGCATGATAAGCGCGGCCTTAATGACGTGGTGATGATTCGAAATCTGGTAAGTCGTGCTGCAGGTGACCCTAAGGGGTATGATTTTTTTAGGGAAGGATTTGCAAAAGATCCAAAAAATCAGCAGACGAAAGCATTGATGACCGGGTTTTGTGATAGTGAAATTGATTTTACAAAACCAGTATCATTCTCTGAGACGTCGAAACATGTATCCGATGGGCATTCTTATGTCTGTGGTGTTATCTCAGGGGAGACGAACCCTGGATGAAAAATAGGCGTAAGATTTATTACTGCAGAACCCTATCATCCGGTTATTGGCTTCAAATATTCACGCCGACCCATTGCATATAGCGGTAACGACCAGTTCACGATTGATGAATATCATCGACAGATCGAGACCTTCAATAAGCTCAACAGCGAAATTTGTAAATAAAAATCCCTCAGGAGAGGGAAATCCGCTCTTCTCCTGAGGGAAGCAATTGCTTGAAAGTTAATAAATTCTTCGTTACGACCCTTAGTTTGCTAATTATAAAGAATATATGCTTTGAGAATCGTCCTGGTTTTCATTAAGCAACTATTAGCCAGCTATAGTCATTGCATCCATGCTTCATTATTATTCCCTGGTAAGCTTCATTCACCGCTCTGTCCGAGCGGTTTTTTTTTGCCTGAACAAGCGTTAGACAGCAGGCCAGGCTGGCAAAGTCTCGAAGAGGAATGGGTGAGCGGTGAGTGGGTTTCCATAATGGCGCTGCCGCGTTCTCCTTCAACCTTGTCATGATGCCTGAACATAACAAGAGACGATGACCGAAAGGCTGTGCTAATGTCGTATGCAATTTAAACAACTGAGGATAACGACATGAGCAAAGATGTTGTGGTAATACTCCCCGGTGGAAAGGTCGATCACATCTCGGTGGCGGACGACCTAAAGAAGGTCAGCTACAGAAATGATCAGCGCTCCTTCCTTGATATGCCGATCGAAACGTATGTGCTGGATGGCAAAGAGTTCCTGATAGCCAAGTTTTCTGAATTAGTCACTACGCGTGAAACTGAACAGGCCATTCGTCAGTTTTATTAACCTGCCACCAACAACTGGATTAAACCGTGGTCTGTACGGGAAAATGATTTTCCCGTGTTCTGCAGATGGCGCATAAATTATTTTGCACGTGTTAGAAAGGCCTCACGTCGAGGCCTCACATCAGGAGGCTTTTTTAGGCCATCTCCGTCTGACTGGAATACAGGCTTTTGCCGTAAGACGTGAACCACACCCTGAACAAATTGCACCGTGAGGGTAATTTTTATCCGGGCAAAATTGCGTGAAAAAAAACGAATTTCCTTTGCAGACAGGACAAACGAATTTTAAGGTTGGAATAGCCCCTCCGCGCCGTTAAATGGAAAAGCCACAGTAGCATGAAAAAAAAGCCTTGAAAGATATATCGTTACGTTTTAGCCGTATCATCTCGTTTTTTACTATATGAATGCGCTGCATCAATTTGTGTGACGGCCAGCAGAACCGCGATGCGCGCCAGACAAGAGCACGTTATTGGTTGAATGTTGGTGTGGAGATATTTAGTAAATAATAGGAATAAAATAATAATTGCTGGCAATGAAAATGAGAGTAAATAAGATATTGATACCAACAGTAATAAAAAAGAGCAGTGGTGATGCCACTGCTCTCAATATTTAGCGGAAAAAATCGGCCAGACTGCTATTCATATCGTCGAGTAACTGGAAGCGGCGGCGATATTCGGCACGTTTCTTACTTGGGATACTCTCAAGCGGTTTCCGTTCCAGCATTAATGGCAAACGCCAGCGCCAGGCATTATCTTTCTCACCATCAATAGATGCCCAGAACTCATCATAGCTGGCATGGAAATGGCGACCTTTGCTAAAGCGGTAACGCAACGCGCGAAAGACATGACCATCATCGCTAACGCCATAAACCGCGCTAATGCCGGTGTGCGCGCACATCTGCCACAGCACTTCAATCAGCAAACGTTTAGGGAAAATACCGTAGCAGGCACGTGTTGCCACTTTGATGACTTCATGGGAGATATTTCTGCGGGGGCCCTGCAGACCGCCAATCACTAAGGCTCGCTGGCCTTTTTCCTCGATTACGCTGAATGTGGCGCTCGCCAGCAGGACATTGTTGCCGTCATACAGCCACAGGGTGCTTTCGCCTTCACGCTCTGCTTTATGAGCGCAGGAGGCAAAAACGTTAAATTCGGTATCATCTTTACCTTTGCACTGCAAGATGTGCTGATGGTTGACGGCGGTCATCGCATCGGCAGCCCTGGCTGACAGGCAACTGTCAACCCACTGATAGTGGCTGACAATCGCATCGGCACGCTTTGCCGCATTGAGACCCAGCGTCAGATATTGACGATGCGATTTACTCGGCAGTGTCACCTGGGCATTCAATAAACGCTCAAATCCCGGACGTTGCGATAATGCGCTCAGCATTTTTACCGTTGAAGACCAGAACAACAGCGAACGGAGCAGGAACTTAAGGCGATAATTTCGTTTAGTCCAGATAGGGCCAGGAACCAGACGTCCGGAGACCAGCTCGCGAATAATATGCTGATGGTGATTTTGCATGTGTTTTTCTTGCAGACTGATATTAGACACGGTACGACCCTCTGAATGTTCAATAGCTATTCTAGGGATTACGCCGTGGCAAATTAACCTGAACACAGTGGTTTATTTCGGGTTCGTTTAACGAGGATTTAAGTTGCACCGAATGTGAACATCATTACGCAGAGTCAAGTCTCCTTTCTATACTAAAAATAAGGGGGAGTTATGTATCAACGTATCGATGGGAATACCTGGCGGCATATCTGGATCGTAGGTGATCTGCACGGCTGCCATCAGCGTCTGTTGAATGAACTGCGCGAGCGCCACTTTGATCCCTATAAGGATTTACTCATATGCGTTGGCGACTTAATTGATCGTGGCCCTGACAGTCTGCAGTGCCTGCAATTGCTTAAACGACCGTGGTTTAAAACGGTCAGGGGAAACCATGAGCAGATGGCTATCGACGCGCTTAACGCGGGGGAGATGACTCTTTGGTCATTCAATGGCGGCGCCTGGTTCAGTAACCTCAGTGAAAAGGAACAGCACAGGGCTTACGAGGCGCTACGGGAATGCGATCAATTGCCCTATATTATTGAGCTCCACTGCGCCAGCGGGGTCAATATTATCGCCCATGCCGATTATCCGTCCGATCATTACGCATGGCAAAAACCCGTAGACAAAGAATCGGTACTCTGGCGTCGTGAGCGTTTGAGTGAACATCTGGCGGGGAAGGGGGTAGCCATTGCCGGTGCAGACCACTTTTGGTTTGGCCATACTCCGCTTAAACATCGCGTAGATGCCAGCAATCAGCATTACATTGATACCGGCGCCGTCTTCGGCGGTGAAATGACGTTAGTGCAGGTACAGTAGTTAAAAATCACTGTACTCCTGGGCAGGGCGCCAGAAGCCGTCAATAAAATCTTCTACCGGATAGCATCCGCCATAGCGCAGACGTTGTACTTCCATAGCGACAAGACACTGTTGTTCGGTATTAAAGACATCCACAACGATGTCCTCACACCCACCGTCCAGGTAGCAAACAAACAAGACCAGAGCGAACATTCCATCCTCGGTTCATTACAGCATGATGTAATTGTAGGGGATGATTGGAGGCAGGGGAAATGAGGCAGGTAAATAACCCGTCTCATGGACGGGTTCCCATTGAATCAGGCAAGACGCATGACCCAGGTATCAGATTTCTGATCGTAATGCTCGCGGTATAAAACTGAATGTTCGCCGTCAAGGATCGCCGGAATGCTGGTTTCCGCGTCCCAGGCGTCAAGCTGCATACATAAATCCGGGTCGGATTTACAAGGGATACGCAACGTTCGCTCACCCTGTTTTTCTCCTTGCAGCTCGGCATCATCGATTTCGAATGCGCCAATGCGCACGTTGGCTTTCGTCATAATGCTCTCCGTTGATGGTAGTCATGTGGTACGACCAGTGCAGCCGCCCAACATTCAGCCTGGTACAACACAGAGCAAGATGCCAGTCAGAAAATGCTGTTTTTTTGCTCGCCGTCACGTATTGCTGGCGAACAAACGTCCATCCCTTACCAGTTCGCGTGGATAGCTGTTTTTAAGTCTGCTGCCCACTTTTTTCGCCAGACCCAGCGGTTGGCGCTGATAAGTCACGATAACATCATCTTTTGCTGGAGGGGTTTCCGGATAAACATCGCGCCCGCGATACCACTCTTCCGCTTCCTGATGCGTGAGTTCAAAGGCGAGCGGGTTATCCACTCCCGCCAGGGCGATGACGGCCTCATGCTGCCAGCGATAACCTTTATTATGGCTTTCAGCGAGCTTGATACCAGGCCGTGAGAAGCGCACTTTGCCTATAAGCGGCTCGATCTGTGCCGGGAAAAGCCAAACCTCTTTATCCCGTTGCCACAGTACCAGGTCTTCGTGCCAGTGCAGGCCAACGGCGGCCGCTGCGTTAACTAACTGAGCCTCTTCCTTAGGCTTCATACGGGCAAACGGGAAGTTACCCACTTTGTAGCCTGGGGAGGGCAGCGGTGCGATAGCAGCAGTTTTACGCAACCGTGCGACAAAGAACCCTTCGCAGTCATAAATTTGTGGGAAGACATGTAAAAAGCCTTCCTCCGTCAGCGCTTGTTGCGCGCCCGTAAACAGCGTATCAAGGGGCAAAAATTCCACTGCGTCAGGATATTGCGCTTTTAGCCAGTGGCATATGGCTTCGTTCTCGTCGCGATTTAGCGTACAGGTTGAATAGACCAGCGTGCCGCCCGGACGCAGAGCATGAAAAGCGCTATCGATCAATTCGCGTTGGGTTGCGGCAATCTCAAGATTGCTGTCATGCGACCAGTTCTTTAATGCATCCGGATCCTTACGCACCACACCTTCGCCAGAACAGGGCGCATCAAGCAAAATGGCATCAAACATCTCTGGCAACGCGGGTCCGAAGACGCGGCCGTCGAAATGGGTTAACGCGACATTAGATACACCGCTGCGGCTGATATTGGCGTGCAGTACTTTCACGCGGCTGGCAGAATACTCATTGGCGAGGATGGCGCCGCGATTGCCCATACGCGCGGCAATTTGGGTGGTTTTTGAACCTGGTGCCGCCGCAACATCCATGACTCGTTCCGGCATTTCGCCATCGGCAAACAGGGCGCTAACCGGTAGCATGGAACTGGCTTCCTGAATATAAAACAGGCCGCTTAAATGTTCTGCGGTGCTACCGAGCGGCAACGCCTCCTCATCATCCCGTTCAATCCAGAACCCTTCGACACACCACGGAATCGGCGTCAGTTGCCAGCCATAAGGCGCAATCAGCGTCAGAAAATCCTCAACGGCAATCTTGAGCGTATTAATTCTTATACTGCGTCGTAAAGGCCGCTGGCAGGCCGCGATAAATGCGTCGAAGGAGAGATGGGCTGGCAGCAAGTCACGCATTTGTGCCAGAAATTCGTCAGGAAGATAAACAGCGTTTTGAGCCACAGGTTATACCAAGGAAAGCAGAGAGGGGCGCAGTGTAACATACTCGCTCCGGCGCGGGCACGCCGGAGCGGTAAGGCATTAGCGTGGCAGGGCGGTACCCCATTGACGCCACTCTTTAGGCTCGCTTTCCTGCAACAGGAAATGTTTGCCTGGTTGCGCCTGTGGTGCCAGCGGGATTCCCGGCGGCGTGGCAAAGGCAACCCCACCGCGAATAAACTGGTTAAAGGTACCGGTTTTCACCACGCCGCCGGTCAGGCCAAAGTCCAGCGAATAGCCGGAAGCCAGCCAGAAGACGGAATTATTTCGCACCAGGTGCTGATAACGTTTACTGATCCGCAAGCCTACCATTACACGATCTGACAGGGAACCGAGCATCAGACCTGTGACAGTACCCACTTCGATCCCACGGAACAGCACAGGCGTGCCAATATTCAGCGAACCGGCCTCCGGTGCTTCAACCACCACGTTCAAACCGTCCAGATAACGGGAGTCGGTGATCGTGGTTTCCTGAATTTCAAAATCGCGACGCGCCTCGCCGTGACCAGGTTCAACATTGATATAGGGCTGCAGGATCGTATCAAGATGCTCAACACCCGCCGCAGAGATTTGCGGTGTGACAACAGAAAAACGGGTGCCGCCACGGGCAAAAGTCTGCACATATTCAGGGTAGAGTACCCCGGTTGCCTGGACTTCGCTCCTGTCGGCAATGAGCTGGAGATTCGAAATCTGTCCGATATCAATGCCCAGATAGCGAATCGGCATACCCGTAGCCAGTTTTCCCGCATCATAGGCGTGCAGGGTTATCTGACTACCCACGGCGCGCGCGGCGGTTTCTGAGGCGTAAAGGATACGTTTGTCACCTTTGCGTGCGCTGGCACTGGCGCCGCTGAGATTATCGAAACTGATAGCTCCTTTCAGAGCACGGGACAAGGGCGACGCCTGCACCGTCAGGCCGCTACCGTTCAACTGTACTTTCGCCCCGCCTTCGGCCCAAAAAACGCTATTGCTGGTCAGCAGCGAACGATATTCCGGCTTGATATGTACTTCGATATCAAACGCATCGGCGCGGGGACGCACGGTAATGATCTCACCGACTTCAAATTTACGGTAGAGCACCACCGAGCCTGCCTGCACATCCGGCAGAGTATCTGCGGTGAGCGTCAGGGTGGTTGTCGGCAGGTCGCTCAGGCTGTTTTCCAGGGCTTTATCGAGATTAGCGAACAAGGGATAGCTGGACTTCATCTCGCCTTTGCTGCCGGGCAGAATGCGAATACCGCCGCTGAGCCATTCGTTGGCGCTGGCGGCGAGAAACTCCACGCCATCCAGTCCCATCTTGACGTCAATACGGCTGTTGACCACAAACTTGCTATCACCGTGCACCAGTTCGCGGTACTGCGGATCGATGGCCAGCGCAAACGAAACGCCTTTATTGGTTAAATTTCGCTCCAGCACCTGGCCGACTTGCACGCCATGTAAAATCAGCGGTTGTCCCGCGTCAATGCCATAGCTTTCCGGCGCGGTGAGCGTCAGGGTGATGACCCCGGGTTGCTGCAACAGATTTTTTGTCGCCGGAAGCACCACAAAGTGATTGCGGGGTTCACCTTCACCAGGTACCAGTTCCAGCGTAGTGCCTGTCAGCAGCGAACTGACATTGGGGTTATCAAGTGAAATTTTGGGGCTGCGCATTTCGATACGCGTATTGTCGCGCAGTAAATTAACGACGCCCGGATCCACCGTCATTTCACCGGTCACTGCGCCACCGGGGTTGAGATTGAGTTTGGTTAACTGACCGACCTGCAATCCTTGATACATCAGGGCAGTCGAGCCCGCTTTCAGCCCATCGCCGCCAGGGAGATCAAGCTTGATCAGAACGCCGCGTTGGCTATGGGCGAGATCTTCGTAAAGACCGTACTCATCATCCTGGGTCGCTGGCTGTGATGAGTCCGGAGAGTCGAATGCAATCGCGCCATTGACCAGCGCGGCGAGGCTTTCAAGCTCGACTTTTGCGCCACTCAGACTGACATCCGCTTTGACACCGGAAATATTCCAGAAGCGGCTGCCTTTTTTCACCAGATTGGTAAACCGGCGCTCTATCAGCACATCAATAGTGACGCCTTGTTTGTTGTTATTGATGGAGTAATCGTAAACGCGCCCGACCGGAATTTTTCGGAAATAGACCAGCGACCCGCTGTTAAGCGAGCCCAGATCCGGGGCATGAAGATGAATCATCAGTTCGCCATTATTCAGGCGATATTTAGGCTGCGTGTCGAGGGCGGTGAAATGCTCTTGCGGCTCCCCTTTACCGGGCATCATGCCGATATAGTTACCCCCGACCAACGCATCCAGCCCGGAAACGCCCGCCAGCGAGGCTTTTGGCGTGACCAGCCAGAACTGCGTCTCACTGCGCAAGGCATCTTTCATATTGGCTTTGATGCTGGCGCGGACTTCGATTTTTTTCAGGTCTTCGCTCAGGCGTATATCCTGAACGGTGCCCACTTCAACACCCTGATAACGAATCGGCGTTCTGCCTGCGACGATACCGTCAGCAGACATAAAATCGATAGTGATGGTATTACCGCGATCTTTATAGCTTCCCCAAACCAGCCAGCCTGCAATCAGCAACGCAATGACCGGCAGCAGCCAGAAAGGTGAAATGCGGCGTTTTGTTTTTATACGCGCTTCAGTCGGCGAAGCGGGGGTTTCCTGACTCATGTGCATCCCAAAGTAAGCGGCTGTCCAGCCATTCCACAGCAAGAATAGTCAATATTACGGCTGCGCCGAAATAAAACGCAGCCGGTCCCATGGTAAAAGCAAGTAACTGGTCGCGGTTAATCAGTGACATTGTCAGTGAGATGACAAACAGATCGAGCATGGACCAACGCCCAATCCAGGTCACAAAGCGCAGAAGCAGGATGCGTGTACGTAACCCCTGTTCAAATTTGAAGTGGATGCTAAGAAGCAGTGTAAACAGCACGATAACTTTGGTAAACGGCACCAGAATACTGGCGATAAACACGACGCCTGCAACGGCAACATTACTGTTTGCCAGTGACATAATGCCGGACAAAATCGTGTCTTCCTGCCGTGCCCCATTGACGTAAACCACCGAGATGGGGAGAAGATTAGCCGGAAACAGAAAAATTAACGATGCGATAAGCGCAGCCCAGCATTTTTGTACGCTCTGACGGCGGCGATAGCGCAAAGGGATATGACAACGCGGGCAGCGACCTCGCGGATCCGGGAAGCCGGTGAAGTGACATCCAAGGCAGATGCGCAACTTCTCATCAGGACGATTTGCCGGTCGTTGCGGGTAGAAACGCTCCCAGAGCTGCTCCACGTTCAGGTGAATCAACGTCAGAATACTTAAAATCACCAGAGCAACAAAAGCGATAAGGCCAACACCTGGTTGCAGAAAGGCATAGTCCTGCACTTTGATCGAGGCAACACCGATGCCCACCAGGTAAATATCCAGCATGACCCATTCTTTTAGCCTTTCCAGCATTAGCAGAACCGGACGGAGGTTCATCCCCAGTATGTTACCGAACCATAAGTAGGCGATCGCGGCGACCAGCACCAGCGGCGCTCCCACGGTACAAAACAGCACCATCGCGGCCGTGAGCGGATCGCCCTGCGCGGTCATCTGCCAGATCCCCTGGAGCAGGTTAGCATCGATGCGTGTTCCCAGCAGGTAGAAGTGTAGCAACGGCTCGCTCCATGCGAATGGCATGAGCAGTATCATCGTCACGGCCATTGCTGCCAGACGGGTTAATGACCAGTCTCGACCGTCGCGAATTTTCGCATCACAACAGGGGCAGAATGCACTTTGGTGCGATTTCATGACCGGAAGGGCGAAAAGCGTATCGCATTGCGGACATCGCTGATAATGTGCGCGGGGCAAGGCGTCGCCGATGGCGTGGACGGCCATTTTTTTAGCAGGCGTTATCTGTCGGTTTTTCAGGGCCATTGCATGCATATGAATAAATCAGGAATAAATCTATCTTAACTCATGATGGGAACTTCTTGAGCATCAATGCATTTAATGCTTATTTTAATAGGCTACACTGCATGACCGAAGTAAGACATAAAGTGATTGGATAATGAACAAAATAGAATTTTACGCGGATTTAAACCGTGATTTTCAGGCGTTAATGGCAGGTGAAACCAGTTTCTTAGCGACACTCGCTAACACCAGTGCGCTGCTTTTTGAGCGACTGAGCGACGTGAACTGGGCCGGTTTCTATCTCCTTGAAGGGGATACGCTGGTATTGGGGCCATTCCAGGGCAAGATTGCCTGCGTGCGTATTCCGGTTGGACGCGGCGTTTGCGGTACTGCTGTGGCACAAAATAGCGTGCAACGCGTGGAAGATGTTCATCAGTTCTCCGGGCATATTGCCTGTGATGCTGCCAGTAATGCCGAAATCGTACTGCCCATTACACTGAATAATCAGATTATTGGCGTACTTGATATCGATAGCGTCGCGTTCTCGCGCTTTACTGCAGAGGATGAACAAGGGTTGCGTGAGCTGGTTTCGCACCTGGAAAACACGCTTGTACAGACCGATTATAAAAAATTCTTTGCGAGCGTCGCAGGATAATCAACGGATAACGTAGCATTTACGGATAGCGTCATTATAATGACGCCTGTTCATGCCTGCGGCTTGTTGGCAACGTCCGTTGTAATCAGGAAATTTCATGGAAAATCAACCTAAGTTGAATAGCAGTAAAGAAGTTATCGCCTTTTTGTCCGAACGTTTTCCTCACTGTTTCAGTGCAGAAGGCGAAGCGCGTCCCCTGAAAATCGGTATTTTTCAGGATTTAGTAGCACGAGTTGAGGGCGAGATGAATCTCAGCAAAACTCAGCTTCGTTCCGCTTTACGTCTTTACACTTCAAGCTGGCGTTACCTGTACGGTATCAAAGCTGGTGCGACCCGTGTCGATCTCGACGGTAACCCGTGTGGCGTTCTGGATGAGCAACACGTTGAGCACGCCCGTAAGCAGCTTGAAGAAGCCAAAGCTCGCGTTCAGGCACAACGCGCTGAACAACAAGCGAAAAAACGAGAAGCAGCCATTGCAGCAGGTGAGACGGAAGAGGCTCCGCGTCGTGAGCGTAAACCCCGTCCGGCACCACGCCGTAAGGAAAATAGCGAGCGTAAACCTCGTACTGACAAACCTGCCGCAAAACCCCAGCGTGCGCCACGAGAAGAACGTCATACGCCAGTTTCAGATTTATCTGCACTGACCGTAGGTCAAAACCTCAAGGTTAAAGCGGGTAATAATGCGATGGACGCCACCGTCCTGGAAATCACCAAAGATGGCGTTCGCGTACAGCTTACTTCGGGTATGTCGATGATTGTACGCGCAGAACATTTGATGTTCTGAAACGGAGGCCTGGCCTGGCATGAACACTTTGTTTAAGCGCACAGCGTTGGCTGGCCTGTTATTAGTAACAGGCCAGGTTTTCGCAGTGGAAGATATTACCCGTGCCGATCAAATTCCGGTGTTAAAGGAAGAGGCTCAGCACGCGACGGTGAGTGAACGCGTGACCTCGCGGTTTACCCGTTCTCACTATCGTCAATTCGATTTGGATCAAGCCTTTTCGGCAAAGATCTTCGATCGTTACCTCAATTTGCTGGACTACAGCCATAACGTGCTTCTGGCCAGCGATGTTGCACAATTTGCGCAGAAAAAAACGCAGTTAGGTGATGAACTCCGCACCGGCAAACTCGACGTTTTCTACGATCTCTACAATCTCGCGCAAAAACGCCGTTTCGAACGCTACCAGTACGCACTGAAAGTGCTGGAGCGCCCGATGGATTTCTCTGGCAACGACACTTTCAACCTTGACCGCAGTAAGGCGCCATGGCCGAAGGATGAGTCTGAGCTTAATGCTCTGTGGGACGGCAAAGTCAAATATGACGAGTTGAGTCTCAAACTCACTGGTAAAGATGACAAAGAGATCCGCGACACTCTGACGCGTCGTTATAAATTTGCCATTCGCCGCCTGGTGCAAACCAACAGTGAAGATGTGTTCTCGCTGGCGATGACCTCGTTTGCCCGCGAAATTGATCCGCATACTAACTATCTGTCGCCACGCAATACGGAACAGTTCAACACTGAGATGAGCCTTTCGCTGGAAGGTATCGGTGCCGTTCTGCAAATGGATGACGACTACACGGTTATCAATTCGATGGTAGCGGGCGGTCCGGCGTCGAAGAGCAAAGCCATCAGCGTGGGCGATCGTATCGTTGGCGTTGGTCAGACGGGCCAGAATATGGTCGATGTCATTGGCTGGCGTCTCGATGACGTAGTTGCGCTGATCAAAGGTCCGAAAGGCAGCAAAGTTCGCCTCGAAATTCTGCCTGCGGGTAAAGGAACGAAGACGCGGATTGTAACGCTGACGCGTGAACGTATTCGTCTTGAAGACCGTGCAGTGAAAATGTCGGTGAAAACGGTCGGCAAAGAAAAAGTTGGCGTACTGGATATTCCTGGCTTCTATGTGGGTCTGACGGATGACGTCAAGGTTCAGTTGCAGAAGCTCGAAAAACAGAACGTTAGCAGCGTCGTGATTGATCTGCGCACCAACGGCGGTGGAGCATTAACGGAAGCGGTTTCCCTTTCCGGTCTGTTTATTCCGTCAGGTCCTGTGGTTCAGGTTCGCGACAATAATGGCAAAGTCCGTGAAGACAGCGATACCGATGGCGTGGTCTATTATAAAGGCCCGCTGGTGGTGCTGGTCGACCGCTTCAGTGCCTCGGCATCTGAAATATTTGCTGCGGCGATGCAAGATTATGGTCGTGCGTTGATCGTGGGTGAGCCCACCTTCGGTAAAGGTACCGTTCAGCAGTATCGCTCACTGAACCGTATTTACGACCAGATGTTGCGTCCGGAATGGCCTGCGCTGGGTTCAGTGCAGTACACGATCCAGAAATTCTATCGTGTCAATGGCGGCAGTACACAGCGTAAAGGCGTTACACCGGACATCATCATGCCGACGGGTACGCAGGTGACGGAAACGGGCGAGAAGTTTGAAGATAACGCCCTGCCGTGGGATAGCATCAATGCCGCTAACTTTACGAAGTATGGCGACATGAAGCCGTTTGGTCCGCAGTTGCTGCAGGAACATGATGAGCGTATCGCGAAAGACCCGGAATTCCAGTACATCATGAAGGACATTGCTCGCTTCAATGCTCTGAAAGATAAAAAGAATATCGTGTCACTGAACTATGCGCAGCGTGAAAAAGAGAACACCGAAGACGATGCTATTCGTCTCAGTCGCCTCAACGATCGCTTCAAACGTGAAGGCAAACCGCAGCTGAAGAAACTGGAAGATCTGCCGAAAGATTACCAGGAGCCGGATCCCTATCTGGATGAGACCGTCCATATCGCGCTGGACCTTGCCCATCTTGAAAAAGATTCCCCGGTGGCTGACCCCGCTCCCGCAAAATAACCCTCCAGCAGGCACAAGAAATTGTGCCTGTTTTTTTAACAAGCTCCACATGGCGTAAGCATTGTGCTACAAAATGTAAAGTTGTGTCTTTCTGGTCACTTACGGCTCTCTGATGCTTGAAAATAGCCGGATTAACCATACGATGTGGGTAATCGCATAGTGCGTTTTGTTAATTAGAGGTTAAAAGAAAATTATGATGCGTATCGCGCTCTTCCTGTTGACTAACCTTGCCGTCATGCTTGTCTTCGGCCTGGTGCTTAGCCTGACGGGCATTCAGTCGAGCAGCGTGCAGGGATTATTGATTATGGCGCTGCTGTTTGGTTTTGGCGGCTCTTTTGTTTCACTGCTGATGTCGAAATGGATGGCACTGAAGTCCGTAGGCGGTGAGGTTATTGAACAGCCGCGTAACGACATGGAACGCTGGCTGATGAATACCGTTGCTAATCAGGCTCGCCAGGCGGGTATCGCTATGCCGCAGGTGGCTATCTACCATGCACCGGATATCAACGCATTTGCGACAGGTGCACGCCGTGATGCATCGCTGGTTGCTGTCAGTACCGGGCTTTTGCAGAATATGAGCCGTGATGAAGCCGAAGCGGTTATTGCCCACGAAATTAGCCATATTGCAAACGGCGACATGGTCACGATGACCCTGATTCAGGGGGTGGTGAACACCTTCGTTATCTTCATTTCGCGTATTCTCGCGCAGATTGCATCAGGCTTTCTTAGCGGCAACCGTGATGATGGCGAAGAGAGCAACGGTAACCCGTTGATTTACTTTGCGGTAGCGACCGTGCTGGAGCTGGTTTTTGGTATTCTGGCCAGCATTATCACGATGTGGTTTTCGCGTCACCGTGAATTCCATGCCGATGCGGGTTCTGCAAAACTCGTTGGTCGTGAAAAAATGATTGCCGCTCTCCAGCGTCTGAAAACCAGCTACGAGCCGCAGGAAGCCAGCAGCATGATGGCATTTTGCATCAACGGTAAAGGCAAGTCGTTAAGCGAGCTGTTTATGACTCACCCGCCGCTGGACAAACGTATCGAAGCGCTGCGTAGCGGGGCTTATCTCAAATAAGGCGTACGCCTGAAATGAAAAAGCGCGTCATATGACGCGCTTTTTTTATACCGTACGCGGCTGTGTGATCCGCAAGCCGCTGACAATAGCGGCGACGGTCGCCAGTATGCCTGCCAGCAGGAGTGATGTATGCGTCCCGCTCTTATCAAACACGTTGAAGAGTAACGCCACCAGTGCCGCCCCGGAACTCTGCCCTAAGAGACGCGCGGTACCGAGCATACCGCTGGCGCCACCGCTACGTTGACGCGGCGCGGAACTGATAATCGTATGGTTATTGGGCGACTGGAACAGACCAAATCCCGCCCCACAAAGGGCCATTCGCCAGATAATATCCACATCCGTAGGGGCTGTGGGCAGCATCGCAAGCGCAAACAAGCCGCACGCCATCATGGCAAGCCCAAGCGCGCCCAATAATCCGGCATGGACACGCTCAATCAGATAACCCGCTAACGGTGCCATCACCATGGTCGCTAACGGCCACGGGGTTAACAACAGACCGGTATCCACTTCGCTGCGCCCAAGCACCGATTGCATAAAGAAGGGGAGGGAAACGAGAGCCAGCATTTGTGCGCAAAAAGAGCAGATTGATGTACAAATCGATAATGAGAACAGCGGGATACGCAACAGGTCGACGGGTAACAGAGGCACCGGCAAACGCAATTGCCGACGTACAAAGAAGGTGCCGATCACCAGCATGGCGGCGATTTCAGCGAGCACCAGTGTGGTGGATTGCCCCTGGGCGAAGCCACTCATCGCGGTTATCAGTAAACCAAACGTTAGCGCGTTCATCACTGCGCTTGGGAGATCGAATTTCGGCATTGCACTGCGTGAGCCATTGGCGGGCAAATAGCGCAGCGCCAGGACCAGCGAGAGTATACCCAGTGGCACATTAATCAAAAACAGCCACTGCCAGGAGGCGACCGAGAGAATAGCCGCGGCAATCGTCGGGCCTGCCGCCGAGGAGACAGCAACCACGAATGAGTTGATTCCCATCCCGCGTCCCAGTTGACGCTGGGGATAAATCAGGCGAATTAATGCAGTATTCACACTCATTAGCGCCGCGCCACCGAAACCTTGCGCGACACGAGCAAGCGTCAGCGTGAGTAACGAATCTGATAGCGCGCATAACAGGGACGTCAGCGTAAAAAGCACCAGCCCGCACTGGTAGACGCGACGGTAGCCGAACATGTCGCCGAGGAACGATAACGTCAGCAGGGAGATGACAATCGCTATCTGATAGGCATTAACGACCCATATTGAGCTGGCCGGTGAGGCATGCAGATCCCGCGCAATTGTAGGCAGTGCAACGTTAGCAATAGCGCCGTCGAGTACGGCCATGGTGATGCCAATAATAATCGTTAAAATTGCCCCGTAGCGTTGTGGGACCGGTAAGCCGTCTGGTGTGGATTTATTCATGGGAAAAGCTGGGTTTTGCTTGTTCAATGATTTGTATAATGATTCTATCACCCGCATTTCGGTTTTATATCGCAGATTTGTAACGAAGTGACCAAACTCGGATTGCGACGGGCAGGCGAGAAATTTATAATAAAAAACTATTCTGATTTTTATAAAACACGGGCGATGAGGTGACTAATGGCTATTGCAGATTTGGATAAACAGCCAGACTCTGTGTCTTCTGTACTGAAGGTATTTGGCATTCTGCAGGCGCTTGGCGAAGAACGTGAGATCGGGATCACCGAACTTTCGCAGCGCGTCATGATGTCAAAAAGCACCGTATATCGCTTTTTGCAGACGATGAAATCACTGGGCTATGTTGCTCAGGAAGGGGAGTCAGAGAAATATTCTCTCACCCTTAAACTGTTCGAACTCGGAGCACGGGCGCTGCAAAACGTAGACCTGATCCGCAGTGCCGACATTCAGATGCGTGAACTCTCTCGCCTGACCAAAGAGACTATCCACCTGGGCGCGCTGGATGAAGACAGCATTGTCTACATCCATAAAATCGACTCTATGTACAACCTGCGCATGTATTCACGCATTGGTCGCCGCAACCCGCTGTATAGCACCGCGATTGGTAAAGTATTGCTGGCGTGGCGTGACAAGGAAGAGGTTGTGCAGATCCTTGAAGGCGTAGAGTACAAACGCAGCACCGAGCGCACCATTACCAGTACCGAGGATTTATTACCGATGCTCGATATCGTCCGCCAGCAAGGTTATGGCGAAGATAATGAAGAACAGGAAGAAGGGTTACGTTGCATCGGTGTACCAGTCTTTGACCGTTTCGGCGTCGTCATTGCCGGGCTGAGTATCTCCTTCCCGACGCTGCGTTTCTCCGAGGAACGCCTGCATGAGTATGTCAGTATGCTCCACCATGCTGCGCGTAAGATTTCTGAACAGATGGGTTATAACGATTACCCGTTCTGAGTGTGAAAACGCCGCCTTGATGGCGGCGTTTGTTTATCCATTATCGACAACGGTTTCGCTTTTGCGCAGTACCGGACACTGTGTGAGTCCGATAATACCGCTGCTTGAGTGAACATATTGTGCTGTGCTGACGCCCCGAGCCGTCAGATATTTACACTGTAATCCCAGACCTGCGGCATTTTCATGGCTGCCAATCAGCACGCCATATCCACTTAGCAAAATACCAACCCAGACCAGTGCCACGACAATAATTGCCCGAATAAGAGTGCGCATTTTCATTCCTTGCGTTTGGATACTGTTTTCAGGCTACCGTTTTGGCTGTATACCGCACACCCGAGCATTCCTAAAAACTCCGATTAGAGATACAGTTAGTCGCGGTTTAAGGAACTAATGCTAACCTGGTAACATAGAGTGGAGTATCGGAGAGTGGAGTGAAAAAGTTTAGATGGCTAATACTGATCGCCGTACTGGTGGTCTGCCTGTTGCTCTGGACTCAAATGCTAAATGTGATGTGCGACCAGGATGTTCAGTTTTTCAGCGGCATTTGCGTCATCAATAAATATATCCCCTGGTAGGGGCTTTTTTGTCGTTAATGATGTCCTTCCGTCTTGCCAGTGGTAAAATGTACCTCTTTGGTTGAGGTGGTAAAATGAACGAATTAATGAATTCAGGCGCGCTTAATATCGCGTCTTTTGTCGTTTCGGTGGTGGTGTTGCTGGTCGGGCTGGTGCTGTGGTTCTTTATCAATCGTGCAAGTTCTCGGACGAATGAGCAAATCGAATTGCTCGAAGCAGTGTTAGATCAGCAAAAGCGTCAGACCGCATTGTTGCGTCGTTTGTGCGAATCGAACGAACCGGAAAAAGAGATCGCTGCTCCGGCACCGGTTGTTGAGGAAGAAGGCAAAGACGACGAATTTATTCGTCTGGTAGCCGAGCGTTAATTTCGTAGGGGTGAGGGGCTGTATGGCGCGTAAAAATCTCTGGTTTAATGCCGCATTTCCTCACCATCGTCCCGACGGATTTACGAATCTCACGCCAGGTGGTCATGCGCCTGGCGATGTAAAGCGTTGGCGGCAGGAGCGCAAAGCCGCAGGATTACCCCGTCCACCCGCAGAGGGCTATGCCAGTTTTACTGCCCAGTGGTGGCAGCATGCAGAAATTCAGGGCGACGATGACAGGGTCTGGTGGTTAGGCCACTCGTCAATTCTGTTGCGCCTTATGGGGCAGTATATTTTGACCGATCCGGTTTTCTCAGACCGGGCATCGCCACTACGTTTTGCCGGACCGCAGCGACGAACACCGCCTGCACTGACCATTTCCGAACTCCCTTCGCTCGACACTATCGCTATCTCGCACAATCACTACGATCATCTTGATGCCAGAACGATGCGCGCGCTTATCCAACGTTTTCCACACGTGACGATTTTTGTCCCCCTCGGGCTGGGAAACTGGTGCCGTCGTTTGGGTGCGCGCAATGTGACGGAACTGGACTGGTGGCAAAGCGTGGTATTCCAGGGGCTTGTGTATACGGCTGTGCCAGCTCAGCACTGGAGCATGCGCACCCCCTGGGATCGCAATAACGCCTTATGGTGTGGTTGGGTTGTGGAAAATAGTGCACATCGTTTCTGGTTTCCGGGAGACACGGGTTACTGCGAGGCGTTACTGACTATTCCACAACGGTTAGGGCCGCTCAGCCTGGCAGCGCTCCCTATTGGTGCATACGCTCCTCGTTGGTTCATGGCCTACAACCATATGGATCCGCAACAGGCGGTAACGTTATGGCAGCAGTTGGGTAAACCGCTAACATTTCCTATTCACTGGGGTGTTTTTGAACTGGCGGATGAATCACTGGATGAGCCGCTGCGCGAGTTGCATAACGCATTAAGCGAAACGGCAGATGACATTACGAACTTCATGACGCTGAAAATTGGTCAGTGTTTTTCTTTGTAAAATACGGACGAGTAGCACTGGTACTAATTTATTATTTAGAAGAAGTTAAATATTTTTTATTTTTATCGAAACGTTTTTATTGCCTTTTAATGAGGCATTGTCATCAGACTTTCATTATTTTGGTGCACACTCCTGCTTAATTGCACAACAAATATTCGATGGTAAACCAACACATTTGATTAGTTACAAGAGGGGCGCATTTCAGACCTTCCTGATTAGCGAAAAATGGCATAGGTATGCGTTAATGCAGTTACTGATATAAGGTATGCCGGAATATTTTTATCCCCCCACGTGGACGAATGGAACTCATTGAGCTATGGTAAAAAAGATGGGTTATCAAACGGAGCCAGAAGGCGGGCTGCCTGTCGTTATGAGGTTATCTTGTATGCATAAATGTGCATCGGTTGTATTGATAACCTTAGAATTTGTGCGACGGATCCAGGCCTTTTTAAAAATGGCTTGCCATAATTTACGTTGTGTGTGATAACACGTTTTGGGTCAAACGAGGTACAGTTCTGTTTATGTGTGGCATTTTCAGTAAAGAAGTCCTGAGTAAACACGTTATCGTTGAATACCGCTTCTCTGCCGAACCTTATATTAGTGCCTCAAGCAGTAATGTCTCAGTTTTATCTCAGTTAATGCCTACGGGCGAAGTATATACATTAAGGAATATTGCAAATGGCAAAGATTAAAGGTCAAGTTAAGTGGTTCAACGAGTCCAAAGGTTTTGGTTTCATTACTCCTGCTGACGGCAGCAAAGATGTGTTCGTACACTTCTCTGCAATCCAGGGTAACGGCTTCAAAACTCTGGCCGAAGGCCAGAACGTTGAGTTTGAAATTCAGGACGGCCAGAAAGGCCCGGCAGCTGTTAACGTAACTGCTATCTAATTTCAAAACCACTGGTACTTGAGACGCCACTGGCGTATCAATGTCAGCGAAAAGCCTCGCCACCGTGCGGGGCTTTTTAATTTCTGACTTCGCATTCCCCGATGCGCCGAATGGCGGTAAACTTGCGTCCTTTAAAGAGTCCCGGAGTTGCCATGCCCTTCTGTTGCCCACTTTGTCACGCCCCCTTGACGCGTTCCGAACATAGCTTTTCCTGTCCACAACGTCATCAGTTCGACATCGCGAAAGAAGGGTACGTCAACTTACTGCCCGTGCAGCATAAGCGTTCGCGGGATCCGGGTGACAGTGCGGAAATGATGCAGGCGCGCCGTGCGTTTCTTGATGCCGGACACTACCAGCCGCTGCGCGATGCAATCGCTTTACAGTTACAGACGCGCCTCCCTGCGCAGGCAGAGGCGATACTGGATATTGGCTGTGGGGAAGGGTACTACACTCAGTCCTTTGCTGAGGTCGCGCAGCGTACAGAGGCCCGGACGTTTGGCCTCGATGTTTCAAAAGCAGCCATTCGGGCAGCCGCGAAACGTTACCCTGAGGTGATGTTTTGTGTTGCCTCCAGCCATCGCCTGCCTTTCCAGAATGACAGCATTGACGCTGTCGTACGCATTTACGCACCCTGCAAAGCAGAAGAACTGGTACGTGTGGTAAAACCGGGGGGATGGGTCATTACCGCAGCGCCTGGGCCACGCCACTTGATGGAGCTGAAAGAGTTAATTTACCGCGAAGTGCAGTTACATGCGCCTGATAATGGCGAGATAGAAGGGTTTCGCGTCGTAGAGCAGCAATCACTGAGCTATCAGATGGAATTAACCGGTGCCGAGGCCGTCGCGTTACTGCAAATGACGCCCTTTGCGTGGCGGGCAAAACCGGATGTCCGGGAGACACTGGCAGCGAAAGCGCGCTTTAACTGTCAGACCGATTTTACCCTGCATTGTCTGCAGCGCGTCGATTAAGGCGCGAAGTGTGACCAGAGGATCTCAATACCGATCCCGATAAGAACGATACCGCCAAGAATTTCTGCCCGCTTGCCCAGCAGCGGGCCAATATACCGACCAATCATCATGCCGAGTGTGGACATCACCAGTGTGGCGCAACCAATCGCCAGCGCGGTCGTCAGAATATTCACCTGCAAGAATGCCAGACCCACCCCTACGGCCATCGCATCAAGACTGGTCGCAATCGCGGTAGTGACCAACAACCAGAAACCGTGGCGATGCGGCGCTTCCCCTGCGTCATCCGTCTCTGCGCGAAAACCTTCCAGCACCATTCTGCCGCCAAGGAACATCAGTAAGATGAAGGCAATCCAGTGATTCCACTCCAGAACAAACTGGCTGGCAAGCATCCCCAGACCCCAGCCAATAAGCGGCGTCAGCGTTTCAATAACGCCAAAAATCAGGCCAGTGCGGAGGGCTTCGGAGAATTTGGGTTTATGCAGGGTCGCCCCTTTACCGATTGATGCAGCGAAGGCATCCATCGACATGCCAAAGGCGAGAAGAATTGTGGCGGATAAATTCATGCGAGCGTCCTGACCGGGAGTTCCATATAACACACCACTGCCCCCAGTAAACAGCAGTTGATGTGTCAATGGTCTCGCCTGACTGGATAACTCTCAGTCCGTACGTGCCACGTTTTGCAACGAGTATGTTGACACGTACATTTCCAGCAAAAGGAAATCGGCTACTCCCCAACGACGGGCGCAACATTAGCATATTTTGAGAATATAAAACAACAACAGAGAATTATTAATCCTTTTACCAATTGATAACGATTAACATTTAGATTTATAGGTGAATATAACGTTAAAAAGATTAAGCACTTTCCCGTGGGGAAATATAGCAAAGGCTATAAGTGTGCTTATTTAATATACATTCCAGTTAGGGGTGTTTGCATTTAACTTATTGAATTTTAATCATTAATTTATATATCCTTTCCAGATCATCAATATTTTTTACCCGAATAAGCAAGCGCCTTTGTTCTAATTGCATCACCAGCACGCCATCCTCGGATAAGTTCATCTCCTTAATTCGGTTATATTCTATCCATACGCTGGCAAAGAAAAACCCACGCAATTTGAAGATGATTTTGGGTGTGCGAATCCAAAAAAGATAAATGGCTAATAATGCCAGCGCGGATAATAACCATGTGGTTAATGGCGTACCGTTATTTGTAACGTTGTTGTAAATAAGGATAACCAACAGGCCAACAAAAATAGCCGCATCAACACGGCTGCGACGCAGCAAGGGGAGGGCAAGCAGGGTATCGCCATGACGGCGGGGCAGGATAAGTTCATCATAAATGGCAAATGCCAGCAGGGCGGCGATAAACAACATCAGTATGCTGTCCGTGAGCGTCATGGTTCCTCCTGATAATAAAAAACCGGGGCGATGC
Source organism: Phytobacter sp. RSE-02 (assembly GCF_040578655.1). Lineage (NCBI taxonomy): Bacteria > Pseudomonadati > Pseudomonadota > Gammaproteobacteria > Enterobacterales > Enterobacteriaceae > Phytobacter > Phytobacter sp. RSE-02. The sequence goes on along the minus strand of NZ_JBEULY010000003.1, from coordinate 179,502 downwards.
CCCGGTTATAACACAACAGATTACAGACCTAACAGGCCAACCGCATACCCTACGATCCCGATGACGAAGAAGCCAACGATGATCCACAGCGGGTTCACTTTCTTACGTAACAACCACATACAGGCGAAAGTCAGCAGTAGCGGAACCAGACCTGGCATCAACTGATCGAGGATGGTTTGCACAGTCGTGACGTTTTGTTTACCTGTCTGGTCGGTAATACGCGAGACCACCAGCGGAATGTTAACGTGTGTCCACTTATTAACCAGCGCCCCCATGACAAAGAGGCCGAGAATGGATGCCCCTTCGGTCAGTTTCTGCAGGAAGCCGCCGCCCATATCCTGAACGATATCAATACCCTTACGATAACCATAGGCTACACCGTAATAGCGGGTTGCCAGGCGCACCAGGTTAAACAGGAAGAAGAACAACAGTGGCCCAAGCAGGCTGCCGCTCATGGCAATACCCGCGCCAAGCGCTGCGAATACCGGACGTACGGTACCCCAGAAAATGGGGTCACCCACGCCCGCCAGCGGCCCCATCAGACCCACTTTGATACCGTTGATGGCACCATCGTCAATCTCTGCCCCGTTCGCACGCTGTTCTTCCATCGCCAGCGTTACACCCAGTACCGGCGCTGCAACATAAGGATGGGTGTTAAAGAATTCCAGGTGACGCTTGATAGCTTGTTTACGCGCGTCGTTGTTCTCCGGATACAGGCGTCTGATAGCCGGTACCATCGAGAAGCAGAAACCCAGCGCCTGCATACGTTCGAAGTTCCATGAACCCTGAAACAGGTTAGAACGGATGAACACGCCACGAATATCACCCGGAGTGAGTTTTTTCTCAGTGGTAGTTTTAGTCGTCATATCAACCATTTCGCTCACCTGTTAGTCCAGTTCGTTATCGAGATCGTTATTACCAGCAGCCTGTGCAGGCCCGCCAGCAGAGCGGTTATATTTCGGGCTCAGTTGGATATAAAGGATGGCCATCACGGCACCAATCACACCCAGCGCAACGAGGTTGAAGTTAGTAAACGCCGCCGTCACGAAACCAAGGTAGAAGAACGGCATCAGGTAGCCTGCGCGCATCATATTGATAACCATCGCATAACCAACCACCACGATCATGCCGCCAGCAATGTTCAGACCACTGGTTACGACTTCCGGAATGGCGTTCAGCATACCCTGAACTTCACTGGTCCCGACGGAGATAGCAACAATAACGGCCGGGATAGCGATACGCATGGCCTGAAGGAACAGGGACGAGACATGGATCCAGGACAATGCCGTGAGGTTGCCGTTGTTTGCCGCCTTATCCGCCGCGTGCTGGAAGGCCACGGTGATGGTACGCACAATAATGGTCAGTACCTGGCCTGCTGCTGCCAGTGGGATAGCCAGCGCGATACCGGCGCCGATACTTTGATGACCCGCGATAACCAGGACGGTTGAGATAATAGAGGCGAGCGCGGCATCGGGTGCGACCGCCGCACCGATGTTCATCCAGCCCAGCGCAATCATCTCCAGGGTACCGCCGATGATAATACCGGTTTTCATATCCCCCAGGACGATACCCACCAGCGTACAGGCCACTAACGGACGGTGAAACTGAAATTCATCGAGTACCGATTCCATACCGGCAATACACGCGACGACGAACACCAGCACAATCTGAAGAGTGGTAATCTCCATTGTACTTCTCCTATGCTAAACAAACGTAAGTGTGAAACTGAGTCAACCAACCCGGCGCGGTTACTTCGCGACCTTATTGATCAAATCCATCATTTTCAGTTTCGGGTCGTTAGAAACTTTGCGAACTTCCAGCTCGATATTGCGTTCGTTGAGCTTTTTGAAGGCCGCAATGTCTTTTTCATCCACCGAAACCGCGTTGTTCACCTGAGTTTTCCCCTGCCGATAGGCCATACCGCCGATATTGACGGTGGTGATTTTCACACCCTCTTCAACAATGCGCAGTACGTCAGTTGGGTTGGTAAACAACAGCATCACCCGCTCACCCGCGTATTTCGGGTTGTTGTAAACACGGATCATCTTGGCAACGTCCACCACGTGCGCCGTCACCCCGGGAGGCGCAACCTGTGTGAGCAGCGTCTTACGTACGTTATCGGCTGCAACTTCATCACTGACGACGATAATACGCGTCACGTTTGTTTCTTTGGTCCAGCGTGTTGCGACCTGACCATGGATCAAGCGGTCATCAATACGGGCAAGACCAATGACCATATAGTCATTCGGTCCCATCGGTTTTACTGGAGCCGCAGGTTTAGGGGGCGCAACGGGCGTCGGTTTTTCCACAGGTTTGGCTTTCAGCGCTTTCACGCCTTCGCGTCCTGTTTCCACCGCGACAGCTACCAGTTCATCAAAGGTTGGGTTGTCGTCTCGCGCCATCAGTGTTTCCACGAGCATAGGAATATTGACGCCAGCCACCACTTCATAATGCTCTTTATCGACGACAATGCGGCTGGCAGCATTGAATGGGCTACCACCCCATGTATCAACGAGAAATAGCACGCCCTGATGTGTATCGAGCTTTTCCAACTGCGCGTTGTATTTCTCGATTAACGTCTCGGCGTTTTCACCGGGAACGAAATCGATCCAACCGACGTTCTCTTGCTCGCCCAATAGCATTTCGGCGGTTTTGAGTAACTGTTCCGCAGCCCAACCATGTGTGCCTATCACAATAGCAATGGTCACTTGCTACCTCCTTCGTTTTTGTCGTTAACACATCATTAACTGATGCGTTCTGAATCTCTCTGACAGCCCGAATCGATTCAGACAGGGCTTAGAAAGAAAAAACTAAGACTTCCGGGAATTATTTTAGATAGTGAAAAAATAATTTATGTGATGAACATCCGTAATTTAGCTTTAGCGTACGGGAAATTTCGGAGCGAAAAATATCTCTCAAAATGCAAATTCAGGTAAATCTTTGCAAAACCCAAAGTCTCTCTGATATGTTTAACATCCGTTTACATTATCAGGAGTACAGGGCATCAGCCCGCCGTATGGACCGTCACCGACGCCAGTTCCCCCTTTGGCCTGTTTGCGCCAGCCATTCTTTAACCTTGAACCCCCTTGTTGTCATCATGCCTGCGCACCCCTACGCGCGGACTCATCATGCCTTTAGCAGGAGCTTGCCATGGAATTCTTAATGGACCCCTCAATATGGGCGGGGTTGTTGACACTTGTTGTTCTGGAAATTGTTCTTGGTATAGATAACCTGGTATTTATCGCCATCCTCGCCGATAAATTGCCGCCAAAGCAGCGAGATAAAGCGCGCCTGATTGGCCTCTCTCTGGCGCTGGTGATGCGTTTAGGACTGTTGTCTCTGATCTCCTGGATGGTCACGCTGACAAAACCGCTCTTCTCCATCATGGATTTCACCTTCTCTGGCCGTGATTTGATCATGCTCCTCGGGGGGATATTCCTGCTCTTTAAAGCGACGACCGAGCTACATGAAAGGCTGGAGAATCGTCAGCACGACGAAGGACAGGGTAAAGGATATGCCAGTTTCTGGGTGGTGGTGGTACAGATTGTTATTCTTGATGCTGTCTTCTCGCTTGATGCGGTGATCACAGCAGTCGGGATGGTGAACCATCTGCCGGTCATGATGGCAGCCGTGGTCATTGCCATGGCGGTGATGCTGCTGGCATCCAAACCGTTGACCCGCTTCGTCAACCAGCATCCCACGGTGGTGGTGCTCTGTCTGAGCTTCCTGCTGATGATTGGTCTGAGCCTGGTCGCGGAAGGTTTTGGTTTCCATATTCCGAAAGGCTACCTGTACGCGGCGATTGGTTTTTCAATCATTATCGAGCTGTTCAACCAGATTGCCCGTCGCAACTTTATTCGTCATCAGTCAACGCTGCCGCTGCGTGCGCGTACCGCCGATGCGATTTTGCGGCTGATGGGCGGTAAACGTCAGGCCAGCCAGACGCAGGATACAGACAGTCAGTCGCCGGTATCGGTGCCGGAAGGCGCGTTTGCCGAAGAAGAACGTTACATGATCAATGGCGTGTTAACGCTGGCTTCCCGCTCGTTGCGTAGCATCATGACGCCGCGCGGTGAAATCAGTTGGGTCGACGCTAACCTGAGTGTGGAAGAGATCCGCCAGCAGCTTCTTTCCTCGCCGCACAGCCTGTTCCCGGTTTGTCGTGGTGAACTGGATGAGGTGCTGGGTATTGTTCGCGCGAAAGAGATGCTGGTGGCGCTGGAAGAGGGGACGGACGTTGCAGCAATGGCGTCGGCCTCGCCGGCGATCGTCGTGCCGGAAACGCTGGACCCGATAAAACTGCTGGCCGTATTGCGCCGTGCCCGTGGCAGCTTCGTTATCGTCACCAACGAATTTGGGGTGGTACAGGGGCTGGTAACACCGCTGGATGTGCTGGAGGCGATTGCCGGTGAGTTCCCGGATGCTGACGAAACGCCGGAAATCGTCGCTGACGGCGATGGCTGGCTGGTTAAAGGCGCCACCGATTTGCATGCTCTGCAACATACTCTGGGCCTGGACACTTTGGTTAACGAAAACGAGGATATCGCCACCGTTGCGGGCCTGGTGATCGCCATTAATGGTCAGATCCCCCGTCCGGGTGACAAGCTGGAGCTTGCGCCGCTGCATATCAGCGTTATCGAAGCCAATGACTATCGCGTCGACCTGGTACGTGTTGTTAAAGAGCGACCGCTTCACGACGAAGAAGAGTAATTTCCCTATGGCATAAGCGGCATCATTAGCCCTTTACGCCGCGCTGGCGGGGAAGTCCACCCTGCCAGCCAACGCGGAAACTCTTTAATTGGCATAGGCTTCGCGTACAGAAATCCTTGCAATATATGCACCCCCCGTTGCCGCAGATGCTGCGCCTGACGGGGGTTTTCTACTCCTTCCGCCACCAGTTCAATATTCAGGCGTTGCCCCAGGGCGATAATCATATCCGTCACCGTCGAGTTCACCGCATCCGTACCAATAGCCATGGTGAAGGACTTATCAATTTTTAATACATCCGGGCGCAGTCTCTCCAGCCATGACAGTGAACTGTTGCCCGTACCGAAATCGTCAATGGCGATTTTGGCCCCTCTGCGATGAAGCTCGCGCACCATACGGTAATCCACGTCATGCAGCGCGTCGCGCTCGGTAAGCTCTATGGTTAATTGTTGCACCGGGTTCGCGTGATACCAGAGGCGATTAAGATCCTGGAGCAACATGCCATGGCGCAAGTGGCTCGGCGCGACATTGATACCAATCTGAAATGTACTGTCCGCCGGAAAAAGCCCAAGCTGGCGCTGGGTTTCCGCCATCACATAGCGTGTCAGTGGGGCGATGAGATTGTGCTGTTCAGCGATGGGAATAAAAACATCGGGAGGGATCCAGCCCTGACGGGGGTTGTTCCAGCGCAACAGGATTTCGACGCCAATACAGGTGTTGTTGTTTGCCTCCAGGAGCGGCTGGCAAAATAGCTCAAATTCCCGTGCGGCAAGGCCCAGATTGATCTCGCCGGAAAAACTCATACGGCTGGCCGTGGCCAGCCAGGCGATATAACCAATCAGTAAACTCAGCAGCAGCCCCAGCGGTAATTGCGACGGCAAATGACGCCATGCCAGTGCGCCTGCTCCAGGCCCGGTCACGCTGACGATAAAGGGAAAATGTTCTGATTCCTGTTGATAACGCTCTTCATTATTCAGCTCCGGCAGACGGTTACTGACGCCGCTACCATAGGTCAGATGACGGTCATTCATGCTCAGGCTGGCGGAGATAATCAAGGGCTCATCAGGTTCCAGCATTAAATTGGTCAGCAAATCGATATTAACAACCTCGATAATGCCGCTCTGACCGTCGGTGGCGGCGGGATACCACATAATCATCACCGGGCTGTTTTTTAAAAGCGATTGATCGGTGGAAAGCATTATGACTGGTTTTGTCGACGGTAACGCGGGTTGCAGTTGCTTAATGGGCACATCCCGATAACCAAATATGCTCGAGCAGTACAGAATCCCGTCTTTTATGAGCCCGATGTCACGCACGGTCTGCAAACTGGCGGCCTGAGTGCGCAATTGCAGGTGGGCATTGGTGCAAGATGTGCCAACGAGGGGCAGAATCACGTCACGTTTGTGTTCAAGAGGTAAGAGTAATTTATCGAATGATTCAACAGCATGTGCGGTGAAAGCGACAATTTTCTGCTGATTAACATTGCGCTCCGAAATAAAGAGAATGGCGAGAGTGGAAATGAGCGTCACCATTGCCAGGGCTACGCAAATTGCTAAGCGCTTGCGCAGATAGCTTTTAATAATTCTCTGTGCTGTTTGCATGCCGTGACCGCCTTAAAAGCCACTGGCCTGGAATTTCCGCCAGAACAAAGAAAGTGTAGTTGGGAAAGCGGGAATGCGATGAGAAAAGGCACAGAATTTAGCCCTTCCGTCGTAGAAGGGCTGGAAAAGAGTATTAGTCGCACTGAACCTTAATGGCGAGGCCGCCACGAGAGGTTTCACGATACTTCGCATTCATATCTTTGCCGGTCTCGTACATGGTTTCGATAACCTTATCCAGTGAGACTCGGGGGGCGCTGGTACGGCGCATGGCCATACGGGAGGCATTAATGGCTTTGACGGAGGCGATAGCATTACGCTCAATGCAGGGCACCTGTACCTGACCGGCTACCGGATCGCAGGTGAGGCCAAGGTTATGCTCCATGCCGATTTCCGCCGCCACGCACACCTGTTCCGGGCTGGCGCCCAGTAACTCCGCAAGGCCCGCCGCCGCCATTGAGCAGGCGACACCCACTTCACCCTGGCAACCCACTTCGGCACCCGAAATCGATGCGTTCATTTTGTACAGTGCGCCAATTGCGCCTGCGGCAAGGAAATAGCGGATATAAATGTCCGGGCTGACGGATTCGATAAAGTGGTCATAGTAAGCCAGCACTGCCGGGACAATACCACAGGCCCCGTTTGTTGGCGCTGTCACCACACGCCCACCGGCAGCGTTCTCTTCATTCACTGCCAGCGCGAACATATTGACCCAATCGATCACATTCATTGGATCACTGGATAATTTATCGCTGGCAACCAGCATACGGCGCAGCGCCGAGGCGCGACGCGGGACGCGCAATGGGCCAGGCAGCACGCCTTCTGTATTCATCCCGCGGTCGATACAGGCACGCATGGTCGCCCAGACATGACCAAAGTACGCTTCGATCTCCTGTCTGCTATGCAGCGCGAGTTCGTTTTGCATCACCATGCCAGAGAGTGACAGGCCGGTCTCTTTGCAATAATTCAGCATATCGCTGGCGGATTTGAACGGGTAGGGAACGGTCACTTCGTTGAGCACTTCTTTACCAAAATGCTCTTCATCGACAATAAAACCGCCACCGATGGAGTAATAGGTCTTACTGTAGACTTCGCGCTCACCATTCCACGCGTGGATGCTCATGGCATTTTCGTGCAGCGGCAGGTTGTCGCTGTGAAAACGCATGCCGTTATCCTGCGGGAAATCCACTTCCCGGCGGCCCTGCGCCAGCAACAGGCGGCCCCGGTTTTCCACATCGCGAATAAACGCAGGGATGGAATCAATGTCTACCGTGGCCGGCTCATTGCCAGCCAGACCCATAATAATGGCGATATCGGTATGGTGGCCTTTACCTGTCAGCGACAGTGAGCCATAAACGTCCACCGCGACGCGGGTGACGCTTTCCAGTAATCCTTTTTCGACCAGGTCATCGACGAACTGTTTCCCGGCTTTCATCGGGCCAACAGTGTGGGAGGAAGAGGGACCAATACCCACCTTAAACATGTCGAATATACTAATCACATTAACACTCCTGACAGGGTTACCGGGGGTTCCAGTAACGATGTAATAACTGCGCATAGTGTAAGAGGGAAGTGTGCGGACAGCTTAATTATTCACATGAATTAAACTAATGCCTAACCTCGATTTTACTAATAGCGCGCGGCCATATTCCGCTGTCTTAAAAATGCTTCGTGATAAGTATAGTCAAGGGCGAAGCCCCACCTGCAACGCCAGCTCACGAATTATGCCCGCGGTCATACCCCAGACAAAATAATGCTGATACCAGGAGAGCCAAACCCGGTGCGCGTTGCCCTGACGGTGAATGTCCAGTGGATGATAGCGTCCCAGGCGTAGTGCCTCGGCAAGCGGCATTTCAAACACCGAAGCCACCTCATCTTCGCTGGCATGGTAGTGCAGGTCAGGGGGAATGATCCCCACAACGGGCGTCACGCGAAATCCGGTGACGCTGTCAACCGGCGGTAGCACACCGATAACCTCGACGGCGTCGGGTGGAATGGCGACCTCTTCTTGCGCTTCGCGCAGGGCCGCGGCGATCAGCGAGGCATCGGTATCATCAACGGCACCGCCGGGAAAGGCGACCTGCCCGGCGTGTTTTCGTAATCGTGGTGAGCGCTGTGTTAACAGTAACCTTGGCTGCTCACGCCGCACCACCGGCACCAGCACTGCCGCCTGCCGCGCATTCGCGGCGGTGGGGTGTAGCTGGGGGCGTAAAAGCTGAAAACGCGAGAGAAAATCATCCAGGGTTAAGTTTGGCTGCGCCACGGTTTAGCTCTCCAGTTGCTGCAAGATACGGTTAACTTTATCAAATGTTTCCTGATATTCAGCCTCTTCGTTGCTGTCCGCCACGATGCCGCCCCCCGCTGAGCAGAAGATTTGCCCCGCCCACGCCGTCAGGGTACGAATGGTGATGCTGGTATCCATGGCGCCGCAAAAACTGATGTACCCAATGCTGCCGCACCAGGCATTACGCCGTTGCGGTTCCAGCTCATCGATAATCGCCATGGCGCGAATTTTGGGCGCACCGGTAATCGATCCACCCGGAAACGCGGCGCGTAGCACATCACTGGCATGCAATGTGGCAGGCAGCTTTGCTGTCACGGTACTGACCAGATGGTGAACTGCCGGAAAGGGCTCTACGGCAAACAGCGTCGGCACGCGTACGGAGCCGGGCACGGCCACCCGACCAATATCATTGCGCATCAGGTCGACAATCATCAGATTCTCGGCCCGGTCTTTCGTTGATGCGGCCAGTTTTTGCGCCTGTTGCGCATCGTCCCAGGCGTCAGGCAGGCGCGGGAGCGTGCCCTTAATGGGACGCGTCTCGATAACATCATCCTGAAGCTGAATAAACCGCTCCGGCGACAGGCTTAAAATCGCACCTTCTTCCAGGCGCAAAAAAGCACTGAACGGAGCGCGATTCGAGCGGTTCAGGCGGCAAAAAGCCTGCCATTCATCACCGACATAATGCGCCTGAAAGCGCTGTGCAAGGTTAACCTGATAACAATCGCCGCTATGCAGCCAGGCCTGTACCTGACGAAATTTCGCACCATATTCAGAGCGCGTCATATTTGCCTGCCAGGGGGAGGCCAGGCTAAACGGGACGACGGACGGCGGCGTTTGGGCGTTAAGCCAGGCCAGACGCGTCTGCGGCTCCCGGTAGCTCAGCAGCGTGACATGCTGTTTATGGTGATCCACCACCACGGCCCAGTCATAAATACCTATCGCCATATCCGGCAGCAAAATGTCTTTTTGCGCGAATGCGGGCAGTTTTTCAAAGCGACGCCCTAAATCATAACCGAACAGTCCGAGTGCCCCGCCCTGAAACGGCAGATCGTTGTTAGCCTGTGGGCGGATCCCGGCCTTGTCGATGGCCTGCTTCACCAGGCTAAACGGATCCTCTGTGGACTCGCGCGCGCCATCCGCATCGGCGATGGTGGTCTGTTCACCCCGGGTGACAAGTGTTGAGAGAGGATCGGCGACCAGAATATCAAAACGGTTGCAGGCATGGTCCGCGTGACCAGAGTGCAGCATCATCGCCCACGGCAGATGATGAATCAGAGAAAAATAGTGCTCTGCGGCATCGGGATGCCACGGTAATGGTATGACAGCGGGGGAAAACGTCTTCATCAGTCCTGGCTCTTTACGCGATCGCTGGCGCATAGCCACGGCGCATGAAATAATTAGCGCGAATAATTTAGCAGGAGTTCACGATGTTTGCAGGTTTACCTTCCCTCAGCCACGAACAGCAGCAAAAAGCCGTCGAGCGTATTCAGGAATTAATGTCACAGGGCATGAGCAGTGGTCAGGCCATCTCGCAGGTGGCGGATGAATTACGCGCCAGCCATAAGGGCGAACGTATTGTGGCGCGCTTTGAAGACGAAGATGAAGACGAGTAAACCCTGAGTGCGGAGGCGGTGAATGGAAAACGTGATGCCTGAGACAGTACCGGATGCGATCCTTGCGTTTATCACCGAGGCCGTTATCCCCGGCGATCTCACGCTTCCTTTTCACTACCCACAGCCAGAGCAATGGCACGCGTGGCATTGCGGTTTTCGCTGGCACGGCGTCACCGGGGAAAGCCTGGTGGCTGACACAGCCGGGATGTGGCAACCCGGCTGGTATTTGATAGCCCTTAATGGCCTGGACGATCCATTCTTTATCGATTTGAACGAAGCGGCAAACGGCTACCCGGTCTATTATGCCGCACACGGCGCGGGCCGCTGGCAGGCAGAATGCATCGCACCCGGTTTGCACGCCTTCCAGTCCCTTTTACGTCAGCTATGCCATGCCGATGAAGCGACCACGCTGGCGTTACTTGACGCGCATACCGAAGCGGACAGTCCATTCTGGCTTGAGCTTCGCGAAGCGCGCCAGGCAGACGATGGCGACGACGATAACGTCCCTGACGTAGATCCGCAGGACTGGCAGGCGGGGCATCTGCTCATTACCGATATTGGCCCGCAGAAACTCAAAGTGGTTCACGTCCTCAGAAAAGCGCTGAATTTACCGCTGGCTGATGCGCTGAGTTTTGTCGCCAGCCCGCCGATTTGTGTGGGTGAGGATTTTCGCCTGCGCTTGCGCCCACTGGAGCGCGAGTTGCAGGCCACTGGCGCACGCGTTACCTTTGTGCCTGCGGGCCCGGTGCTGGAAACTCTGCGGTTAAATATGGCGCTTGGCATCGACGCGCTGATTGCCTGCGTGAAGGCCGGGCAGGGGAAATCGCTCTACTATGATGTGTATTCAACACACGACGGGGCTTTTCAGGCGGGCGATGCGCTTTATGTGGTTGCCAGCGATGACGCCGAAGCCGCGGCAGCGACGGGGCGATACCACCACTTTGCCTGTATGGGCGAGCATTTTCAGTCCGTCGTAGAACTGGCGATTCAGCAAAAGCCTGACGCCCGCGACAGTGAAATTATCCGCGCTCTCAACCATTACCTTGAGTACGACGACTTTCTGGATATGGAATAAATGCCGGCGCGGGATGCGCGCCGGATTGTGTCCTGTCAGACGGCGGCAACAATTTTAATTTCGACTTTGTACTTCGGGTTCATCAAGCCGGCCTGAACGGTGCAGCGTACAGGCGCATGACCGGCGACAACCCACGCGTCCCAGGCTTTGTTCATTGCCGCGAAATCACTTTTATCCACCAGAAAAATTGTCGCATCCAGAATACGCGTCTTATCGCTACCCTGTCTGGCCAGCACGGCGTCAATCTGCGCCAGGGTGTTGGCGGTTTGTTCAAAGGCGTCGGCATCAAGGTTTTCCGGCACACCCGTGTAGTAGAGCGTCTGGTTATGGATGACTGCGTCTGACCAGCGGGCGTCGGCATCAATGCGGGTAATGGTCATATTTTATTCCTCATGGTTTTCCTTATGATTGCGGGCAAGACTGCCACAGACTGGCGCAAAACCCAATGCCCTGACATAATCGCTGGCGATTTATCCAGTGTGGGGGCAGTGTGACGGACGATTTTGCAACAGACGGTCAGTTGGCCAAAGCGATACCGGGTTTTAAACCCCGTGAACCACAACGTCAGATGGCCCATGCCGTCAGTGACGCAATTGCCCGCACACAGCCGCTGGTGGTAGAGGCGGGCACCGGGACCGGGAAAACTTATGCCTATCTGGCTCCGGCGTTGCGCGCCGGCAAAAAAGTGATCATCTCAACGGGATCCAAAGCCCTACAGGATCAGCTATACAGCCGTGATTTACCCACGGTGGCAAACGCGCTCAAATTCACCGGCCATACCGCGTTGCTTAAAGGACGTTCAAACTACCTCTGTATTGAGCGACTGGAACAGCAGGCGCTGGCGGGGGGCGATCTGCCGGTGCAAACCCTCAGTGACGTCATTTTATTACGCTCCTGGTCAAATCAGACCAAAGATGGCGACATCAGCACCTGTGTCAGCGTGGCGGAAGATTCTGCCGTCTGGCCGCTGGTGACCAGCACCAATGACAACTGTCTGGGCAGCGACTGTCCGATGTACAAAGACTGCTTCGTGGTAAAAGCGCGCAAAAAAGCGATGGATGCCGATGTGGTGGTGGTCAACCATCACCTGTTCCTGGCAGACATGGTGGTGAAAGAGAGCGGTTTTGGCGAGCTTATCCCGCAAGCCGAAGTGATGATCTTCGATGAAGCGCATCAGCTTCCGGATATCGCCAGCCAGTATTTTGGCCAGTCTATCTCCAGCCGCCAGTTACTGGATTTAGCCAAAGATTTCACCATTGCCTACCGCACCGAGTTACGTGATACCCAGCAGTTGCAAAAATGCGCCGACAGGCTGGCGCAGAGCGCACAGGATTTCCGCCTGCAATTGGGTGAACCGGGATATCGCGGCAACCTGCGGGAACTGCTGGCCGATGCCCATATCCAGCGGGCGCTGCTGCTACTCGATGACGCGCTGGAACTCTGTTATGACGTGGCAAAACTGTCGCTTGGACGTTCGGCCCTCCTCGACGCGGCGTTTGAGCGCGCAACGTTGTACCGCGCACGGCTCAAACGGCTGAAAGAGATCAATCAGCCCGGTTTTAGTTACTGGTATGAGTGCACCTCGCGCCATTTTACCCTGGCGCTGACGCCGCTCACCGTGGCGGACAAATTCAAAGAGGTGATGGCGCAGAAAAGCGGTAGCTGGATTTTTACCTCGGCGACGCTCTCGGTGAACGATGATCTGCATCACTTTACTGCGCGGCTCGGCATCGAAGAAGCGCAAACGCTGCTGTTGCCAAGCCCGTTCGATTACGCCCGCCAGACACTGCTTTGTGTGCCACGAAACCTGCCGCAGGCTAATCAGCCAGGAGCGGCCCGTCAACTGGCGGCAATGCTCAAACCGATCATAGAAGCGAACAATGGTCGCTGCTTTATGCTCTGTACTTCCCACGCCATGATGCGTGATCTCGCGGAGCAGTTCCGTGCCACCATGACGTTGCCCGTTTTGCTGCAGGGAGAGACCAGCAAAGGGCAGTTGTTGCAGCAATTCATCACCGCAGGAAATGCCTTGCTGGTTGCGACCAGCAGTTTCTGGGAAGGGGTGGATGTGCGTGGCGACACGCTGTCGCTGGTCATTATCGACAAACTGCCGTTTACCTCGCCGGACGATCCGCTGCTCAAAGCCCGGATGGAAGATTGCCGCCTGCGCGGTGGCGATCCGTTTGATGAAGTCCAGCTTCCGGATGCGGTTATTACCCTCAAACAGGGGGTGGGGCGCCTGATTCGTGACGTTGATGACCGGGGCGTGCTGGTCATTTGCGATAACCGTCTGGTGATGCGCCCTTACGGCGCGGTGTTCCTCGCAAGCCTGCCGCCCGCACCGCGTACGCGGGATATTCGCCGCGCGGTTGCCTTTCTTGCGGCCTCTGTGACGGAGTAATTTGGCGCAGACTGTGTTAATATGCGCGCCATTTTGTTTTACCGGGACTGCGATTACCCATGCGAATTCTGGCCATTGATACCGCCACAGAAGCCTGTTCCGTCGCGCTGAATAACGACGGAACCCTCTTTGCTCATTTCGAACTCTGCCCACGTGAACACACGCAACGTATTCTGCCGCTGGTGAAGGATGTTCTCACCGAGGGCGGCGTTGCGCTGTCTGAACTGGATGCGCTGGCCTTTGGCCGTGGTCCGGGGAGCTTTACCGGCGTGCGCATTGGTATTGGTATTGCACAAGGGCTGGCGCTGGGCGCGGAGTTGCCAATGATTGGCGTCTCTACGCTTGCGACGATGGCAGAAGGCGCCTGGCGTAAGTCGGGGGCCACCCGTGTTCTGGCCGCTATTGATGCCCGTATGGGCGAAGTCTACTGGGCGGAATATCAGCGTGATGCCGACGGCGTCTGGCACGGTGAAGAGACCGAAGCGGTCCTCAAACCCGACGCGGTGACCGCGCGCCTCAACGCGCTCTCCGGCGAGTGGGCAACCGTCGGCACCGGCTGGCAAGCGTGGCCAGATATGGCAAAAGATACCGGCCTGACGCTGACAGACGGCGGCGTATCGTTGCCGGAAGCACAAGATATGCTGCCTATCGCGCACCATCAGCTTTCGCTGGGGCATACCGTTGCCGTTGAGCATGCCGAGCCGGTTTATTTGCGTAACGAAGTGGCCTGGAAGAAACTTCCGGGCCGGGAATGAATCTCAGTAATTACAAGGCTGAGTGAAGGAGTCGCATCATGGCGAGTCAAAAAAGAGGTATGCGCTGGTTACTGGTGGGTGTGGTCGCCGCAGCGTTAAGTGGGTGTGTTTCTGTGCCTGACGCGATCAAAGGAACCAGTCCGACGCCGCAGGATGATCTGGTGCGCGTGATGAATGCGCCAAATCTCTATATCGGTCAGGAAGCCCGTTTCGGCGGCAAAGTGGTGAAAATTGAGAATCAGCAAGGGAAAACCCGCCTTGAGATAGCCACCGTGCCGTTAGATGACGGGGCGAGACCGATTCTGGGCGCAACCTCTGTCGGGCGCATTATGGCCGACGTGAATGGTTTCCTAGACCCGGTGGACTTCCAGAACCAACTGGTGACCGTCGTCGGGCCGATTACCGGCATCTATGACGGTCAGGTGGGCGGCGCTGCCTATAAATTCGCGGTGATCCGTGCTGATGGCTATAAACGCTGGCATATCACAAAGCAGGTCGTACTGCCGCCGCAACCGATGGATCCGTGGATGATGGGGCCACACCCGTGGCATCGTGGGTACGGCGGTTGGGGCTGGTATAATCCCGGCCCCGCCTATGAACAAAGTGTTGTAACAGAGTAACGCTCTGTTCTGCATGAAAAACGAAACAGCGGCTGGTCCGCTGTTTCTTTATTTTGAAAAACCATAACAAAAATAATTAGTGATGCGCTTCGCAACCTTCAATTCGAACAATTAATAAACTGGTACGCTGAGTTAATATAATGTTAACGACTTGTTTATTAACAGGGGTTGTGATGACGACAAATACACAGTTTAGAGGTGATGCATTGAAGAAGGTTTGGCTAAACCGTTATCCCGCCGATGTACCTGCGGATATTAATCCCGATCGTTATCAATCCCTGGTTGAACTCTTTGAACACGCGACGGCGCGATACGCCGACCAACCTGCGTTCGTCAACATGGGGGAGGTGATGACCTTCCGCAAGCTGGAAGAGCGTAGCCGCGCTTTTGCCGCATACCTGCAACAGGGCTTAGGGTTGCAAAAGGGCGATCGTGTGGCGCTGATGATGCCGAATCTTCTGCAATATCCGGTGGCGCTGTTCGGTATTCTGCGTGCGGGCATGATAGTCGTGAACGTCAACCCGCTGTACACACCGCGCGAACTGGAACATCAGCTTAACGACAGCGGCGCATCCGCCATTGTGATTGTCTCCAACTTCGCCCACACGCTGGAAAAAGTGGTCGACAAGACGCAGGTTCGCCATGTGATCCTGACCCGCATGGGGGATCAGCTCTCTCCGGCGAAGGGCACGCTGGTTAACTTTGTCGTCAAATATGTGAAGCGCCTGGTGCCGAAATACCATCTTCCGGATGCCATCTCGTTTCGCCGTGCGCTGCAGGCGGGCTACCGTTTGCAGTATATCAAGCCGGAAGTCACGACCGACGATCTGGCGTTTCTGCAATATACCGGCGGGACGACGGGTGTAGCCAAAGGGGCGATGCTGACGCACCGCAATATGCTGGCCAACCTGGAACAGGTGAACGCAACCTACGGTCCGTTGCTGCATCGCGGTAAAGAGCTGGTGGTCACTGCGTTGCCGCTCTACCACATTTTCGCCCTGACCATGAACTGCCTGTTGTTTATCGAACTGGGCGGACAGAACCTGCTCATTACCAACCCGCGCGATATTCCGGGGCTGGTGAAAGAGCTGGCGAAATACCCTTTCACCGCCATGACCGGGGTAAACACCCTGTTTAACGCATTGCTCAACAACGACGATTTCCACAAACTCGATTTTTCCTCTCTGCACCTCTCTGCGGGTGGCGGCATGCCCGTACAGCAGGCCGTTGCCGAGCGTTGGGTGAAACTTACCGGCGAATACCTGCTGGAAGGCTACGGTCTGACAGAATGCTCGCCGTTGGTGAGCGTCAACCCGCATGATATTGACTACCACAGTGGCAGCATCGGCTTGCCGGTCCCGTCGACAGAAGTGAAGCTGGTGGACGATGCCGGCAATGAAGTTCCACCGGGTGAACCGGGTGAATTGTGCGTGAAAGGCCCGCAGGTCATGCTGGGTTACTGGCAGCGCCCGGCGGCGACCGATGAAATCATCAAAGATGGCTGGTTGTACACCGGCGATATTGCGGTGATGGATGGCGAAGGCTTTATGCGTATTGTCGATCGCAAAAAAGACATGATCCTGGTCTCAGGCTTTAACGTCTATCCGAACGAAATTGAAGATGTCGTAATGCAGCATGAAGGCGTTAAGGAAGTGGCGGCCGTAGGCGTGCCTTCCGATGCCAGCGGCGAAGCGGTTAAAATTTTCGTGGTGAAAAAAGACGACTCGCTGACCGAAGAAGCGCTTATCGCGTTTTGTCGCCGCCAGTTAACGGGGTACAAAGTGCCGAAACGGGTGGAATTCCGCGCTGAGCTACCGAAATCCAACGTCGGTAAAATTTTACGACGAGAATTGCGTGACGAAGCGCGCGGCAAAGTAGACAATAAAGCCTGAGCTATGCGTTAGTCGCCAGAACGCCGGTTAATCCGGCGTTTTTTGTGGGCGCAAACTAAAGAGAAGACGATTTGAATTACCAGATGATCACGACGAACGAGGCGCTGGCAGCGCTGTGTGAAGCTGCGGCTGGCACCGATGCTATTGCGCTTGATACTGAATTTGTCCGCACCCGTACCTATTATCCCCAGCTTGGTTTAATCCAGCTTTATGACGGGGAGAATGTGGCGTTAATCGACCCGTTAACCATCACTGACTGGGCACCGTTCCGCGATCTGATTACCAATACTCAGGTAACAAAATTCCTCCACGCCGGTAGTGAAGACCTCGAAGTCTTCCTCAACGCTTTCGGCGCCATGCCGCAGCCGATGATCGATACTCAAATTCTTGCGGCCTTCTCCGGGCGTGCGCTCTCCTGGGGTTTTGCGGCAATGGTGGAGCAGTACACCGGCGTGGCGCTGGATAAAAGCGAGTCGCGCACTGACTGGCTGGCGCGTCCGTTAACGACACGTCAGTGCGATTATGCGGCGGCCGATGTCTGGTATCTGCTGCCTATCGCGCGAAAATTGCTGGCTGAAACCGAAGAAGCAGGGTGGCTCAATGCCGCGCTGGACGAATGTCGCCTGATGATGCAACGGCGTGGCGAAATTCTGGCGCCGGAAGAGGCATGGCGTGACATCAGCAACGCCTGGCAGTTACGTACCCGCCAACTGGCATGCCTGCGTTTGCTGGCGGACTGGCGTCTGCGTAAAGCCCGCGAGCGTGACCTGGCGGTCAATTTCGTTGTTCGTGAAGAGAATCTGTGGGCCGTGGCGCGTTATATGCCGGGCAGCATGGGCGAGCTGGACAGCATTGGCCTCTCTGGCAGCGAAATCCGTTTTCACGGTAAAACGCTGCTGTCCCTGGTTGCACAGGCGCAGGCATTGCCGGAAGACGCGCTGCCAGAGCCGCTGTTGAACCTGGTGGATATGCCCGGCTATCGCAAAGCCTTTAAAGCTATCAAAGCACTGGTGCAGGACGTTAGCGAAAGCAAAGGACTGAGCGCAGAATTAATTGCTTCTCGTCGGCAAATTAATCAGTTACTTAACTGGCACTGGCAATTAAAACCGCAGACAAATTTACCGGAATTAATCAGTGGCTGGCGTGCGGAATTGATGGCTGAGCGACTCAACGCATTATTAACGGAATATCCGCGTTAATCCCTGTATATAAAGACAGGGGTTAAGCGTAATAAAAAGAAAAAAGGCAGAGGGTTTCTGCCTTTTTTATTACTCCTGGCGCAGCGATCAACTGCCGGATTATTTCGTCTCTTCTGGTTCTGGCAAGGTAACGTTGAGTTCCAGAATGGAAATATCGTCACCCCGTTGTTCCAGTTGAACTGAAACCATTTCCGGATCGATTTGAACATATTTACAAATCACCTCCAGAATATCCCGCTTTAGCTGCGGTAAATAATGTGGTTCAGCGTCACTGCGACGGCGTTCCGCAACAATAATTTGCAGACGCTCTTTTGCGATGCTGGCGGTGTTCTTTTTTCTGGAGAGAAAAAAGTCGAGTAATGCCATAACTTATCCTCCGAACAGGCGTTTGAGGAAACCTTTCTTCTCTTCATCAATGAAGCGGAAAGGACGATCTTCTCCCAGTAGACGTTCAACGGTATCTGCGTACGCTTTGCCTGCATCGGCAGTGGTATCCAGAATAACCGGTTCCCCCTGGTTGGATGCGCGAAGGACTGACTGATCTTCGGGGATCACGCCAACCAGCTTAATGCGCAGGATCTCCAGCACGTCTTCCATGCTGAGCATATCACCTTTATTAACGCGCCCCGGGTTGTAGCGGGTCAACAACAGGTGTTCTTTAATTGGTTCCTGGCCGTTTTCGGCGCGGCGCGATTTGGACGCCAGGATGCCGAGGATACGGTCAGAGTCACGGACGGAAGAGACTTCCGGGTTGGTGGTGATGATCGCTTCATCCGCGAAATAGAGGGCCATCAGCGCGCCGGTTTCAATCCCCGCCGGTGAGTCGCAAATAACAAAGTCGAACTCCATTTTCTGCAGCTCATCAAGCACCTTCTCTACGCCTTCACGCGTTAACGCGTCTTTGTCGCGCGTCTGCGAAGCCGGGAGAATATAAAGATTTTCCGTACGTTTATCTTTAATCAGCGCCTGATTCAGCGTCGCATCGCCCTGAATGACGTTCACGAAGTCGTACACGACGCGACGTTCACAGCCCATGATGAGGTCGAGGTTACGCAGGCCGATATCAAAATCAATAACGACGGTTTTCTTTCCCTTCTGGGCCAAACCGGTTGCGATGGCCGCGCTGGAGGTGGTCTTACCCACGCCCCCTTTACCCGAAGTAACAACAATAATGCGTGCCATAGGAGTTCCTTGTTAAAAGGGCTTAATCTAACGGTTGAATAGTCAAAGCGTTATTCGCTAAACGTAAGCGCGCCGCTTTGCCATAAAAATCGGCCGGGATTCGATCGCTCAGCCAGTATTCCCCTGCGATGGATACCAGCTCCGCCGTGAGGTGAGTACAAAATATTTGCGCATCCTTGTCGCCGCTTGCGCCAGCCAGCGCGCGGCCACGCATCATGCCGTAAACATGGATATTGCCGTCGGCAATCAACTCTGCGCCTGCGCTGACGTGACTGGTGACAATCAGATCACAGTTTGGCGCATAAACACGCTGCCCGGAACGAACAGGAAGATCAATCAAGCGTGTTTTTGTGACCGGAGTAACAATGGGGGCCTCGGGGACAGGAACAGCAACCTGACGTTGCGGCTTTTCTTTGCCTTCGGTCAGAAGCGGCAACCCGGCACGTTCAATGTCGGCTTTCAGTTCGCTGTCTTTACAGCCGCTGATACCGACAACCCGTAACCCCGTCGCCAGAATAGTCTGTTGAATCGGCGACCAGTTGACCGGGCCCTCAAGGTCAGAAACATTAATAACAACAGGAGCATGTTTTAAAAAAGCGGGAGCCTGAGCGATTTTGTCTTCTAACGCCTGGCGAATAACCTCGGGTTTTGCATCATGCAAGTGAACCACAGATAAGGTAAAACTACTGCCTTTTAGCTCGATGGGCGTGTTTGACATCCTGACCTTACTCATTTTGCTATTATCACTCATGAGTGAGCGATATTCCGAAGACTATCAAGCATGTTATAGTCACTATTATATTCAGGCAAGTAACCACCCCTTAATTCAGAGCAAAAGTCTATTCCTGAAATAATTAACCTGCTTTTGCTTAAATAAAAATACACATCTAATCAGTAATTTGCAGCATTCTTTCTGTTCCTTAACGCTTCAATTTCATTTTCCTGTGCCAAAAACGTGACAGAACCAACGAATTTGTTTAAATGTTCGGCGCTGAGGTGGGCGTACTTTTTCACCATTTCCAGCGTTTCCCATCCGCCCATTTCTTTTAGCATCATCAACGGTGTTCCATTCTGCACATGCCAGCTTGCCCAGGTGTGTCGCAAGTCGTGAAATCTGAAATCAGTCAGATTTGCCCTGGTAGTTGCTTTTTCAAAATCCTTCCTGTCGATGTCGCTGAGTTTTTCACCGTTTACAGAGAAAACAAAATCGCACGTTTTTTCGCACTCACGTAATATGCTGATTGCCTCATCATTCAGCGGTAATGCGCGGGCACGACCTGATTTCGCATTTTCCGCTGTGACAACCGCATTCCTGTTTTCGATGTCCACGTTTTCCCATGTCAGTGAAAGAATCTCTCCTCGCCGCGCTCCGGTAAGCAGGGCGAAGGAGACGATTCGCCTCATGATATCTGTAGACAGCCCGTCAATAAGCTCTCTCGCCTGCCACTTCCTGATCCAGCGCACACGCACCTTTGGCTCCCTCAGTGATGGTACGTATGGTCTGTGCTCTATCCATCCATGCTTAAATGCCAGGGATAAGGCCCGCACGATAAAAGCCCTGTACCTGTTCACCGTTCCGTTAGCCAATGGCTTGCGTGATTTGTGAAGTGAATGGGTAGGCATCATCCTTGCTATCTCGTCACCCTTAATGGAAGAAAGCGAGCGCCCTTTGAAAACTGATCGCCAGTATTTTGCATACCCCTTCTTGGTTTCATAAAGCGCCTGGTCTTCTGCATCCTTCATCGCCAGGATAATGATGTCATCGAATGAGTGATCCGGGCGCTTATCCAGCTTGTTAATGTTCCACAGCTCATGCTTTATCTTGTCATGGTATTGCTGCGCTTTCTTCTTGTCTTCGGTGCCAGCAGAGCGTCTAATTCTTTCTCCGTCTGGAGCCGAGATATCAACCCAGTAGTTTTTCCCTCTTTTGTAGATCGGCATTCTGTATACTCCTTACCGACCACAGCCAGCCGGATGACATTGTTAGTTGCCTGAGAAAAATTTGCCACGCTTTCTTCGTTAGCTCGCCATGCGCCGCCGACTTTAAACATGTTGTAGCGGGCAGGGTTCCGGTAAATCGTGGAAGGGGAAATCTGTAGCCGCGCTGCCAGCTCTGACACCTTCATTAATTTTTCCATGGATCCACTCTTTTGGCCCCAACCGGGGCCAGTAAATTCAACGTAAGTGCTTGCCGCGCTTTTCTGCGTCAGCCTGGCAACTCGCACACATCCGGCAGCCTGGCATTGCCCGGCGCCGCGCCTCTTCAATCGCATCACCGCATTCGTCACAGTGAGTCGCTGATACCGCGTTTCGGTCGATACGGTGCGCCTGAATGGCTGCCTGTCGCTGGAGTTCTTCAAGCTCGCTGGCGGCGTCGATATCGTCTGGTCTCATGCTGCACCCCCTTCAACGCGTTTGAACGAAATCACCCACACCCAGGGGTTAGCCTGCCAACTTTCTTCACCGTAGATGGACTGCCAAAGAAGGCTGAATCCGTGGCAATAGGCGTGGCAGCATTCAGGGAGCACAACACCCTCTGCTCGTGCATCCTCTTCGCTGATAGCGTTCAACCGCTCCACCCGCACGCCAGTAATCTCCAGCGTGATGCGGCTGGCCCAGCGCGGCATGTGGATTGATGGACGCCATGCACCTTCAAATTTTTCATTCTCTGTGTACGTCTTCCAGTCGGCATCGTCGGGAATTGACCACAGACCATAATCACCTGGCTTTTGCTCGCAACTGGCGCGATAAATTCTTGCTGCCTCTCTTTCATCCCCTTTGCAAAGTTTTCCGTTCCAGTCGATGCAGCAACCGTCTTCATTGCCCAGCAGCGCCCATGTCTCGCGCACCCAAATGCGATCGCCGGGCTGACCAAAAGGGCAAAGCATTGCCGCCAGGTGGCATCCAACATAGCTGGCCTGGCCGTTCTTACCGCGCACTACAGGGTTTTTCATCCCGCGTTCGTGGGACAGTTTTGCGATACGCCGCGTCTGCGTCTTACGTCCGTCGAGAATGGCGCGAACCATCTCAGCGTTAAAAATCAGTCCGCGTTCTTTCATGCTTCACGCTCCGGATCGAATTTGTCCCAGCAGTTGATTTCGATATTCCGCTGCAGGCGACGTTCCGCGACTTCTTCCACGCTGCGGCCAGTCAGTTCTGAAACAACCGGGTTACTGTGACGGGCCAGCAAAGCAAGTTCCTCAATACTCCACTCCATAAATCCTCCTGTGTGGGAGGGTTTCCCCTCCCGACGTTGCTTAGCACACATATTCCGGTTTCATATCCAGAAGCGTTACGCTGTATTTTTCGTACAGCTCATCGCCGAGGTGCCGCCTGGCCGCCGCCAGTGATTTCTCAACATCAAGAAAACGGGCTTCGGCATCCGGTTCATCTGGCTGTGGCAGGGAGTTGATCGCCGCTTCCACTTTGTTGCGGGCATCGACCAGGTAATAGCGTTTGACCGCTTTGTTTTTCAGCTCGGTAAAGAGTGCTGTTCCAAGAGTGGCCTTCTGCGCTTCGATATCCACGCGCACAGCTTTGGCGCTGTCGACGTCCTCAGCGGCATCAATGCGGTCTCGGAAGTCATCGGCCATAACATAGATATTCGCTGCGGATTCCCGCGCGCTGGTGGTGGTCTCAACTTCCCCCGTAATCTCCTGCACGGTCTTTCTCGCACCAGAAACCGGGTTGATCTCTTTCTCAGTGCGTTCTTCCACCTCATCGGGGCTGTAAACACCCAGAATCACATCAGGGCAGTACAAACGAGCCCAACGCTTCACCGCAAGATATGCGAGCTGCTGGCGCGGGTCACTGGCCCAAAGTGTTGAGTTACGTACCTGAGCTTGTGACAGCATCAGCACCAGTTCGCGCGCTTCGTCCTCGCCTTTGAGGGTTGCCCATACGCGCACACCAACGCCCGCCTCATCCTTCATATCCCAGCCTGGTGCAATGTATTCCTTGTTTTGACTGCTTGTTTTTTTAACAAAACGTCCAACAATGTTTTCCCACGGCCCAAACCAGTCAAAATGAAGCCGGTCCTTTGTTGGGGCCATTCTGTTGACCACTGCATTAACCAACTGAGCCTCATAA
Organism: Phytobacter sp. RSE-02; assembly: GCF_040578655.1. Taxonomy (NCBI): domain Bacteria; kingdom Pseudomonadati; phylum Pseudomonadota; class Gammaproteobacteria; order Enterobacterales; family Enterobacteriaceae; genus Phytobacter; species Phytobacter sp. RSE-02. The sequence continues at coordinate 156,087 of NZ_JBEULY010000003.1, read as the reverse complement.
CCGAGCACACCAGAATTCCCTACGATGAAGGTCTTTTGCGCGACAGCGAACGGGTCCATACCCCAGCGCGCTGCCTGCATCACAACAGCCATGCAGGCATCAGGTTTTCCACGGTAGTGCTCAGGGACAAAGTTTCCGCTGTTAGCCATTACCTCAGATATTTTCAGAAGGCGATTGAATAGCTCCCCATTGGTCAGGATGGAAACGTTATCGATCATCTGAGTTTTGTTTTCGCTGGTCGAAATTGCTGTAGACATATTCATTCCCCCTTATGCCGTTTCACGCAACGCTTCAAGGCGGCGCATTTCGTAGTCGCTGAGATCTTCGGTGTAATCGTCGGTAATCGGCGCAGGCCATTCATCGGTATCGAAGGCGTTAGCAATGGAACTCATGGTTTCCCGGTATTCCAGTTGACCAAGTTCAAGCAGGCGCGGGCCTGCTTCCACGATGGAAACCCAGTGGTATCCCTCATCTTTGTTGACGAAAATCCAGAAGAACTGATCCAGCGCTGCTGTGTTCATGTACATGGCCGCACTCAGGTGATAATCACGTTCGATAATTTCACGGCGCAGGCGGGCCTTGAGAGCAGACTGCTTGATGTTCCACATGCTGATGGTTTTCAGATCAACACCGATGCGGATGCCATCCATATCAATTTCGAGGTCAGGGCGAACACGGATCTCCAGCCCGGTCTCATCGTCGAAACCGAAGTAGCTCACTTCAACGGCTCGTTTCGGATGCGTCAGGAACTTACCAGCGCGCTTATGTCCTAACAGCGCTGACTGAATTGCCGTTGCGGTCGCCAGTTGCGCACGGGTAACCAGGATTTTGTCATCCGGGTTCGCGCGCCAGGCGTCCAGCAGTTCGTCAGCGAATACCGCCGTAGGGTTTACTGATTTAATGGACTGAATCAGGTCCGCTTTGGTACCGGACACTTTCAACGGCGCGGGCTTCTGCGCTTCCTGCGCTACCAGGTCAGGATTGATGAGTGCCAGTTGTTCGAGCAGTGCGTCGCGGCTGCCGCTGGTTTTTACCGGGGTTGGTTTTTGCGCTTCAAACTCAACCATGTTGGGATTAATAACAGCCAGTTGTTCAAGCAACGCATCACGGCTGCCGCTGGTTTTCAGCGGAGTAGGTAGCGTTGAGTTGAATTCTTTGATGCATGCCTTCATGGCTGCCGCTGTCTGTTTCTGGTCTGCATCGATGCGCTGGAATTCCGCTGGCAGAGACATATAGCTCTGTCCAGTTTCTTCGATGGATACACCCAGTGCTATCGGTGCGGGAAGGGTGGCATTGTGCTTTTCCAATAACGCCTTGATATCGTCACTGCTGAAAGGTGGTGTCAGGGTGGCGTTGTACTCTTCAAGGAATCTTTTTATATCATCAGCGCTCAGCAGCACCGGCAGGCCGTTATTGTACTCATCAATATAGGTGCGCAGAGTCGCCGTGGTGGTGAATGCGCCTTACTGGATGGTTACGGTGCTGAATCAGGCTATGCGCTCTCAGGGCCTGAGTGACCCGGAACTGAACCGCAAGGCTGGAGAGGAACTGGAGAAAATGGTTAAACGCGTCCGCAACGGCGAGGTTATCCCCGAACCGATTGCTCGTTTGCCAGTGTTAGGGGCCAAACCGCTGACACGTGAGCAGAGCATGTCGAAGGTCCAGGAAATCCGGGCGAAGTTTGGTTTCAAAGGCGGGAGAGCATGATGGACGATATCAACGTAGAAATACTGAAAAGTATCCCGGCGTTCGCGCCAGTGAACACGGCGCAACTGGTGCATAAAATTGGCTGCTCAAAACGCAAAGTGCTTGATGGCCTGGCAAACCTGCGCGCTGCTGGCCGTATCTTCACGAAAATCCCGGTGGGCCATTTCTCCAGTGAATTCGCGTATCAGACGTGGCTGGAAAGTGGCGGCAAAGAGTTCCTGGCTTGCCGTGGTCGTGCCGCAGCTTCCCGTAGCAATTTGTCGAAGTGCAGACGCAACAACACCATCCCCAGCAGAACGATCGCCGTACTCCGCACTCACGGCACCCTTCGCGCAGTCGATATTGCCCGTTTTCTTGGCGTCCCTTACAACACGCTTTCCGGCCAGCTAAGCACCATGGTTACGCGTGGGCAGGTTATCAGAACCAGGAACATGGGTAAGTCATTTTACAGCCTGGCGCCGGGTGTCGAGTTACCGCAGGAATCAGCGACAGCGGGAAATGGAATATTTGCAGAATGCCGCAACAGTGCCGCTATGCAGCGCGTTCTGTCAGTTTACGGGGTGAGAGTATGACTATCGACGAAATGTTAAAAGCCGCTGAGCCGGTATCCCGATATTTACCCACTGCCGGGGTTGATTACATCAATCGACTGGTAAAAGCGCTGCGTGAATCAACTGCGCGCGAAGAGCAGCTCGCCGAGCAGGTCCGCCTGCTGACTGAGCAGCGCGACGCGGTGGTGATGGAGAGTTTGGCGCTGAAAGATGCTCTTGAATACGTCATCAATCCAGATAATCAGCCCGAATACCACGATCAGGGTATGGGGTGTGGGGTTGAAGACCATGGCTACCAACGCAACGGGTACGCTGCTTGCTCCTATGGCTGGGAGTCGGCTATGGAGCGCGTCTACTCCGAGGTTATTCCTGACGCACTTCCAGAAACCCCCGTCACATCCTCAGCAATCGCCGCACTGCGAGCAGAAGTGTTGCCGCCAAACATCGCAGAAATCATTGATAGCGGAGATTTAGAAACCATCTGCTACGAATCTGAGCGCTCATATGCTGAGGACTTCCGTTTGTCTCTGTACAACTTCCGCCAGCTTCGCGAGAGCAAAGGAGCTAACCATGAGTAATCTGCTTCCATGCCCGTTTTGCGGACACAAAGCGCCTTACCTGACCAGTGAGCCTGATCATCCAGAATATGGATCCGGTGGGCGCTTCTACTACGTCAAATGCCCTTCTTGTCGGGCGCAGTCAGGTAGCAAATACGCATCGCCAGGTAATGATTGCCAAATCTTCTACTCAGAGGTTCGCGACGAGTGGAATCAGCGCGCAGTCGAGAGCAAAGGAGCGCGGTCATGAGCACGGAAACCAAAATCAAACACCCGGCTATCCGGTACCACGGCGGTAAGTTCCGCCTGGCATCATGGATCATCGAGCAGATGCCGGATCACGTTTGCTACGTTGAGCCGTTTGGCGGTGCCGCTGGTGTACTACTGCAAAAACCGCGCAGTTATGCCGAGGTTTATAACGACCTGGATGGTGAAGTGGTGAACCTCTTCCGGGTACTGCGCGACCCTGAAACAAACCAACGCCTGCAGGATGCCTGTGCCCTCACGCCATATTCCCGCGATGAGTTTTGCGCAGCGCGAGAAGAATCTTCCGACCCGGTAGAACGCGCCCGCCGCATGGTTGTTCGTGCCTGTATGGGTTTTGGTTCGGCGGCCGGCATCGGTGGCACGTCAGGTTTTCGCAGCGACAGCAAGCGCAAATACGCCACGGCTTCCCACCTCTGGGAGCGTTACCCGTCAAATCTGGCTGTTATTTGCCAGCGTCTGCAGGGTGTCATTATCGAAAACAAAGACGCTTTGGAGGTGATGCGCGCCCACGATGCAGAAACCACTTTGCACTACATCGACCCGCCATATTTGCCAGAGACACGCGTCCAGGGTAACCGCTACTACAGCCATGAAATGACAACTCAGGGCCATGAGCAATTGCTCGCAGTGGCCAGAACTATGCAGGGCATGGTGATGATCAGCGGTTACGACCACGACGTTTATAACGACATGCTGATCGGCTGGACTAAAACCGAAAAAGAATCACGCATCAGCGCAGGGCGCGGTACCAAAGTTCGCACCGAATGTCTCTGGATTAACCCGGCAGCGCAGCAGAAACAGGAGCGTGCAGCATGACCAGCGAACATATTCAGGCACTCAAAGCGCGTTACGCAGAGCCAGAGGTGCCAAATTGTCGTATCTGCGGTGAGAAAATGCACATCACACGTGCTGGCGGCGGTTCGGTCGTATACGGCTGCGATGGTCGCGTTGAAGGCGATGGTTATGCATTCAAGGAAGGTCGTGATTTTGCTGATAAGCACTACGAACAGTCTCGCGAGACAGTTTACAACCTGGGAGACCCTGACGTAATCGCCCTGCTGGCAGCCCATGAAGCGGATAAGGCGCTGATTGCTGAGCTTAGCGCCCATCTTCGCAATGCGCACGCTTTCATTGAAAACACCGAGGCGTTTGGTGGCGAAGCGGCGACGGGAATTATCAAATGCGGTGGCGCAGAGTGGAATATTGATGCGTCGAAAGCTGCGTTAGCCAATTCGCCGATGCTCACCGTTAAGCTGCCAAAACCTCACGCGCACCTCATCTGGATTCAGGCTGGACATGGACCGGATGACTATTGGGATGAAGTGGCCGTATCGCATAGCGAGAAAGACCGTTGCTGCGATGGTTCAGAGCGCTATCCGGTTTATTCAATTTTCGAAATCCAAGACGCCTGCGCCGCCGCTGGCATCACCCTGAAAGTGGGAGGGGGTAGGGGGTAGGATCAGGACGCTTAACAAAAGGGCTGTAGCACAATGCTGCAGCCCTAGGGGTGTCACTTATTACTTTTAGCTTTCGCTTTGCTCATCGCGTTGTAGTACATAATATGAACGCTCCCCATTTTGGGGAATGGAATATTATTTTTCTTAGGCGCCTTAGCAAAGAACTCAGTAGTGAAGGGCAGTATACATGTTCTGGCTAAGTCGAATTTAGTATCGTGGCTTAGCCCGGACAAGGCAAAAGCCTCAGCGCCATCAGTCTCCGCTATGAGAAATTCAGACGGATACAGCTTATGTGTCTTTTGGCTCGTACCGAACGCAACAATGACTTCATGTTTGAGTTTTGACACACCCAATACGACGCCTGGTCTCTTTTTTGAATCATCGGGATGACGAAACCAGACAATATCACCCGGATTTGGTAATTTTATCTTCGAATGCATTTCTATACCTACAAAAGCATTTCGAAACTCTCATCCGGTACTTGATCGGTTTTCGACCTTTCAATTAACATCCGGAATTGAGCCTCAGTTAAAGGCCCATCATCTTGCTCATAAGCTGGAATGTATTTATCCATTAGGCTTACAAGAGCAAAATGCATGAGGTCTGTTTTGCTCATGCCGGTAGCTTTCATTAATTTTTCAAAGGATTCAGAACTGATACCATTGATACCATCTTCTTCTTTGAATCTTAGGAGGAAGCTATCAGACTTTTTTATGCTTGACATGCATTCTCCTTCACAATTCCAGATGCTAAAATTTTGTTTAAAGACAGAAGATCGCTATGCTGATTTTTAGTCATGCGCGAAACAACTTTGAATTCCAGAGTTTTATGCTGCATCACCTTATACATAATCGCAATTTTGAACACGATTAAGCGGGCGATTAAAAGTATCAGTGTTATCAGAGGGATACTGATTCTGAATTTTTCGTTTTTGATTGAAAGATTTTGTGTAAAGTCTTTAGGACTGAAATCTTTCAAAAAATCGAAAAAGGAAGATCGGTACTTAGCAGCCTCCTCAAGGATTTTATTAATCTCATCCATTAGAGTAGAGGCTTCATCCCTAGATCTATGGCGCTGTAACGCTGTCAGATCAATAGAAATCATGATTGAACTCGCTTCCTAAGTTTTAACCGTGCCCCATGATATCAAAAAGATATCTTTAGACAAATTGTTTTTTGAGTCTTTGATTTTCCATAATCACCTGTCCATAATACCAGTGCTGTCGGCCTGAACACCCGGCAGTCCATTTGCGCCACGATGGGGACATTATGGCGCACCACAACTCGAAACATCCTCAGTCACTGACGTTTTGCTACGCCAGCGACTACGTTTATCCGGCGTTTTACCTCTGCGGAGGTGGCGCGTGAAATCCCAACAATTCCACCTCGTTAACGACACCGTTAAACAGAACGCCATCAACTTTATCCGTCAACTGCCGGTAGATGGTAAGCGACCGCTGGTGCTCGACATCAAAGAGACAACCCGCACGCTCGAGCAAAACCGCAAGATGTGGCCGCTGCTCAAAGACCTCTCTGACCAGGTTATCTGGTTTGGTAATCGGTACGACTCCGACGACTGGAAAGACCTCATCACTGCGATGGTCGCCAAATCCAAGAAGCAGGAACAGCGCATGGCACCCGGCCTCGACGGCGGCGTTGTGATGTTCGGCCAGCGAACCAGCAAGATGACCATTCCGCAGATGGTTGAGGTCATTGAGGCAATTTACTGGTTCGGTACCCAGCAGAACGTCGCATTCAGCGAAAAATCCCTCATTGAGATTGAATGGGCCAAGCGCTGGGGGGAATCACATGCGTAAACCACGCCGCAAATGCACCGTATGCCGTGAATGGTTTCACCCAACGCGTGACGGTCAGTTTGTTTGTTCGTTCGAATGCGCCAGCGCCCACGGAAAAGTTGCGAACGATGCCGCCAAAGCTGAAAAGCAACGGAAAGAGCAAAAGCTCCGCCTGGAGGAAGAAAAGGCAGGGCGTAAGCGCAGAAAAGCCAGGCGCGAAGAGTTGCGCCCAATGTCATATTTCAAGTCACAAGCACAGCAGGCTTTCAATAACTTCATTCGCTATCGGGATCGTGATCTCCCCTGCATCAGTTGCAACGAACTAAACCCGCCGGAGCTACATGGCGGACAGTGGGATTGTGGGCATTTTAAATCAGTAGGCGCTAATCCTGAATTGCGTTTTGAAGAGCGTAATGCCCATAAGCAGTGCAAATCATGTAATGGCGGGGCCGGTAACTTCACAGCTAAAGAGGCCACCGTCTCAAAGCAATACGAGGCCGGATTAGTAGAGCGATATGGCCAGGACTATGTCGACTGGCTGAACGGTCCACACCCCATGACTAATTATCGCCGGGAAGACTTTATCCACATCCGCGACGAATACAGGACGAAGCTCCGTGAAATGAAAAAGCAGGAGGCCGCGTGAAACCAGAATACACCCAGTATCAGGCCGAGTGCGTAGCGCGGGCGAACATGCCCGCCGTAAAGCGCCACAGTAAACCAGTTAAAACCACACAGCAAAAACAAACATCAGAGGCCGCCGCATGAACGAACAATATCTGCAATACGTCCGGGAAGAAATCGCGCTGGCCACTGCTGATTTTAGCGGCCGCACGAAGGGGCAATTAGTGGCGCTGGTGGAGCAGCTCCAGTTCACACACGAACGGTACCCGCGCAAACGCCAGTTCATCACGGATGAGGTGACGGGGAAGAAAATCATGCTGCGTAATCCCCCGATACCGGGCAAACAATCACACGCAAAAGGCACCTCTATCCCGCAGGTCATCCCAGTTGAGTTTTCAACGGCAAGCTGGCGCCGCGCTATCTCAAAGCTGGAAGACACTGAAAGCGCCTGGGTGAAATGGAGCTACCTGCATGACACCGATTTCAGTTTGCAGACCGTGATTGTGCAGCATGGATGGCAACTATTTAGCGAGACAATTAAAGGCCGCCGCATAGCAGGGAAGACCAAAGAAAAGCTCAAAGCGCTTATCTGGCTGGCAGCTCAGGACGTTAAAGAACAGCTGGCTCGGCGTGAGAGCTATCAGTTTGCTGACCTTGCCGCGCTTGTAGGTGTTGTTGATTCGACGTGGACAGAGACGTATAAGCCGCACTGGCTGGCTATGGCCCGCATATTCTTCGCATTGGATAAGCAGTCGCTGATTTCAATTTGCCGATCACGTTCACAACAAAAGGCAACAAATTTACATGCAAGTCTTGCAAAACCGAACTAAATAAGCCATATTTGATTCTGCTTTGATATGCTGCCTAAGTTGTAGATGGCGGCAAAGAAAATACAGTACACACAGAAGCCCTGCGAATTTTCGCGGGGCTTTTTCGTATACAGGCCTCACTGTCGGACGGCTCATTCCCCAATCCGCCAGGCGCTTGCGCTGAGGCCGCCTTCTTTGGTCGCTGGATCGTTCCCTCTACTGGTCTGGTTGTGATTGCTCCGGCGGCCGAAGCCATCCCGCGTCTGTGCCGACGCAACATCAAAACGCAGAGCCTTTACAGGGGTGAGTGGCCTTTGTCAGAGTGTTGTTATTGACGCAGCAACCTCAAGAATTTACATTGCGTGCGTGGTGAATCCCCCTTTGCGGTGGGGCATTACTGGCAGTCTTTGAGTTTTAGATGCATGCGAAACGTTGTAGCCAGTCAGCGTTTCACCGGGAGGCACCCGGCACCACACACACAATAATTAGTTTTGCCAAAGCCCTTAGCCTGCACCTCTCCGTGCAGGCTTTTTTTATCCCCTTTCATCCACACAGCACTTCCCTTGAGCGGAGGTGGAGCATGTATCGAATGGACAAACTAACAACCGGTGTGAGCTACGGCTTTGCTGGAGCAAATGGGGGATTCTGGGTGCTCCAGCTACTGGATAAAGTCTCGCCCTCGCAATGGGCTGCGATTGGTGTTCTCGCGAGTATTCTTTTTGGTCTGCTGACATACCTGACCAACCTGTATTTCAAAATCAAAGAGGATCGGCGAAAAGCCGCCAGGGGCCAGTAATGGGAGCGAAGGCAAAGTTAAGTGCTGCAGTACTGGGCCTGGTCCTTGCTGGTGCGCCAGCAACGGTCATCCTCGATCAGTTCCTCAACGAGAAAGAAGGCAACAGCCTGACGGCTTATCGTGACGGCTCCGGCATCTGGACTATTTGCCGTGGTGCCACGCTGGTGGATGGTAAGCCGGTGGTGCAGGGCATGAAGCTGACGCAGGCAAAATGTGACCAGGTGAATGCGAAAGAGCGCGATGCGGCGCTGGCATGGGTGGATAAAAACATCCATGTGAAGCTGACCGAACCGCAGAAGGCCGGGATTGCCTCGTTTTGCCCGTACAACATCGGCCCCGGTAAGTGTTTCCCCTCGACGTTCTATCAGCGCATGAATGCAGGTGATCGCAAAGGCGCATGTGAAGCGATTCGCTGGTGGATTAAAGACGGTGGCCGCGACTGTCGGCTGACGCAGGGCCAGAAAAACGGCTGCTACGGTCAGGTCGAACGCCGGGACCAGGAAAGCGCGCTGGCGTGCTGGGGGATAGACCAGTGAGCCGCATCACCGCAATAGCCGCCTCGTTAATCATCCTGCTGATTGTCGCGCTGGCCTGGGCCGTGAATCACTACCGCGACAATGCGCTGAACTACAAAGCACAGCGTGACAGAGCGACCACTGAGCTGACGCTGGCGAACGACACCATCACAGACATGCAGACGCGTCAGCGCGACGTTGCTGCGCTCGATGCCAAATACTCGAAGGAATTAGCGGATGCGAAATCTGAAAATGATGCTCTGCAGCGCAAGCTTGATAATGGTGGTCGGGTGCTCGTCAAAGGGAAGTGTCCAGTGTCAGCCTCAACCGAAACCGCCAGCACCTCCGGCCTGGGCAATGATGCCACCATCGAACTCTCTGATGTTGCTGGACGAAACGTTCTCGGTATCAGGTCCGGCATCATCAGAGACCAAACAGCGCTGAGAATGTTACAGGAGTACATCAATACACAGTGTCACTGACTATTTAAAATATTTATCCAGCGGGTCGTGATAAACGTATTTGCTATAGGATACTAGCCAGATTAGAAAACCAGTCATAGCACCTATTCCGGCGAGTTTAAGGTATATACTTTTACGCATACTCAGTAGGTCTGTAAATGAGTAGACTTTTTTCAATATATCAATGATTCCGCCGCCTATCACCAGATCGAAGAACAGGGCAATAACTGGCAAGGCAATCGTGAACGCACAAACCAAATAGCAAAATGCAAAAATTCTCATCTTGGTATTTATGTGCATAATCGTGTCCTCGGATAGCGTTGCGATTACTATACCATGAATTAAAGTTCGGCATTGCCAGGCATGCAGGCCTGGGGTGCCCACTTCGACTTACTGACGTCGCTGAATGAGATTATTTCACCCTCCGCGAGCGAATCGAAACAGTCACCAGGCAACTAACGGGGCTGCAGGCGTATGTGCGCGAGCAGTGTCTTGAATAAAGTATTGTTGGGCGTATTCGCATTACGGCAGTTCGTGATGAAAAAAATCAACCATAAGGGCCATGCATATATGGCCCGTTAAACAAGGATTTGATTAGAAATATTTATAAGAATAAAACCACACTAAATATCAAGCTTATTTGTTGTGTCAATACCAAGTTGTTGATAAATTGACTTTGTCGCTTCTGAAAAACCAAGATAATCAATAAGCTTATCAACTTCTTTATTCTCAATAACTTCATGTCGTATCAACATGTCACTGATAGTGGTGAAAGCAATTAACCAATGCTCTTTTTTAGTTTCATACACCGCAATGTAATTATTAGCACTACGGTCGAGAACGCTTGCAGCAACTTGACCAGTAAAGCTAATGTTCTGACCATCTTTTACATTTAAAACAATAAGTTCCATCATTAACCCTCACTTGAATTGAAAAGTATTTCACTTACAAACAAGAAAAATTCTGTCGCAAGCACCTTATCGATTGAATGCCTCGAAATCAGCTATTTAGGCGGAGTGTAACGCGAAAATTGCATACTAAAATACAGCACAAGGAGTTCACTGAGATTGATACAGGTTATGTTTTTAATCAATGACGCCTTAGTCAACCCCTATATCAGGAAGTGAAAATGTACGGACTCACGAGGCCTATGCCATCAGCGCCATTTGTTGAAGAGTTCTCACCCCACATACGTCTGACGCCAGCCGAAGGCGTTTACGAATGGGTGCAGGCGCAAATCATTGCTGACGGCGGTCATCTTCATAACCCCGATCACTTCCACCTTACAGACGCTGACATTGCCTTCATGTGGGCGTCGAGTGCGTTCGCTAAAAAGGGGCGCTCCGTACTCGGTCAGGCCGAAGAGGTAGCTTTCCGCGCCGGTGGCTGGCAAAAGGCCCGCATGGAGCAGCAGATGTATGAATGGTTCGGTCATCAGCCGGATTACATCATCACCCTCGCAGCAGATTTCTGCCTGCAATGCACAGACCTCGAATTCTGCGCGCTCATAGATCATGAGCTGTATCACATAGCCCAAAAGACCGACGAGTTCGGCGCGCCGGCGTTCTACCGCGAGACGGGGAAGCCGAAGCTCTGCCTGCGCGGCCACGATGTCGAAGAGTTTGTCGGCGTGGTTCGTCGGTACGGCGCGAGCCGCGACGTACAGGAATTGGTGGACGCAGCAAATCAACCTGCGGAGGTTGCTCACATCGATATCGCCAGGGCATGCGGGACATGCATGCTAAGGCTGGCATAATTTCAGGACTGGATAGGACGGATGGTGAAATATGGCGGCATTAAAACCAGAAACTAAAGCCTTCATAGTTCAATCAGTTGCGTGTTACGACACCCCCTCTCAGGTTGTCGAAGCTGTCCTTAAAGAATTTGGTATCCAGGTTACGCGGCAACAGGTAGAGCAGAACGACCCGACGAAGGTAAGCGGCAAAGGCCTGGCGAAACGTTGGGTTGATCTCTTCATCGCGACACGTGAACGATTCCTGAATGAAACAGCCGATATCCCAATCGCTAATAAGGCGTACCGGCTGCGTGTGCTGAACCGGATGGCAAGTACGACTGAAACCATGCGCAACTACGGCATGACGGCGCAGTTGCTCGAGCAGGCTGCAAAAGAAGTCGGTGATGCATATACCAATAAATTGAAAGTAGAAAGCACTGGGAAAGATGGCGGCCCCATCAAAACCGAAACGGTATCGATGACGCCGCAGGAGGCAGCTGACGCTTACAAAAAGCTGATGGGATAAAAGTGTAGAAATGGTGCTTTCGAAATAAAAAACAATTAGATGTCGCAAATTTATCTTATGAACTAGATTTTCACACAACATAAGTTAAATCGGGGCCGTTTGGCCCCATTTTACTTAATATTCGTCTTCATCAACTTTTACTAACTGACCGCTCTCGAACACACCTTCTTTAAGATCTGTTCCCACAAACCACTGACAAACATTGCCACCTTTATAAGAATCATAAATTTTAACAGTCATTGCAGGACCACCTGATTTTAGGCGCACCACATCGCCTTCTTGCCATTGCTGTGACATAAAAAATTCCTTATTGAATTAACGCACTATGTGTGCTGTTACAATATGTTACTTAATTCATTAATTTACAAGATGAAGGTATTAAATATGCCAATACCTTTTCCCTTTGATTTCAAAAATCCTGACTACAACCAGGTTTTTGAGTGGCGAATGGAGCGGTTGCAACGCATCCGCCAGCAGCCTGAGATGTTGCCCGTACTTAAGCAGTTTTACCGTGATAACCCGGCTCAGTTCATTATCGACTGGGGCATGACGACCGATCCGCGCAACCTGGACTATGGTCTGCCCGTCACCATTCCATTTTTACTGTTCCCGCGCCAGGAAGAGTGGATCGAATGGATAATGGACCGCAGGTCTCACCTTGAGCATGGACTTACTGAAAAAAGCCGTGAAATGGGGTTGAGTTGGACGTCCATTGGTCTGGCTTGCTCGCTCTGCCTTTTCAACAAAGAAATGGTGATTGGCTTCGGTTCCCGTAAAGAGGAATACGTTGACAGCACTGGCGACCCGAAAGCCCTTTTCTGGAAAGCTCGTAAATTTGTTGAAACACTCCCGGTAGAGTTTCGCGGCCAGTGGGATGAGAAAAAACACGCTCCATACATGCGCGTTGAGTTCCCGGAAACGGGGGCCGTGCTGAAAGGGGAGGCAGGCGATAACATCGGACGCGGTGACCGAACAACGCTTTATTTCGTGGATGAGGCTGCATTCCTGATGCGCCCATTGCTGATTGACGCAGCATTATCACAAACCACTCGTTGCCGTATCGATCTCTCATCGGTAAATGGCATGAATAACCCGTTCGCTCAGAAGCGACATAGCGGGAGAATCCCGGTCTTTACCTTCCACTGGCGCAGCGACCCGCGTAAGGATGATGAGTGGTACCGCAAAGAATGCGAGAAAATTGATAACCCGGTCATCGTTGCTCAGGAGCTGGACCTCAACTATCAGGCATCAGCAGAGGGCATTCTCATTCCGTCTGAATGGGTGCAGGCTGCCGTTGATGCCCATATCAAACTCGGCATTGAGCCGACAGGCCAGCGCCTCGGCGCGATGGATATTGCGGACGAGGGTAAAGATAAAAACGGCTTCGCTGCACGTTACGGCTTCCTGCTGCAAGAGGTTGAAGAGTGGTCCGGCGAAGGAAGTGATATTTTCGCCTCAGTCGCTAAAGCATTTGGCTACTGCGATGATTTCGGCATTGATGAATTCCGATTCGATGAGGACGGTCTGGGGGCCGGTGCACGTGGTGATGCCCGTGTTATCAACGAACAGCGATATGCCGAAAGGTTACCGCAAATCACGGCAACGCCGTTTCGTGGAAGTGGCGCTGTCTTTGACCCTGATGATGAAGCTGTGCCCGGTGACAACGGCAAACTGGCCCGCCTGAACAAAGATTTCTTTGCTAATGCCAAAGCGCAAAGCTGGTGGCACCTGAGGAAGCTTTTTCGTAATACCTTTCGCGCCCTGAGCGGCATGGATTACAACCCTGACGAAATCATATCTATAAGCAGCACGATGAAAAATAAGGATCGGCTGCTGATGGAATTGTCTCAGCCAACCTGGTCGAAAAACGCCGTGGGTAAAATTCTCGTCGATAAACAGCCGGACGGCACGAAGTCACCAAACCTCGCCGACTCGGTGATGATCTGTTACGCCCCAATGGATACCGCATTCGATATCTGGAAAAAACTCGGAGAATAACGCATGGCGAAGCAAACAAAACGAGTCGCCACAGCGGACTCTTACGATAACTTTGTCGCCCGCGTCGGGATGCAGCAGCCTAACCAGCATGCCGCATCTACGTACAAGGCGAACTATACCAGCCGTACCGGCGCGAAGATGACAACGGTGATTATACCTTTGGGCAGGGGGATGACACCTGGCTGATTAATTCACCGGAAGCGGTGGCGCAGGCCATCAAAACACGCTTCGAATTATGGTACGGTCAGTGGTTCCTTGACACCACCGAGGGCACGCCGTGGATCCAGTCTGTGCTCGGTAAGCAGCGACCCGAAGTCTACAACCTCGCCATACGCCAGCGCATTCTTGAAACGAAGGGCGTCAGCTCAATTACCGCATTTGATACCACAGTGAATACCTCAACCCGGCGCGTGTCATTCACCGCTACGGTCGAAACACTCTACGGAACAACAACAGTCACCAGCGAGGCATAAATGGCTTTGAACCTCGACACGCTGGGGTTATCGGCAACGGTAACCGCCCAGGGGATTAGTGCGCCTGATTACCAGACAATACTCGATACCGTAACCGGGTATTTTCAGCAGATTTACGGTACTGATGCGTATCTGGAACCCGACAGCAAAGACGGGCAGATGGTCGCGCTGGTGGCACTAGCAATTCACGACGCCAATACGACGGCCATTAATGTCTACAACAGCTTTTCTCCGTCTACAGCCCTCAGCGACGCGCTGACACGGAATGTAAAAATTAACGGTATCGCGCGTAAGGGGGAGACGCGCTCCACGGTTGATCTGCTTCTGACCTGCACTCCCGGAACCACCATTACCAACGGTTCAGCGAAGGATACTAACGGCATTATCTGGAATCTCCCGGCATCGGTGTCTATTGACGTTGACAGTACGGTAACCGTTACGGCCATTTGCGCGACCAGCGGCGCAGTAGCAGCGGTCGCGGGCAGCATAACGGGTATTAACACACCGACGCGCGGCTGGCTGACAGTGACAAACCCATTAGCGGCTACCGTGGGCGCCGCGGCAGAAACCGATGCCGAATTGCGGGTGCGCCAGGGGCAAAGCGTGGCGCTCCCATCTCTTACGCCGTTTGATGCGGTTGATGGCGCGCTGGCGAATATTTCCGGCGTGACCCGTCACAAGCTGTACGAAAACGATACGGGTTCGGTGGATATTAACGGGCTGCCCGCTCACTCCATTTCGGCCATTGTCGACGGCGGAGACGCAACCACGATTGCTCAGACAATCCGGGGTAAAAAAGGGCAGGGCGTCGCAACCTACGGCACCACCACTATCGTTGTCCCGGATGCATGGGGAAACCCACACCCGACATCGTTTTCCCGTCCCGTTAACGTGCCGATTTATGTCGCTATCACTATCCATGTATTTGCAGGCTATACGTCGCTGATTGGTGATCAGATCAAAGCGGCCATTACTGACTACATCAACTCGCTAAAAATTGGTGATGATGTACTTCTGAGCCGTGTTTACTCGCCCGCTAACCTCGGCGTCGTGAGCGGCGGCAATTCCCGCTATTACGATATAACCAGCCTGCAGATCGGGAAATCAGCGGGCAGCGTGGCGGCTGCCAATATCGATATCGGTTATGCGGAAGCGGCCAGTTGCTTAACTGCAAATATCGCTCTAACGGTGACGTCATGAGCAAATACACCGACCTGATTACCAATTATCACGCCACAAAGCCCCTTTTCTTCCAGCACGTCGATTTGTCAACACGTCCGCTTCTGGATACCAGCACCGCGCTGAATTCGTTTATTACCGCATTCGATATTGATACTGCGGTGGGAGTGCAACTCGACATTCTGGGGGAATGGATCGGGCGTAGCCGCTATGTGGCTGTTCCCATCTCAGGCATTTTCTTTTCCTGGGATACGGACGGGCTCGGCTACGACCAGGGCGTCTGGCAAGGGCCATACGACCCGGATTCAGGGTATACCGCACTGAGTGATGAAACCTATCGAATCATCCTCAAAGCGAAAATTGCCATCAATAACTGGGATGGCTCAAACGATACGTTACCGCCCATCCTTGATGCCGCCCTGGCCGGTTCCGGTCTGACGATGCAGATCGTTGATAACCAGGACATGACTATCTCTATCTGGGTTTTCCCGGAAGTGGATATCGCCAGCGTCTCTCTGGAACTCATTGCTGCCATCAAGCAGGGATACCTGACGATTAAGGCGGCGGGGGTATGGGGCGGATCAATTCAGATACCCACGATTGAAACACCATCCGATGGAAACCGCTTTTTTGGTTTTGACATGGATAACGAATATATAGCGGGTTTCGATACCGGCGCATGGGGGACTTTACTGTAATGGCAACAAATAACTTTAAACCATTTGCGACAGGAACCGGGGCAAACGTAACGCCCCAGGCGGACTATGAAGCGCTGACTGCGTTAGCGACGGGCTTTCAGTCCGGAAAGGCCAGCTCTGCGCAGGTCAACAAGGCCATCCGGCAGTCAACGTTTATTGCCGCTGGCGTTGCTCAGTTTATCCTCAATAAATTGTCCATCGATGTGCTGGATGACGGAGATTTGCTGGGGTTTGTAACGGATTTTGATAACGCACTGAACTATAGCCCAACTTTCACCGGCGATCCGAGAGCGCCGACGCCAGCACCCGGAGACAATGATACCAGTATCGCAACGACAGCTTTTGTTCAGGCTGTAGCTACTGCGTTGCTTGGTGGGGCTCCTACAAACCTGAATACCCTGAAAAAGCTGGCGGACGCTATTGGTGATGACCCTGCATACTATCAGAACGTCAATGCCGCGCTCAATCTTAAAGCGAATCTGGCAAGCCCGGCCCTTACCGGTACACCAACCGCCCCAACGGCAGCGGCGGGAACCAATACCACGCAAATTGCTACGACTCAGTTTATTCAGTCCATCATTACTGCATTGCTTGATGGCGCACCGACCACCCTTAACACGCTGAACAAACTGGCTTCTGCCATTGGCAATGATCCCACTTATTCAGCCAACGTAAATGCTGCTTTAGCAACAAAAGCGCCCGTTGCCAGTCCGGCGCTGACAGGAACGCCCACCGCACCGACAGCAGCCGCAGGTAACAGCTCGACATTGCTGGCCACAACCGCTTTTGTGGCTGCGGCTCTGACTGCATTTCTGCCTAAGCGATCATTTGCAGGTAGCGATTTTATTCGCATCCCGGATGTTCCTGGTGGATTAATTTTGCAGTGGGGCACGACTGCCGGCACAGGTTCTGACGGCCTGATTACTGCAACCCTGCCGACAACCTTCCCGAACGGAAACGGCATTTGTGCGGTCTGTGCGTATTACAACGGCACCCGTAACGCCATTACAACGCAGGTTGCATCAATCACGCAGACCACGATCCAACTCTTCGCATCATCCGCTGTGTCTGGTGCGGCGGCCGCATCAGCTCAAATCCGCTACTTTGTTCTGGGGTATTAATATGGAAAGCGTTTATTTTTCGCCGTCATTACTGTCATTTATTCCTGCCAGATGGAAAGACGACGGCACTTACACAACTGAGACCTGGCCTGCAGATGCGGTACTGGTAACGGACGAAGTGGCTCAGACGTTCTGGAAACAACTACCACCAGAGGGTAAGCAACTCGGTGCGGTTGATGGCGAACCGGCTTGGGTAGATATTCCGCAACCGCCAAACTCAGAGCTTCTGAAAATAGCCCTGCAAAACCTGACCATTCAGTATCAGGCCGATATTGAATCGCTAAATCGCGCGTGGCTGGCTGCTGCGGTTGCCGATGGCACAACCGAAAGCTCCAAAAAAAGCGCTGTTGTTTCTCAGATTGCAGCACGAAAAACGCAGTACGCATCAGATCGCGCGGCAGTGATTGCGCAATATCCCGTTTAAAATAAGGATCTCATAATGGCAGATAAAACCACCACGACTACGACTCAAGAAAGCCCGGTAGTCGAGGAAAGCAATGCTCAGGCGCAGATAGTAAAATTCTGCCCTATTTGTGGATCGCAGATGTATCAGGGGATGCGTTACGGGTTGCTGTGCTGGATTTGCCCGGAATGTGATTTCGTCGATCCGATTTGATTCTGGAATTACGCCGGGTGGGAAACCGCCCGGTGATGTGACAGGTTTGTGCCAGAAAATTGACACACAGATGCAGGAAACGACAAAAATCCGCAAATCCAAAATGCTATGGCTGGCTTGTGGCGCGGGTTTGATTGATGTTAGCTTATGCCAAAATTTGGCGTCAAAAAGAGCAAAAGTATGTTTTGTGTGATCTACCGAAGTTCCCGACGTGAACAGACTTATCTGTATGTCGAAAAAAAAGACGATTTTTCACGCGTGCCGGAAGAATTAATGAAAAGCTTTGGCCAGCCTCAGTTAGCCATGTTATTGCCCCTCGACGGACGTAAAAAACTGGCCAGTGCGGATCTGGAAAAAGTAAAAGAGGCGTTACGTACGCAGGGATATTATTTACAGATTCCACCGCCGCCAGAAAATTTGCTGAAACAACATTTAGACAGCGAAAGATAGCCATCCCCGCCAGGCAAAGTGGCGGATCGATTCCGCCATTTGCTTTCCTCCTGCATACACATTGAATGACAAAGTTTGCTATTTGACAAACCGCCACGTGGCGCGGATAGTCATTTTTCGCACTTGTTCAATGTGTTACTTAGGGGAAAGACATGTACCAACATCATAACTGGCAGGGCGCACTCCTGGATTACCCGGTGAGTAAAGTCGTGTGCGTTGGCAGTAACTATGCGAAACATATTAAAGAAATGGGCAGCGCCACGCCGGAAGAGCCGGTGCTGTTTATTAAACCGGAAACCGCACTGTGCGATATTCGCCAGCCGCTGGCGCTGCCACAGGATTTCGGTTCCGTGCATCACGAAGTTGAACTGGCCGTGCTCATTGGGGCAACGCTGCGTCAGGCGACCGAAGAGCATGTACGAAAAGCCATTGCCGGTTATGGTGTGGCGCTGGATCTCACGCTTCGCGATCTGCAGGCCAAAATGAAAAAGGCGGGTCAGCCGTGGGAAAAAGCGAAAGGCTTTGATAATTCCTGCCCGATTTCCGGTTTTATTCCGGCGGCAGAGTTTACCAGCGATCCGCAGAACACGACGCTTGGGCTCAGCATCAATGGTGAGGTCCGCCAGCAGGGAACCACTGCCGATATGATCCACAAAATTGTGCCGCTGATTGCTTACATGAGCCGCTTCTTCACGCTCAAAGCCGGGGATGTCATTCTGACCGGTACGCCGGAAGGTGTTGGTCCGCTGCACGGCGGGGACGAACTGGAAGTGACCTTCAACGGCCTCTCGTTAAAGACCCGCGTATTATAAGTCGATTTGCCGCCTGAACGGCGGCAAAACTTGCATCCCCAAGCCAGACTGGTTATAAGGTGCTCCCTGGTTTTAAATGGCGAACTGATTTATGAGCGACACACCTTTCTGGCAAAGCAAAACTCTTGAACAAATGACGGACGCGGAGTGGGAATCGCTGTGTGACGGCTGCGGTCAGTGCTGCCTGCATAAGCTAATGGATGAAGATTCCGACGAGATCTATTTCACCAATGTGGCCTGCCGCCAGTTGAACATCAAAACCTGCCAGTGTCGTAACTACGAGCGTCGCTTTGAGTATGAGCCGGACTGCATCAAGCTGACGCGCGATAATTTACCCACCTTTGAATGGTTGCCGCCCACTTGCGCCTATCGTCTGCTGGCCGAAGGGAAGGCGCTGCCGGTGTGGCATCCGCTGCGTACCGGTTCGAAGGAGATGATGCACAAACAGCGCATCACGGTTCGCCATATTGCGGTAAAAGAGTCCGAAGTCCGCGACTGGCAGGATCATATCCTCAACAAGCCAGATTGGGCGCAATAATCTCTTCTGTTATACCGCGACTTGCCTGAGATGATTAAAAAGTGATTTAAAACAAGATCCTAAAATGTTTGCATGTCTTAAATAAGCTAAAACATCAATGGGGTCTGTCATGAATAAATTCATTGTGCTGGTAGCGGCAGGTGTTCTGCTCGCAGGATGTACGGCGTCTAAACCCTCTCCACAACGGCACGCTATCGCCTTTACGGGAACAATTTCGCGGCAATAAAAAAACGCTCCCGAAGGAGCGTTCTGTTAACGACCGAAGAGGTCGCGTTTTTTCGGTTTGAAGGGCTGTGCGATGAGCACCAGCGCCGCCACAACAAAGTAAGCGACAAAGATACCTAACAGCCATTGCGGCATTTCCAGCGACAGGAACTGCCACTGTTTTTCAGCACAATCGCCCGAAGCAACAAAGACCTGCGGAAGCCACTTATCCAGTGGCAGCCACGAAGGGAAACGCGCAGCAAAGTCGCAGGTCATAAAAGGAGAAGGGTGAAGCTGGATCATGGTGTGTTCATACGCCAGTTGGATACCACGCCAGGCGCTGTACAACCAAATTATGATGGCGACGTAGCGCAGCGGCGTCTTCGGCGCAATCGCACCGACAATACCCGCACCCATCACACCAAAAAGGGCAGAACGCTCATAAATACACAGGACACAGGGTTTCAGCAGCATGACGTGCTGGAACCACAACGCCACTAATTCAAGTGCCAGTGCGGTGAACGCCATTAATAGCCAGGCGCCGCGCCCGCGAGAGCACTTGTTTAAATATCGCAACATAATCATTTCCCTGGGACATGCGTAGACACAGCAGTGTAAACGAAATCACCTGGCAAGCCACTATTGCATAAGAAAATAATACGTAATCGGATGTTTATCATGCGAAAAGTCAAATCTTGCTGTCAGTAATGTAAGCAAAGCGCTAACAGGAAAAGCATTTATGATAAATGTGGTAAATGACTTTCAATAAAGAGGGAATTGTCGTGAATAAAATGGGGAGTAAACCGTACATCGGGTGAATCTTTCAAATTGGATCGGCGATCCCCTTTTTCTTCATTTCGCCTGCTATCTGCCCCCGAAGTGGTCTGGTATGATGAGTGATCTTTGCTTAGTTGTATAATGGAAATCTCACTATGGTTATAAAGGCGCAGAGCCCGGCGGGTTTCGCGGAAGAATACATCATTGAAAGTATCTGGAATAACCGTTTCCCTCCGGGGTCGATACTTCCAGCAGAGCGCGAACTCTC
Organism: Phytobacter sp. RSE-02; assembly: GCF_040578655.1. Lineage (NCBI taxonomy): Bacteria > Pseudomonadati > Pseudomonadota > Gammaproteobacteria > Enterobacterales > Enterobacteriaceae > Phytobacter > Phytobacter sp. RSE-02. The sequence goes on along the minus strand of NZ_JBEULY010000003.1, from coordinate 135,153 downwards.
CGAACTGATTGGCGTCACTCGTACTACATTGCGTGAAGTGTTACAGCGTCTGGCCCGCGATGGCTGGCTCACTATTCAGCACGGTAAACCCACAAAAGTAAACAACTTTTGGGAAACGTCCGGGCTCAATATTCTGGAAACACTGGCGCGTCTGGACCATGAGAGCGTTCCACAACTCATCGATAACCTCCTGTCGGTGCGTACCAATATCGCGACCATCTTCATCCGTACCGCATTCCGCCAGCATCCAGAAGACGCGTTAGCCGTGCTGGCCAGCGCGCGCGAAGTGGAAGATCACGGTGATGCGTTTGCTGAACTGGATTACAACATTTTCCGCGGACTGGCTTTTGCCTCGGGCAACCCGATTTACGGCCTGATCCTCAACGGTATGAAAGGGTTGTATACCCGCATTGGTCGCCATTACTTCGCAAGCCCGGAAGCACGCAGCCTGGCGCTCGGTTTTTATCACCGTCTGGCAGAAATCTGTGAGCAAGGTCTGCATGACCAGGTGTACGAAACCGTGCGTCGTTATGGGCATGACAGTGGTGAGATCTGGCAGCGGATGCATAAAACACTGCCTGGGGATTTGTCCATCAACGGGCGATAAGCAAAGCGAAGCCCCTCCGGCGGAGGGGCTTTTTGCTATCAGAGGGTATTGCCGCGGGCAGGGCAGCGGTCCAGCAGTTCTACACTGCCATCTTCGTTTTGCTGTTCCAGCAGTACATCAAACCCCCACAGCCGATGCACATGTTTGAGCACTTCCCGGCGGCCTTTGTCCAGCGGGGCGCGATTGTGCGGAATATAACGTAGCGTCAGAGAACGATCGCCGCGCAAATCCACATTCCACACCTGGATATTGGGCTCCAGGTTGCTCAGGTTATACTGGGATGACAATTTCGAGCGGATCTCACGATAGCCCTCTTCGTTATGAATCGCCGCAATTTCCAGATAATTATTGCGATCGTCATCCAGCACGGTAAAGAAGCGGAAATCACGCATGATTTTTGGCGACATAAACTGGCTGATAAAGCTTTCATCTTTAAAATCGCGCATGGCGAAGTGCAGTGTTTCCAGCCAGTCGGAACCGGCAATGTCCGGGAACCAGTATTTGTCTTCCTCCGTCGGTGACTGACAAATCCGTTTAATATCCTGGAACATCGCAAACCCAAGGGCATACGGGTTAATGCCGCTATACCACGGGCTGTTGTAAGGCGGCTGGAACACCACGTTAGTGTGGCTGTGCAGGAATTCCAGCATAAAGCGGTCTGTCACTTTCCCTTCGTCGTACAGATGATTGAGAATGGTATAGTGCCAGAAAGTGGCCCAGCCTTCGTTCATCACCTGAGTCTGTTTCTGCGGATAAAAATACTGGCTAACTTTACGCACGATGCGCAAAATCTCACGCTGCCATGGCTCCAGCAGCGGGGCGTTTTTCTCCATAAAATAGAGCAGGTTTTCCTGCGGCTCAGAAGGGTAACGGCGCGCTTCGACAACGGCTTTCTCTTCTTCACGTTTTGGCAGGGTGCGCCATAGCGTATTGACCTGACTTTGCAGGTACTCCTCACGGCTTTTCTGGCGGGCTTTCTCCTCCTGCAGGGAGATCTTTTGCGGACGTTTATAACGGTCAACGCCGTAATTCATCAGCGCGTGGCAGGAATCGAGCAGTTTTTCCACCTCTTCCACACCGTAGCGCTCTTCACAATCGGTGATGTAGTTACGGGCGAAAATCAGGTAATCGACAATCGAGCTGGCATCCGTCCAGCTACGGAACAAATAGTTATTCTTAAAGAAAGAGTTATGCCCATAGCAGGCATGCGCCATGACCAACGCTTGCATGGTGATGGTGTTCTCTTCCATCAGATAGGCGATACAGGGATTGGAGTTAATGACAATCTCGTAGGCCAGACCTTGCTGTCCATGCTTATAAAGTCGCTCGGTTTCAATAAATTTTTTACCGAATGACCAGTGGGGGTAGTTAATGGGCATCCCGACACTTGAGTAGGCGTCCATCATCTGTTCGGAGGTGATGACTTCGATTTGGTGCGGGTAGGTATCCAGGCGGTAAAGTTTCGCCACCCGGTCGATCTCTGCGAGATACACATCCAGTAGATCGAAGGTCCAGTCAGGTCCATCACTGAGACGTATGGTGTCCTTATTCATGGAATCAATCGTAGCCATTAGCGCGCCCTCGTTGTTAGCAACTCTCTCTGTATGGAGAGTCTCATTTCAAGCATAGAACACACAATAAAAACTGTACGTGACGTCGCTTTTTTTCTTCGCGATAACACCTTGCAAGAGAGGGGTAAAAAGCCTCTTTGGTAGAATTTTATTCTGCGACGAAATGTCGCGCAGCAGGAGATTCTAAATATTCTGACGCCTTTATTTACGGAAAGGTGTGAGGGGTGTCACCATAAAAAAGCCATATGTTGAATAACATTTTCATCTGAGTTATCAATTTGTAATCAGATGATTGTGCTTTACACATGGGAGCAGGTTATGCGAGTCGTTGTACTGGGAAGTGGCGTGGTGGGGGTTACCAGTGCCTGGTATCTGAGTCAGGCGGGACATGAGGTGACGGTCATTGACAGGGAATCTGGCCCGGCGCTGGAGACCAGTGCGGCGAACGCAGGGCAAATCTCGCCTGGCTACGCAGCGCCCTGGGCGGCACCAGGCGTGCCGTTGAAAGCGATTAAATGGATGTTCCAGCGCCATGCGCCGCTGGCAATTAGTCTCGATGGCACCTCCACTCAACTCAAATGGATGTGGCAGATGCTGCGTAACTGCGACACCCGCCATTATATGGAAAACAAAGGCCGCATGGTGCGGCTTGCAGAGTACAGCCGCGACTGTTTAAAGCTGTTGCGTGAAACCACCCAAATTCAGTACGAAGGGCGTCAGGGCGGGACGCTACAACTGTTCCGCACCCCAGAGCAGTACGAAAACGCCACCCGGGATATTGCCGTACTGGAAGACGCCGGGGTGCCTTATCAACTGCTGGAGTCAGCCCGGCTGGCAGAAGTGGAACCGGCACTGGCGCAGGTTGCGCACAAGCTCAGTGGTGGTCTGCGTTTGCCAAACGATGAAACCGGCGACTGCCAGCTCTTTACTCAGCAACTGGCGCAGATGGCGGCGCAGGCGGGCGTCACATTCCGCTTCAACACCCCGGTCGACAGGCTCCTGTACGAGGGCGAGCAAATTTATGGCGTCAAATGTGGCGATGAAGTGGTGAAAGCCGATGCTTACGTCATGGCGTTTGGTTCCTATTCCACGGCGATGCTAAAAGGAATTGTCGATATCCCTGTCTACCCCCTGAAAGGTTATTCACTGACTATACCCATTGCGGAGGAGGCGGGCGCGCCGGTTTCGACTATCCTCGATGAAACCTACAAGATTGCGATTACCCGTTTTGATAACCGTATTCGTGTCGGTGGAATGGCGGAGATCGTCGGCTTTAATACCGAGCTCCTTAAACCACGCCGCGCCACGCTGGAGATGGTGGTCAAAGATCTCTTTCCGCGCGGCGGACATGTGGAGCAGGCAACCTTCTGGACCGGGCTGCGTCCGATGACGCCAGACGGTACGCCGGTAGTGGGGCGTGCTCCGTTTAAAAACTTATGGCTGAATACCGGGCATGGCACGCTGGGCTGGACGATGGCCTGTGGCTCAGGGCAACTGTTGAGCGACCTGATTTCCGGCCGCACGCCAGCCATTCCCTTTGAGGATTTGAGTGTGGCGCGCTACCAGCCGGGTTTTACCCCATCGCGGCCGCAACATTTGCACGGTGCTCACAACTAAACCGTCCACTTAAAACAAGGAGAACGTATGTCTCGTCCTGTCCAGGCGACTGTCGACTTACACGCACTTCGGCAGAACCTGCAGGTAGTCAGGCGTGCCGCACCACACTGCCGCGTCTGGTCAGTGGTGAAGGCTAACGCCTACGGTCATGGAATCGATCGTATCTGGCGTGCGCTGGAAGGCACCGACGGTTTCGCACTGCTTAATCTGGAGGAGGCGATCCTCCTGCGCGAGCGCGGCTGGAAAGGGCCGATTCTGATGCTGGAGGGCTTTTTCCACGCCGACGAGCTGCCGCTGTTTGATAAATATCGCCTGACCACCAGCGTGCACAGCAACTGGCAGATTAAAGCCTTGCAGGATGCCCGGCTTCACGCGCCGCTGGATGTTTACCTGAAAATGAACAGTGGCATGAACCGGCTGGGCTTTCAGCCTGAGCGTGTGCAAACCCTCTGGCGGCAACTGCGGGAGTTGAGCAATGTGGGTGATATCACTCTGATGGCCCATTTTGCCGATGCGGAAAAACCGGACGGGATTGCCGGGGCGATGATACGCATTAACCATGCGTCGGAGGGGCTTGATTGCCCGCGTTCGCTGTCCAACTCCGCCGCCACGCTGTGGCACCCGGAAGCCCACGGCGACTGGGTGCGCCCCGGCATCGTGCTGTATGGCGCGTCCCCGTCCGGGGAGTGGCAGGATGTGGCTGGCAGTGGCATCAAACCGGTCATGAGCCTGACAAGCCAGATTATTGCCGTGCAAACGTTGCGTGCGGGGGACTGTGTGGGCTATGGCAGCCGCTATCGTGCCTCACAGGAGCAGCGTATCGGCATCGTAGCCTGCGGTTATGCGGACGGTTACCCGCGTCTCGCCCGAACCGGTACACCCGTGCTGGTGGACGGTATTCGCACGGGGACGGTAGGAGCCATTTCGATGGACATGCTGACGGTTGACCTGACGCCGTGCCCGCAAGCGGGCATCGGTACGCCAGTTGAACTTTGGGGTAACGAGATCAAAATCGATGAAGTGGCCGCTTGCGCAGGGACGGTTGGCTATGAATTAATGTGCGCACTCGCACCGCGCGTCCCCGTTGTGACAGTGTAACTATGGTGAGGCGGTCACTCCGCCTCGTCATCCGCGACCCGGACGCCGACCTTACGCACCGCGTCCTCTTCTTTCTCTGCAACCGTCCAGATCATGCCGGCAAATTCGACCTGATCGCCTACCACGGGCGCTGCCCCGAGCAGTTGCTGAACAATCTCACCGAGTGTTTGTTGTTTATCACGATACTCCAGTCCCTCTTCCAGACCATAAATCAGCGCCACATCGGCAAACTTCGCATCAGCTTCGAGAATAAAATCGCCAAAGAAACGCTGATCCAGCGAGACGGGAGGCGAGTGACTAAACAGCTTACCCAACGCGGGCAGGTCGCGTTCACGACCAATCACGCACAGCACGTCACCTTCACGCAGCCGCGTACTGCCGGTCGGATGGAGCAGCGAATTATCACGAAACAGGGCGGCAATACGCGTTTCGGAAGGCATGTGCAGGTCGCGAAGGGCAGCGCCCACGCACCATTTATCGGCGCTCAACTGGTAGACAAACTGCTCCCACGGATTTTCCGGATGGATATCCAGCCCGACGCGGGAAACCGGCCAGCCCACGGGCGGTACCACGACTCTGGCTTTTTTCGCCGCCCACGACAGCGAGGTCCCCTGGAATAGCAGCGAAATCAGCACCACAAAGAAGGCGACATTAAAAAACAGCCGCGCATTGTCCAGACCGGCCATCATCGGGAAGACGGCAAGAATGATCGGCACCGCGCCCCGCAGCCCCACCCAACTGATGAAAATGCGCTCGCGCAGATTGAAACCGCGAAACGGCAGCAGCCCGGCGAATACTGACAGCGGACGGGCGAAAAAGATCATCCACGCCGAGAGGATCAGCGCCGGAATGGCAATCGGCAGCAAATCAGATGGTGTGACCAGCAGCCCCAGGACAAGGAACATGCCGATTTGCGCCAGCCAGGCCAGACCATCGAAGTTTTGCTGAATGGCGTAACGATTGCGTATCGGACGATTGCCCAGCACAAAACCACACAGATAGACCGCCAGTATCCCGCTGCCTTCAATGGCGGTGGTCACCGCGAACACCAGAATGCCGCCGCTCAGCGCCAGCAGAGGATAGAGCCCGGCGGGCAGGGAGATGCGATTGATCATCTGTTGCAGCAAATAGCCGCCCGCGAGACCTAACACGATACCCAGCCCAAACTGCTGAATAATGTGCACGACAAACATCCAGCTCAAGCCCGCATGATGCTGCTGAATCATCTCAATCAGTGTGATGGTCAAAAAGACCGCCATCGGATCGTTGCTGCCGGACTCAATTTCCAGCGTTGAACCGACACGCTCGTTCAGCCCTTTCCCGCCAAGCAGTGAGAACACCGCAGCCGCGTCCGTCGAGCCAACAATCGCGCCGATCAGCAACCCTTCCATGATATCGAGGTGGAACAACCAGGCCGCCATCATCCCGGTCAGCCCGGACGTGATAAGCACTCCCACCGTCGCCAGAGAGAGGGCGGGCCACAGCGCCACGCGAAAGGAACTCGCCTGGGTTCGCATCCCGCCATCAAGCAAAATCACCGCCAGCGCGAGGTTACTGACCATATAGGCGAACGGATAATTGTCGAATGGAATGCCGCCAATACCGTCAATGCCTGCCAGCATGCCAATGGCGAGAAAGATAACGAGGATCGGGATACCGAGACGGGAGGAGAAAGAACTTAATAAAATACTGCAGGTTACAAGTACTGAACCCAAAATAAACAGACTAATTACCGCCGCTGCATCCAATGTTGTGCTTCTCCTCTTACCCGAAAAATGGTGAAACCCATAACCGCTCAGTGCCTGAATACGCTGAGCAGTTATAGTTTAAAAACCCGATATATATTAACGGCAGAAATACAGATTTAATCAGTCGGTTAAACGTTTTTTTATGCGCCCAATACGGGATGACCGGACATAGTCAGTCGTGAGCGCTCATCATGCTCTAATACCGCATGCGCGCCGAGAGGCAGCGTGACGGTCTCTTGCTCGTGACCAAATGCAAGCCCCGTTATCACCGGGATCGAGAGCCTGCTTCGCAGGTATTCCACCATCGTATTAAGATTGTAGCCTGCATCGTATTCATTGGGATCGGCGCTGGTGAAACTGCCCAGTACCAGCGCTTTCTGACGCGCGAGAATGCCGCAATGCAGCAACTGCAACAGCATACGTTCCACGCGGAAAGGATGCTCATTGATATCCTCAACCACCAGAATGCCATCCTCAATATCCGGCAGCCACGGCGTGCCGATAAGCGAAACCAGCATCGCCAGATTTCCCCCCCATAACGTGCCCTGGGTGTGACAACGTGGGCCTTCGCCGCGCCACTCGACGGTCAGTTCAGGCTGGCGCAGCGCCTGCCAGAAATGGCGCCCGGTAAATTCATTCAGTGTTGGTGCGCCGAAATTGCCGGCCAACATCGGGCCGCTAAAGGTGATCACGCCGCCACGGGCTAATAAGCCCATCTGCACGACCGTAAAATCGCTGTGTCCACAGATAAACAACGGCTGGGATTGTTGTCGGCGAATAAGGCCCGGCCAGTCGATATCTTCCAGCAGGCGGCTGGCGCCATAGCCGCCGCGAACGGGGAGAACGATAATATCCGCACCTTCGAGCGCGACCAGGGCGTTGAGATCATGGAGACGTTCGCTCTCCTGACCCGCAAAGCGTTGGTCGCGGCGGGTAATGACACCACGGTTACCCACCTGATGTCCCTGTAACTCCAGCCGTTGAACCCCAAGCGCTGCGGCCTGCTGATTAATGCAGTAACCGGAGGGCGCAATCAAATGAAACCTCGACATGGCAATTCCTTGCTGACATCTAATTGGAAACGGTTATCATGCCGCTAACCCTGTTTGTTGTCATCCATAGTGATGCGTTCACCAAAGAAGGATTGCGTGTGAAATTGAGATGGTTTGCTTTTTTAATTGTGCTTCTGGCGGGTTGTAGCTCGAAACGCACGGACTACCGTAACCCGGACTGGAACCCGGAAGTCCCGGTAAAACGGGCCATGCAGTGGATGCCAGTCAGTGAAAAAGCGGGGGCGGCGTGGGGCGTCAGTCCGCGTCTGATTACCGCGATGATTGCGGTTGAGTCAGGCGGCAACCCCAACCTTGTCAGTAAATCAAACGCCGTTGGGCTGATGCAGTTAAAAGCCTCCACCTCCGGGCGCGAAGTATATCGCTATATGGGCTGGAGCGGTGAGCCTTCAACCAGCGAGCTGAAAAACCCGGAGCGCAATATCTCCATGGGGGCAGCGTATTTGAGCATTATGGAGCACGGTGTACTGGCGGGAATAAAAGATCCGCAAGTGATGCAATATGCGCTGGTGGTCTCCTATGTGAACGGCGCAGGCGCGCTGCTGCGGACATTCTCATCCGACCGGAAAAAAGCGATCGACAAGATTAACGACCTGAGCGCTGATGGCTTTTTTGAACACGTGGTAGAAAACCACCCGGCACCACAGGCGCCGCGCTACATCTGGAAAGTACAGAAAGCAATGAACGCCATGTAAACGCCATATCAATGTGAAAAGACCCGCCTGGATGAGCGGGTCTTTTTTTAGCGTACGCGGCTGGCGCGTTCGCGGGCCTCGCGCTCAAGCGCAAAAATAATACGCTGGAGTTCACGCTCAACGCCGGGGCTTACGTTAAGAAAGCGAAAACTCAGACGCGGCGTGGTGATGGTTTCGTTTTTGCCGTCTACCACTTTTCGCTCACCGATGGCGATAAGCTGTGCGTCAAAATAGAACTGTCCCCATGAAGCCATATCCAGTTCTATCTGGGAAAAGCGCATACCTGCCTGCAATCCTTCCGGAACGGTGCCATCCAGTAACGCGCCCATACCGCCGAGTGAAAGGTCGAACAGGCGGAAACGCAGCTCCGTCTTTTTGTCCGGCATTTTGGCTTTACAGAAATAGGCAGGGTGTAGCGGGGCGTTGATGCGAAAGTATTCGCGACGCTGAATGAAATAGAGACTTTCTGGCAGTTCAGAAATAAAAGCGGGCAAAGCCTGATAATCGCCGCTGTGCAGTGTGGGAAGGGTAAATTCGACTTTGGCACCCTGGGTTTCGGCGGTGATGGTCACTTTTGTGGCGCGTTGCACTGCTGTGTTATCAAACTCCTGACTACCAAAGTCCATGATCAGCTCTTCGGGGTTCACTTCGAGGATCTTACTGATGAATTGCCCGCTCGACCATGCAATGCACACAGGTACCTGGCTCTTTTGCAAATCGCGTAAGACGCCGAGTACGGCTAATGGACTATTTTTCAGGAACTGCTCACTGTACTTACTCACGCCGAAAGGCTCCTTGATCACTGACAGACAGTCTTGATGCACTATCGGCAATTCCGGAGAATTCTTAATACAAATTCATAAAAATTTTCTGAGGAATTGCAATTAAGTCCGTGAGATGAAAATGCTTTTCACACTATCGCCTATACTCTAGTCAACGTGCGGGAATTATGCACGATACGTACATATGACGTTGTAGCAGGAGAAAAGTAAATGGGCATCATCGCGTGGATTGTTTTTGGTCTGATTGCAGGGGTTATCGCAAAATTAATCATGCCTGGCCGGGATGGCGGCGGATTCATTTTGACCTGTCTACTTGGGATCGTGGGGGCGGTAGTCGGTGGTTGGCTGGCGACCCGCTTTAATTTTGGCGGCGATGTAACGGGTTTCAACCTTCATAGCTTCCTGGTTGCGGTGGTGGGTGCCATCATTGTACTGGCAGTCTTTAGGCTGTTACGGCGGGGTTAATTGTTTCTATAAATGAATAAGGCCGGTGAACAAACTCACCGGCCTTTTCTTTTATTATGCTTTTATTGTGTTACTGTGCCGCCGCTTTTTGCGGTTCGGTTGCCGTCTGGGCAACTGGCTGACTGGCAGGCAGACTGTCACAAGGCTGCTCTTTCGGACAAACCAGATCGAGCATTTTCAGCGTCACGCCGTTTGTCCAGCCGAAACCATCCTGCAACGGGTATTCTCCGCCGCCGCCACCTGTCCCGGTGCTGCTGACATCATATTTTTCCACCAGCTTCTTCTCGCGGTCATAGGTATGTTGCACGTTTGACAGGAAGCGCCAGGTGACATCCATCGACAGTTTTTTCTGGTCGTAGTTTTGCAAACCGGCGACCGCCACCCATTGCAGGGGCGCCCAGCCATTCGGTGCATCCCATTGTTGACCACTGTTGACGGTGGTTGTGGAAATCCCACCGGGCTTCAACAGCCGCGACTGCGTGGCTGCCGCTACTTTTGTCGCGCGATCTTTTGCCGCCGCATTCACATACAGTGGGAAGAGGGCGGCCGCCGTTAACTGATTACGAACCTTTTTGGTTTTCAGGTCGTAATCGGCATACCAGCCCTCTTTATCATTCCACAAGTTGGCTTCAATGGCTTTCTGGCGGGCCGAGGCCAGCGCTTCATACTGGCTCGCTTTAGCGCTGTCACCGGACGCCTGGCTGGCGCGGGCGATCATTTTTTCCAGTTTGAACATCAGCGCATTCAAATCCACTGGTACGATGCTGGTGGTGCGGATGGTCCCCAGTTGTTCGGGGTTATCCATCCAGCGTGAGCTGAAATCCCAGCCCGATGCCGCAGCGGAGCGCAGATCCCGGTAGATCTCTGTTGCCGGACGATTGGGGTTGTTCTTCGCGGTGGTGACATCATCCAGCCAGGATTCCGGGCGCGGGGTGTCTTTATCATCCCAGTAGCGGTTCAGCACCGAACCGTCATCAAGCTTAACGACCCGCTTGCTGGCCTGACCGTTTTGCAGCCCCTCCAGCCCGTCCATCCAGTAGTGGTACTCTTTTTCCATCTCTGGCAGGTAGGTCTTGAGCACGTCATCACCGTCATGGGATGCCAGTAATTCAACCATAAATGCAAAGAACGGCGGTTGGGAGCGGCTCAGATAGTAACTACGGTTGCCGTTGGGAATGTGGCCCCAGGTATCAATTTCATAGGCGAAGTTAGCCACCATATCTTCAATTTTGTCCCAGTGTCCGCTCTCCGCCAGGCCCAGCATGGTGAAATAACTGTCCCAGTAGTAGACCTCGCGAAAACGGCCTCCCGGCACCACATAAGGCTTCGGCAGAGGGAGCAGAGAGTCCCATTTACCGGCTTTGTCCGTCGTGCGCGTCAGCACGGGCCACAGGCCATCAATATGCTCACGCAGGTTTTGCCCTTCCGGGGGAACATACTTTTCCCCTTCTTTTGGCAGATCAAAGTTGACGTTAACAAAGTGGCGTAGATCAAAGCTGGTCTGGTTTCGCTGCATCCGGTAGTCCGCAAGGATCATCAAGGGGTCACCCTTGGGAACGGCATCAGCGAAGGTTTTTTGATCGGGAAAGAGTTTGGCGCTTTGCACATCGCTAAACAAAGGGCCGAGCAGGATATCCGGTGACTGTGGCGTGTTGGGCGCGTCCGCCGCCAGTGCCGACGGGATAAGCGACAGCAGGGCGCCGCCCAGTGCGATGTGCATAGCAAGATACAAGGTGCGCTGACGGCGCAAATCAGGTCTTGTCATTAAATGTTCTCCTTAGCGGGTGAAAAGCGAGGCCGCAGTAGCCAACCTTGTGAAAACCTTAGTCGAATATCAGCCGAACGGCGTGCACTGTGTGGCATTTTCCGCCCTTCCAGACAATTTACCTTGCCGCCCATACCTATAAGTAAAAGTTATGACTTAAAAGTTCTTTGCACGCATTTTGATCATTTATTTAACTCAAATTAGGTAGGAAACAGGTATTTCCGCAAATAAATAAGATTTTCGTCAAATAAAATAACGGTGATTGATCAGTTTTTCTTATTGAAAACTAATTGTTATATTTGTTTTGCATCAAATAAGCTGAATTGATTCATTTACTGTCCGTTCACATTGAGTTAGCGGTGCTAAATAGTGTCGCACTGAAAACAATTTATTTAGCTGGGATAAAATATTTTCGCTGTTGATTATTTCGCTATGGTCAGACCAGGTGAATAATATTCACTTTGCACAGCTTTGATATTTCACTTTGTCGACCTGACAGGTCTTGACTTATCAGGCGTCATTCAATACTCCGCACAGTAAATGTGGTTTTGAGGCTACTAATAATGAGGGGTTAAATATGCAAAAATATCTTTTTAGGATTTATCTGATAACGAAGGTGGCGTGATGTGTTCTTGCTGTGCGTTGATAGATAAAATCATTAAATACAGTAGGTTGATCTTCATTTGAAGGGGTTCTAAGCTCTGCCTGGTTGTGATTCCTACCGTCATAAGACCTAAGTGAAATTATTTCTTGAGAATTATCTTAATTTAGATAAATTTTAAATATTCATTTTTCATTAAGGCTGAGATGATATTGAATTGTATCGTCTCGTCTGTAAAATTTAGACACGATTATCATTGATGAAGTCATATTTCGCTGCCTTGCTGGTGCAACGGCTCGTGCGGTAGCTATGCCTTTAATTCATTATTTGATCGGTTTGCAGGGTAAGGGAGAGACTTATTTTGAAAGAATGAAAAAGTTCTTTCCTAAACGTTCCAGTTCCACACAGTAATATATTTGCAATGGAAATCACCGTTATGAAAATGCGAAATGTATTAGCCCTTCTGTTTGTTTTTGCACTCTCCGCATGTAAAGCACCACCGCCGGCGACGCCCACAGACGACACGATTGTGACCAGCGAGGTGAATGGCACCACGCTTACCCACCGCTATGCGGTAAAACCACCGAAAGAGTTTCAACCCATCAAAGAGAACTACCGTGCACTCTATCCTGCGTCGCTGATGAGCACGCCGGATTACGGCGGCAAAATGATCCGTCAACTGCAAACCGGTAAAACCTACGTTGTACTGGGCCAGGTTGAGCACTTCTGGATGGCTCTGGCCGATGAAGGTCAGGAAGAGTTGATTGGTTATGTTCCGATGCGTGCTGTAGTGAAAAGCGAGTTGTACGACGAAACGGTACGCAAGCAAACCCCGCGCCTGAGAGCCCGTCAGAAACAGACCTGTGTGTCGGTTGATGGTAGCAGCAAAGCGTGTAAAAACAGCAACTCAGGTACGTGGATTCTCAATTAATTCGCCATCATGAGCGATGGATATGAAAACTAACTTCGTGGTACGCCAGCTCATCCTGGCGTTTTTCCTTACGCTGACCACCCTGGTCAGCGGTTGTGGATCGACTTCACATAGCGTACCTGCCAGTTACACCCTTCAGTTCCAGGCGCACCCGCAGGTCAACGCATCCGCGCCGCTCAAAGTCAGGGTTTTGCTGTTGAAATCCGACGCGACATTTATGTCCGCCGATTTCTGGTCGCTACAAAACAATGCGGGAAGCACCCTTGGGGGTAACCTGCTCAACAGCGATGAGTTCTTCTTACTGCCCGGTCAACTGACAAAAACACTCACCGGCCAGGCTACCCCGGAAGCACGCTATATCGGCGTGATGGCGGAGTATCAGGCGCTGGATGGCAAAAAATGGCGGATCTCCATTCCGCTTCCCGTGCAGGGTGAAAGTCGCTTTTATGAATTCTGGAAATGGTCGTCTGACTCACTTGAAGCCAGCGTTTTTCTCGACGTGAACGGGATCCGCGTCGTTTCCAGATAGCGCCCAGTCTTAACAGGAAAACAGCATGAACAAAGCAGAAAAGGTCGTCTGGACCGAGGGTATGTTTCTGCGTCCTCATCATTTTCAACGTGCGGAAAGCCACCTGCATAGCCACATTCGTGAATGGGGGGCGTTACAACGGCCCTGGCTATGGGGCTTTCTGGACCTTGAACTGGATGACGCAATGTTGCGCCAGGGCTGTATCGCGCTGAGTTATGCCAGCGGTCTGCTACCGGATGGCACCTTTTTTTCCTTTCACGATCCGCGTCATGCGCCCGCGCCATTAGCCATTGGGGATAACGTAACCAATGAGCGTGTCGTGCTGGCCTTACCTGCCCGCCGGGGTGGGCGTGAAGAGGTTATCTTCAGCGAAGATAAAGAGTCACTGGCGCGCTACGTGGCCTGGGAAGCCGAAGTGGATGATGACAACGCCATTTCCGTTGGTCCGGCAGCCGTGCAGTTTGGTCGTTTACGCCTGAAACTGATGCTGGAAAAAGATCTGACCGCCGAGTGGACGGCGATGGGTGTGGTTCAGATACTGGAAAAGCGAAACGATAATCACATTCGTCATGATTCGGCCTATATTCCACCGATGCTCAACGCCACCAACAGCGCGCCGCTGTACGCGATGATTAACGACCTGCAAAGCCTGTTATCCCAGCGTAGCCAGCAGTTTGCCCAGCGTCTGCGCCAGCCTGGCCGCTTCAATACCACGGAAATGGTCGAATTCTCTCTGCTGGCATTGATCAATCATCACGTCGGCTTGATTTCGCATCTGAAAACCTTGCCGCTGCTGCACCCGGAAGAGCTGTGGCGCGAATGGCTGGCATTTGCCACCGAACTAACCACCTGGACATCCGCGCGTGCGCCGGAAGAGGTGTTGCCGGTTTATGACCACGACAACCTCGCCGGCTGCTTTAGCCGTCTGGTGCTGATGTTACGTCAGGGGCTGTCGCTGGTGCTGGAAGAGCATGCCATTCAACTGCCGCTTACCGAACGCACCCACGGCCTCAATGTCGCGACGCTGCCGTCCACCAGCATGGCGCGCGAGTTTGGTTTTGTCCTGGCGGTGAAAGCCAATGTGCCAGGCGAGATGCTGCAAACCCATTTCCCGGCGCAGATGAAAGTCGCCCCGGTCACCAAAATCCGCGACCTGGTGCAACTCCAGCTTCCCGGTATGAAGCTGCGGGCAATGCCCGTCGCGCCGCCGCAAATTCCCTGGCATGCGGGCTACAACTACTTCGAACTGGAAAAAGGGGGCGAGCTCTGGAGCGAAATGGAGAAATCCGGCGCCTTTGCGCTGCATCTGGCAGGTGAATTTCCAGGACTGGACATGGAATTTTGGGCCGTCCGTAGCCCGAAAGATTAATAGCGAGCGCAAGATATGCAGGAACAACACGCTAACGGCCGTGATGCCGATGTTGCGGGCGCGGGCGGTAACAACCCTCTGGTGACCGCCGCTAACCCGCTGCTTAACGCGATACCGCAGATTCGCCACTCTGTTTCTCACGACGACCAGGCCGGTCTGCGCCAGCAACTGATTGATGAAATTCGCCGTTTTGAAGTGCGCTGCCAGCAATCGGGTCTTGCGTATGAAGTGATTGTCGGGGCGCGTTATTGCCTGTGTACCGCTCTGGATGAAGCGGCGGCGCTGACACCCTGGGGAAGCCGTGGCGTCTGGTCCGGCAGCGGTCTGCTGGTGACCTTTCACAACGAAACCTGGGGTGGCGAGAAATTTTTCCAGTTGCTGGCGCGCCTGTCGCAAAACCCGCGTGAGCATATCGTCCTGCTGGAGCTGATTAATTTTTGCCTGTTGCTGGGCTTCGAAGGTCGCTATCGGGTCATGGACAATGGGCGAACCCAGCTTGAAACCATCAAGCAGCGTTTGTGGCAGATGATTCGCGGCGTACGGGGAAATTATCCGCCGTCGTTGTCGCCGCATCCGGAAGATCAGCCGGTGCTGCGCAAACTCTGGCGCCCAATGATCCCGCTGTGGGCCTGTGTGGCGCTGGCCGGGTTTCTTGCCTGCCTGTTTTATATCGTTCTTAACTGGCGACTTGGCGATAACACGAACCCGGTACTGGCAAAAATTTACCAGACCACATTGCCAGAAGCGTCCATTGCCCAACCGGCGCCATCGTTGCCTCCCGTGCTTAACCTGCGCGGCTTCCTGAAACCGGAAATCGACGCCGGGCTTGTCGCGGTGCGCGATGAAACGGATCGCAGCGTTGTCACCCTGAAAGGCGACGGGCTGTTTGCGTCGGGTTCAACGGTGGCACGTGAAAACTACGCACCGGTGATTGACCGTGTCGCGCAGGCCATGAACAACGTCAGCGGCAAAATTCTGGTGGTGGGCTATAGCGATAACGTGCCGATCCGCAGCGCACGCTTTGCTTCCAACTATGAACTGTCCCTCGAACGCGCGCGCTCCGTACAGTCGCTGTTGCAAAAACATTTAAGTCAGCCGGATCGCGTGAAAGCGGAAGGGCGGGGTGAAATGAACCCCATCGCGCCGAACAATACGGCGGAAAACCGCGCCCGCAACCGCCGCGTGGAGATAACGTTACTGGTTTCGCCGGGTAATACGGCAGCCGAACTGAACGGATTGCCACAAGGAAACTAAGGATGAATAGTCTGCTTTCAATTCTGACGAACCGCATATTGTGGGGTTTTCTTGGGATGACAGCGCTGGCAGCGGTGATATGGATGATAGGTCCGCTGCTCTCTGTCGTTGATTCACGCCCGCTGGAGTCTGAACAAAACCGGATTATCACCATCGCGGTGATGTATTTCATCTGGGTGCAAAGCCACATTATTCCGCGTCTTTACAACGCGTGGCTGAACCGCAAACTGATGGACAACCTGAAAAGCGATAATGCGCCGAAAGAGACGGCGGATCACAAACGGTTGAACAGCGAAGAGCAAATCCTGGCTGACCGTTTTGAAGAAGCGTCTCAGGTGCTGAAAAAAGCGCATTTCAACCAACCAGGTCAGCGTGGCGGGCAATGGACCCAGCGTTTCAGCACGCAGTACCTGTATCAGTTGCCCTGGTATGTCGTCATTGGTGCGCCGGGCGCCGGGAAAACCACCGCGCTGGTCAACTCCGGGCTGCAATTTCCGCTGGCCGACAAATTTGGCAAAACGGCGCTGCGAGGGATTGGCGGTACGCGCAACTGTGACTGGTGGTTTACCAATGAAGCCGTTCTGCTGGACACCGCCGGACGTTACAGCACCCAGGAGAGCGAGCAGGCGCAGGATGCCAGCGAATGGCTGAAATTCCTCGGTCTGCTGCAAAAATACCGTCGCCGTCAGCCCATCAACGGGGTGATTGTCACCGTGAGCGTCGCCGATCTGCTCACCCAGTCAGGCGATGCTTCACGCGAACAGGCGCTTAATCTACGCAAACGCCTGACCGAACTGCATGAACAACTGGGCATCCGTTTTCCGGTCTATGTGTTGGTGACGAAAGCGGATCTCCTGAAAGGCTTTCGTGCCTATTTTGCCGGGTTCGATAAAGCCCAGCGTGACCAGATCTGGGGTTTTACCTTCCCCTGGCAGGAGGGCAAGCAGGCCGATTTTGACCTGATGGGGCGTTTTACCCAGGAGTACGCGTTACTGCAACAGCGCCTTGATGCGGCCTTACCGGATATTTTGCTGCACGAGAGCGATCCGAAAGCGAGAGCCGAAAGCTACCTGTTCCCTCAGGAGTTTGCCGCGCTGCGTCCGCTACTGGCCGATTATCTGCAAACGCTGTTTGCCCGCTCGAACTTCGAAACCGAATTTTCACCACGCGGTATCTATCTGGCGAGCGGTACCCAGGAAGGGTTGCCGTTTGACCGGGTGATGGGAGAACTGGGACGTTCGCTCTCGCTTCCTCGCGGTAATACCGGTGACAGTTGGGATAGCGTCAGCAAAGAGGAGCCGGTACCCGGCGGTAAAGGACAAAGCTTCTTTATCAAAAACCTGCTGCAAAACGTTATTTTTCAGGAAGCCGGTATTGCCGGACAGAATCGCTGGTGGGAAATGCGCAACCGGGCGGTCATGTGGGCCGGTTATGCCGCGCTGCTGGTTCTGCTGGTGGTGATTAGCGGTCTGTGGCTGACAAGTTACAGCAACAACAAAACCTATCTGCAGGAAGTCGAAGCCAAAGTGCCTGGTATCAGCCAGGAGATTAAAGCGCTGCGCGAGCGTCCGCAAGGCGATGTCTTTGCCTTACTGCCGCTGCTAAACAGCCTCGCGGCGCTGCCGCAAAGTGAGGACTTTGACGTTAACAGCCCGCCACTGACCCGCCGTATGGGGCTGTATCGTGGCTATGACGTCTCTGACGCATCGCAGGCGTTGTACCAAAAAGCGTTGCAGGAGTTGCTGTTACCGGATGTGGCGTCACGCATCACCACCTGGCTGCGAAATGATAACGGTAGCGATGTGGAATACAGCTACGAAGCGTTAAAAGCGTATCAGATGCTCTACCAGCCGAAACATTATGACGGCAAGTTCCTGCATCAGTGGGTCATGCTCAACCTGGAGCGCAATCTGCCGCAGAACATGACACAGGCCCAGCTTCGTCGTCTGGAATGGCATTTGACCCAACTGCTGGAGCCGCAAATTCAGTCCTCGCCGTTTGCCAAAGATGAAGCATTGATTGCCAGGGAGCAGGCGTTAATCAACCAGCAACCGCTCGCGGCGCGCGTCTACGGACGCCTGAAACGTCTGCTCGCGGCGGATGAAAACCTCAAGCCGGTTTCGCTGGCCTCGCTGGGTGGCCCGCAAAGCGAGCTGGTGTTCTCGCGCAAGAGCGGTAAGTCGCTCAATGACGGTATCCCCGGTTTATATACCCCGGACGGATACTGGCAGCATTTCGATAAGCAGATTGGTACTGTGACCAACGCGCTGCATACCGATGATGCCTGGGTACTCGGTTCCACCGTCAAACAAGAAGATCAGCAGCAGACGGATAACGCGGTACGCCAGCTTTACGCCCGGGATTTTATCAGCCAGTGGGACAGCTTCCTTAGTGATATTGCGCTCAACAACAGTGCTAATCTTTCACAGCGTATTAATACAGCACGTCTGCTCTCGGGCAACAGTTCGCCGCTGCGTCAGTTGGTGGTCAACTTAAGCCAGGTATTGACGCTGACCCGTGACACCCCGGAAGAGGGCGAAAAAAAGCCGGAGGAGGGCAACAGCACCAGCCGCACACTCAACGTGCTGTTTGGCAATCGTGATAACGCGAACACTGCGCCTGCCGCCGCTACGGCGCAGACGCCGGAACAGCGGGTAACGGAACACTACGCGCCGATTATCGAACTGGCTCAGCCGCTGGAAAAAGGCGGCAAAACCATCGTGTTTGATGATTTTTTAAAGCAGATTGATGAACTTTATCGCTATCTGACAGCGGTACAGGATGCGGCCAACAGCGGCATGCCTGCCCCCGGCGGTGAAGCCATCAGTCGGCTGCAGGCCAGCGCAGGGCGTCTGCCCGGCGGGTTGCAGTCCATGTTCAGCAATATGGCGGTGGGCGCCAGCAGCGATACGCAAAGCCGCGAGCTGGAAAATGTCCGCAAGCGCATCAGCGTCGAAGTGGGCGGTTTTTGCCGTCAGGCCATCGCCGGTCGTTACCCGCTGGTTCGTAACGCCAGCAGTGAAGTAACGCCAGACGACCTGGCGCGCATGTTTGCCCCGGGCACCGGCCTGATGGACAGTTTCTTTCGTGACAACCTGACCAGCAAAGTGGATACCACCCAGTCACCCTGGCGCTTTATGCCGGGCATTGATGGTAAGACCTTGCCAGGTAGCGAAGGATTACTGGCGCCGTTTCAACAGGCGCAATCTATTCGCGATGCGTTTTTTGCCGGGGGGAGTACGACGCCCTCTTATCGTGTGACGGTGCGTACCGTGAGCATGGACAACGCGATTTTAAACCTGACGCTGGATGTGGATGGGCAGATTCTCCGTTACAGCCACGGTCCACAGGCGGTGCAACTGGTGAACTGGCCAGGGCCGGGCGGAACCAACCAGGTACGGATGCAGCTTGGGCTGACGAACGGCACCACCTCGACGCTGGTGACCAATGGAGCATGGGCGCTGAACCGCTTTGTTGACAAGGCGCGTGTGACACCGGGCAGCAGTAGCCTGAGCCGCCAGGCAACCTATAACGTTGATGGACACCAGGTCACGCTTGAGTTCATCCCTGGCAGCATTCGCAACCCGTTTCAGCTTCCCCGTTTCGCATGCCCTTAACCGCAAGGAAAGTCGAATGACTACGACGAGTGCAATTAGCTGGTATGGAAAATTGCCCAGTGCCGGCGACTTCTTACAGCGACGTTTCCCGGACGCGCTCCAGCGTCAATGGTCCCACTGGTTTCAGGTGGGGCTACTGAACTGGCAAAAAGAGCAAGAGCGTGCGGCGGACAGGCAATTCGGCAATGCGCCGATATGGAATTTTGTCGTGCCGCCAATGTTAGGTGGTCAGCAGGTGCAGATGGGCTGTCTGTTACCCGGTCGCGACAGCGTCGGGCGGCAATATCCGCTGTGCGCACTGCTGGCGATAAACCCGCTGGAGTGGTCTCCACGCCAACTGGCGCAGTCGGGGGACTGGTATGAGCAACTGGGGCGAACCCTGCTGCATGCGATCCGCAACAGTTACTCCGCCGAACAACTTGATCAGGCGCTGCTGTCGATTCCCACGCCGCAGCCCGTGGTAGAAGAAAACCGCTCGGAAATTCTCGATGTTATCGGTTACGAAGGCGACGCGGCGCCGACGTTGAGCTGGCGTCAGGCAGCGGAATGTTTTGACCCGCTGCGCCAGACCAGTTTCTGGTGGACCAACCGTAGCGATGGCTATCCGCTCTATACGCATGTGCACAGCGGCAATTTTACCGGGCAGCTTTTTACCATGCTGTTCGATCCGGCAGGCGGTGCACGACCGGGGCGCCATGGTCTTTATCCTCCGATGTTTGATTAAGCGAATCTGTGTATGACTCTTGAAACCTTACTTGAACCCATCAGCCCGACGCAGCCCTGTGGTGAAAACCTGGAGTATGACGCTGAGTTTCAGGCGCTGGAACAGGCAAGCCAGGGCAAAGCGGAACAGCAATTTGGTGACACCATTATTCCCGCAGAGCCGGCAGACTGGACGCGTGTTGAAAAGCTGGCCACCGCGCTGCTGTCACGCACCAAAGATCTGCGCGTCATGCTGGCGCTGACCCATGCCTGGACGCGTCGCCGTGGTCTGGAAGGGTATGCAGACGGGCTTTCACTTATCGGCCAGGCACTGGCCCTCTACTGGGATGATCTGTGGCCCGCGTTGACAGAAAACGGTGAAGAAGATCCGTTTTACCGTATTAACGCGCTGGCAGAACTCAGTGATAAATCCACACTCACCGCCACACTGCGCCAGTCGATTTTACTGCGTAGCAATGGCGATGAGCTGACAGTTCGCGACGCACAGGCGCTACTGGACGGTAGCAAAACAGAGTGCCCCAATTTTCCGGGCGGACGCGTACGGCTGGTTGACGAACTGGCCCGCGCCGGAAAAGAGGCCACCAGCGTCATGATGCAAATCGAGGGACGGTTGCTCACCATCCGTAGCTGGCTGGTGGAACGTCTTGGGGAGAGTGGTGCGCCGGAAATGGAACAACTCATTAAGACCGCAACCTTGATTAACCGCGCAGGTCGCGCAGGCGACGAGGCGCAGCCCGACGAGACAGCGACAACGTCTATTCCTCAGGCGTCGGCGACGACACCCGCCGCAGCGCCTGCCAATCATACGGACTGGCGGAGCGTGCAGCTTAACAGCCGCGCTGATGCGCAACTGATGCTGGAAAAAGTGAAACTCTATTTTGCTCAGCATGAGCCAAGCCATCCCGCCCCGCTGATGATTGACCGCGTACAGCGGCTGATCGAACTGGATTTTATGGCGATCGTTCGCGATCTGGCGCCGGATGGCGTGCAGCAACTGGAAAACATATTTGGGCGTCACCCATAACCTTTGACGACAGGGTGAAACAATCCCGATAGCGTCACCGCGCATCTTCGATGGAGAACATCATGGCAACGAGTAACAGTGGACAAAAATTTATCGCGCGTAACCGCGCGCCACGCGTTCAGATTGAATACGACGTGGAAGTGTATGGCGCGGAGCGCAAAATTCAGCTTCCGTTTGTGATGGGGGTGATGGCCGACCTGGTGGGTAAGCCGGTTGATAATCTGCCTTCTGTTGACGAACGTAAGTTCCTTGATATCGATATCGACAACTTCGATGAACGCATGAAAGCGCTGAAACCGCGCGTGGCTTTCCAGGTGGACAACACGCTGACCGGGGAAGGCAAATTGAACGTCGATCTGACCTTCGACAGCATGGAAGATTTCCTGCCGGATGCGGTGGCACGCAAAGTCGAGCCGCTGAATTCACTGCTTGAAGCCCGTACTCAGCTCTCCAACCTGCTGACCTATATGGACGGTAAAAACGGCGCGGAAGAGCTGATTGCTAAAATCCTGAAAGATCCGACACTGCTGAAATCGCTGAGCCAGATGCCGGACAACCGCGATAGCACGTCAGGTAAAGAGGAGTAAATCATGAGCAATGTAACCCAACAGCAAGACTTGCCGCAGGGCGAAACATTCAGCCAGGACGAGTTTAGCGCGCTGCTCAGCAAAGAGTTTCGCCCGAAAACGGAACAGGCGCGTTCAGCGGTCGAGTCTGCGGTACAGACGCTGGCCCAGCAGGCGCTGGCTAACACCGTTACCTTCTCTTCGGACACTTATCGCACGATTCAGAATCTGATTGCCGGGATTGATGAAAAACTCTCTCAACAGGTCAATGAGATCATTCACCACGAAGAGTTTCAGAAACTGGAAAGCGCCTGGCGTGGGCTGAGCTATCTGGTCAACAACACTGAAACGGACGAAATGCTGAAAATCCGCTTTATGAGCATTTCGAAGCCGGAACTGGGGCGTGTCCTGAAACGCTACAAAGGTGTCGGCTGGGACCAGAGTCCTATCTTCAAAAAAATCTACGAAGAAGAGTACGGTCAGTTCGGTGGCGAACCGTTTGGCTGCCTGGTTGGCGACTACTATTTCGATCACAGTCCGCAGGATGTGGAACTGCTGGGCGAAATGGCGCGTATCGGCGCGGCGGCACACTGTCCGTTTATTACCGGTACCGCACCGAGTGTGATGCAGATGGAATCCTGGCAGGAGCTGGCGAACCCGCGCGACCTGACCAAAATTTTCCAGAACACCGAGTACGCCGCCTGGCGTTCGCTGCGTGAATCGGAAGACTCCCGCTACCTGGGGCTGGTGATGCCGCGCTTCCTGTCACGCCTGCCGTACGGTATTCGCACTAACCCGGTTGATAGCTTCGACTTTGAAGAAGAGACCGATGGCGCTAACCACAGCAACTACTCGTGGGCGAACGCGGCGTATGCGATGGCGACGAACATCAACCGCTCTTTCAAAGAGTACGGCTGGTGTACCTCGATTCGCGGTGTCGAATCCGGCGGGGCGGTGGAAAACCTGCCATGCCACACCTTCCCGAGCGATGACGGCGGCGTGGACATGAAGTGCCCGACTGAAATCGCCATCAGTGACCGTCGTGAAGCCGAGCTGGCGAAAAATGGCTTTATGCCACTGATTCACCGCAAAAACTCTGACTTTGCCGCCTTTATCGGTGCCCAGTCGCTGCAAAAACCGACGGAATACCATGACGCCGATGCGACCGCTAACGCGCGTCTGGCCTCGCGTTTGCCGTACCTCTTCGCCTGCTGCCGCTTTGCACACTATCTCAAGTGCATTGTGCGCGACAAAATCGGCTCTTTCCGCGAGCGTGATGAAATGGAGCGCTGGCTGAACGACTGGGTGATGAACTATGTCGATGGCGACCCGGCAAACTCCTCTCAGGAGACCAAAGCGCGCAAACCGCTGGCCGCCGCCGAAGTGCAGGTGCAGGAGATTGAAGATAACCCCGGTTACTACACCGCGAAATTCTTCCTGCGTCCGCATTATCAACTGGAAGGACTGACTGTCTCACTGCGTCTGGTATCAAAACTGCCGTCGCTGAAAACCAAAGAGGCATAAGAGCGGAGACGCCGCAGGCTGGCTGTGAACGTGCCTGCGGCACCGTGCATCATACATATTGTTTAATCCATTGGTCAGCAAGGAGCACACCATTATGTCTGGTTCACCCGTTCAGATAGCGGAGGGGATGTTAAAGATTTTAAATCCCGAGAAGCAAAGCGCAGCGGATATCGTCTTACAGGCGGCCATCGATAGCTTTGTCTCTTTACCACAGGATATGTGGACTCTGGCAAAGGACATGTTTGATACCGAGAACAGTGGCCTCAATGAGAGGGAGCGCATTCGTCTGGGCGAGCTAACGAAACGTGGGGTGACGTCCAAAGACTTCTGGCAACTTATCTATATTGTCATCAATCGCTATGTCCACGGCTTAAATCACGAGCAGTTGGAAAAAATAATGCTAAAAGTGGCTGGCTCTCAATTAGGTAAGTTGGCCTTTAAAACGGTTTTTGCCAGTGAACTGGCCTCCTGGTTCGGCACATACATCATCCCGCGCTTTTTACTTTCTGCCAAAATAACCGGTGTGCTGGGTGTCGGGGCAATGATTTCACGGTCCATTTATAGCTCGAGGGATCTGAAAGAGCTTAATGAATCTATTTACTATGCCTTGCGCGAGGCGGGCGATCTGGATTTGCTTTATTTTATGGTAGAGGACGTACTGGAACCGTGGATTGAGGCGATTAATTATCTCAGTACCAACAGAATGTTCACCGAGCAGATCATTGACCATTTTGTTGCCAGGGCGCCAAAGGCGTGAAGAATACAGCAAACGGTATTTTCATCGGTAGGCCTCAGGCACCGCTGGAGCAGGTTGGCTGGATCTTAACGATGGGTAAGTTTATTCTTATAAATCCGACGAACAAGAAAAAACAAACCGCAGACAACCAGGAGAAACAGCACTTTTCCTGTTAATGCGCCGGTGGAGTAGGGATTGAGCGATTCATATTTAAGAACCAACCAGAGCGATTGAATGATATCCACAAGGGTATACGCTCCGGCAAGCAGTAAAATAAACATTGCAGTCAGCGCGAGGAATTTTTTCATTTTCAATCCTTAAATTTGAAAGGGCAGGGAGTGAAAGAATAATAGCATGTCATTCGCTGTAGTAAAAACCAGTGTACAATACGAAAACTGTTATTCGGACTCATGCGATGCTGCTGCCATATAAGTACTTTTCGAAAACAATAATCACCATTAACGAAAAAAGACAGTATGGTTATTGATATGTTTTTTAAGGACGACGGTCATATTTCCCCCGGTTGCGCAGCGCTTACCGGGGCTACGTAAGGAACAGGTTCGGTGATGTTTGCCGCATCCGGGAACAGGGAACAGGACATGAAAAAACGTTACATCGCACTTAGCCTGCTGTGTTGTCTCGCGACGGGACTGGCAAACGCTGAGACCTATGAATACCCGCGAGCAGAGCCGCTACCCCAGGATGATACCGCGAATTTTCTGCGTGATACCGGGTTGTTGACAGGGTTTGACGTCAATATGAGCAGTGAGCGTTTTGCGCAAGCCTGGTTCTCGAAAATCAACGAACGGGAGCGGATCAAGGCTGAAATGTATTTTCTTGGCGTGATGGATGCGACGGAAGGAAAAACCTGGTGCAGTTATCAACGGCTACTTCCCTCCTCAGCCCATGAACATCTCTCATCCCGTTTTGCGAATTTAACACCGCAGGAGCGTAGAACCCGGGCATCAACCCTTATTGTTGAATCACTGTCTGCTGTTTTTCCCTGTAAAAAAGAGAAGAAAAAATGAGCTTTTTTTATAAAACGTTAAAATAGCATCATTATTCTTTGGCACGGCGTAAAAGAGCGCCCGCGTAGTGATATATGTAGTGATATATCTGGAACTGCCCATCACAATAATGTTATGTAAATTAAACTATTCCCAGGCTACCCGGAAAACGGGTTCCGGGAACACAATATAATCTAGTTTTAGAATTATTTTATTAGACAATTCACAGCGTTAATCTTCGCGACCCTTGTTGTTCAGAGGGTGCAAAGCATATCCGCCAGGGTCATGATGGCGGATATGAGGGAGAGGTAAAATATGGACGGTTTTAGCTGGCCCCATATTTACCCATTAGTTCTATACCATCAGCGATGACTGGTATATACACGCTTTTTCGAAAGCAATAATCATCATTAACGAAGAGTAAATATTATGGCTATTGATATGTTTCTGAAGGTCGATGGCGTTACGGGTGAGTCGAAAGATTCTAACCACACCGGCTGGACTGATATTACTTCTTTTTCCTGGGGCGCTTCACAGCCAGGGAATATGAGCGTCGGCGGCGGCGGTGGTGCCGGTAAAGTTAATTTCAATGACCTGCATGTAAACGCATTAATTGACAAATCCACAACGGCAATCCTGAAACACTGCGCCAGCGGCAAGCACTTAACCAAAGTTGAGCTTTCTGTCTGCAAAGCGGGCGGTCAGCAGGTTGAATATGCGCGCATTACGCTGGAAGAAGTGTTAGTAACTTCCGTGCAGTACACCGGTGCGGATAATGGCGACACCGTTGGCGTAACTTACGCATTCCAGGCTGCAAAAGTGAAACAGCAGTACTGGGAGCAGTCTTCTTCTGGCGGTAAAGGCGCTGAAACCAGTGCCGGCTGGAATATCAAAGAAAACAAAGAAGCGTAAGGTCTTTTGCAGCGATCCCGAAAGGGATCGCTGAAAGCGTTAAGGGGAGTGTATGGCAAATTATCTCATCTCCATAAAGCGTCTCTGGCAAACTGACAGTTCAACGATCAGTACGTATGATATTTCCGGCAGTACGATAAGTGGTTATATCCTTGAACGCCCCGGACCTGATACGACGGAATCCGGGTTAAGAAAAAGGATTCCGGAAGGATCTTATAGATTGCAGTGGCATAATAGTAATATTCCCACTGTACAATCACATAATCCTGTTCCTTTGCTTTATAACTCATCCGTTCCAGTCTCACGTTATATCTTAATTCATAATGGGAATTACCCTGACAATACAGATGGCTGCCTGCTTATTGGTGCAACAAAAGGTGATAACTTTGTCGGCAACAGCGTAACGAAATTGAATGAGCTGAAAGATTTCCTGACACAAGAAGGTATTGAGAATTTTACAGTAACGATTACATCATGTTATGTAAATTGCAGTAATTAGAAAGGGACGGGTCATGCTCAAGACATTTATTGTTATCAGCACGTTGTTTTTTGCTTCACTTTCCACAGCCGCAGAACAGACCCTGCACCAGGGTATTCTTCAGGTCTACTGGCTGCCCGTATGGAGCGACGATGGTCAGCGAAATACACCAGAACTTAAATACCGTTATTTCGTCACTAAAGATGGCGACAATGTCGAGAAAGTCATCAACCTAAATGTTGATAAAAAAGACGCTGAACCTGAGCAACTCAAGCGTTACTTTCCCCATATTCCATCTGAGTTTTTGACCTGGAAAGAGGGGCACATTGAGCGTGCTGGTGCTATTACGGTTGATAAACTTACCGGATCGACAGAGTGCGACCATCGTTACTTTACTGGCGAGTTGAAGCATTTCAAAACTGCGGATAGCAAGGCTATTGATACCGATAAACTTGAAAAAAACGCGGGTTGTGAAGCCTTCCCCTGGATGATGACCTATACCCTAAAATCAGGGGTAGAGAATAAACACTTCAAGCAACAACCCGATGACGGGGCGAAAGATTTACAGCCTGTCACTCCCGGAACGCCACTGGTAAAAATAAAAACAATCAACGCTAACTGGATTCAGGTTGCGGTACGTGATGAAAATAAACCCGGTCTGCTGGGCGAGGCGCGGGGATATATTAAACTTAATGATTTGCAACCCATTAATTAAGCACTGAGGCTTCACTGGCATTTTTATTTTCCAGCACCAGCGTTATCAGAACTGACCCTTTTCGGAACGCTAATAACTCCAGCAGGAATACGCTATGCGATTCACAATAGTTACCAATAAACCCGGCCATCAACCTCCGCAAAGCCGCTGCGATTTCTATCCGCCGGGAGGCACCATTGGACGCGGAACGGACAATAACCTGGTGCTGCCGGACAATGAGCGCGCCATTTCGCGCCTGCAGGCGATCGTACATATCGCCGGGAACGGTGAATGCCGCATTACTAACCGTGGCAATGTGACCCGAGTCGTACTCAACGACATTCCGCTGGAGCGGGGCCGCCAGGTTGAACTGCAGGATGGCGATATCCTGGATATTGACGAATACCGCATTGAAGTGACCGATTTGATCCTGGACACCCAGCCGGTCAGCCGTATGGCGGCGAATGTGCAGGCAGGACTTACGCCCGATCCGGCCCCGGTGGAGAAAAAAGAGAACGCCACCACCGCCGTGCCAACGGAGATCTGGGACAGTCTGATGCAGGAGTTTTCCATCTCCGACAGCATCTCCAGTAACCGTGCGAAACCAGAGCCCCAGGCGCTCAATCCGTTTGCCGCGCCGAAAGAGCCGGAACGCAACCCGGAAGACCCGCTGGCCTTATTGAGTAAAAACGAATCCGCTGCCGCGCCGCGTACCATCGACACGGACAAGCTGTTTAACGACGAACCGCTGTTTAAAAACGACAGCATTTTCGCCGATGTCACGCCGTCAACGCTGGTGCCGCCTGTAGAACCCACGGCTAAACAGGACGCACCCGCGCCGGATGAACTGGATCCGTTAGCTCTCTTTGGCGGTGCCGGGGCGAGCACGCAACAGGCACGTGATGACGACCCGCTGGGGCTACTCAGCGGCGCCGTGCCGCTAAGTCATGTAGATGATGTTGCCCCGTCTGAGCCGAAGAAAGCGGAACCGGCCTGGCAGGCACCTGTCCCGCCGCAGCCTGAACCGGTGGTGCCGCATGACGATATCGTGCCGCACACCGAGCCAGAGGATGTGCAGCCGCTGTTTGTTGCGCCGGAACCCGTGGCGCCGGAAGCCAACAGCGAGATGCCGGAATATGTCCCCATCACGTTACCCACGCCGCAAACCGTACAGCGTGCCGCCGCCCAGACGCCAAAAGGCCGCTTGCGTATTGACCCGGTACAGAGCGAAAGCGCGCAATCTGCAACGACCAGCAGCGGTGAGAGCAGCGGTGATGTCCTTAAAGGCGAACTGCTGGATGCGCTGCTTGAAGGGATGGGACTCAGTGATATGCAGCCCACGCCGCAGTTTGATCGGGAAAACATGCGTCAGCTCGGACAGATGCTGAGCATGTTTTCGCAAGGGACAGTGGCGCTGTTGTCATCACGCTCAATCCTTAAACGTGGGGTAAAAGCGGACATGACAATGGTGCTTGATGACGCCAACAACCCGTTTAAATTGCTGCCTTCCGGCAAAACCGTGTTGATGCAGATGTTCGGTACCCGTATGCCCGGCTTTATGCCGCCGAAAAAGTCGGTGCGCGATGCGTTGATCGACTTACAGGCCCACCAGTTAGGGATGATCTCCGGCATTCGCGCCATTATCGCCGCTATGCTGCAATCCTTTAACCCGGAACTGCTGGAAGAGGACGCTAAACGCGACGGCGCCACTGCGCGTCTTGGCATGCTCTCCAATCGTAAAGCGGCGCTGTGGGACTATTTTGTGCGTTCTTACGCTGAAACGGCCGGTGAAATCGATGACGACTTCCACACGCTGTTTGGCGAGGCGTTCCTGCACGCCTACGACATGGAAGTAAACCAGTACAAAGATTCACAAAGCGCATCGGAAGAACAACAATGAATATCAGCACCGCCTCAATGTCCCGACAGGGCGCGCGTGCGAGTAACCAGGATCAAACCGGTGAAAGCATTGGCGAGCGCGCCGCATGTTTCGTGGTATGCGACGGTATTGCCGGGCTTCCCGGCGGCGATGTGGCGGCCGAGCTCGCCCGCAATGCCATCATCACCCGCTTCGATGGCGACCAGCATCTGAATGCGCAATACATTCGCGAGTATATCAACGAAGCCAACAACGCCATTCGCACCGAACAAAAAGCGGCTGAGCAGTTTCAGCGTATGGGCACCACCATGGTGAGTCTGTTTATTGACCGTGATTACCATCTTGCCTACTGGGTACATGCGGGAGACAGCCGACTTTACCTGTTTCGCCGCGGGTGGCTGTACCACGTCACCACCGATCACAGCCTGGTACAGCAGATGAAAGACGCCGGACACCAGACCGAGGGTATTAACAGCAACCTGCTCTATTTCGCGTTAGGGCTGGGTGACGATGA
The DNA here is from genome assembly GCF_040578655.1 of Phytobacter sp. RSE-02. Taxonomy (NCBI): domain Bacteria; kingdom Pseudomonadati; phylum Pseudomonadota; class Gammaproteobacteria; order Enterobacterales; family Enterobacteriaceae; genus Phytobacter; species Phytobacter sp. RSE-02. The sequence continues at coordinate 105,377 of NZ_JBEULY010000003.1, read as the reverse complement.
GCGCGAAGCCAGCTACAGCGATGTGGTACCGATTGAAGATGGCGATGTGTTTTTGCTCTGCACCGACGGTTTCTGGCACGGGGTGAGCGAAGAGCAGATGAAACAGTCCCTGCATATGGTCAATACACCCCATGAATGGCTGACATTAATGAATCAGATACTGCTGCGCACCAACGTGGAAAGTCATGATCAGCAGGACAATTACAGCGCCGTAGCGGTATGGGTCGGTGCTCCACAGGACACCACGCTTCTGCACTCGCTGGCGCAGGCGTCGCAGTTTTTCCCTCTTCGTGATTGATACAGGCTTACAAGGAATTTTATGAAACTTTGGCTTCCGGGGCTGGCGCTGTTCGCGGTCTGTTTTGGCGCTCAGGCTGAAAACTACCGTATCGTGCAGTCTCCTACACAAAAACTGGATATCTGGATCGACGACATCGCGGATAACTCGCCGAAAAGCTGGTGTGCGCGGGAATTACCGCTGCGTATCGTGGCGAATGGCGATAAAAAAGTCACCGTGCTCGACAGTTTTATGCCGCGTCTGGGCGCGCTGCTCGAGAACCAGTGCGGCACGCTGGCGCTGGTGCGCTGGAAATTGACCGATGCGCAAAACAACACGCTGGCCCAGGGGACCGCAAGCAAAGCGAAAGACTGGGCGCCGGTTGTCACTCCGGCGGCTGCGGCGACAAGTACGCCGCCTGCGACCAATACCGCCAGTGGCTTACAACTGCCGGAAGGTCGCCCGGAAGATAACTCCCCGGCGGCGAACCGTACGCCGTGGCAGGAGTTTACTCTCCAGGATGGCTGCCATCTGCGGACATTCTGGCAGGGTGATAGCAGCAGTCCGGCGCTGTTTATCCCGGCCAAAGACGACGGCAAATGTGAGAAGGGCGGCTGGCTTAATGGTCGCAGTGATGTTAGCCAAATCACCAATGGCATTGAGCGTAAAACCACCATGACCTTTGTCCACGGTTTCCCGGTAAGCGGTCTGAGCGAGAGTGCGGACGCCGACCGTCTGTTGATAACCACAGTGAACAACGAGCGAATGGTGGCCAGCGAAGGCAGTCTCGCTCAGAGCTGGATGATCCTGCCTTATGTGCCTTCCCTGAGCGGCTGGCAGGCGAACGGCACCGTCGCCGTCGAAGTTTCTCGCGAGCTGGTCAACGATCAGGCCCGGCTGCAGGCACGGCTTGACGAGGTGCGTAAGGTCTGGACCCCGTGGTTCGCTCCCGGTACGACCCTCAACATTTTGCTGATTGACTCTCTGCGTCCGCAACTGCGCGACCCGGCGGTCGGTACGTATAAGGCTGTGCACTAGTTTTCCCCCTAATCCTCAAGAGGGGACCGATCGCGCCACCGGGGCTACGGTACGAGGGTATGCGCTGAGCGCAAAAAACCACAATTTCATTCGTTTTACACAGAGGAGCGGTGATGAACACACTAGAGCAACAACTCGCGGGAGAATCCCTCCGGGAGAGTCTGGGGCAACTGGAAAACCGCATTCGCACGCAGCCCACCGATGCCGACCTGCGTGCGGCCTTTACGCAAATGCTCTGCCTTGAGGGCAACTGGCCACGCGCCCTGGCACAGCTCAAAAGCTGGCTGGCGCTGACGCCACAGGCGCAGCCGACCATCACCCTGCTTGAACAGACCATCAATGGTGAACGTCAGCGCGCAGAAGTGATGGCAGGACGGGCGCGTCCTGCGATGCCGGACAAACAATGGCCGTGGCTGGCGGCAATGGTTGCCGCCCTCGATCTCTCCGCTACCGAAGCCTGCTCACATCGCATTGGGGCGCTGGAACAGGCCGAGGCCATCCCCGGCGAACTGACCTTACAGGATGGCACCACCCACAGCTTCGACTGGCTGATGGATGGCGACTGCCGCTTTGGCCCGGTCTGCGAGGCCATCGTCAACGGACGCTACTTCTGGCTGCCGTTCAGCGCGATTGAAGAGATGGAGTTTCAAGCCCCGGCGAGCGTCATCGACCTGGTCTGGCGACACACCCGCATTCGTCTGCATGACGGCAGCGAGCAGGTGTGCCAGATCCCGGCGCGCTATCCGCTGGACAATCAGGTTGAAGACCGCTTCTTGCTCTCACGCACCACCGAGTGGCAGCCGCTGCCAGGCGAGGAGCCCCATTACCTGGGGCGCGGCCAAAAAGTGTGGCTTAACGATACGGCGGAATTTCCGCTGCTCGATTTAGCCAGCCTGCGTTTTGCGAAAGGCGATGCGCATGAGTAGTCAGCCTCAGGACGACCGCGATCTGCTGCGTAGCGGCTGGCGCGCCAGAACCGGCAAAGAGTCGCCGGGGGCGCGCGACAAAATGCAGCCGTCATTGCTGGACCGCCTGACCGATGACGCGCCGGACAAAAAGCAGGAGCCGCTCAACAGCAATCTGGTCTCGCACAATGCGCTGCGTCGCCACGTACTGCGTGACCTGCAGTGGCTGTTCAACACCATCAATAACGAGGCGCAAAACGATCTCTCAAAATTGAGTCACGTGCGCCGCTCGGTCGCCAATTTTGGCGTGGCGCCACTGGCCGGTCAGCGCATGTCCGACATTGAATGGCAGGATATCCAGCGCAAGCTTACCGACGCGATTTTGCATTTCGAACCGCGTATTTTGCCTCAGGGGCTGATGGTGCGCTGCATCTCCGATACAAAGTCGCTGGATCTGCACAACGTCTTGTCGATTGAAATCAAAGGCCGCCTGTGGTGCGTGCCGTATCCGTTATCCTTTTTGTTTCGCACCGATGTCGACCTGGAAAATGGCCATTTCGAGTTAAAAGATGTGGGGTAAGCGTGGAGAGTAAATTACTCGAGTATTACAACCGCGAACTGGCCTGGCTGCGGGAAATGGGTCAGGAGTTTGCGGGCCGCTATCCGAAAGTGGCGGGGCGGCTGGGAATGCAGGGCATGGACGTTGCCGACCCGTATGTCGAGCGTCTGATGGAAGGGTTCGCCTTTTTGACCTCCCGCGTGCAGCTCAAGATGGACGCCGAATTTCCCCGGTTCTCTCAGCGTCTGCTGGAGATGATCGCGCCAAACTACCTTGCGCCCACCCCGTCAATGGCGATTGCCGAACTGCAACCTGACCCGGCAAAAGGCGATTTAAGTAAAGGCTTTGTGGTGCCGCGCGGCACCATGATGGACAGCCAGACGCTCAAGAAAAATGGCGTCACCTGCAGTTATACCACCGCACATGATGTGACGTTACTGCCGCTGAGCATTAGCGCCGTCGAACTGGGCGGCGTACCCGCCGACCTGCCGCTGCTGCGTATTGGGCTCGGCCAGAGCGGGGCGGTCAGCGCACTGCGGATCCGGCTGCGCTGTGACGGACCGGTGAAACTCTCACACCTTGATTTTGACCGCGTGGAGTTCTTTTTAAGTGGCCCGGATATGCAGGCACTGCAACTGCTGGAGCTGCTGATGGCGCACCAGGTCGGGGCGCTGGCGCTGATTCCCGGTACCTCAACCGCGCCGCTGGTTCTGCCGGAAGACGCACTACGTCAGGAAGGGTTCGAGTCCGACCAGGCGCTGTTGCCGGACGACTTGCGTAACTTTGACGGTTACCGTCTGCTACAAGAGTATTTTGCTTTTCCGTCGCGCTTCCTCTTTTTCAGCCTGAAAGGGCTGCGTCCACTGCTGGCGCAGAGCGGTGATGCCACCACCTTTGACATCATCATCCTGCTGGATAAAGCCGATGACCAGCTTGAGCGTGTGGTGGATAAAAACCATCTGGCGCTGCACTGCACCCCGGTGGTGAACCTGTTCGCCAAAGTGGCGGAACGGCAAAAACTGAGCGACAGCCAGCACGAATACCATCTGGTGGTCGATAACATTCGTCCGATGGATTACGAGATTTACGCCGTTACCCGGATTCATGCCAGCGTTGACGGGCAGCGTGATGATCAAGAGTTTCGTCCGTTCTGGCGCAGCCAGAGCCAGGATAACGGCAACTACGGCGCCTACTTTTCACTGCGCCGCGAACAGCGCGGCCTGTCCGAACATGCCCAGCGCTACGGTACGCGTACCGGGTATATCGGCTCGGAGGTGTTTGCCTCGCTGGTGGATGAACAGCACGCGCCCTGGCGCGATGATCTGCGTTACATCACCGCCGAAGTGCTCTGTACCAGTCGCGACCTGCCGCTGATGCTCCAGCAGGAGATGGGCAAATTTGTGCTGCCGGACTCACTGCCGGTTAAAAATCCGCATCTGCGCAAAGGGCCAACGCCACCGCGTCCGGCGCTGGCGGAAGGGTTCAGTACCTGGCAACTGGTGAGCCAGCTACAGATGAATTACCTGAGCCTGATGGACGGCGAAGAAGGGCAAGGGGCGGCGGCGCTTCGCCAATTACTGGGCCTTTACACCCGGCTGGCGGAAGCTCCGGTGGCCAGACAGATTGACGGCGTGCGCAAATGCGTGTTGCAGCCGGTACACCGCCGGGTACCTGAGCCGGGGCCGATTGTCTTTGCCCGTGGCGTGAGTATCTCGCTGACGGTGGACGAACAGGCGTTTTCCGGTTTTAGCCCGTGGCTGTTCGGGAGTGTACTGGAGCGTGTCTTTGCCCGGCTGGTGGCGATGAACAGCTTTACCGAGTTCACGCTCTACAGCCAGCAGCGCGGCGAAGTGGGCTACTGGCCACCGCGGATGGGCAAAAGGGCACTGATATGAGCGAAACGCTGACCCGTCTTTCGCCCGTGACGCGGGCAACCGCCATGCCGCCGTCGTTCTGGCAGAACGTGATGGCGGCCCCCTGGCGTTACGACCTGTTCACCCTGTTGCGCCGTGTTGATGCCCAGGGCGGCGAGCGTTATCCGCTGGGTCGCGCGCCGCTGCCGCGCTTTGAACCTCTGCGTATTGGTCAGAAACCGTCGCTCGGTTTTGCCCCTTCGACCCTGGCAGAGGTGCGTCAGCGCGATCAGTCATCTCTGTATGATGTGTCGATTTTAAGTTTTGGTCTGTTCGGGCCGAACGGGCCACTGCCGCTGCACCTGACAGAGTATGCGCGCGAGCGGCTGGATCACCATCAGGATGAGAGCCTGACGGCGTTTGCCGACCTGTTTCATCACCGCCTGACGCTGTTGTTTTATCGCGCCTGGGCCGATGCGCAACCGACGGTTTCACTGGATCGCCCGGACAACAAACGCTTCGAGCGGTATATCGCTTCGCTTATCGGCATGGGGCAACCGGGGCAACTGGAAAAGGGGTCTCTTAGCCCGCATGCCCGTTTCGCCCTGGCCGGACATTTAACGCGTAATGGCCGTGACCCGGAAGGGCTGGAGAAGATCCTGCGTGCCTACTTCAACGTGCCGGTGAAGGTGGTGGCGAATGTTCCACAATGGATGCCTCTGGGTGAGCGAGAAAGGGCGCGGTTACAGGGCGGGCGTCGTGCGCCGCGTCTGGGGGAATCGGCCTTTCTGGGGGCGGCGGTACGCGATGTCGCCCATAACTTTCGCATCGAGCTGGGGCCGCTGGATGCTGAAACCTACCGCCATTTTTTGCCCGGAGAGGCCTGGGTAACCCGGCTTCGCGACTGGGTTCGTCAGTATCTCGGCATTGAGTATCAATGGTCCCTGCGCGTGTTGTTACAGAGTCAGGATGTGAACGGCGCGGCGCTGGGCGGCTCAGGGCGCCTGGGCTACAGCGCCTGGCTGGGTATGCAGCCGCAGCCGCTTGCTCGCGGTGATTTGGTTTTCAGTCCGGAGCGGTGATCCCTCACCGTCTCCCAGGCGTTATCTCTTACATTCACGGAATCGATCATGTCAGAAATTAGCCGTGCCGTGCTCTTCGGCAAACTGGATACGCTGTTATTTTCCTCGCTGGAAAGCGCCACCGCCTTTTGCAAACTGCGCGGTAATCCGTATGTGGAACTGGTTCACTGGCTGCATGCGTTAATGCAACAAGACCAGGGCGATCTTCAGCAGGTGATTCGTCATTTTTCATTGAGCGAGGAAGCCTTAACGAAGGATATCGTCCACGCGCTGGATAGTCTGCCGCGCGGTGCAAGCTCCGTCTCCGATCTGTCTGAGCATATTGATAACGCGGTCGAACGCGCCTGGGTCTACGGTTCGCTGAAATTTGGCGTAAACCGCATTCGCGGCGGCCACCTGCTGATTGGCTTATTAAAAACCTGGAGCCTGGCAACGGTCTTAAAAGGTATCTCGTCGCAGTTTGAACGGGTGCGCGTTGACGCGTTGCTCGATGATTTTGACGCCATTTTTGCCGACAGCAAAGAAGCCGCGCAGTCTGTTGCTGTGCCGGAAAACGCAGCCGCCGCACCCGCACGTCAGGGGAGCCTTGCGCAGTACGGGCAGGATCTCACCGCACGGGCGCGGGACGGCAAAATCGACCCGGTGGTCGGGCGCGATGAGGAGATCCGCCAGATGGTGGATATCCTGATGCGCCGCCGCCAGAACAACCCGCTGCTCACCGGTGAAGCCGGGGTTGGTAAAACGGCGGTGGTGGAAGGGCTGGCGCTGCGCATTGCCGCAGGCGATGTGCCGGAACCGCTGCGTGATGTGCAGTTGTGGTTGCTGGATATCGGCATGTTGCAGGCCGGCGCGAGCATGAAAGGGGAGTTTGAGGCCCGTCTGCAGGCGTTGATCAACGAAGTGCAGTCCAGCCCTGTGCCGATCATGCTGTTTATTGATGAGATCCACACCCTGATTGGCGCGGGTGGGCAGCAAGGAACGGGCGATGCCGCTAACCTGCTCAAACCGGCGTTGGCGCGCGGCCAGTTGCGTACCATTGGCGCAACGACCTGGGCTGAGTACAAAAAATACATCGAAAAAGACCCGGCGCTGACCCGTCGCTTCCAGACGGTACAAGTGGCCGAGCCGGATGAAGAAAAAGCGGTACTGATGCTGCGCAGCACCGTCTCAGCGCTGGAAACACACCATCGGGTGCTGCTGTTAGATGAAGCGGTGGTCGCGGCGGTGAAGCTCTCCCATCGTTATATTCCGGCGCGCCAGTTGCCCGATAAAGCCGTGGCGCTGCTCGATACCGCCTGTGCGCGTGTCGCGGTGAGCCTCAGCGCGCCGCCGCCGCAACTGGAAGATTGCCTGCACCGCATTGCCGGGCTGGATGTGGAGATAGAGATCGCCGGGCGCGAGGCGCGAATGGCGGCCGGTGACGAAAGCCGCGTGGCAACGCTACAGGTCGAACGCGAGCGTCTTGGTGAGATGCGTGATGCCCTGACACGGCGCTGGCAGCAGGAGCAGGGGCACGTGGATGAAATTATCCGCCTGCGTCGTGCGCTCAGCCAGGCGGCGGAGGAGGAACACCCGGCGCTGCGCAATGAACTGGAACAGCAGCAGCAAGCGCTGCGCGAGGTTCAGGGGGATGCGCCGCTGCTGTTTGCCGCTGTCGATGCCAATATCGTTGCGGCGGTGGTCTCCGACTGGACCGGCATCCCGCTGGGCCGGATGGTGAAAAATGAAATCGATGCGGTACTGAAACTGGCGGATACCCTCAATGAGCGGGTCATTGGTCAACGCCACGGTCTGGAGGCCATAGCCCGCCGGGTGCGCACCTCCCGCGCGCGGCTGGATGATCCGAATAAACCGGTTGGCGTGTTTATGTTGTGCGGTCCCTCTGGTGTCGGGAAAACCGAAACCGCACTGGCGCTGGCGGAGTCGCTTTACGGTGGTGAACAGAATGTGATCACCATTAATATGAGTGAATTCCAGGAGGCGCATACCGTCTCTACCCTGAAAGGCGCGCCTCCGGGCTATGTGGGTTACGGTGAAGGGGGCGTGCTAACCGAAGCGGTGCGCCGTCGTCCGTATAGCGTGGTGCTGCTTGATGAAATCGAAAAAGCGCACCCGGATGTCCATGAAATCTTCTTCCAGGTATTTGATAAAGGCTGGATGGAAGATGGCGAAGGGCGACATATCGATTTCCGTAACACTATTATTATCCTGACGTCGAATGTGGGGACTGAACTGATCAGCGGTATGTGCGCCGACCCGGAACTGTTGCCGGATCCCGACGCGCTGCGTGATGCGCTGCGTCCTCCGTTACTTAAAGTTTTTCCCCCTGCGCTATTAGGCCGTCTGCTGGTGGTGCCGTATTACCCCTTAAGCGAAGCGATGCTCGCGTTGATCGTGCGTCTGCAAATCAAGCGCATTCAGCGTCGTCTTGAGGAGAACCATGGCATTGTCTCTGAGGTGGATGAAAGCGTCATCACGCAAATCGTCCAGCGCTGTACGGAGGTTGAATCGGGTGGCCGAATGGTCGATGCGATTCTGACCAATACGCTGTTGCCTCAAATGAGTCAGCTTTTGCTTGACGCCAGCGCGCGCGACGAGAAGTACCGACGTTTACACGTTACCTTTGCACAGGGCGAGTTTCACTGTCAGTTTGCGGCGTAATGCCATTATCAAGAGAGTTTTCCATTATGACGGATCACGAAAACAACCGGACTGTACCGAACGCACTGCCGACGGGATACCGCTTTAATGAGTTCGAAATCAAAGAGGTGATTGGCGGTGGCGGTTTCGGCATTGTCTACCGTGCCTGGGATCATCAGCTCGAACGCACTATAGCCATTAAAGAGTTCATGCCCTCAACGCTTGCGGTACGCAATGACGACATGACGCTGGTGTTGCGTAGCGAGCGCTTTGGTAAGGCCTTTTCCGCCGGACTGAACAGCTTTATTCAGGAAGCGCGTCTGCTGGCGCGTTTTAATCACCCGAACTTGCTGCACGTGTTGCGTTTCTGGGTGCAAAACGACACCGCCTATATGGGGACGGTCTTTTACAGCGGCACCACGCTCTCCCGCTTGCGCGAAAAGAACCCGCAGATGATCAACGAAGCGTGGATCCGCCGCACCCTGCCGATGCTGCTTGGGGCAATTAAAACCATCCACGACGAAGGCTATCTGCACCGCGATATCTCGCTGGATAACATCCAGATTCAGGATAACGGCCTGCCCGTCCTGCTGGATTTCGGCTCTGCCCGCCGCAGTATTGGCTCGGTCTCCGACGAGACCGAAACCATGCTGCGCCCAGGCTATGCGCCGATTGAGCAATACACTGACGATAATGAAAGCGAGCAGGGACCGTGGACAGATATCTACGCTCTGGGTGCCGTAATCCATACGCTGATCGTGGGCTCACCGCCGCCGGTGAGTGTGGTGCGCAGCATTCAGGATGGTTATCAGCCGCTGGCCCATCGCCATCTGCCCGGTTACTCCCCGTCCTTGTTGCAGGCGGTGGACAAGGCGCTGGCGCTGAAAATGGAAGACCGTCCGCAAACTATCGATGAATTTGCGGCGCTGATCGAAATGCCGGTCGCCGGACTCGACGATGTGCTGAACGTGAAAAAGCCGGGCACCATGCTGGTTCCCATTGAAGAGGTTGAAACCAAACCTGGTGTCCTGGACTGGCGGCGTTACAAAGTGCCAGGCCTGGTGGCGGCCGGGGTGCTGGTTGGCCTGATCGCCGGCGGCGTGCTGTTCCATCAGGGCAATGCGCCGCAGGAGAATGCGAATCAGACGGCAAGCACCGGGCCTGCCGATACCCCCGTCGCGCCAGCCACACCGGCCGCTCCGCCTGCGCAAAACAGTGCGCCGGTTTCGACGCCGCCAGCAGCTACGTCCACCACCGCAGCGCCAGCACGTGATACGGCGTCGACTGCCCCGGCACAAACCGCGCCTGTGGCGGTGGATAAACCCGCGGCAACCACGCCGCCTGCGGCGATTGCACAGGTCTATGTGCGCATGAATGAGGGAGAAAAACTGACCCTCAACGGGGAATCGCAGTCGATAACACCGGCCAGCAATGGTTTCGCGACCCTGAAACTGCAGCCGGGCCAGTATGCGCTGGTGTTGCAGGGTAACGGTCAGACCCGTCACCAGACGTTAAATATCACCAGTGCCGGTACCTGGCTGGTAAATCCGCAACCGTAATCTCTTCGCTGCCGGTGCGCAATATCGTTCCGGCAGTGTATCGGTTGCATAAAATAAATGTGGCAATGCCCTATACAGCCAAAGACCGAACTATGAATGCATTTACACACACTGTTGATGGTGGCAATGAATTTACGTTTGTCGTGTCTCGCGCCAGTGCAAATGCCGACGATAAAGTACATGCTGTCGCCGCCAGAACGCTTCGCGAACTAAAAGATACGCTGACCGATTTTTATCTTGAGTCGACGCAAATGTTGACGGTTGATGGCTACCCGGCCGTTGAGCTTTTCTATCAGTTCAAAAATGATAATCGCGTTATCTTCCAGCGTCAGACCATTATTTTACTGGACGTAGCGCCTGCCGGAAAAAAACTGGTGAGCTATGTGGCGACCTGTCCGGGGGAATTTAACGAACGTCATCAGCAGCAATATCAGGAAATTATTCAGAGTATTAAGTTTCATCGTGGGAAGTAGAACATGCTGCACTTTACCGTGCTGTTTTGCGCTAAAGCAGGGGAACACGGGGTGTGGCTTAGCCAGAATATTTGAACGGCAAAGTAACCTGATAATGAAAATTACCGGCACGAGCGCTTCTATTATTTTGGATATTGATGGCTGGAAGATTAAAGCACAAGGTGAGAGGGTTATCGGCGGTTTTTACGCTGTGATGAAAAGCATGCAGCAGTTTGAACCGCCGCATGAAAAAACACCGCTCACGGATGAAATAAAACAGAAGTATATCGATGAGGCGATGGCAAAAACAGCAGGTTCACATAGGGTGATCCATTTCGTTTAATTGCTGTTTCGCTAAACTGCATATTGCCAGGAATTTTCTGAAAAGAAATGACTGGCCCCCGTTCTCGATATCAATGAATAGATAAAACGGACGCCATTGCCCGTTTTTGTAATATCCTCACTGACTGCTGGTTGATTATATTTGTCGTTCGGGCACGATAATTTAATGATTGCACCTGGTTCTTCATGATTTTTGTAACGGAATTAACCTTATGCTCAATCGTATTACCGTACAGCTCCCCGTAGACGGGCTATTATTCTGGAAACTGTCAGGGCGTGAAGCGCTGTCAGAACCTTATACACTTGGCCTGACGTTGCTGGGCACCGATGCGCGCATAGACCGCAGCCAGTTGCTGGGCAAATCCGTCACTGTGACTGTCCCGACGCAGGATATGACATCGCCGCGCTATTTTAACGGCAAAGTGACCCGTGTGGCGGTGAGCGCCGTGGAGCTGTCCGGCACTCGCTACGCGGTCTATCAGCTCAGCGTTGAATCCGACTTATGGCCAATGCAGCGCGACCGTAACCTGCGTATTTTCCAGGGGCAGACGGTACCGCAAATTGTCAAAACGCTACTCTCTGAAAGCAAGGTTAACGTTGAAGACAAGTTGAGCGAGAGTTACCGCGTCTGGGATTACTGCGTACAGTATCAGGAGAGCAGCTTCGACTTTATCAGCCGCCTGATGGAACTGGAGGGCATCAGCTACTTCTTCCGCCACGAATCCGGGCGCCACGTCATGGTGTTGACCGATGCCGCCAGCCAGCATCAGCCGTTTGCCGGTTACGAAACCATTCCTTATCACGTGACACCGTCCGGCGGCAGTACCGACGAAGAGGGGATCAGCCAGTGGGCGTTAACGGACAGCGTGACGCCGGGGATCTACAGCCTGGACGATTATGATTTCCGTAAGCCGAATGCCTGGCTGTTTCAGGCGCGCCAGAATCCAAACTCGCCGGAGCCCGGCAGCATTAACGTTTATGACTGGCCGGGGCGCTTTGTTGACCATGGACACGGTGAATTCTATGCCCGCATTCATCAGGAACGTTGGCAGGTTGAGCACCAGCAGATACAGGGCAGCGCCACCGCGCTGGGCATCACCCCTGGGCATACCTTTACCCTCTATAACGCCCCCTTTTTCAGCGATAACGCAGAATACCTGACCACCGAAGCTAACTACTGGCTGGAAGAGAATGCCTACGCCAGCGGCGGGAGCTCGCAAACGATGCACCGCATTGATTTCACCGTCATTCCTTCTTCTGTCACGTACCGTCCGGCGCAAAAAACGGCCTGGCCGCGTACCTATGGGCCACAGACCGCGAAAGTCGTCGGTCCGCAGGGAGAGAGTATCTGGACCGATCGCTATGGCCGGGTGAAAGTGAAGTTTCACTGGGACAGGCAGGCAAAAGGCGACGATACCAGCTCCTGCTGGGTGCGTGTTTCCAGCGCCTGGGCAGGGCAAGGCTTTGGCGGCGTGCAGATCCCGCGTGTTGGTGATGAAGTGGTGGTCGACTTTATTAACGGTGACCCGGACAGGCCGATTATCACCGGGCGTGTTTATAACGAAGCCAGTATGCCGCCGTGGGACCTGCCTGGTGATGCCACCCGGATGGGCTTTATGACCCGCAGCAAGGATGGCAGTGTCGATAATGCCAGCTTCCTGTTTTTTGAAGACAGTCCGGGTAATGAATCGGTGCAGATGCATTCCGAGAAAGACATGATGGTGTCGGTCGAGAATGATAAGACGGTCAATATCGACGGTAACCGGACAACGACGATCAAAAAAGAGCAGAAAGATGATGTGACGGGCGATGCCACGTTCTACTACCGGAAGAAAAGGACGACCACGGTGGATGATGTTGAGACCGCGACCTTTAACAACGGAGAAAAAACAACCATCAAGAATGGTCGACAGTTAGATATTGTCAGCGGTGGGGATGAAAGCAATATCACTGGTGATCAAACTACAAATTTGGATGGTATCCGCAATGTCACTATCTCTAAAGGGGAAAAGTTGACAATCAGCGCTGGCGGGCAAGAGGAAACAATCACTGGCGACGTCACGAAAAAAATCAAAGGCAACTGGGTTCAAACAATTGAGAGTGGAACGACACAGATCTCCTCACCAAACCTCATCCGAATTGAAAGTAAAACGAAGGTCGAAATAGATTCACCCGAAAGCTTTTATACCAGTAAAGGTTCAAATCTATCAGTGTACGGAGCTTCACTGTCATTTAATGGGCTAAGCTCATCAACAAATGGAACAAGTTTTAGCTGGACGCCATTAAGTATTTCTACTTCCCTGACCAGCGTAGTGCATGCTCCAATGAATACAGTAAGATCTTTAACTAAAATAGAATCATCAATACAGAATGTCGCTATTGGGTTTCTGCATATGTTTATGTAAAGGGGAAAGTATGAGTTTTTTATCAGAACATTCAAATTTAATAGCGTTGAGCGTTATACTGGTTTTTATTTTTATCTGCCTTAAGGGATTGAAGGGGCAAAAAGAAGATGTTACAGAAATAAGGTACTGGTTATCGAGAGATAAATGGCAGGGCGAGGTGACGACGGCAACATTGCGCGAGTGGAAACAGACTTCCACTACGCATAATTTTGATTATTTCTTTATTGTTACCTTTGATGCAAATCTGGAGGGTGGGGTGAAACAATATAAAGCGGCTGCCGCGCTAAAAGTATCTGAAATCCCCCAGCTTAAAAAAGGGATGCCCATTGTGATTAAATATCAAGGTGTTCCGCCAAAGAAAATGGCAGTACTGAGCATGCAAGCTGAGCATTGATGATAAATATGAGATATGTTACAGATGTCATCGTGTTCGCCGTCCTGGCTTTTTTTGCCTATGTTATTGTGTCTTTGCTCATCAGGGATGCCAAAAATAAGAAGATCAAAGATGGGATAGCGGCGGATGGCGTGAATACTACGGGGATTATCACTGATGTATCCAGTCGCTCTGGTGGGAACTCCGGGTTTATTAACATCACGGTAAGTTTTGACTATGAGATTGAGACGGGTAAAAAAATCAGTGGTAAAGCTGATGCGGTAATTGATGTAATGAATATCAATAAATACCAGCCCGGTGAAACCATTTCTTTAAGATACTCAAGAAAAGAACCCGAAAAAGTTATTGTGGATATTCCAAACCCTCTTCTCAAGCGTCGCTGATTGTCATAGTGGGAAAAGCTATGGTTAGCTACGTGGCTTACCCACAAATTAACTTTAAAAAGGGTTCATATGAACATTCTTATCAATGTCATGAGTGACCCTTTCTTTATTTCTGGTTTGATTATCACCCTTGCGGGACTGTGGTCTGCCGTTGTTTTTTTTAAGCAGTTTGGGGTACAAGCGCGGTTATTGCGCGACTGGGTATCACGCGAAGAATGGGCCGGGAAAACCATTCATGTTCCTCTGGAGTCCTGGCAGCGTACCGGTACGAAGCGTGGCGAGTATTATCTTTACGAATGCTATTTCTTTGCGGATTTCGCTAAAAAGAGAAAGAAATACCGTGCCAGGGCCGCTGTTAAACCCAATGATATTCATAAACTGAAAAAAGGGTTAACCCTGACGGTAAAATACAGTGATGACAAACTGCCACGGATTGCAGTAATGAACGTGTTTGACTAAGCTTTTCTGGCTGCGTTTATTCTGGAAATAACTCTGCGTATACACGAAAGGTCCAAATTAATGGAATTTTTTGACACTTACTGGTATCTGCTGCCCATTGGGATATTTTCAGCCGTCTTTTATATTATCTACCTTAGCTTGCGCGATAACCTTATTGTTTATATTAAAGACTCCTTTAGGCAAGCATCAGTACTTAAAACCGGTATTGGTGCCAATGCGGATATTATTTTCGCCAGGCAAACGGGGATGTGGGATGCAGAAAACCCTGTCTATTTACTGACGGTGAACTTTAAAACCCGTGAGGGGCAGGAAGTACAGGCAAGCTTCTATACATCTATGAGCTTTGAAGAGAGAGAACGCTTTAAAGCCGGTAATGGCACCACCATCAAATATGACCCCAAAGACCCGAAAAGAATTGCGTTATACGATCGGCCACTCATCTTAGGCGAATAAGGTATTACGGATGAAGATTATTAAACCTTTGCGCCTGAGCGTGCTCCATCGCCCTTTCCGCTGGCAGGGTAAAAACCATCTTGGCGTGTCGGTGATGGCGCTGACCGATATGGGGGAGGCCCCAACACTGCGTCCGGAGATGGAGCTCTGGCAGCTTGCCGCCAGTGAACTGCAAACCAGCGGTGGCGTTATTGATATGGCGATGCCGAAAACCCGTGCAGAATTCCTGGCCACCGGCTATGCCTATACTCACCACCAGCAGGAAAAAACGGCGGTGATGACGCGGGTGGATATCGACAATCTCAGTAAATCACTGGTGGTGTTTGGCGACCGTTTCTGGTCGGGCAGCAAAATGACCCCACCGCAGCCTTTTGGCGACATGCGTCTGGACTGGACGCGCGCCTGGGGTGGTGCAGGCTGTGAAGAAAACCCGCATGGGGTGGGGTTTTGCCCGGAAAATCATCAGGGACAAAGCCTCCACCGCCTGCCGAACATTGAGCCCCTCCACGGGCGCATGACCTCGCCAAAACAGAGGCCGGAGCCTGCGAGCTTTGGGCCGCTTGATCTCACCTGGCCGCGCCGCTTTCGCCGGATGGGCAAAAACTATGACGCCGGTTGGTTGCAGAACGATTTTCCCGGCTTTGCCCGCGACATCGACTGGACGGTGTTTAATGCCGCCAGCCCCGATCAGTGGTGGGACAGAGACACCCTGCCGGAACAGGCGTCGTGGCGTATCTGGAACATGCACCCGCAAAAACCTGTGCAGGAAGGCACCTTGCCACCCTGGCATGCGCGCTGCTTTATCAGCCGGTTGCGCCAGGAAGAGACCCTGTTTGAAGAGATAACCCTGCGCGCAACCACCGTCTGGTTTTTCCCGCATCTGGAGCAGATGGTACTTATCTGGCAGGGGCATATCCGCATTAATGAAGACGACGCGGCGGATGTTTTGCACTTAATGCCCGCGCTCGAAAAAAACGGTGCCGGGCGTTCGCTCAACCACTATCGCAAAGTCCTCAGCCAGCGCCTGGATAAAGAAAAAGGGGCGTTGTTCGCGTTTCGCGAAAAGGATCTGCTGCCGGAATCGCTTATCGGCCCGTGGCTTGACAGTGAGGTGCAGCAGACGCCGAGCCCGATGCGCGACAACATAAAGAATCGCGAAAAGCTGCTGCGTGAACAGTACCGGGAAAGGCTGGAAGCAAACGGGAGCGACATTGGCGACCTGCTCGGCAACATCGAAGAGCCTGAGATGCCTGCCCTCGATGAATTGCCTGAGTTTATGGAAAAAATGGAGCGTCAGGCGCAGCAGATACAGGCCGATGCGGAGCAGCGCAAACGCGAAATGGAAGCAAAATATCCGCACAGGGATGACCAAATGCCGCGCGGGCCGGAATCACTGCATCGGATGCAGGAAATGCTCCACCGCAACAGCGACCTGATGAGTGAGAAAAAGCGCGAGCAGGCGAGCGAGGCGCTGCATCAGATGTATCTGGCGGCTGTGGCCCAACAACCTCCCGCCGTACGCCTGACGGGTGACCTTGCACAGATCATCCGCCAGCGCGCCGGGCGCACATTCGCGCAAGGGGGCGATTTTAGCGGTATGGATCTCACCGGCGCTGACTTTTCCGGTATGGATCTCAGTGGTGCTAATTTCACAAAGGCGCTGCTGGAATGTGCTGATTTCCGCAACAGCAAACTGGATGACGCCTGTTTTGCCGGGGCGATGCTTGCCCGTACGCAATTTGGGCACGCCTCATTACAACGATGTGATTTTACCGGGGCAAGCCTGGCGCTTGCTCAGTGTCAGGAGAGCGATTTTAGCGGTGCACGCTTTAAAGAGACGCAGACACAAAATGCCTTATTCGAGGCGTGCATCTTCGATAACGCCAGCCTGGATGGACTGCTGTTACGCGAAACCGGGCTGAGCCGCTGCCGTTTCCACCACGCCTCGCTGGACGGCTGCATCTTCATGGAACTCACCCTGGCAGAACCCGATTTTCACGGTGCGCGGCTGCATAAATGCGCGTTTATGCAATCGGTGCTGGTGGCCGCAGTGTTTAGCGACGCGCGGCTGGATAGCTGCTCCTTTGTCCAGACTCAGGCGGAACAGGTGAGTTTTGCCGGGGCCACTTTAATCGCTACCGCGATAGCGGCCGAAAGTACCTTAGCGGGCGCCGACTTCCGCCAGGCTTCGCTCATCCAGTGCAACCTGCGTCAGACGCCGCTCGCCGGCGCGCAATTCACCCTGGCGAAGCTGGAGAATTGCGATCTCAGCGAAGCGGATTGCCGCGCCAGCCACTTTGGTCAGGCAAACCTGATGGGAAGCCTGTTTGTGCGCACCGATTTTCGCGATACCGATTTCACCGATGCCAACCTGATGGGGGCGTTGCTGCAAAAAAGTCAGCTTGGCGGGGCCAATTTTAGCGGGGCGAATCTTTTTCGCGCCGATCTCTCGCAGGCGTTCATCAGCGATACCACCCGCCTTGATGGGGCATGGACGAAACGCATCAAAACGCTGCCGAAGCGCGATGGAGAAGTGATATGACGATGCTCACCGCAGCACAATTGCAACAGCGGGTGAAAGGCGGCGAGCCGGTCAGCGAAATCTCCCTCGACGGGCTGGATTTGCGGGGCTGCGATCTCTCCGGCGGTATTTTTCAGGAGGTCTCTCTGGAGGGCGTGAACCTGCAAGGGGCCAATTTACATGAAACGGCGTTCACCGAATGTGCGCTAAACGGAGTAAACCTGCGGGGAGCCCGGTTAACCCAGACGGTGTTTAATCAGTGCGAAATGGCAAACCTGCGGGTGGAGGAAACGCCGCTTGATGGATGTATCTTCAACCACTGCACGCTGACGGGTAGCTATTTTACGGGCTGCTCGCTACAGACCGTACAATTTATGCACTGTGCGCTGGCAGACAGTCACTTTGATCGGGCAACACCTGAACGCAGCGTCTTTTTTGAATCACCGCTGGCTCATGCCCGCTTTGCCGGGTGCCGTTTTCTGCTGACCACCTTTTATGGCATTGATCTGCGTACAACGGTGCTTGAAGGCAGTCAGTTTGAACGGGTGGTCTTTTTCGACTGCGATCAGCGCGGGAAAGATTACGCCCGGCACGGCTTTACCGGCTGCCAGTTTACCGACAACCAGTTAGACGGCGCGGATTTTAGCGGCGCGCAGCTTACCCAGTGCAATTTTAAAGGGGCGTCGTTACAGACCGCGCGGTTAAATCAGGTCAATGCAACCCAGGCGCTGTTTATGGAAGCGAATCTGCGCGGCGCGCAGTGTCGTGGCAGTCTCTTTGATCAGGCTATTTTTGTCGGCGCCACGCTTGAGCAGGCCGATTTCAGCAAGAGCCGCCTGTTTCAAAGTATCCTGCAGCAGGTGAATGCTGTCGGTGTGCGTTTTACACTTTGTGACCTGACCTACAGCGATTTTACCGGTGCCGACCTGCGTCTGGCCGACCTGCGCGGCGCGACCTTTTCCCGCACCCGGATGCACCGGGCGAATCAGGAGAATGCCCAGTTCACCGGACGTCAGGGCATTCTCGAATATGACGAAGAATTATTGGCTGCTGAGGCCTGGAGCCTGCAGCGCCAGAGCCGCCGTTGAGGAGAGATAATGAGTAAAGTCAACCATCTGATGGCCCAACCCATACTGCCGCCCGTACAGGCATCGGCGGTGGTGACCCACTGCTTTGCTGACGGCAGCCTGACGGTAGAAAGCGAAGGGCGTGGCTGGCATTGTCGCCGGGCTGCGAGTTGTGTTATCGCACCGCAGACCGGCGATACAGTGTTGATTGCCAGCGTAGAGCGCCAAATCTGGCTGCTGGCGGTACTGGAACGGGCCAACCCGCAGGTTGCGGAACTCAGCGTACCGGGCGATCTGCATATTCGTAGCGCGGGGGAGCTAAGCCTGAGTAGCGAGGCGCTCCGTGTCACCGCCGGGCAGGGTGACTGCCATATCGACGAAATGAAATACAGCGGCGAGAAACTCTCGGCGTGGGTCAGCCTGTCGCGCGTTGTCGGCAAGCGGGCAGAATCTGTCTGGCAGACCGTCACCCAAATCAGCCACAACCTGTTTCGCACGACCAGACAGACCGAGCAGGTTCGCGCGGGGCAACTGGACATGAAGGCTGAGGACTATGCGCGCCTGCATGCCCACAACACGGTGATTACGTCCAAAGCGATCACCAAAGTCGATTCTGAACAGATTCATATGGGATAAGGAACCGTCATGTTTGCGAACTGCCAGCTTTTCGGGGTTGATTTGGCCTTTCCGGATGTCTGCCTGACGCCCATGCCAGCCCCTACGCCCATTCCCTATCCGGATATTGCGCTGGGGCCGACGGCAATTCCCAATGCTTTTAATATCCTGTTTATGGGGATGCCTGCCCACAATATGGCGACCATCACGCCACTGACCAACGGCGATAACCCCGGCGTGGCAACAGGCGTGGCCTCTGGGACCGTGATGGGGCCATCCCGGCATTTAACCGGTGCGTTTACCGTGCTGTTAAAAGGCACTCCCGCCACGCGATTGACCAGCGTGAGCCTGCAAAACTCCACCAATGCGATTGGTATGCGTATCGTGCCGAGCCAGTTCAAAGTGCTGATGCTTGCTCCGTAATAACGGAACAGGATTGTATTAAGGGATGAATATCTCGACATTTGAAATTGTGAATGTTGTTGTAACGATTGTGCTGATATGTCTCTTTTTCGGGCTGGCAAAAAGAGTAGCGCGTAACCTTGAGCGCAAAGAGCAGGACATTCTGACTAATGGCAGCGATGTCAATATCACCATTTTATCCATGAAGCAAAGCGGGTTGTTTATTAATAACAACCCGGTGATTGAAATGTCATTACGGGTAGAACAACCACAGTTTAATAAAAGCTGGTTGGTCGAAAAACATAATGAAACGGCGTGGCTAATCGCCGTTGCGGCTTATCAGGTGGGGAATGTTTATCAGGGTAAGCTGGGGCAAAATGACAAGAGCCTGGTCTTTGTAAAAGACGGTAGCGGCAAACCGCTGCCTGCGATACAGCAGTAAAGAAAGGCAGGGAAGGGACAATCGTGATCGATTTACATTCTGATATTCGGGAAATAGAGCGTTATGCAAAACAGTATGAGCACTATATTCCGTTTACTAATGCGCGGACGCAGCACCGCATGCTGTATGACTACATTGCGCATCCACTGGTAGATGACCCGCAAGAAGCCGAGTCGACAAAATGGTATGACACGCCTGATCAGGTCAAACCGCTGGATATCTGTCGCGACAGGGCCATAGGCGCGCTTGTCGGGCTCGCCGTGGGCGATGCCGTGGGCACCACGCTGGAATTTATGCCTCGTGACCATCATACCGTGACGGATATGGTGGGTGGTGGGCCATTTCGCCTGAAACCCGGCGAGTGGACCGACGACACCTCTATGGCCCTGTGTCTGGCTGAAACAATGCTGGAGCGCAAATATGCCAGCAGGCAATGTTTCAGGGACAAGCTGGTGAAGTGGTATCGCGAGGGCTATAACAGCGTTAACGGTGTCTGTTTTGATATTGGCAATGCGACCCGTTATGCCCTGGAACAATATGAGATTAACGGAGCGGACTGGTTTGGTAATACGGCCCCGGAAACAGCGGGAAATGCATCCATTATTCGATTAGCGCCTGTACCGATCTATTTTCGTCGCAATTTCGCTCAGACATTCTATAACGCGAAAATTCAAAGTCAGGCCACCCATTGCGCGACCGAGGCTGTAAGTTCCGCACATTATCTGAGCTGCTTACTGCTTCTGCTGATTAATGGGTACGACAAAGAACGTGTATTTTCCCCGCAAATGATGCCGTTAGAGCCGCGCGTGCTGATCATCAACGCTGGTGAATATAAAGAAAAAAGCCGCGACCAGATCCGCTCCAGTGGCTATGTTATCGATACGCTGGAAGCGGCCATGTGGGCGGTATGGCACACCGACAATTTCCGTGATGCCATCTTGCTGGCGGCGAACCTTGCCGATGATGCCGACAGCGTGGCGGCGACGGCCGGACAACTTGCCGGTGCTTTATATGGCTGGTCGGGGATTCCGCAGGAATGGAAAGAGAAGCTGGTGCAGCATGACCGCATTGTCTCTATGGCCGCGGCGTTATTTGACCAGGCGCCGGATGAGGAAACACCGACGGAATAAATAGTGGCATGACTGAGGTTGATAATAACCTCGGCAGACAGCCAGGAACACGGTCTTATATTGTGCCCGATACAGAGCGATAAATATAACGGCCAGTACAGAGTGGCAAATACAATTTACCTCGCCAGACATCAAAATTTAGTAAAAATACCGCAATCTTAGCGGGTGGATTTTCTCTATCGAATGGCATTTGCGCTGACGATTTCAGCGCGTTGCTACTTTTAACGGAATGAACCTTATGCTCAACCGTATTACCGTGCAGCTTCCGGTCGAAGGGCTGCTGTTCTGGAAACTGTCAGGGCGTGAAGCGCTGTCAGAACCTTATGCACTTGGCCTGACGCTGCTGGGCACCGATGCGCGCATGGATCGCAGCCAGCTACTGGGAAAGGCCGTCACCGTGACTATCCCGACGCAGGATATAACATCGCCGCGCTACTTTAACGGCAAAGTGACCCGCGTTGCGGTGAGCGCCGTGGAGCTGTCCGGCACCCGCTACGCGGTCTATCAACTCAGCGTTGAATCCGACTTATGGCCAATGCAGCGTGACCGTAACCTGCGTATTTTCCAGGGGCAGACGGTACCGCAAATCGTCAAAACGCTGCTTTCTGAAAACCAGGTCAATGTCGAAGACAAGCTGACCGGCAGCTATCGCGTCTGGGACTACTGCGTACAGTATCAGGAGAGCAGCTTCGACTTTATCAGCCGCCTGATGGAACTGGAGGGCATCAGCTACTTCTTCCGCCACGAGGCGGAGCGGCATGTTCTGGTACTGACCGATGCGGCGACCCAGCATCAGCCGTTTGCCGGTTACGAAACCATTCCTTATCACGTGACACCGTCCGGTGGCAGTACGGATGAAGAGGGGATCAGCCAGTGGGCGCTGACCGACAGCGTGACACCGGGGATCTACAGCCTGGACGATTATGATTTCCGCAAGCCGAATGCCTGGCTGTTTCAGGCCCGGCAGAACCCGGTCTCACCACAACCGGGCAGTATTGATGTGTACGACTGGCCGGGGCGCTTTGTCGAACACGATCATGCGGATTTCTATGCCCGCATCCGCCAGGAGCGCTGGCAGGTGGAGCATCAACAGATTCATGGTAGCGCCACGGCACTCGGTATCGCGCCGGGTAACACGTTTACCCTCTATAACGCCCCCTTTTTCAGCGATAACGCGGAATACCTGACCACCGAGGCCAACTACTGGCTGGAAGAGAACAATTATGCCAGCGGTAGTGGCTCGCAAACGATGCACCGCATTGATTTCACGGTGATCCCCTCCACCGTTACATACCGTCCGGCGCAAAAATCGGCCTGGCCGCGTACCTATGGGCCACAGACCGCAAGAGTCGTCGGCCCGCAGGGGGAAAGCATCTGGACCGATCGCTATGGCCGGGTGAAGGTGAAGTTCCACTGGGACAGACTGGCGAAAGGCGACGATACCAGTTCCTGCTGGGTGCGTGTCTCCAGCGCCTGGGCGGGGCAGGGTTTCGGCGGCGTACAGGTGCCACGCGTCGGCGATGAAGTGGTGGTTGATTTTATTAACGGTGACCCGGACAGACCGATCATCACCGGGCGTGTCTATAACGAAGCCAGCATGCCGCCGTGGGCGCTCCCCGCCGCCGCCACCCAGATGGGGTTCCTCAGCCGTTCGAAAGATGGTTCTTCTGACACCGCCAACGCCCTGCGTTTTGAAGATAAAGCGGGGGAGGAGCAGGTGTGGATCCAGGCCGAACGGAATATGGACACCAACGTTAAGAATGACGCCACGAGCACCATCAACGGCAATAACAGCCACTATGTCCGTAAAAACGAGCTATTACGTGTGGAGACCAACCAGACACTGGTCACCAAAGGGAAGTCTCTGGTATTAACGGGCAAAGATAAGCTGGAGGCGGTATCTGAACAGTATGTGGTCAGTTCGGGTACACGGCTACTACTGGCATCCGGCGAAAGCGCTATCGAACTACTGGCTAACGGTACGATCAACCTGATTGGTAATGACTTTAACTTTTTTGTAAAAGGCGACGGGCATATCACGACCAAAGGGAAGTTGTACCTGAATGCGGATGATGGCAAAGCCGGGGTCGACGCGCCGGGTGAACGCCTGAAAGGAGATATCGATAAGGCGGTTGAGGAGTATTTCACGCCAGGTAAGGAAAATAAAGCGGGAGGGGCGGTTCCCGGTGCGGCGGCTGGCGCCCCCAAAAACAGTGCGAAACCGGTCTCCAAACCCGCCGTAACGACGGGGTTCGGTGATGATGTTGACCAACTGGCATCAAAATCCCCGACGCTAACGAATGATCTGAAAAAATTGAAGGACGATGGCTGGACCCTAAAAGAGGGTAATGAGGGATGGGGGACGATGGCTAACCGTAAGACCCAAACGATCACGGTAGATAAGGGCGCGTTGAACGACCCGGCACGAACGGTACAACTGCTGTCGCATGAGAGCGGCCACGCAATGTATACGCCCAAAGATGATTTCTCTTCCCGTGATGCTTACCTCAACAGTAAATTAAGTGATGAGGGGGCGGCTACACTGAACAATATTAAAGTTCAGCGAGAAATCCTCGCCAACGGGGGGCCGGATATCGGCATTTCGGGCAATCCGGCCAACCAAAAAAGCTATAATTCGATTTACGATTCAGTTAAGAGCGGAAAGATGACAGAAACGGAAGCGCAGTCGAAAATCGGCCGAATCTTCGGACGAGGCGAACAGACATCGGTGACCGGCCAGGACTACGAAGATTATTATGGAGGATGGTATGACAAAAATTACCCGGCTAAATAAAGCCTGTGCCATCATATTCGCTAATTTACTCATGACAGGAGTTGTCGAGGCAAAAATGCAAAACGAAGATCTCTGGCAATTTATTTCTCATCTCAGCACATCTGTTAAAACCGTTAACGTGAATACCATTAACCGCTTCGCCTTGCCGGTTACTGAGGTGTCACAAAACGATAATTTTGTCTTCTATACCAGTGATGCAGTAAAACTGGCCAGCGGTGCAACGCTGTCGGCATTCGACCTGCGGGTGAATAAAAAAACAAACAGTAAAGTGTTGTTTGCGTTCGATTATGCAGGGCAATGTGTCTCGCTGGGCGAGGTACGTCAGCACTATGCGAAAATGGACATTACCGATACGCCGCGTGGACATTCGGTTCATGAAGTCACCAGTCATACCGCTGCAATTGGCGACGGCCAGGAAGTCACCTTTAGTTTCGCCGAAACGAATCCGGACTGTTTAAGCAGTGTGGTGATTACCCGCGAGAAATAACGTGTGATTCAGGCTGACATCTGCGCAGCCTGAAATCCTTTTGTTGTTTATGCACGTTTAACATCCCTCATTTTATCTGGATTGCTGTTTTTAAGTGAATGCCCCTTGCATTCATCTCAGCGATTGCAGGCGAATTATTTTCATTAAAAGGCAAATGATGAAATATCACCTCCAGGAAGGTTCCTTTCAGCTTTTCCCGGCCGCATGGCAGGACACCAGCATGACGCTTCTGCGCGATGACGAAAGTGGGTTATCGGTTGTTGTCAGCCGTGGCCCCATTCCCGAAGGCAGCGATGCCGAGAAAGAATTTCATCGCCAGTGGGATCAACTGCGCGCACAAATGGGCGAAGTGCAGCAGAGCGCGTTTACCCGCGTGCTTGTCGGCCCACAACAAAATATTCGTGCCGTTGAGGTTGAAACCGCCTTCTTACGCGCTGACACCCGCATCTGGCAGAAGCAACTGGCGATGCAGGCGGTTGATAAACCCATGCTGCTTATTTTTACCTTCTCTGCATTGCGTCCTTTTACCGAACAGGATGCAGAACACTGGAATGCCCTCAAACAAAGTCTGACGCTGAATAACAATCGGAATGTATAAGCGATGAGTGACAAGCACGCAGCCCGTAAGGGTGACGATATCATCCATTCAAGTATCTTCGCTGATATCACCAGTATTGTGGCCGAAGGGGTCGCTTATGCTGCGATTGGGTCGGCGGTAGCCGGGATCGCGGCGGTTGCGGCACCCTTTGCCGGGGCGGGTCTGGCGGCGGCAGGGCTGGCTGCCGTCGGTTCCAGTTGCGTGCTTGGCGGCATTATCGGGGGGATTCTTACCAACGTGCTGGGTAAGGCGGATGATATCTCCAATGCGGCCAATAAACTGGGGGACTGGATTTTCCCTCCTTCTCCCGCCGGAAAAATTGACAACGGTTCGCACAACGTCCTGACCAATAAGCTGCCCGCTGCGCGCGCCGCCGGTATGCTCACGCCTGCCGGTACGTCACCGCCACCGGAACCGCAGCCACCGGAAAGTTTTGCCGATTATGGCGGCATGCTGCTGTCGATGGCCGCACAGTTTGGCAGCAACATGTGGCAACCGCCGGTTGCATCCGCTGCCGAAGGCACCACGGCGCTGGAAGAGGACAAGGTGAAGTGCGAGAAACACTCACCACAGCAGTATCTGGCGGAGGGGTCAAAAAGCGTCTTCATCAATAACCAACCCGCCGCACGCGCCAAAGACCGAACCACCTGTGAAGCCACCATCTCAGAAGAGGTCTCACCCAATGTCATCATTGGCGGTGAAACACTCACCGTCCGGGATATTAAAAGCGGCAAGTTTCCGGGCCTGGCGGTCATTATGGCGGCGACAGCCCTTTTCCGTGGACGTTTCGGTACCATCCTCAAATCAATGCCTTGTGCGCTGGCTTCCGCCGCCGGGGGCATGTTGACGGATATGGCGATTAACGCCGTCTTTGGGTCATCACATCCGGTCCATGCTGCAACCGGCGTGAAAGTCCTGAACGATGAGGCAGAACAGGACTTTAGCTTGCCAGGGCGCTTTCCACTGGTCTGGCAACGTAGTTACAACAGTCTTACCCGCCGCGAAGGCCTTTTTGGCCTGGGCTGGGCTACCGCTTTCGACGGCTACTTACAACGGGAAGGCGACAACGCCACCTGGTTTGACGACACCGGGCGTGAGCTCAGCTTTACGCTGCCTGCCCTTAACGAAGCGCTTTACAGCATCAGTGAAGGGTTAATCATCCGCCGTAACGAGCAGGGTGATGTTGCTATTGCCGATGACGATGGTGCTGTGTGGCGAGTGTTCAAACCAACACGCTCTGACCCATCAATATTGCGACTGGCATCGCTCAGCGATGAGTATGGCAACATGCTGGAAACCGGCTGGGATGAGCATGGGCGGCTGGTGCGTATTCATGATGCCCCCTGTGCCATTGATGTCTCGCTGTTTTATGGCGATGAACGTTTCCCGACCCGGGTTACCGAGGCCCGCCATTCGGATGGTCAGCAATCCTGGCTGCTGACACGCTGGCGCTATGATCATCGTGGTCAACTGGCTGCTGTCGAAGATGCGACGGGCGTGGTGACGCGTGAATTTCGTTATAACGATGACGGACTCATGGTCTGGCACCGTATGCCTGGCGGGCTGGAGAGTGAGTATCGCTGGCAGAAATTTGACCACTGGCGAGTCGTGGAAAACCGTACCAGTAGCGGAGATGGCTGCCGCTTCACCTACGATCTGGCCGCGGGATTAACCACCGTTGAACAGTATGACGGACACAAGCGTCAACATTACTGGAATGCGCAGGCATTAATCACCGCATTTGTCGATGAACGTGGTGAACGCTGGGAATTCGAGTGGAATGACGACGAGCAACTGACCCGGCGCGTTGATCCCCTCGGCCATGCCACGACCTTTGTCTACGATGATATGGGCAACCGTATCCAGGAAATCGATCCGGACGGCAATATTCAGGCGACCCAGTGGCTGGTGCAGCGCGCGCTGCCGACGGCTATCACCATGGCCGATGGCGCCACCACCCGTTTTTATTATGATGAACACCACGGGCTGGCGCGCATCGTCGATCCATTGGGGCAGAGCACATTGCTCAAGCGTGACGCTTTTGGCCTGGTGGTGGAAGAGGTGGATGCGGCAGGCAATACGCGTCGCCAGGAGTATAACGAGGCCGGGCAGATTATCCGCGAGACGGACTGTTCGGGGCGTATTACCCGTTATCGCTTTTACCCGCTCGGTTGGTTGCAGTCGGTGAAAGCGCCGGACGGTGAAGAAACCCGCTATCACTATGATGCCGCAGGTCGCCCACTGCAACTGGAGCGGGCGGAGGGCTGGCAGGAGTCTATTGGCTGGAACTCACGTGGACTACCGGAATACCATATTACCCCGGACGGTAAGCGCCACGAGTTTAGCTGGGATGACGCAGGCCGGCTGGTGGCAACCCGTAACGCGCTAGGGGAAGAGGTGCGCCGTCGCTGGGACAGCCGCGACAGATTAACGGCATTACAAAATGAAAACGGGGAAGCGTACCACTTTGAGTGGGGTGCGGATTCGCTGCTGCTTGCTGAAACAGGGCTGGACGGTGTCGCAACACAGTATGAATATGATGCCTGCCGACGCACTGTGCGTCGTACTTTCGCCGCCGGGCATTCACAGGCTTTAACGCATGCATTTCGCTGGGGCAAGGCGGGCCAACTGCTTGCCCGCAGCACGCCGGAAGGGCAGACCCGTTATCACTACTCTGCGAATGGGCAGGTTACGCGAGTGGCGTTACATCCCCCACTGGGTGATGACGTATGGAGTCAGGAAGCTGAACAGGAGCTGATCTTTACCTATGACGCGTTGGGACGTGTTATCAGTGAAGAGGGTGAAAACGGCAGGCTGGGCTGGACTTATGATGCGCTGAACAACCGTACATCGGTGGAGTTACCCGACGGGCGTCATCTGAAATATTTCTATTACGGAAGCGGGCATCTGCTGAGCCTGGCTCTCGATAATCTGCCGATAAGCGACTTTACCCGCGATGAGTTACACCGGGAAGTTGGCCGTACGCAGGGCTTGCTGACAAGCCGCAATGAATACGATCGTCTCGGACGCATCCATCGCCGGGATGTGTTCACCGGCAATGCGCAGCGCCCGGCACCCGCACGCTGGTCACGCCGCTGGGATTACGACTACCGCAACAACCCGGTGCGCGAAGAGCGTGATGATGATCCGTTCAACTGGTGTAACTGGAAATATGACAGCGCCGGGCGTTTGCTGGAACAGGACGGCACGTCCCCCGGAAAAGAGCAATGGCGCTGGGATGCGGCAGGCAATCCGCTGGATAACAGCCTGCAGCAGTCTGTTCGTCATAACCGTCTCACCCGTTTAAATGGCATTCAGTGGAGCTATGACATTCATGGGCGGACCACCGAAAAAGACAACGGGCAGACGCGCTGGCACTATCGTTACGACGGCGAGCACCGGTTAACCGATGTGGTGGCCGTCCCGAGGGATCGCAACAAACCACAAACGCAGGTCAGTTTCCGCTATGACCCGCTCGGCCGGCGTATCAGCAAAACACGCCAGCAGACGCTGGGGGGCAGGCCTGTAGGAAAGCAGGTGACGACACGTTTCCTGTGGGAAGGTTTTCGCCTGTTGCAGGAAATTCACGACGATGTGCCCCTGACTTATGTTTATAGCGACGCGGAAAGTTATGAACCGCTGGCGCGTATCGATGGCACGAAGGATCCGGATATCTTCTGGTTCCACTGTCAGCCAAACGGTACGCCGGAACGGATGACGGACCGCGAAGGACATATCCGCTGGGAAGGGCAGAACAGCGCGTGGGGGAAACTGCTGCACGAGTCGATACCGCAGGAGACGGGCTATGCGCAGAACCTGCGTATGCAGGGGCAATACCTGGATCGGGAGACCGGGTTGCACTACAATTTGTTCCGTTATTACGACCCGGATAGCGCCAGGTTCACCCGGCAGGACCCGATAGGGCTGGCGGGGGGGATAAACTTTTATGCGTATGCGCCGAATGCGTTGGGGTGGATCGATCCTCTTGGATTGAGAAAATGTTCATCATCACGTAAACCTGAAAAGGTAAAATCAAAATCGACAGGCAGAACGAGGCCCAGGAACAAAAATGAAGAATTTGCTTTAGATCATGTAATAAAACATCCTGAAAACGGTACGGTAATTATTAAAGCGGATCAAATTGGAGATCCTCACTTTAAAGGTAAAGGATGGTCTAAAGTGGAGCAAAAAATCAATGGCGTAATTGTTCATTATATGGCGAAATTTGATAAGCGTGGAAGAATGACTCATGTGACTGATTATAAGATTAAGGATTAAACATGAAATTTATCTATAAAGATAGTAATCAAAAAACTTATCACTGGAAGCAGTGCGAGAAATTGAATGCTCCTTTTATAGAGATTAGTCAAGTTGATCGGGAGTATGCGAATATATTTTATGATGTTACAAACTCCCAAGTTAATTTGGAAAAACTATCCGAGGATATTAGAGGTATATATATAAGTTATGCCAAATTCTTTATGTGCGAACATCAAATTATTGATGATTTATATGAACAATATTATTTTTTTAATTTGATAGTAAAGAGTGAGCATGCTGAATTTATTGCTGAAGCATTATATGATTATCTATTAGTAAAATTAAATCCTTAAGGAATATAGACAATTAGAAAACACTAACTCTAAATAACTGCGCGGAATAGGGCTACACTTTTTGCAAGCCCTTGCAGGACAAGGAATTGGGGCTTTTCTCTCCGCTAAGCGGAGCTACGCCGGGCTTGCTATGTTTTGCTCTTGCGTAGCTGCCACATGTTAATAAATGGCAAGTGTAGCGGTATTAGACGCAGCTATTTAGTATTTTCATGGGGGGTATCTTGACTGTGAAATGGAGTAACATTATAACCTGTTCAGGTCCTACGACCCGGACAGCGGACGGTTTACGCAGCATGATCCGATAGGGTTGGCGGGGGGGTAAACCTTTATCAGTTGCGCCTAACCTTCTTATTTGGATAGATCCGCTGGGGTTAATGAATTGTGGTATCAAATATGGTGAACTGGATAGCTTAGTCGGCCAACAGGTGTGAAGGCTCGATTAAATGCAAGCCATATAAATACTGAAACGCACGCAAATACCAATATTCAACCTCCCGGATTTATTACCGGATCTGGTTGTAATCGGGCAAGAGGACACTTGCTTGGTCGTCAGTTAGGTGGCTCTGGTGATGATGTTCGCAATCTAATTACTATTCAACAACGACCTGCCAATACACCAGTGATGAGTGGAATAGAAGGTCGAATAAGGAAGGCCTTGGAACAAGGGGAAGTTGTTGATCTAAACATAACTCCTATTTATCATGGCCCTTCCAGAATACCAGCTGGTATTACAATAAAAGCAGAAGGATCAGGAGGATTCTTCGAACACGTCACAGTACTTAATCCACCGGGAATGTAAATACGCCAATAAATAATCTAATTTCGATACTAACACCACCAGTTTCCCCTTCAGAATCGGGCAAGGGGATGAAATGGCCTTTGATTGAGGATAATTTATCTTTTCCGTCTGATTATGTTGATTTTATAAATACATATGGCTCGGGTCGTATTGCAGAATTTATTGTTATATTTAACCCATTTAGCCAAAATGAAGATGTGAATTTTTTTGAACAATATAAATTCATTTTAGAAGATCTTAATTATCTGATCGAGTCAGATAGCGATTATTATAAATATCAATTATATCCAAAAGATAATGGACTGATTCCAGTGGGGGTTACTGATAATGGTGATTATATTTTTTGGGTTGTAAATTCTAAAGTGAATAGTGATTTATGGGGGACCGCTATTATTCCATCAAGATCGCCTGAAGTTGAGTATTCTGACAATGGGCTGACTGCTTTTTTAGAAAGTTTATTAGCAAACAGGGTTAAATATAAATCATTTCCCGATAGCTTCCCTCCTGATGTTATCAAGTTCGAAACTATTTAAAACGAAAGCCGGGAAAGAAATAAATTCTTCCCGGCTTTTTTATTATCTAATACCCGTTCGGTACACTAAACCAGCACATCCTTAATCCCCCTCTTTAGCCTGATAAAGCTGCTCGCGCAGTTCTTGTATCTTGTTGTTATCCTCCAAGGGATAGTACGTTTCTCAGAAACTACTATGATGACGGTCCACCCGGTCTCAAGTCCTGCCGCTTTTGGCCAATTTATTTGAGAAGCTGGCTGTGGCTGAATGAATAACCGACGGGGACTCCGTTAGACCCGGATAGCGCCAGGTTTATCCAGCAGGATCCGATAGGGCTGGCGGGGGGGATAAATCTTTATCAGTATGGCGTAAATGGGCTCTCTAGAAGAGACCCCCTCGGATTAAAACAAGAAGAAGTTATACGTTATATGAGTAAAGACGAAGCTATTGCATCAGCCTCGGAACGCGGTGGTAAAGGTGGATTAGTTCCTAATAATCGTGGTGATAAAGCCATATGGGTTAACCATGATAGTCGACCTGGATTTAACCCCGGAAATGAAAAATATCGAGCAGTTATAACGGTTAATGACTCTGGAGTAGAACTTTTTAATCAGCACAGATGATATATCTAAAGTTGATTATAAAGAAACAGGATTAAAAGACGGCGTTCTCTCGAAGAGAAATGAACCTGGAGCAAAGGGTGTTGGTAAAATATTCTTGCCAAATTTAATGATAAAATTACTTCATTCCAGATTGAAAGCAAAGATGCTAAAGGAAATTGGAAGTAATGCGGTAAGAGGATTATTTGATGAGTTTTGAAATGTATTTGCATAAGATTGAACATTTTATCAATGCGAGAGCCGAGATGAAAAGCTTTGGCGAGTATGTTTATGTACAGGACGAGCCAAATTTGTTTCCTGTTTTTTTTAAAAAAGAAAATGGAAAACTCGCAGAATTGAGCCATTGGCAAACTTGTTTTCCCAAAGGAATGCCCCAGCGTGCGTTGAAGGGATTAGGTTTAAGTGAAGATGAAAGCTACGCGTTCGAAGTTTTCCTCTCGCGACTAGGTTATCTGTTTCAAATTGATAACCGACAGCGTATAGATAAAGATATTTTTATCTTATTTTATATATACCAACTCGTTTCTTTAAAAAATAACAATGAAGATTACGCAATAAAAGCAAAAAATTTCTTTTTGAGATTTTTATGTTTTGAAATGGGAATGGATTATGATGCTTATGACAAACTATGCGTTACCAGTGACGGGTTCTGTATAAATACTACTCGCAATGATAATGTACCAGTATTGCCTTTGATAGAGCACTTTTATGAACTGGTTGCAAAAGAGAAAAACCACGGCGATATTAAATTAATAAAGAATTATCAAATATCGGTATTGAATTTCTTATTCATTGAGGATGGTCGGGATAATTATCTACATTTCAATGATACAAATTGCTATCTTAGCGATCCTAATGGTTTTGTATATACTTATAAAAAATCTCATAAAACCATATATAAAGCCCTGGGGCAGTGCTTTGATAAATATCAGTCTACAGGGAATTTATTAATATCAAATTTCATACTGATGAACTACTCATATTACATCATTAGGAATAATCCGGCTGATCTTAAATTTTTAAGAAGAAACGTTCCTTCTGAAGTGTTTCAAAAAATTATTTCGGCTATAATATATAGAGGTTTTTTTGTTGATGAAGATGAAATATTTAAATTAATTGGTGAGGAATGTAGGGTTATTCCTAAAAGGGATGGGGGGATGTTGTTTAATTTAATTTATTCGATTTAACATACTCGCTTTAATATATTAATATTCGACAGCAATAAGGGGTGTCATCATTTCAACGTTGAAGCAGGTGAAGAGGCCTTGCTGTTCAAAGGGGAAGGCATGGTTAATAAAGAACTTTACGGTATTCAATATTGAAAAAAACTCATGCAGAGCATGAATGGATGCCTGTCTTAATCGTGCGGATCTTTCGCTTAACCAAAAGTGCCATGTGACCTTTCGTTGGTGCCCGGCGTCGGAGGCTATGCCAATAAACGCTTGGTGAACCAGAGCGGCATTCGCTGGCGTTACGACATTCACAACCGCGCCGTGTAGAAGAATAATGGTCTGACGCGCTGGCACTATCGTTACGACGGCGAGCACTGGTTAACCGATGTGGTGGCAGGCCTGTAGGAAAGCAGGTGACGACACGTTTCCTGTGGGAAGGTTTTCGCCTGTTGCAGGAAATTCACGACGATGTGCCCCTGACTTATGTTTATAGCGACGCGGAAAGTTATGAACCGCTGGCGCGTATCGATGGCACGAAGGATCCGGATATCTTCTGGTTCCACTGTCAGCCAAACGGTACGCCGGAACGGATGACGGACCGTGAAGGACATATCCGCTGGGAAGGGCAGAACAGCGCGTGGGGTAAACTGCTGCACGAGTCGATACCGCAGGAGATGGGCTATGCGCAGAACCTGCGTATGCAGGGGCAATACCTGGATCGGGAGACCGGGTTGCACTACAATTTGTTCCGTTATTACGACCCGGATAGCGCCAGGTTTACCCAGCAGGACCCGATAGGGCTGAAAGGCGGCCTGAATTTATATCAATATGCGCCGAATCCGCTATCATGGATTGACCCATTAGGGTTGACAGCATGTTTTAGAACAATGAAGAAAGATAATAATGGGAATTATGTTAATAGTCCGTTAGATGGGGCTCCTAATGGTACCCAAAAAGGAGCCAGAACAGAAGGTAGTAATCCTAAGTTTCATGATTTTTCTGGCGTAAATAGTGCAGATGATATGGTTGGTCCAAGTTATACTGGAAAACAGGGCTTAAGTGGTAGTCAAGTTCCTTTACCTGTTGATCCTAAACGAGGCACTGTGAATGCTGTAACAGATTTGGATAAATTACCAGATGGATTAGGAGCTATTAACGATCATGGTTCTCATATATCTATATACCCATCCAGAGATATGACATTTGGTGAATACCAAAAACTACTCAACCAAATTGAATGGGATTAGTGTATAAATGAATAAGCTTATTATTGATGAGAAAGAAGCATTTTCTACTTTTAAAAAAATAATTTATTCGTGGGGCATGAATAATGTCCTTGACTCGCAAAAACTGATGGACTCTTTTTTTGAGAGATTAATATGCTCTAAATGGAATAGAGAACGGATTTATAATTTTACATTTTTATATATAAAAAACAATCTGTCTGATTTGGATTATAAAGAAATATCTGAGGCCGCTTTTGACTATTTGGGAGATATAGAGTTATCTATTATTGGTCATTGTAGTTATGATTCTTTTATGAAGTTTCCTGATGAACCACAAAACAAAGATGAACTGATAGCTTATGTTAGAGGTGAAAAATGGAAAAGCTAATATTATGCGACTTTGGGTTAAATAGTGCATGATTATTCATATTTAATGCGCTGATTCTCATACATTAGTGGTGCTGCTTGATCGCCATAGTTGAGTACGATAGAAAAATCTATAAGGGTACGGAAATAATTTATGAACTATGATGAAAAAGTTTTGGTGATTTATATACGAAGTTGACGGTACGATCCTTAAAATGGATAGATTACGCATCCAGACCCGATAGGGCTGGCGGGGGGGATAAACCTTTATGCGTATGCGCCGAATGCGTTATCGTGGATCGATCCGCTAGGTCTTAGTAAAATTCATATTGGATATGTTTTTCGTGCGTTGACTAAAGGACAGAAAAAATGTGCGCAGGGAGGGGGGAAGATTCCGCCAAAAGATCCTCATGCCAACTATTCTGTACAGGAGCATATTGAAAATGGAAAGCTATCAACTCAACTGATATCTACTACGAAAAAAGAAAGCACCGCAGATTTTTATAATAAAAATGACAGTAAAGTAAAAATAGATTTATCAAAAATACCAGATAATGAAATTATTGATGTTAGTAATGGACAAGGATTATCTGGTAAGGCTTCTCGATATGCCAGGAAAGATAAAGAAGTAATCCTGACTAACGGTATCCCATCTGGTTCGTATGAGATTATTAAATGAACGAAGAATTATTTTCTCAATTAAAAAACTTATCAAAAAAACTGAATGATTTTTATAGTGAAGAATATCTATCTGAAGAGGATGAATATCTTGCAAATAAAGAGATAAAATCTGAACTTATTGAGTTTATTATAAAATCAAATGACTCAAGTGAGTTTTGTCTTGTGCAGGATGCGTTACTTCTCCTTTTTGACAACACAGGTTGTCAGGAAGATTTTGAAATATTGGATGAAATAATTTCACCATTATTTGAAAAAAATATTCTCGATGATAAATCACTGGAGAAATATTGTAACAACTCTCCTCTAGCAAGATGGAGGTAATAACATAATAAAAGCCGGGTAGAAAATTAAATCTTCCCGGCTTTTATTATTTAACTCTCGTTTAATACACTAAACATCCCGTCCTTAATTCCCTTAACCACCTGTTCAGCCTGGTAAAGTTGTTCCCTCAACTCCTGCACCTCGTTACCTTCTGCCATCAGCACAATACACCCCTCCGAGATCTTCACCGTCACGCCCCGCCCGGTGTCAAATCCCGCCTCTTTCAGCCAGTCACCTTTAAGGTGCAGGCTGGGACTGCGCGAATATCCGGTAGGGACTTTGGTTTTACGGTTGGTGCGGCAAATGCTGACATAACCGACTTTAAGACAGCGCTGTGTTTTGGGTATGATATTTTTGTATTTAACATGTTGATTAGATAGTAAAATAAGCATTGTTCACATAGTTCAATTTATCGGGGTATGGTGTTAGCGTATGAACTATAACGTGGTGATTTCAGGGATGTACGACCGAAACTGGCGGTATGATCCAAACCTTAGTTAGATTGTATGTTCTGATCCGATAGGGCTGGCGGGGGGGATAAACCTTTATCAGTATGCGCCGAATGCGTTGAGCTGGATCGATCCGTGGGGGTTGGCATTAAAGGGGGCGACTTTACAGGGAGCCCAGATCTCTTCCCAATTAATGGAACAAAACAGAATATTGTAACTATTGCAATGCAAGGAACGCGAGATAGAGATTTCACCGAAGCTTTCAAGTTGGCTGGTATTTCTAAAAGTGAAGCGACCGGATATACATGGCATCATATCGATGATTTTGATCCGGTCACACGAAAGACAACCATGCAAATAGTGAAAACATTTGCACATCAAGCTACTTTCTCACATAAAGCTTCAGTCTCACAATTCGAAAAACGTTTTGGTGTTAAATATGGTTCCCAGGAAGCTATTGATGTCTCTCACTCCAAGAGCCGGTTGAAAGAACGTGTTCCGAAAAATTACGAACAAGCGGCCACAATTGAGGTATAGAATTATGAATCATTTCAGTAAATGTGAAAAGAAAATTGGACGCACGGATATTTGCAAAGTTGAGGAGAAACTATCTATCATCCTTCCTGAAGATTTTGTTTTACATTATTTACAATTTAATGGTGGTGTTCCAGATAAAAATTGGTGGGATAGTGATGATGACTTTGAGCCGATAGAAGTGGCAAGTTTTAAACCATTTGTTTATAATAATCAGACAAATGACGATCCAAAATCTTTAATCGATGGTTGCTACATCATTATGTTGGAAAGAAATGTCATCCCTAAAAATCTATTTCCTTTCGCAAATGACTGGGGTGGGAATTTCTTCTGTTTAGATTTAGATAATTACTCTATTATATATTATGCAACCGATTCTTTTGATGAAGATTTGACTGTGCAAGAGAATCACATAAACCTTCAAAGGTTTCTGACAAATTCATTTGGAAACTTTATTAATGGATTGGTAAAGGAAGTGGATATTACTTAAAAGATTTTTTGAAAAACATTTCACCCCATTATCTAATGGGGTATGATTGTTGCGAAACTTATTAGCTTGTAAAGTTCTATGGTAAACTGCAGGCCTTTTAATTCAAGATAATCAATACATAACGCGGATGCTCACATTCCAAGATTTTTGGGATACCTCCCGTATAATTAATGTGAGATTTTATGAATATCAGACAT
Organism: Phytobacter sp. RSE-02; assembly: GCF_040578655.1. Classification (NCBI taxonomy): domain Bacteria; kingdom Pseudomonadati; phylum Pseudomonadota; class Gammaproteobacteria; order Enterobacterales; family Enterobacteriaceae; genus Phytobacter; species Phytobacter sp. RSE-02. The sequence continues at coordinate 68,540 of NZ_JBEULY010000003.1, read as the reverse complement.
GAATATAATGAAGCTTTAAATAAGCTAGAAGCTGATGTTAATGATGGTTTGAGAGATTTAATAAAAATATATTGTGTGGCTATTGATTCTTTTGACAACGACATTGTTGACTCTATTGCTTTATACGTGATTGAGATGGGAAATAAAGATACGTGTCTATATCTGCAAGAAATATTATTAGAAAAGCAAGATCCTTATTTAGTAAAGGAATTTAATTCATGGATAAAACAAATAATATTAAAATAAAAGCCGGGAAATAAATTAAACCTCCCGGATTTTATTTTTTTAACTCTCGTTCGGCACACTAAACGTTTCGTTCCACATCCTCTTAAATAATTGTTTAAACTGAAAAAAGTTACCTGCGCAGTTCCTATGCTTCGTTGTTATCCGTTATTATGACCCGGAGAGCGTCAGGTTTATCCGGCAGGACCCGGCAGGGCTGGCGGGGGATAAACCTTTACCGGTATGCGCCGGATGCGCCTAATCCGCTTAGTTGGATCGAACCGCTTGGATTAAGTTGTTCTTTTGACAGTAAATCAAATCGTTAGCGAAATAATGAGACTGGACCTTTTACTAAACGACCAAACGATCCTTCTGAATTAGTAAATAATGGTAGAATTAATAAATCCGATATTGATGCCTGGGCAAGTCAAGTCTGTATTCCTAATACATGGGGACATGATCCAGTAAAATTCCCTAGTGCTGGATTTAAATACGATGCAGGTAGTTATACCGTACATGGTCGTGGCGCTAATCCATTAGCGGCAGCCAAATTCCCTAACTTCAATGCTGCAAATGGACCAACAGTAAGTATGAAAAATACTTCAGCTGGAGAGGTCTTTAGAACTTATGGTACATGGGGAACGTTTAAATCAGATCCTAATGGTGCCCATATTCCTCTTGATGGTTCATCTTATTGAAATATTAATATGAAATTACAAGAAATAAAGGATAAAGTCTCATCTCTTCCTACAGTAATGGATATATCGGATGAGCTATTGATAATTAGTTTTTTAATGACCGTTGAATCTGATGACTTAACAGAAAACAAAGATGTTTTTAAATCCATAATAAGATCATTAGAGTTGTCACATACTGATTCTGGTTTTATGGAGTTGACAGGGGAAAATGAGAGTATATTTATTGGGTTTTATTGTTGGTTGAAAAAAATAGATAATAAATTTAGTTTGGGATTGAATGAAAATACTATGGATAATTTTAGTTTGACTGTTGAAGATATTAAAAAACTGATGCCATAAGTAACCAAAGCCGGGAAGATTATAAAATCTACCCGGTTCTTTAATTAGCTAGCTTTGGTTTAATTCACTAAACAATCACGTTCTTAATCCCCTTAACGACCTGTTTAACCTGATAAAATTGCTCGCGCAACTCCTGTACCTCGTTACAGTTCACCATCAGCATAATGCACCCCTGTGAGATCTTCACGGTTACGCTGCGCCCGGTCTCAAATCCCGCCTCTTTCAACCCGTCGCCTTTGAGATAAAAGCTGGAATGTTGTGAGTAGTACGTGGTCATGCGGGTTTTGCTGTTTATGTGGCGGGTTCTGCTTTAGAGTGGCCCGGTGCAGATAAAGGGACTATCAGGGAGCGGCGGGAACTTGTCCGTATGATGTGGGCGCTTTTCGTATGTTATGGTAAATCTGTTACTGAGGAGGTGCTTTGATCGATTTTTTGTTGAATAGCATTGCTACTGTATTAATTACTGTATTTGATACCGAAATAATACCGCTAACCAGGCACATATAAATTAGTATATTTGCAATGCTGTGACTGTTACTGCATTGCAATCCATTATTAAGCTGATTATAAACAGTGTAACTCAACAGCAAAACCAGAATGATTTTTGCCAGATAAGTAAGCGAGTCAGTTAAATTAAAATTCATTTTGCTCATCACCTAAACGGTACTCCTGAGCGTGAGCTGGAATGAGAATCGAAATCACAGGTCGCACCAATGTTTGATACAGCCGCATTGCCACCACCACTCACCTGAGCTATTTCAAAAAAAGTTAATGCTCTGATGCTTAACATAAAATCCCTCTTGTTTGGCGTCAGCATCTTGTGCCCGCTGACTATTACACGCACAAAAATTGTGTGAAAACGATTTTGTGTAAATGTTTGTAAGTTTATAACTTATTAAAAAAATGCGCTTTTTAAAAGAAATACCGGTTCAAGCCTGGATTTACATTTGTTTGAAAGATGTATGTAAGCGGCAAATCTGTGAGGGACTCTTGAAATTAATCCGGCGTATCTAAGCGCTGTTATGATCGACCATCGCGAATAACACAGTGCAGCATTTTGTGAACCCTCTATACCCCACAAAACCATCCATCCCCGACGAATTTCCTCGCCTCGTCATACTGCGTGCTACCTGATCCTGGCTTTCACTCTATGGCGGCAACTGCTAAAATCCCTGCCCAAACAGCGACCTGACCTGGCCCAGGGTAACCCTGGCTATTCTTATGCTAAAACTGTTCGTCCGATACACCTCCGTGGGCGTGATCAATACGCTTCTCCACTGGCTGGTGTTCGCCATTCTGTTCTTTGCAGGTGCCAGCCAGACGATAGCCAATCTTGCTGCCTTTTGTGTCGCCGTGACGTTTTCATTTTTTGTTAACGCCCGTTGGACATTCAAAGCCCAGGCGACGACCGTTCGCTACGTGTTGTATGTCATTTTTATGGGGGCTATGGCGGCGGGCGTCGGTAAGCTGGCCGATCATGCGCATATTAACCCCGTGATTACACTCGTAGCGTTTTCTGCTATCAGTCTGGTTTTCGGTTTTATCTACTCCAGATTCATTGTCTTCAGGGTGAAAAAGTGAAGATTTCTTTGGTTGTTCCCGTCTTTAACGAAGAAGACGCCATTCCTGTTTTCTATCAGGCGGCGAAAGAGACGCTTTCTGAATACGATCTTGAAATTGTCTTTATTAATGATGGCAGTACAGATGCCACGGAGCAGATTATCAATGCGCTTGCGAAGGCAGATCCTGGCGTTAACGCGATTAACTTCATCCGTAACTTTGGTAAGGAACCCGCATTGCTGGCAGGGCTCGAATATGCCACGGGGGATGCGGTTATCCCAATTGATGTGGATCTTCAGGACCCGTTAGAAGTTATTCCTGAACTTATTAACAAATGGCAGGAAGGCTGGTCCGTGGTCCTTGCCAAGCGTAGCGACAGAAGCAGTGACAGCCATTTCAAACGTAAAACTGCCGGCTGGTTTTACCGGATCCACAACAAAATAAGTTCACCGAAGATTGAAGAGAACGTAGGGGATTTTCGTCTGTTGTCACGTGAAACGGTCGAAAATATCAAGCTGCTACAGGAACGCAATTTGTTCATGAAGGGCTTATTGAGTTGGGTTGAGGGCGAGGTAGCGGTGGTCGAGTATACCCGCTCAAAACGGGTTCGCGGAGAGTCGAAATTTAACGGCTGGAAATTATGGAACCTGGCGCTGGAAGGTTTTACCAGCTTTTCTACCTTACCGCTCAGGGTCTGGACCTATCTTGGCTTTTTGGTCGCCGCGCTCTCATTCCTTTATGGAACCTGGATGATTATCGATAAGCTGATATGGGGAAATGCGGTGGCCGGTTATCCGTCGTTACTTGTATCGATCCTGTTCCTGGGCGGTGTGCAACTCATTGGTATTGGGGTTTTGGGTGAGTATATTGGTCGGATTTATATCGAGACCAAAAAAAGGCCTCGCTATATTGTAAAAGGCGCGAAAAAGGATAAGTAATGTTTAAGTTTAGCCTGAAAGAAGTCGGATTCTTTCTGTTGTTGTTAATTATTGCCCTTGGTGGTTCTTACTTTTTGACAATGCGTTATTTTTCCCTGGACCCGGACTCTGCCAATAGTCCTCTGGTCTGGCGGGCGTTTCTTACCGAGGGGTTTTCCGCTTTTAAAGACTGGGCACCCACGCCGGATAACTGGTATTTCACCACCTATCCCGTCAATTTCCTCTTTTTTGCGCTGATGGGGAGCGACGGCATTCATCCGCTGGTTCTGTCTACGTCAGCATTTGTGGGGTTAAGCGCTTTTATTCTGGCATCTGTCGTTTATACGATGTCGAAAGCCTGGCACGCACTGCTTGTGGCTATTTGCCTGATTCTGCTCCCGGCTTACGTTTACACCTTTGGTTTCGCTGCACATCCTTTTTCGCATTACTCTACCAATTTCTTTGGGGTGCTGGTTTTTGCGCTGGCGTTCTTCAATATCCAGAAAAAATCCCAACCTGTACTCTGGCTGACGACCTTTATTGCGCTTTTTGCCTCTATTTCTGACCCGTGGTTTTTGGCCACGTATTTTCTCCCGTTACTGCTGACCTGTGGCTATTTTAGCTGGCGACGCCTTCTTCCTAAGAAGTTCAGTATCATATTGGGTGTGAGTTTTATTATCAGCATGTCCCACGCTCTGCAAAGACTGATGGGCTTGCCGATTCAGCGTTTTAAACTAATGCCTGTGGGGCAATGGCCAGATAATGCCGCGTGGGTCGTTCAGCTTTTAGGAAAGAGCCTGAATCTCTTTTTTGTTCACACGCCGCTGGCCTATATCGCCTCTTTTGTTATCTGGATGGCCCTGTTCCTGTGCGCCGTTATTATTTGTTTAAGGAAAGGCACTGAGGCGATTTTTGTCTCACTGTTCAGCTTCTTTACCGTCTCCGGCATTATTTCATCATTTATCATCAGCTACGATTTTCCCGCTGATATCAGCGCCCGCTTTTTTGTCAGCGCGGTCTGTTTTGCTATTGTGATGGTCGTTCTGGCCTTTTCCTTCACGAAGAAGGCCGTGATTGCGCTGGTATTCCCGCTTTATATTGCCTCTTCTCTCTATTCTTATCAGGTTACTACTAAGCCGTTGTACGACCAGGAAAACCAGACGTACGACTACATCTCCTTCCTGAAAAAGAATAATCTGACTTTCGGTTACGGTGATTACTGGAAATTATCTAACAACGTTAACTGGCTATCGTTTGGTGAAATCCATATTTCCCCGGTGATGTTTGATAAAGTTGATTTCCATATTCAGTTTGACAGCACCCGTTCCCAGACGCTGAGATCGTGGTTGACCGATGCTTACGTGCAAACCTCGCCGGAGCGCCAGTTCGTGGCGATCCCCGCAGTCGAAACGGAAACGGCGCCCCATCCGCGCCTGGAGGCGGTGAGAGCGCAGTTGGGCAAACCTGACGAGACGCTGGTCTACGCCGATATGACGATTTTCGTTTATCACCACCGGATACCGCTACGCTAAGCACAACGGTGAGCCCTGAGGTATCAATTCACATCAGGGCTCACCGATTCATCCTCTCTAATAACCCGACAGTCAGGGAAAGCTAATCTCTGTTCTGAGCAAGGGAAACACCCCTGTAAGCGCAATTCAGACGCTGCCGACGCTCTGGCGTTTTTCCAGTCGCCGGTAAAGCGTACTGCGTGAAATTCCCAGTTTTTTTGCCGCCAGGCTCATATTCCCCTGGGCCTCACGGATGGCGATTTGCTCATCGGCAGGGGCAGACAACATAACGGGCGCCGGGGCGGGAGTGGGATCGCCGGGCAGATCCGCCAGCCGGACCACCGAATGGTCATCCGCCAGTGCCAGTAATACCCGCAACTGGCTTAACAACTGACGCACATTGCCCGGCCAGGGGCGGGCGGCAAGGGCGTGGATAGCCTCTTCGCTCAGGGTAATATCACGCGCGCTGGCGCCCAGCTCCTGCCACAATTTATGGATAAACTGGCGAGTGTCGGGCCATTCGCGCAGCGGCGGGATGCGCAGATGAAACTCCTGAATGCGGTACAGCAGGTCTTCACGAAATGCCCCTGAGGCCACCTGTGCGGTAAGATCCTGATGGGTGGCGCAGATCAGCGCAAAATTGACGCTGTAGGCGGTATTTGAGCCGAGCGGCGTCACTTTTTTCTCCTGCAATACCCGAAGTAATCGGGTTTGCAGACCCGGTGGCATATCGCCGATTTCATCAAGAAACAGAACACCGCCATGGGCTTCGCGGAATTTCCCGCTATAGCCTTTCGGGTTGGCCCCGGTAAATGCGCCTGGGGCATAGCCAAACAGCTCCGATTCAATCAGATTCTCGGGCAGGGCCGCGCAGTTAATGGCGACAAAATTACCCTCCCGCCACTGGCTGCGGCTGTGTAACTCGCGGGCGCAATGCTCTTTACCGCTTCCTGTCTCGCCGGTGATACACAGGGCAATCCCGGCATTGATAATCCGCAGCGCTTTCTCTTTTTCCGGGTCAACCGTAACCGGCGTGTGGGCGACGCCACGCCCCATATAGCGGCGGGTGGGTGTGGTCTGGCGGGCGTAATAACGCTGACGATTGCTGGCTTCCAGGGTGGTTTCACCCGCATTAAGAGTGATGCCGGGAAACAGTGTCTCGATCGCTGTCGCACCAAAGTGTCCCGGTGTGAGACAGAACTCGTCTATCGCCAGCTTGTTTGCTCCCAGCAACGTGTTCTGCTCAAAAATCAGCAGCAGCTCCTGAGCGCTTCCCAGCACGCTGGCGTCACTGTGCAGGCTCAGCAACCAGCGATCGGCACTGACGGTGCTGGCGGCCCACGCATGCTCAATCTGGCAGACTGCCCGGCGAATCAGGGCGGCCGCATCGTGTTTCGGCAGTTGCGCCGGGGTGGAGATGTCCAGTACGCCGGCCACGGTGCCGTCCGGGCGAAATACCGGTGAAGCGGAACAGAACAGCCCGGCATTGCGGTTAAGGTAGTGTTCACCGCCGGAGACCTCGCAGTGGCGCTGCATAGCCAGCGCGGTGCCAATGGCGTTGGTTCCCCGTGCATGTTCACCCCACAAATTGCCCGGCGCCAGCGCATAACGCTGCGCTTTATGCAGGAAATCGGCATTGCCGTGGGTTTCCAGTACCAGGCCGGTGGCATCCGACATCACCATAATAGACGGATGGCTGGACAATTCCGGTTGCAGCCTGGCAAGAAGCGGCGCAACTAACTTGCTTATCCAGGCGTTTTCCGCCCGCGCGTCTTTCAGCATCGACCTGGCCACCCACGGCTGGGTGTCGTCGTCGCGGTGAAGCCCGTAATTGAGGCTACGCTGCCAGGAGTCTTCCAGTTGGCAGGGAAGGCCAGTGGTCTGCGGGGCGAGAGTAAAAGACGGTACGCGATGCGGCATGGCACACTCCGGAGAACTGAGATGTTACAATTGTGTAGCATAAAAGTGTCCCGCGTGTAGCGATGGACGACACAGTTCGCGAAGGGCGGTGCGATTTTTTTATCCTGCCCGACAGCAATGATAAAAATTTTAATTTCGTAACGCGTTGTTTTAGAAAAAGATAAAAGAATTTCTCTGTTCGGCGCAGGTTTTGGCATAAGAGCTGCTTATGAAGAGATGTCCGCACAGGGCGCGACGCCTCACCTGTACCCATAAAAATAGAGGAACATCTTATGAAATACATTCACCCTGGCCAGACTGGCGCTAAAGTCTCCTTTAAAAAACGTTATGGCAACTACATTGGCGGTGAATTTGTCGATCCTGTAGAAGGGCGCTGGTTTACCAACACCACGCCGGTGACCGGGGAAGTGATTGCTGAGTTCCCGCGTTCAGGTGCCGCAGACATTGAAAAGGCGCTCGACGCCGCCCATGCCGCCGCAGACGCGTGGGGCAAAACCAGCGCGCAGGATCGTTCCAACGTGCTGCTGGCGATCGCCGATCGCATTGAGCAGAATCTGGAGTTGCTGGCGCTGACGGAAACCTGGGATAACGGTAAACCGATCCGCGAAACCCTGAATGCCGACTTGCCGCTGGCGGTGGATCACTTCCGCTACTTTGCGGGCTGTATTCGCGCACAGGAAGGGACCGCAGCAGAAATTGACAGCAATACCGTCGCCTATCACATTTATGAACCGCTGGGGGTGGTCGGTCAGATTATCCCGTGGAACTTTCCACTATTGATGGCCGCCTGGAAACTGGCGCCAGCGCTGGCGGCAGGTAACTGTATCGTACTGAAACCGGCAGAACAGACCCCGCTCGGCATTTGCGTGCTGATGGAGTTAATTGGTGATTTGCTGCCGAAAGGGGTGCTGAACGTGGTGCACGGCTACGGTACCGAAGCGGGTGAACCACTGGCGCGCAGCAAGCGTATTGAAAAAATCGCCTTTACCGGCTCAACGCCTATCGGCCGCCATATCCTCTCTTGTGCCGCAGACAACATCATTCCGAGCACCGTCGAACTGGGCGGTAAATCGCCGAACATCTACTTTGAAGATGTACTCAATGGCGACGAAGAGTATATCGATAAAGCCATCGAAGGGGTGGTGCTGGGCTTCTTTAACCAGGGTGAAGTCTGTACCTGTCCGTCACGCGTGCTGGTACAAGAATCTATCTACCCGCAGTTTGTTGAAAAAGTCGTGGCGCGTATGGAAAACATCCGCAAAGGCGACCCCTTTGACACCGACACCATGATCGGCGCGCAGGCCTCCCGCGAGCAGTACGACAAGATCCTCTCTTATATCAATATCGCCAGAGAGGAAGGGGGCGAAATCATCACCGGCGGCGCGCACGTTGCGCACGATAACCATCTGCAAAATGGCTTCTATATCCAGCCGACATTGATCAAAGGCGAGAATCATATGCGCTGCTTCCAGGAGGAGATCTTCGGGCCGGTTATCGGGATCACCACCTTTAAAGATGAAGCGGAAGCGCTGCGCATCGCGAACGACACGGAATATGGACTGGGGGCCGGGCTGTGGACGCTGGATATTAATCGTGCATGGCGCATGGGGCGCAACATTAAAGCCGGTCGCGTGTGGACCAACTGCTACCATCTCTATCCGGCCCATGCGGCATTTGGTGGCTATAAAAACTCCGGCGTAGGGCGTGAGACCCATAAACTCGCGCTGAGCCACTATCAACAGATTAAAAACTTGCTGGTGAGCTACAGCGGTAAGGCGATGGGCTTCTACTAATACCGCGTCTATTGCGTCAACATCGGGGAAAAGCGGGGCCGCCATGCTCCGCTTTTCTCTTTTTAACGGCGAGGTACCCTGCGTAATGTATTTCCGCCTTGCACATATGCCTCTTTTTTCTGCGCATTGCCCGCCTGTTTTCGCACTAGAATGGCGTTGTGGCGAATAAAACATCAATTAGCAGACTAAGCTGCACGCAATATGCAACTTCTTACAATCTGGCACTAATTAATTCGTCATTGTTGCCGATGAATAGTGTTACCTAACGGAAATATTGCGCAATCAGGGTGAGAATAAGCGGTACTGCGTGCAAAGACCGACACAGCTAGTCGGGTGATTTTTATGCCAGTTGAATAAATAAAAGAGAAAGTAAAATTATGTCCAGACATATTCTCATCGTGGATGACAGCCGGTTGTCACGCATGATCTCAAAGCAGTATGTGCTCAGCCAGCATCCTGAGTGGCAGATTGAAGAGGCGATGACGGGCGAGCAGGCTATTGAGATGGCGGCCATCAAAAAACCGTATCTGATCCTGTTGGATGTCAATATGCCAGGAATGGGCGGTCTTGCGGCGGCGGCTATCCTGCGTGAGACGCACCCGGATATGCACATCGTACTGCTGACGGCTAACGTGCAGAACTCCGTGCAGGCGCAGGCCGACCAGCTTGGTCTGGGCTTTTTATCCAAACCGATTAAAGAACCGCAAATTCGCGCCATGCTGCAAAACCTGGAGTCGAACTGATGATCGATTTGACGGATATGAGCGAAATCGAAGCAGACAGCCTGATGGAGATCTTCAATATCGGTGTGGGTCACGCGGCTGCCGCGATGAGTGACATCGTTAATGAAGAAGTCCGCATGTCTGTCCCGTCGGTGCGCATTACCACCCGTTCGGAAGCGGCCGATGAGCTCGGGGCCGGTCTCTCATTGTGTGGCATCAGCCAGCAATACAAAGGGGCGTACGCCACCGAAGCTATTCTGATGTTTCCGGAGACCGCCAGCTTTGAAATCGTCCGCATGATGGTAGGGGATCTCATCCCTGCCCATGAACTGGGTGAGATGGAACGCGAAGCGATGAGCGAAATCGGCAACATTGTGCTCAATGCCTGTGTGGGCACGCTGGCGAATATGTTTCAAAAAGAGTTACAGGGTTCATTGCCCGTGTTTCGTGTGGGGACCAGTGAGCAGATCCTGAACCCGTCGCACGACCCCAGCGACCCGTCGGTGCTAATGTTGCGCATCGATTTTTCGCTGGAACGTCAGGAAATTGAAGGGTATCTGGCTTTTATCCTGGACATGTCGGCGTTGCGTGATTTGCGCGAACAAATCAGCCTCTATATTGAACGCGTTGAATCTGGTTTTGCTTCCGACGGGCTCTGATAACCATGAATGACAAGCTGCTACTGGATGCATTTTCCGCCCTGAGTCTGGGCGTGATTGTTGTTGATGCGAACTACAAGATTACGTTGTGGAACGCGTGGCTAGAAGCACATACAGGTCGTGCGGCAAGCGAAGCCAAAGGTCAGGATTTTTTCGCGGTTTTTCCGGATTTGCGTAACCATCGGGTTGGCGTAGCGATTAAACAAGCGATATGCCACAACTTACCGGCTCTGTTGTCGCAATCGCTGCATCGTTCGCCTTTCCCGCTGTTTGCGGAACCCGCACAGCCCGGTGAGCGTTTAAGCCAGGCGATCACTATCGTCCCGCTGGGCGATGTGGAGCGTTACTGCCTCATTCAGATTGTCGATGTCAGCATGGCCGTTCGCCGGGAGTCGCTGTTACGCGAACAGGCACATGTGCTGCTCTCACAATCGTTATCCGACGGACTGACGTCCGTGGGGAACCGTCGCTATTTCGATCTGTGCATTGAGAAAGAGTGGCGTGCCAGTAAGCGTAATAACAAACCACTGGCGCTGTTGTTGATTGATGTGGATTACTTCAAGCGCTACAACGATCGCTACGGTCATCAGCAGGGCGATCTGTGCCTGCAACAGATAGCGGCGGCCATGCGAAGTTCACTGTTGCGCCCCTATGACATGCTTTTTCGTTACGGCGGGGAGGAGTTTTGTGCGCTCTTGCCGGAAACGCGCTCGGCTGATGCCGTCGTCGTGGCGGAAAGATTACGTGCGAGTGTTCAGGCGCTGGGGCTGCCGCATTCTGGTTCGCCGGGCGACGTTGTGAGCGTCAGCGTAGGTGTTGCCAGCCTCAACCAACGTGTGCATACAGACTATGGCAGCTTGATTCAGGCGGCGGATGACGCACTCTACGAGGCTAAGCGTTCAGGGCGTAATATTGTTCGCGCCAGCACCGCAGCCAGGAACCAGGCGTAATCCCCGCCAAACCGTCGAGCCGGGTTAAGCGGGGATTCGAGCACAGCAAAGCGTTTTACCACCGGGGCCTGCAATGCAGGCCCTGCTTATTGGCAGCGTGTTTTTCTACGTAGCCCCACGCTGCGTAAAACTGTCACCACAACTCGCAGCAACGTAAACCGGCAAAACAGCGGCTGCTGATACTGGAGCAGCGTCAGAAACATCGCCATCCTCCGTACTACCGCCCGTCAGTGAAAAACGGGAAGCAGGCCAAAAACTTCCAGAATAACGGTTAAATAGACAATCCCGCCGCAGACGATAACGGTGTTAAGCGTGGCATTATTGCAGGGCGCACGGTAAGCGGCTGTGGCGAAGCGCTGGCGGGCGCTTTTGACCAGGAAAGGTGGCAGGATCACGCTCCAGATGGTAAACGCCAGCCCGGCATAGCCGATGGCGTGGACAAAGCCGTTGGGGAAGAACAGGCACACCGCCGCCGGGGGCAGGTAGGTCACAATGGCCGTTTTGCAGCGCCCGATGCCGTTATTGGCAAAATGGAACAGGTCGGCGATGTAATCAAACAGACCGAGCGTGGCAGCCAGTAGCGAACTGGCAACGGCAAAGTTACCAAAGAAGGTCAAAATCAATTCCATATAGCGGCTGGTAAAAATCCCGCCAATCGCCTCAACAAACACATCAATATTGCCCCCTTTGGCGATGATCGGCGAGAAGTCGGCACGACTGATGTTGCCCATGGTCACCGCCAGCCAGAAGATATAGAGAATCAGCGCAAATAACGTTCCGACGATGATGGAATTTTTAATGTGGTGAATATTCTCTTTACCGTAGAGCTTCACCAGGCTTGGCACATTGCCATGAAAACCGAAAGAGATAATACAAAACGGCAGTGTCATTAACACATAGGGCAAATAGCGGGTTTGCGGCAAGGCGACGCTGGCGGTATCGAACAGATTATCAATGTTAATCGTGCCGATCATGCCGGAAAAAGTGGCGAAAAAAGCGATAAATTTACCGAAGATCAGAACGGTGGTGATGCGGCCCACCAGCAGCGAGCTGTACCATGCAATCAGGCTGACAATCACACTAACCAGAATAATCGACACAGGGGAAGGTAAGTGCATCCCGCTGTATTTGGCGATGGTGTTCGATAATACCGCCGACGAGCCGGAAATATAGGCGTAGGTGAGAATATATAAAACAAAACCGAAGGCGAGGCCGACCACGAAATTCCAGCGTTTGCCGAGCAGTTCCAGAGTAAATGTATTAAAGCTGGCACCGACATCAAAATGCAGATTCACCTCAACCAGCATTAATCCGGTCATCAGCATCATCAGTGAAATAGCGATAAGGATCAGGGTGGCACCCGGAAACCAGACGCCCGCCATCGCGATAGGCAGTGAAAACATACCGCCACCCACCACGGTGGCAATAACAAGCATGGCGCCGCTGGTCAGCCCGGCGTCACGAATCGGTTCAGATAAAGAGAGGGCCATAATAGATATTCCTGAATAAGTATCCTACCCGTCGTTATTCAGGTTGCACGCGCGTTGGCAGCAACGCGAATAGTCAGGGTAGCGTTATATAAGTTTGAACATCATTTTTTATCGGCGAGAAACAAAACTGCCCCATCAGGTCATGGGGCAGGAAAACACATTAAATGTATTCAAAGCGTGCGGTAAAGAAACGCAACTGTTTAGGTTCGTAAGTGAACCGTAACCCGCGAATATCCTCTTTGTGTTTATATAACTGAATAATCCCATCGGCGACGACATCCATATGCGCATAGGTGTATACGCGGCGTGGAATGGTCAGGCGTACCGTTTCCAGTTTCGGTTTATGGTGCTCGCCAGTCTCTTTATTGCGCCCGGCGGAGATAATACCGCGCTCCATGCTGCGCACCCCGGTTTCCACGTAAATACTGGCCGCCAGGCTCTGCGCCGGGAACTGTTCCTGGCTCAGATGCGGGCAGAAACGGCGGGCATCCAGGAATACCGCGTGGCCGCCAACGGGTTCAACAATCGGCACGCCCGCCGCTTTCAGTTTGTCACCGAGATAGCGTACCTGCTTAATACGGTGCTCGATGTATTCAAACTGCATGGCTTCGCGCAGGCCAATCGCCATGGCTTCCATGTCGCGCCCGGCCAGGCCGCCATAAGAGGGCATCCCTTCGTAAACCACCACCAGCTCACGCGCCTGAGAGAACAGGTCGTCATCGTTCATGCACAGGAAACCGCCGATATTCACCAGACAGTCTTTTTTACCGCTCATGGTGCAGCCATCGGCATAGCTGAACATCTCATGCACGATCTCTTTAATGCTCTTATTCTCAAAGCCTTTTTCCTGCTCTTTGATGTAATAAGCATTCTCCACGCAGCGCGTTGCATCGTAATAAACCTTGATGCCATGTGCGCTGGTGAGCTCACGCACCGCACGCATGTTTTCCATTGAAACCGGCTGCCCACCTGCCAGGTTAACGGTCACCGCCAGGCAGATATAGGCAATATTTTTGGCCCCTTTTTCATCGATCAATTTTTGCAGTTTATTCAGGTCGATATTGCCTTTAAAGGGAACGTTCAGCGTGGCGTCATGCGCTTCATCACGCACGATATCAACAAAGGAGGCGCCATTTTTTTCCTGATGATAACGGGTAGTGGTGAAGTACATATTGCCCGCCACATACTGTCCCGGTTTTATCGCCAGTTGTGATAACAGGTTTTCCGCGCCACGTCCCTGGTGGGTCGGCACAATATGTTTAAAGCCGAACAACTCACGTACGGTGGCTTCCAGGTGATAGAAGTTGACGCTGCCTGCATAGGCTTCATCACCCATCATCATACCCGCCCACTGTTTATCGCTCATGGCGTTGGTGCCGCTATCCGTCAGCAGATCGATATACACATCTTTGGAATTCAATAAGAAGGTATTCAGTCCTGCTTCTTCCATTTTTTTAAGACGCTCATCACGGGGAATCATTGAGACGGTTTCAACACTTTTAATACGGAATGGTTCTGCCGGATAGATCATTTTATATCTCCAGTGAGTTCTGTAATTTAAAAAGTTATAGCGAATCGAATTCCTCCAGTTAATTCTGGAGGCGTCTTATTGTCCTTTCCCTTTCCCGGGAATCATTTGGCAAACGCATCATGCGATAAACATATGGCAAAGGGAATAGCGGGAGGGGAATTCTATTTTGGCGCTTTTTTAAATAATGTAAAACGGGTGATAAAGTTCACAATAATAATAAAATATATTGTATTTTCAATTGATTATGCGAGTGCTAAGTCATGATGGCATAAAAAAGAGGACAATAAATCCCTTTATTATGGAACATTCGGTGAACGACGTTTTTTTGTCGCTGTTTTGAAATGTGAACCAGCGAAGCGAAATTGAGAAATAAATCCCGTTTTCGCTTTCATTCATTTCATAAAGACCACTTATTATCGTCAATATTACTTTACGGGTAGAGTGTATTGTGATGTAAAAGCATTATTTTTCAGTCAATTAAATGAATCGTAAAGCGTGGGGCGCCTGGTTTTCCGTTCACAAAGTACACTGGAACAGGCATCGGAAGTGAAGGGAAAAATGAACCGGGCGCAGCCATGATGGCCGCGCAAAGAAAGGCATTAAGCCTGGTGGGACTTACGTTCACGCAGATATTTGTAGATGGCGTAGCGGGTGATGCCAAGACGGGCGGCGACAATCTTCACAGCATCTTTTAGCTCGAAAATGCCGTTATTATACAGTTGGTTAACCACCTCTTTGTTTTTGAATTTGCTGGTTATCATGACGTCTTTTTGTACGCTGGCGATGACGTTGTTTGCCGCTTCCAACACAACCTCATGCGGGCTGGCACCGAAATGTTCGGTAAAAGGCATGGGTTCATCACCGTCCGGGATCAGGGTTTCGAGCATCTGGTGAAAGGGAACAGAGAGATTGATATTGACGCAAAATAACCCAATCGCTTTGCCTTCTTCGCCAAAGAGCACCGACGTCGCTGATTTAAACAACTCGCCTTTTTTATTTCGCGTAAAATAGCTCAGCGTATTATTGATGCCAGTCTTGTTAAACAATTGCAGCGTTTTAAGTCCCATATCGGTAATGGGCGAGCCGATCGTTCTGCCGGTGTGGTGG
Source organism: Phytobacter sp. RSE-02 (assembly GCF_040578655.1). Taxonomy (NCBI): domain Bacteria; kingdom Pseudomonadati; phylum Pseudomonadota; class Gammaproteobacteria; order Enterobacterales; family Enterobacteriaceae; genus Phytobacter; species Phytobacter sp. RSE-02. The sequence continues at coordinate 53,121 of NZ_JBEULY010000003.1, read as the reverse complement.
CCATTAATAATTTTATTCACCGACGCGTTGTGATCCTCAAATGAATGCAGCACCACTTCGCAGTGTGGCCCTATCAGGCCTGCGATCATTTCTGCAAGCTGTGAAAATGATTTCATGCACTCGGTATCTGCGTCGGTAAATAAGCCAATATCCTTGATTGATTCATCTTTATTCATTGTGATCTCCATTGGGTTTATTTTTCGCATCATATCGGGCATAGGAAACGGCTTAATAGAGAACGCTAAACAATATGAAGCGGATCACTTAAATAGAGTAATTTATTTTGAATCAAGATGTTGCATTAAAACCGGTAAATAAATATTTACTCTGTGCAGAATTATTGGCAGCGGTAGTTTTGGGAAGTGAAATAGCAATGATGACCAGGGATATTAAGGTGGCGGGGCGCTGTTTGTCTGACAATTATTCGTTTATGCGCGAGCAACAAATATAAACTGCTCGCACATTTTATGTTGGCTAGTCGCTTTTCATTTCCAGATGCCCGAGATCTTTTTCCGGGAAGCAGTAATCTCGCACGCGGCGTTTTAGCTCTGCGGCATCCGGAAAACCGCCATCCACTTTACGGTCCCAGATAACCTTTCCGTCGATATCAATGACAAAAATACCGCCCGTACCCGGTACCAGGGTGACGGAAGCTAAGTCGGCACTAAAGCTGTGAAGCAGCTCCTGCGCCATCCAACTGGCGCGCAGCATCCAGTTGCACTGGGAGCAGTACTGTAAGGTGATGGCGGGTTTGTTTTGCATAATTATGTTAACCAGCAAGTGTAAACGTTGGCTTAGTGTAGACAAAAGAATGCGCAAAGCGTGAAGAAATTGTGAAGTTGTTGCAACTGATAATAGTTATCATTATGATTCCGATCAAGATAAAGAGCGGTGCAGTGTGTCTTGTGCTGACAGCACCCGCTCAATAAAAAGACTGGAAGCAACGGTGGGCCTGATACTAATAAATTCTAAGGCTTGCAACATTATGGGTACATCGCAACTTTCCCGGACACCGTTTCGCAAGAGCGTCCTGGTGACTTCACTGCTCGCAGCACTGTATCAGACCTCCGCCGTGGCGGCTGATGCTCATGTAAAACAGACCACCGCAACCGATACCCGGCAGGACAATGCCGAGGAGATGGTTGTTACTGCACCAGCACCGATACTGAAAGCGGGCAGCAGCCATACGGTAAATGCAGAGGATCTGCAAAACAAAGGCGCCAACGACTTTGGCTCAATCATGCGCTACGAGCCGCTTATTAGCGCCACCGGCGCAAGCGGGGGTTCCGGCAATGGCAAAAGCGGCTTTGACCGTGGTGGCTATACCGGATACAACATTCGTGGCCTGGAAAGTAACCGTGTTGGTATCGACGTTGACGGTATTGCGCAACCCGATGCCACCGGGCGCAGTTATGTCAGCCGCTCCGGCCTGAATACCTTTGGTATTGGTCGCGATTATATCGACCCCTATATGTACGGTGGGATTGATATTCAGTCTGGCGCCACCTCCACCGAAACCGCCAATACCTCTATCGGCGGCAACGTCTCGTTCCAGCCGAAATCGGCAGACAATTACCTGCACGCGGGTAAGCAGACCTACTTTGGTTACCAGTCGGATTATGATTCAGCGGATCGTAGCTGGCACAATGGCCTGACGACGGCGGGCGGCGATGAAACCCTGCGCGGCATCTTTGTTTACAGTCGTCGTGACGGTCAGCAGACCCGTAATAACAGCGGCACAATTGACGCCTATCCGGCCAACTGGCACTCCGATGCGATGCTGGCTTCCGGTATCTGGCAGCCGAACGATGTGCATAAATTTACCGGTACGCTGGATTACTACCACAAGACCAACCATACCCATTACGATGCGTGGAACAGCGCAGGCAGTTTCATTATCGGCAACGCCAACCAGACCAGCCAGACGCGTCGCTGGGGTGTCAGCCTGAAAGATGACTGGACGCCAGTGAATGTCTGGCTGGACAGCATGTCCACCAAAGTTTACTACCAGCATACGGAAGCCCACGACTGGACATACATGCCGGACAGCACCACGCTGTCGATGGAGACGGTAAATTCAAACTACGATACCGATACCTGGGGCATCACCAACGCGCTGACGAAAACCCTCGGGCGCCACGATTTAAGCGCCGGTTTCAACGCCAGCACCACCAAAACACAGCGTCCGTTCAGCCAGTCGCCAATACCGAGTGTGTTTAGCGAGATTATGCAGCCGGAAGCCGATAGCCGTGGCTACACGCTGGGGGCGTTCGCCCAGGATCAGATTAATTTCGACCTTGCCGATCGTAACTTTGCGATTATCCCCGGCGTGCGCGTTGTGCATCAGTCAATGAAGCCGGACAACCTCGCCAGTCTGACCAGCAACAGCACGGTGCTGGATGAGTCTGACGTGTCCACGCTGTATGGCAAAAACTCAGACACCCAGTGGCTGCCATCGCTGACCCTCCAGTACGATCTGACGCCGCGCCTGATGACCTACCTGCAATACAAACGCGGGGCGGAATTCCCCAACGCCAGCCAGTTGTACGGCTCCTGGAATCTGGGCTCAAACTATGCAGGGCGCGGGCAGTATGCGCTGGTGGGTAATACCGACCTTAAAACCGAAACCAGCGATAATCTCGAATGGGGGATGAAAGGCGAGGTGACGGAAGGCATTACCCTGCGCACCGCGCTGTTCTACAACAGTTACAAGAACTTTATCGCCTATACGCGTTACACCCGTACCGGCAACCCGGACAAGTTCACCCGCGTGCCGTCCAACATTTACACCATTTATCAGGCGGAAAACCGCGATAAAGCCTTTATCTATGGCGGTGAAATCAGCACTAAATTTAACTTCGGCACCTGGTTTGAAGAGATTAATGGCCTGAGCGCGACCCTGGCGTACGGCTATACGCAGGGCCAGTCGAAATCGAGCTATATGGGCGACAAATACATCGACCTTGATAGTGTGGCGCCGATGAAAGCCATTGCAGGCGTGGCCTGGGATGACCCGGCAAAACGGTATGGTACCGCGCTGACCGCCACCTTCGTCAAAGGCAAGCAGGCCACCGCGACCACCCGTGAATCCTACAGCAATACCGGCTCGTCCCTTGGCGAATCCAGCGCCGAATACATGCGCGTGCCGGGCTATGGCCTGCTGGACTGGACCGCGTACTGGCAGGTGGCGAAGAACGTCAAACTGCACGGCGGCGTTTATAACATCACCGATCGCAAATACTGGGATTACCTGAACAGCCGTACCCAGGAGGAGACCACCAATCAGGATACTTACGACAAAGCGCTGGCCGTCATGCCTGGCCGTACATGGCAACTGGGCGTGAACGTCGATTTCTGATTTTTGTTCCATTTAACCTGCCCTCCGGCCTGTGCGCCGGAGGTTTAATCTCATAAAGGAAGCACACCCATGACCCATTCATCGCAAGATTACGCCGCACTCTGGCAGCAGTATCAGGAGATCAAAACCGCGACGCCGGGCAAATACGCGCGCGACATTGCCAGCGAACTGGGGGTAAGCGAAGCGGAACTCACGCACGCCCGCACAGGACATGACGCCATCGCGCTGACCAATGACGCGCGCGAGATCCTGAGCGCACTTGAGTTGGTAGGGGAAACGAAGTGCATTTGTCGCAATGACTATGCGGTTCATGAACATCTGGGCAGTTTTACCAACCTGCATATCAGTGAGCGTGCCGGTCTGGTACTGAACCCACGGGCGCTGGATTTGCGCCTGTTTATCAGCCAGTGGGCCAGTGCCTTTTTTGTGCGTGAAGCAAGTGCGCACGGTGAACGCCAGAGCATACAGTTCTTTGATCATCAGGGGGACGCGGTGCTCAAGGTGTACGCCACGGAACAGACCGATCGCGCCGCGTGGGATGAGGTGGTTGCCCGCTTTAGCGCCCCGCAAGTACAGCCGTTAACGCTGCAACCCATCGACGCACCTGACTACGCGCAGGATGCCGACGGTGCGGCGCTGGACAAAGCCTGGCGTGCAATGACCGATGTGCATCAGTTCTTTGGCCTGTTGAAACAACACAATATTTCCCGCCAGCAGGCCTTTCGGCTGGTCAGGGATGATCTCGCTATGCGGGTGGGTAACGATGCGCTGTCGCAACTGCTCGATACTGTGCTGCGGGAGGGTAACGAAATCATGATTTTCGTGGGCAACCGTGGGTGCGTGCAGATCTTTACCGGCGCGCTGGAAAAGGTGACGCCGATGAAAGGCTGGCTCAACATCTTCAACCCGGCCTTCACCCTGCATGTGCGCGAGGAGACCATTGCCGAAAGTTGGATCACCCGCAAGCCGACCGCCGACGGGCATGTCACCAGTCTTGAGCTGTTTGCCGCCGATGGCACGCAGATCGCCCAGTTGTACGGCCAGCGCAGCGAAGGCCAGCCGGAACAGAGCCAGTGGCGCTCACAGATTGACGCGCTGGCAGAGAAAGGAAAAGCGGCATGAAAAAACTCGTCCTGCTGCTGGCGGCGCTGCCGCTGATGGCCAGCGCCGCCGCCGAACGGATTATCACGCTTGGCGGTGATGTCAGCGAAATTGCCTGGGCGCTGGGGGCGGGGCCGCAGATGGTCGCGCGCGACAGCACCAGCACCTGGCCGGGCGAGGTGCAAAAGCTTCCCGATGTGGGCTATGTGCGTCAGTTGAATGCCGAAGGCATCCTTTCGCTGCGCCCGACCCTTGTCCTGGCAAGCGCCCAGGCGCAGCCCTCGCTGGTACTGAAAAAAGTGGAAGAGAACAACGTGAAGCTGGTCAATGTTCCGGGCGGTTATGACGTGGCGGCCATTGATAAGAAAGTGGACGCTGTCGCCGCCGCCATCGGGAAAACCGCACAAGGGACCGAACTGCGCAAAAAACTGGATGCCGAAATCGCCGCGTTGCCGACGCAACCGCTTAACAAACGCGTGCTGTTTATCCTCAGCCACGGCGGGATGGGGTCAATGGTCGCAGGGCAGGAGACCGCTGCCGACGGGGCGATTCGTGCCGCGGGTTTAATCAATGCGATGCAGGGCTTTAGCCACTATCGCAACCTCTCGCAAGAAGGGGTGATTGCCAGCAAACCGGACCTGGTGGTGATTTCCGCCGACGGCGTCAAAAGCATGGGCGGCGAAGAGAATCTGTGGAAACTGCCCGGTCTTGCACAAACACCTGCCGGGCGCAGTAAGCAACTGCTGATCGTGGACGATATCGCGCTGCTCGGTTTTGGCGTTCGCACCCCACAGGCGCTGAAAGTGCTACGTGACAAAGCGGAGCAACTGCCGTAATGCGCCCTGTGACCCGCTATCTCTGGGGGCTGACGGTACTGCTGGCCGGACTAACGCTGATGGCCAGCACGGTGGGGGCGATGCAGCTCCCGCTTGCCAGCCTCTGGCACAGCGGTGATGAAGCGTTGCGCCAGATTTGGCTGACTATCCGTTTGCCGCGCGTGCTGCTGGCGCTGGTTGTAGGCGCATCGCTGGCGCTTTCCGGCTGCGTGATGCAGGGGCTGTTTCGTAATCCACTGGCAGACCCAGGCCTGCTGGGTGTCAGCAGTGGTGCGGCGCTGGCGGTAGCCTGCTGGCTGGTGCTGCCGTTGACGGTGCCTGCTCTGGTGGCCCTGTATGCCCCGATGCTGGCGGCGTTTCTCGGTAGCGTCGGGGTGATGATGGTGATTTTCATCCTCAGTAAAACCCGCGACAGTTCGCTCTCACGACTGTTACTGGTAGGGATTGCCATTAACGCCCTGTGCGGCGCGCTGGTGGGTGTGCTGTCGTGGATCAGTAATGATGCCCAGTTGCGCCAGCTCTCTTTGTGGGGGATGGGGGGGCTTGGGCAGGCGCAGTGGTCAACGCTTGCCGTCGCCGCTACGCTGATGGTGCCCTCTGCCGTCGTGGTCTGGCGCGTGGCCGGGCAGCTCAACCTGCTGCAACTGGGTGATGAAGAAGCGCATTACCTCGGCGTGAATGTGCCCATGCTACAGCGGTTGCTGCTGCTGTGCAGCGCACTGCTGGTGGCGGCCAGCGTTGCCATCAGCGGCATTATCAGCTTTATTGGCCTGGTGGTGCCGCACCTGATGCGCCTGTGGCTGGGGGCGGACCATCGGGCGCTGGTGCCCGGTTCGGTGCTGGCCGGGGCGATGCTGTTGCTGATTGCCGATACGATTGCGCGCACCGTGGTGGCGCCTGCGGAAATGCCGGTGGGGCTACTCACCAGCGTACTGGGCGCGCCGTGGTTCCTGTGGCTTATCTTCCGTCAGGGGAGGGCGACCCATGGTTAAGTGTCTAACGGCTGAGCACCTCAACCTCTGGGTGGGCGCGCGCCAGTTGATTAACGATGTCTCCGTCACCCTCGAAGCAGGGGAACTGGTGGCGCTGATTGGCCCTAATGGCGCGGGGAAATCGACACTGCTGCGCCTGCTGACCGGGTTTTTAAAGGCCAAAGAGGGGCTGTGTTGTCTGGATGGCCGCCCGCTACACGACTGGCCGTCCGAGATGCTCTCCCGCCACCGGGCGGTGATGCTGCAACAAACCCGGATGCAGTTTGACTGGCCGGTTGAGGGGATTATCGCCATGGGGCGCGCGCCCTGGGGACCGGGCAAAGAAAGTGAAATTGTGCGCAGCGTGATGGCGCTGACCGGTTGTTGCGAACTGGCGGGTCGCCGCTATAGCACACTCTCCGGCGGCGAGCAGCAGCGCGTTCAACTGGCACGCAGTCTGGCGCAGCTCTGGCAGGATGATGGCCCGCAGGGGTGGCTATTTCTTGATGAGCCTACCTCAGCGTTAGATCTCTACCATCAGCAGCAGCTACTGCGCCTGATGAAAAGCCTGACCCGGCGCGGAAAACTGCACGTTTGTACGGTGCTTCACGACCTGAACCTGGCGGCGCTGTGGGCAGACCGGATTTTGCTCTTACATCAGGGAAAACTGGTGGCGCAGGGCACGCCGCAGACGGTTATTCAGAAATCGATCATCGAAAAATGGTATCAGGCGGATGTGCGGGTGGAGCAGCACCCACACAGTGAAAAACCGTATCTCTTTTTAAGCGAATAAACACCCGGCGAGAGGTCTCGCCGGGTTGTCGGTTATTGCAGATCGAAACGGTCGAGATTCATCACCTTCGTCCATGCGGCGACGAAGTCAGCGACAAACTTCTCTTTGGCATCGTCGCTGGCGTACACCTCGGCAAGCGCACGCAGAATCGAGTTAGAACCAAAGATCAGATCGGCACGGGTAGCGGTATATTTCACTTCGCCGCTGGCCCGGTCGCGGCCTTCAAACAGCTCAGCTTTCTCATCAACCGGTTTCCACGCGGTGCGCATATCCAGCAGATTCACGAAGAAATCGGTGCTGAGCACGCCAACGCGGTCAGTGAAGACGCCATGCCGGCTGTCGTCGTAGTTGGCACCCAGCGCACGCAGGCCACCGACCAGAGCGGTCATCTCCGGCGCGGTCAGCGTCAACTGCTGGGCTTTATCAATCAGCAGCGTTTCGGTCGGCATCTCATCTGCCACACGGCGATAGTTGCGGAACCCATCGGCCAGCGGCTCCATCCATTTGAACGACTCAACGTCGGTCTGATCCTGACGGGCATCAACGCGGCCCGGTGTGAACGGCACGCTGATTTTCACGCCAGCATCGGCAGCCGCAAGCTCAATACCTACGCCGCCTGCCAGTACGATGATGTCGGCCAGCGAAGCTTTACCGGATGCCTGCTGAATCTCTTGCAGTACTGGCAGAACTTTGACCGCTGTCGCGTTCACTTCCCAGTCTTTTTGTGGCGCTAACGCCAGACGCGCACCGTTGGCGCCACCGCGTTTATCACCGCCACGGAAGGTGGACGCAGACGCCCAGGCTACGGAGACCAGCTCACTCACCGACAGACCCGATTCGGCAATCGCCGTTTTCAGGCTGGCAATGTCCAGATCGCTCGGTTGGTGGATGGCGGCAGGCAGCGGATCCTGCCAAATCAGATCTTCGCTCGGCACTTCCGGGCCAATGTAGCGGGATTTTGGCCCCATATCGCGGTGGGTCAGTTTGAACCAGGCGCGGGCGAAGGCCTCATTAAAGGCCTGCGGATCGTTCAGGAAGCGGCGGGAAATTTTCTCGAAATCCGGGTCGAAACGCAGCGTCAGGTCCGTCACCAGCATGGTCGGTTTGCGTTTTTTCTCCGGGTGGAACGGGTCAGGAATGATGTCCGGCGCATCTTTCGCTTCAAACTGAATCGCCCCGGCCGGGCTGCGGGTCTGTACCCACTCGTATTTGAAGAGGTTCTCGAAGAAGTAGTTGCTCCACTGGGTCGGGGTTTGTGTCCAGACCACTTCAAGGCCTGAGGTAATGGCATCGGCACCTGCACCGCTGCCATAGCTGCTTTGCCAGCCTAAGCCCTGAGCTTCAATAGACGCCGCTTCCGGCTCGGCGCCAACATGGTCGGCTGAGGCCGCACCGTGGGTTTTCCCCAGCGTATGCCCACCGGCAATCAGGGCGACAATCTCTTCATCGTTCATACCCATGTTGCCAAAGGTCGCACGGATGGCCGCTCCGGCGGAGGTGGGTTCACCGCTGGCGTTCGGGCCTTCCGGGTTGACGTAAATTAACCCCATTTCGGTGGCGCCGATGGCCTGTTGGGCAAGGCTTTCCGGATGACGGTGCTCAAGCCAGTTTTTTTCATTCCCCCAGTTGACGTCGAGATCCGGCTCCCAGACATCTTCACGACCAGCGCCGAAACCGAAGGTGCGAAAGCCTGAGTTTTCCAGCGCCACGTTACCGGCGAGGATGATCAAATCACCCCAGGAGATCTTCTGCCCATATTTTTGTTTCACTGGCCACAGCAGGCGGCGTGCTTTGTCGAGACTCACGTTATCCGGCCAGGAGTTGAGCGGAGCGAAACGCTGCTGCCCGCGGCCTGAACCGCCGCGTCCGTCAATGGTGCGATAGGTCCCGGCACTGTGCCAGGCCATACGAATGAACAGCCCGATATAGCTACCCCAGTCAGCAGGCCACCACTCCTGAGAGTCGGTCAGCACTTTTCTGATATCGGCTTTTAATGCGGAGTAGTCGAGTTTTTTAAACTCTTCACGATAATTGAAGCTTTCGCCTAAAGGATTGGAACGGTTGGAATGTTGATTAAGCAGGTCCACGCGCAATTGCTCTGGCCACCAGTCACGGTTGGTGGTGACACTGCTTTTCTTCGCGGGTTTTGCGCCGCCTTCATGGAAAGGGCATTTGCCTGCGGAGGATTCCGGGGACGTATCTTCTGACATGCTCATATCTGGCTCCATTTGCACTAGTGAGTCTCGTTACGATATACACTGCTTCCAGTTAGAGGTATTTGAATGAATCTACAGATTTGATAGCCAATTCCTTTCTTATAAGCAACACCGTTTGTGGGGAATTAAAATAAAAACGACTCTTATTGACTCATCATTGATCAAGACGGGTACAAAGCGGTATTGCCCCGATCACAAGCGTGTGCCTGTTTTTGTAAAATCGCCATTTTTCAATGCATAAAAAATGCGCCGCTCAACATCGTGATGTCATATATTTTTGTCAGTCTGTGCGTCCAAAACGGATAAAAAGGAAGCCACAATGTCGCAACCGCTTTACGTATTCGATCTGGACAATACGCTGATAGATGGCGACAGCAGCACCATCTTTAGCCGTTTTCTGGTCCGCGAAGGGTATGTCAGCGACCCGGAATATTTGCTGCATGAAGAACGCCTGATGCTCGATTACGCACGAGGGGAGATGGATTTGCAGGAATACGTTGCGCTGATCCTCTCTCCGCTCATCGGACTCAGCCGTGATGACGTTGACCAACTGGTGGCGCGCTGTGTGCAAACCGACATCCGTCCGCGTATTTACCCGCAGGCGCTCGCGCTTATCCAGTCATTACAGGCGCAACACCAGCCGATGTTGATTATCTCGGCTTCCGTCAGCCTGCTGGTGAAGGCAATCGCGCCTGTGCTGGGCATCCGGCACGCCATCGGTATTGAGGTTAAAATGGATAACGACCGCTATACCGACATCATCGACGGCACCCCGAGCTATCAGGAAGGCAAAATCACCTGCCTTCACCACTGGCTCGACGCGCATCCGCAAGCCAATGGTCCGCTGACGTTTTACACCGATTCAATTAATGATCTGCCCCTGTGTCTGCGTGCCGACGAGGTTTTTCTGGTCAATCCCTGTTCACAGCTCGCCGCCCAGGGAGAACAGCACCGTTGGCCGGTGCTGAACTGGCGTCTGGACTAAACCGCTACGGCGCTTTATAAAGCGGAACCGGCTTTCCAGTGATATAGCGGCGTCGCAGCCAGGCGGACGCCGCATCCATCGCCATCACGATCGCCACCAGAATCAGGGTGATAAACATCACCACATCCCAGTTCCACAGGCGCATGTTTTCGGCGTAAATCAGGCCGATCCCGCCCGCGCCGACAAAGCCCAGCACCGCCGCTGAGCGGGTATTCGATTCAATCTGGTAGAGGCTGAGCGACAGAAACGTGGGGAAAGACTGGGTAAAGGTACTAAAGCGGTGTTTTTGCAGACCGCTGGCACCGACAGCCGTCAGCCCGCGTGCGGGTGAGCGGTCCACCGCCTCGTGGTTTTCCGCATACAGACGCCCCAGCAATCCGGTGTCCTGCATGATGATCGCCAGCACCCCGGCCAGTGGCCCAAGCCCCACGGCCCTGACAAAGATAAGCCCCCAGATAGCCATATCAACACCGCGCAACATATCGAACAGGCGACGCATCAAAAACGCCACCACTCCGGCGATACCGCCTTTCATAATATTACGTGCGGCAAAGAAGGAGAGCAGCAGCGCGATAAAGGTGGCGGTCAGGGTCCCGGCAAAGACAATGGCGAGCGTCATGGCAATTTGGGTGAAGTAGTAGCGAAACGGCCAGTGCATAAAGTCATGCCATACAAACATACGCAGGATGTAACGGCCAATTTGCGTGATGCCGTTGAGTGCCTGATCGGCGGGAATGCCGAACCGGGCAAAAAACCAGACGTAATAGAGCAACCCCGCCAGGGCAATCAGACCAAGACGGCGCAAATAACGCCCCTGCGCCTGAAATAACGTCTTATGTTGCTGACGACTTAATGCCACATCGGGTGCGGCCTGCCAGTGACTCATTTTCCACCCTCCAGCACCCACTGGCGCAGACGGCCAGACAGGGTATCCAGTGCCGCAACGACGACAATAATCAGCAGTAGCGTGATACTGACCTGATCGTAGCGGTCAAGTTTGATATTGGTCATCAACTCCTGGCCGATGCCGCCAGCGCCCACCAGCCCCAGAATGGTGGAGGAGCGGAAGTTGATCTCAAGGCGTATAAACCCATAGGAGAGAAAAAGGGGCTTTACCTGTGGCCACAGGGCGAAGCGGACGCGCTGAAAATGGCTCGCGCCACAGGCGGCCAGACCGCGCACGGGGCGGTCATTCGCGCTTTCAATCGCTTCGTAGAAGAGCTTGGTCAGACTACCAACGGTATGCAGCATAAGCGCCAGAAAACCGGGGATCGCGCCAATGCCAAACGCCATCACAAAGATAACCGCCCACGCCAGTTCCGGCATCGTACGTAAAAATGCCACCAGCGCACGGATACCAAAACGGACCAGCGGCGGCGACCAGGTGTTACCTGCCGCCAAAAAAGCGAATACCGTTGCCAGGACAAACGATACCAGCGAGGCTGCCAGCGCCAGTTGCAGGGTTTCCCAGATAAGCGGCAACTGGATAGGCAGGCGATAGCCCCAGTAGGCCAGCGACCCCTTTGTGTGGCTGTCGGCAAAGAGCGTGGATACATGCAGCGTCGGCATGGTCTCCCGCATGTAGTCGAAGAAATTCGGCAGTGAATGCCAGATGGTGTTCAGGTTAAATTCCGCTGCGTTTCCGGCCGTAAAATAGAGTGCGAGTAAGACAAGCGACCAGGCGACCGTGTCACGTTTCTGGCGCATTCTGATGTTCTGGTAATACTGCTCAAACGACGTATTCGTGTTCATGGCTAACCGGTCTCAGGCGGAGACAACACTCGAACAAAAGCCCCGGGCGTTCAGCCAGGGGCTATTTTTTTAACGCATGTGAGTGCGAATTAACGTGCGGTCACCAGCTCACGTTTCATATCGATAATCTGTTTGTAATCTTCCACGCTGCCAGGACCGATGTGCTGGGTGCCGCCCATCGCCTTGACGAAACAGGCATGGTCGTCGGTATCCAGTTTTTTGATGGCGGTGACCACTTTGGCTTTAAAATCAGCCGGCAGGCTATTGCTCACCAGGATAGGGCCGTTCGGAATCAGCGGTGATTTCCAGATAATCCGGATCTGTTTCATCAGATCCGGATGATCCATACGAATCAGGCGGTTAAACGCGCCCACGCTGTAGCCGGAGTTATAGTCGCCGACCATGGAAGTCCAGGTTACTGCGCCCGCGAACTGATTGTTCAGTACACCCAGAATGTCCTGCTCGTGGCCGCCGGAGAAGGTGACGCTGGAGAAGAAGTTGTTGTATTTGTTGTCGGCAGTGCCGCCGAACTGCTGTTTGAACGTCTGGTTCGGGATCAGGAAGCCAGAGGTGGAATCCGGATCAGCGAAGCCGAACGGTTTGCCTTTCAGGTCTTCCAGTTTCTTATACGGGCTGTCTGCTTTGACGATAACCACAGAATAATAGCCGCGCGACTGGTCTTTATCGTCCACGGCGAGGCCCACAATATCCACCGCTTTCGGGTTGTTGATATAGACGGAGGCATACGATGCAGGCGACATGCTCAGCACTACGTCGACTTTGCCGCCCAACAAGCCCTGAATAACGCCAGAGTAGTCAGACGAGTTACGCAATTTGGTGTCGACGCTCAGTTCCTTGTCCAGAAAGTCTTTTACGCACTGGTTATCGCCAATTTGCTGGGTGGCGTTCTGCCCGCCGAGGATACCCAGATTTAATTCCTTCGGTTGTTCAGCCGCGTTCACCTGCCACGCCAGCAGAAGACCTGTCATCAATGCCGATAAACGTAATGCGCCTGAAATATGCTTTTTCATTGTCATTGCCTGTGTCGTCTCAATTGAAGGAAGAATTAATGCAGTTGACTTATTTCATCACCATAAAGCGTGTGCAAAACATCCTGTGTCAGCGCAGAAGGGGGGGCGTCAAAAACAATCCGTCCCTGTGCAACACCGATAACGCGCGTGCAGTATTCCTTTACCAGTTCCACGGAATGCAGGTTTACCATCACGCTGATGCCTTGCTCACTCACTTCTCGTAACACGCGCATAATGCGCTGTGTATTTTTGGGATCCAGCGAGGCGACGGGTTCATCCGCCAGTAAAATCGAGGGGTTCTGAATTAGCGCCCGACAAATTGCCACGCGCTGCATCTGACCGCCGGAGAGGGTTTCCGCACGTTGTAGCGCGTGCGGCAGCATGTTGAGCCACTCCAGCAGCGCAATAGCTTTCGCGCGATCTTCGGCTGTAAAGACTTTGAACAACGACTTAAAGCTTGAGGTCTGGCTAAGCCTGCCCAGCAGCACGTTGGTCAGCACGTCGAGACGCGGCACCAGGCAAAAGTCCTGAAAAATCATCCCGCACTGGCTGCGCCACTGGCTCAGCTCACGGCCTTTAAGGCGAGAAACATCGCGCGGTAGACCGACATCGGGGAAACTCAGGAGCTCACCGGATGTCGCGCTGTGCGTTCCGTTGAGCACATGCAACAGGGTGGATTTACCGGCGCCGGAGCGGCCAATCACGCCGACCATCTCACCGCTGTGCAGGTCAAAGCTAATGTCCTGCAACACGGTCTGATGGCTGTTGTAGGATTTGCTTACGTTTTTGACGCTCAGCACTTTATGCAGCGGGGCGCTGTGCAAGTGGTGCGACGAGGGCGCCAGGGTTTCCGGGTGTTCTGCCAGTGCGCTGTTCATGTGTCATCCAGATTTTTCACGAGAATGCCCAACATTACGGGGATTACGTGTGATCGTTTTATGATGAAACAGAGAACAAATAATGAACGGGACGAAAAAACGTCCTGGGCGTAAAGCTATTGAAAAAGCATAAAAACGATAAGGTCGTTATGGGCGAGGGGCGGACGCTGCCATCAACTTCAGCTATTTTGATTTACGAAGTTGTGCTTACGGTTTACTCCCGGTAGAAGCAGGCAAGAAACATCAGTTGTTTTTCTTATCGCATCATGCATGAGTGGACAGCAATTTCGATTAAAGGAGGAATCAATGTCACATTCGTCATCAAGAAGAAAAGTTTTAGACATAGAAGGCCTTCTTGCGCACAGAGCGTCGCACGCACGGAGTTGCGCTAACCACGTAGCGAACAGATTGGGAATCACCCGCAGCGAACTACTGATGAAGGTTGAGAAAGAGACAGGCGCAAGTCTGATTTCGCCGCTTACAGAAGATGAGTTAATGAAAGCGTTTCACTATATAGAAAACCTTTAGGAGCGACAGCTTTGAGCGAGAAGCGGAAGTTGAGTTACCTGGCGAACAGCAAGCCACAAATTATCAGGCTCGGTTACTGGATCACTGCTTATTAATCATTAAATCTTATTCCAGAAATTGATAAAAAACTATGCTACTAAGGAACTTAGCACAGCTTTGGCATTCAAAATGGATATTTTTCCGATAAAAATCTCATTAATGCTGAGACATTTTTTAAATTATGACTCACCAGACTGTGCTGCGAATGAGCAAGCCTTAATATTTCGTAGTCTTCTGCCAGTTGGCCTATATCTAATTGATTCGGCTCATTATGTGGGTCAAAAAGGGATTCCGATGGGATATTCCAATAAAAATCTTCATCTAGCGGAACACTATCCATGCCACGCCGTTTCATTTCAAGAAATATTGTATTGACGATCTTTTCAAGAAAACTGAGTTCAATTTGCATATTTAGCCCTTAAGTCTTTGAATTTTATTTTTTTTATGAGGAATAATCTTAGCCTCACAACCAAATTTGTACTCATCGCTTTTATAATTTTGACTTACTGTTTTGCGCTGTGCCCCATTGACACGAATGTAACAATATCAGCAATGTCCGCGCCTGGCACTGAGCGGACTGTCAGATTAAGTCTGGCCCTGCGCCACACCTATGTCAGGCCAAATCTGAGCTAATACAAATAAAGTTATCGTCTGACGGTCGCTGAAAGAGTCTCATCCTGTGCCAGTAAAGTAATCACATCACCGGCTATTTCTGGTCTGATACCAGGCGTTTTATTAGTCGCATACGCTGCAACGGATAATGGGCTCCAGTCATGCACCACAGCGATGCGTTTAACCTCCTCGATAACCTTAAACGTATCGTTTTCCAAAGCCAGTCCTAAACGAGCTGTATCCAGATAAATGCGCTGAACTCCAGAGATATGCGCGAATTTTTTAAGTTCTGCGGTAATAATTCGCTGCGCTTCCACACCGATTGACGAACCTCCTTCAACGACCCCTGTCAACCCAACAAGCTTACCCCCATCACTACGAGTATTGTCATCTTTGACTCTGGGAAGCGGCACTAGGACATTCAACTCTACATCCTGCTGAAGTAACTCAAGCAGTTCGGGCAAAAACTCAGTTTTGATGACACCTTTTAAAGCAACTGCTCTTTTAGCTAGAGTGACAGGGGACTGTCCCAACCGCGCCGACATAGAAATAAGGCAACTCGCGATTATGAAAATATCGCTTTCCCCTATCAAAGGGGCACACTCGGCCCGGAAAGATTGCTCGTCACGAAGTGTAGGATTTACTTTTTCAGGCTTCCTAATTTTTGAATTCGGCTGCTTCTTGCTATATCCACGCAAAGTATCCTGTGCATTTCGGGTTAGTATGCTGATGCTATTAAGCAGATCCTCACCGCCCTCAAGGTTGGCAACCATTTTATGCATATTTTCGAGCCTGCCAAGCATCTCGGGATTAGCATTACCCGAAGCTATCTTCTCGCTGATGCCATTAAGATTCCTCAGAACACCAGTAACAATCTGCGATGGAGCAGGATCTGAGGCTTTCAGTTCATGGCTTTTTTTGATTTCTTTCTCCATCAACTGGAGCAGCTGCTTCCAGTCGGTTTGTACACCGGCTTTAAGGGTCTGAAGGTTAAGAATAACGATGCGAAGACTTTCACATTTAGCTAATGGAATAGGTTCACCATTCTGTTTACCTACTTTCAGCCAGTGAACTAAGGAGACGAAGTCAGCTTTAGCCGTCGTAGCAAGTCCATTGATAACGCGCTGCCGTGCTTCAGGTGTAGAGAGGTTTGTTCTCTGCGCTGGCAGACGATCATTTTTGTGCACTATTGGCCTCTTCATATCGTATACCTCAACTCGGCTCCATCATCGATAAACCCACGTCCGGATTCCAGACTTCAATCAATCCCTCTTACATATCATCTTTTAAGGTAGTGATGCCCGCTGCGCCATCAAAGTATTGTTATATTTTGCTCGCAAAGATGATTCTTCAACTTCTGCTTTTGGCACTGAGCGGACCGGCGCGAAGATCGATGTCCGCTGTGAGCGAGGAGCAGACGTTGAGGTTTATAAGAAGACTACTTAATGTTAGTCGGCTTCAACACAAGCGTGCCGTAGTGTGCTTCGCGGTGACAGTTCGGACAGAGTGCAATAGCATTTTCAACAGAGTCCTCTCCACCGTTAGCAAGCCACTCCACATGATGCACTTCAAGATACGGTCTACCATCTTCCCGCTTGAATGGTGCGTCACGTAGGCAGCTTTGACACTTACCTCCAGCTAAGGCTAATACCTCTGCTACAACGAGGGGATTACGCTTGAAGGTATAGCTCTTTATAATGACCCTTTCTGGCGTGGTGTTGGCTGTAGCTAGCTTCTCTCTACGTTGTTCTGAGGTAAGTTGAGACGCTGTTTCTATGGCCTTTTCAAACTCACTTTTAACCGGACGTGTTAGCCATTTGCCGTCTGAAGCTTCATAGATTTCAAACACACCATGAAGTGCGGAATCATAGACCTCGAAAACGTTTCCGCGCTTGAAAAGTCGATCATATTCATGGTGGCGATGGGTGGCATCATCTGTTCGTCTGGCAGTCCTGTTAAAACTCCAGTGACCACGATTGCAGTTAACTGCGTTAACTATCAGATTCAAATAAGTATTGTCTTTGTAATGTGGAAATCTTTTCTTTAAAATTGCATCGACCTGAGCAGCCGTAGCCTTTCCAGCAAACTCGTTTTCAACTATCTCAGCGGTTGTTGTGCGGATTGGTTTATCACCATAAACATACTTACGAGCCATTTCTCTATTCCTTGAAAAGTTCTGGAAGGTGTTGCTGAAGCATAGGCGCGGTGAACATCTTTGACCTGCTCCCAGCAAACTAACATAGCATGATGTAAGCAAGTTCCGCTCCTGGCACAGAGCGAACCTTCATTGACACCATGCCAGTGTCAATGCAATCGCTCGTCTGGACGTTCAGATTATTCTCTCCAGCGCTGGCAATTCATCACTTCTGGCTACGCGTACAGCTCAACATCTGCTGGCAACCGTCTAAGGTGAGGGCACACTGTGCCTCGGAAAGTGTTTATACCTCCCGGGGTTTTCCCTCCGTAATGAGTAATTTGTGCCATGATTTTTATACCCCTTGAAATCTAAAACGGGATATATGTTTTTGAACGCGCTGACCGCCGTGATGTCAGCAATTTTGTCTGTTTTCCTCTCGGTGCAAAAAAAAATCATTTTGAGCATATAAGATCATCCTTGATTTAAAACTGTCAGTAGTAGGAACGATTAACTTAGTTGCCAGGGCGTCTTATCGCACAGCATATCTATCAAAAGTTCAGAAGATCACTTGGGCGGCCAACATTAGTTCCTGCCAAAGCCTCAATCTTGGATTGAGCATAGGCAATGGGAGATGCTCCACTGAAAACGAGCCACGATACAATCTCGGGATTCGCTATCGAAGTGAACTTGGCAAAATTATCGATGTTTTCTTTGGCTAGTAATACGCGTTTAAGGTGTTTCTTGAGTTTATCTGGTTTGCCCTTTATGTCATCACCTTGATATTCAGATAGTTGCGAGGCAACTTCTGAGTAATTACGAGCAAGTGAGAGATCCTTACATTCGATAACGAGAATTTGATTGCGGTCTGAGCGCCAGGCAAGAAGATCAATATCCCCCGGATCACCTGGTAGATTCCTGCGAAGAATTTCAGGAAAGCCTATGCCACGTCGAACTGTCCAGCCTGTTTCACGAAGTTCTCTCTCCAAAGTTTTTTCGAATGTGTGTCCTTCCCGCGCTCCACCTAACCAAGTGTCTCTCATACCCTCTGTGCGAAAGAAGTCACGCTTAAATTGCCCAGTGTATGCGCCATCGAAAACGTATTTAAGGGACAGATTCAAGAGTCCTGGTGCGATAACAATTAGTGGATCGTGACTCTCTTCAATCTGTAACAAGGGACGTACAGCAACTGAAAGGCGTCGGCCAAACCTCCAGGGATATATATCAGAAAGGTCAAATCCATCGGGCACTACATCCCATTTCGGACGCGCGCTAAGGATAAACTGGTTGAGGAACGCATCAATAGTTTCATCTGCGAGCCCAGCCGATTTAGCAGCATCCGCTAATTGGCTTCTTCGCATCTCGAAGATTGCTGATTCTTGCTCTATTCCGATGGACTCAAGGAACTGGATAAATCGCATTCCATCCTCGAGAGTGAAGCCCATTTCTGCTTTCCAGAATGCAAGGAAAATATCGGTTTGGTCCTCGGTGGTTTCAGCCGCAACACTATCTTGTTTGCTATTCTCATCATCCCCTCCGGCAGTTTTCACATAGTGTTGCTCGAATTGTGCCGCTTGTTCCTCAAACCGTTCGTTAGTAACTTTTGAAAGCATTGGTTCAAGCACCATTTTGCCGAGTTCATCGCGAAAGAGGAGATCACCTAAGGGGGAGATGCGAATATCAGCAGGCAAAGCACCGAAACGTACGGCATCTGACATACCACCTATGCGAAAAAGCAGTGATGCCCGTGCAAGAAGTTTACTGAGTGCCATATCAGAAGGTTCAATTCCACCGCTTGTCGGGCACACACAGATGGCAAGTTCAATGATTAGCCGGGAAGTTAACGCTGCGCCCGCATAACGGCTCATTTCTTGAGCTATCGTCTCTTCGACAGCCTCTTCTCCTGCATGCAAGCCAAGGACCGCTGCTGCAGTACTACGCCAGTGCGCCTCTTCACAACGTGCCTTTACAACGTTTTCAAGTAATCGCATTACTGTCTGTTTACGGTCAAATCTTGAAAGTTCGCTTAGTAAGTCTTGGATCAGCACATCAACCACATCATTAAGGAGCTTTCCAACTGCCTTTTTACCCTGATATCGTGATGGTGCATCTGTCGAAACAGCACGCCATGCTAGCTCAATTCGGGCTGCGGCTGAGTCGATATCTTCAATAGCTAAAAGACGTTTAGTTAGTGAACGGCCTAAATATTGGTTGAAGTCATAAGCCTGCATTATGTGGAAGCTGCGCGCTCTGTCATTGGGCACCGCTATCTGCTCAACAGCTACCCCTTTGCCCACTGGTTCTTTCATCCGAAGAAGTGTGGCAAACGCCGTACCGAGTGCGCGCACCAGAGCTCGTTCTGCACGGTTATCCGGTAGACGAAAACCTGCAAGATACCCATCTTGCAGAACCACGCGAATCGCCCCATGCTCATGGATTCGCTCAAGTCGCCAAAATGTATTCATATCATCAGGAAATTTCTCTCCATCAAATCGGTCAATATTGTCGTTACCATCAAAATGCAGATACACCTTTAATGATTTTTTTATTTGTTGCTTACTCAAGACCTCCAGTGCCTCTCCAATCCGCCCAATCCATGTTTGAACCATTTTGGCAAGCTCAACGATGAGCATCCGGTCTTCCATTTCTGGGGCTTCAAGCGTTACCCAAAGATTACCCTGCCCCTCATATACACAGGTCAGCCGCTGCGCTTTAAGATCATCTATGGATGCGTAGCACTTGCTCTCACGCTCGGTGGGAAAGAAATCTTCTGCAGAAGGCCTCATTACTCGATGCCATTTACCATTGTTGTCACTAATGCGATGCCGGTCATATCCTGTGTCTGCCGCTATTCGTATATCACGGAGTAAATTCGTGGGAATCATTAACATTAGTGGATGTTCCGGCGTGATACGGTCATCTGGTAACTGGCCATGAGGAACCATATGGCCATCATTGGCGCGTATCCATCCAAGAAGATTGAGAGTTCCGCTCATATTGATGAACCGAACACCAGCTTGCCTGATCGTTTCGACTGCGTCTTGCACACGCCAGAAGGCAATTGGTGACATATCGGGTAATGCCCCGAACCGGACAAAGTCCGCACCAGACATCCATTCAAATTGCCAACCATCTGGCAGTTGGGGAGGCATACCCAAAAAACCCGCCCCCCACCCACATTCTACGCGCACGACTATGCCACGCTGAAAGCCGGGTTGTGTGGCGAGGTCACCTGTAATTTGTTCAACAGAGTTATCTAGAAATTGCGTGGTCTCCTCATCTAGCTGTAGCAAGCTGTTGAAACGGGTATCGGCGTATTGCTGTATGGAAGGCAAGACGAACTGAAGTACCATCAAATGACCAGCATCCACGACGGAGGTTACCATCGTTGTTCGGCTCATTTTGTGCTTCTGCCATGTCAGTCTTCTTAACCTTCTGCCATTGCCGAAGACTGGCATCTCGGAGAAGGTACGGCTATAGGCGTTAGCTAATGCTTTGTCTAGTCCGCTCAATTCTTCGGTGCGCTTTGCAAATTTTATAACTGCCTGGCGAATTGCAATGGTCATGGCGGTAGGAAGTACAACCACAATACCATCGCGTGTGCGGAGCAATGGCCGTTGTTCAAGCATTCCCTCCCCTGGGACCTGATTTCCAAGCATGCTTATATGAGAGGGTTCAAGAATGAAAGGTGCTAAGTCAGAGAGTTTGATCCCCTCAGCTCGAAGAGAACGCTCGGACAACGTTATCCTTGAACAGAGCTCTTTCTCATCAAGACCAGCGGTGTCAAGAGAGTCAGGGAATTCGTCTGCGCCTTCCTGAAAACGATGAAGGCCAGAGCGAGCACAAATAGCATCTGAGAGACGGAGAATTGCCTGTATAGCGAGTTTCAGTGAGCGATAGCGGTGCGTATCCGGCATGTCGGATACAATTTCGACCATTAATTGTGTATAAAAACCTGCTGCCTCCCAAACCCCCTCTAGCACACGGTAATCACCTTTTTTATTATCAACAAGGGTGACGAAGACGTCCTCAGCAGGATCTTCTCCAACGATATTACTCGACTCTCCAATAGCGACATACCAGCGTTTCACGTCATCGATATTTGCTTTCTGCTGACCTTTGCAGTGAATAAGTGCAAGGCTCGCTAGGACCTCGAAGCGCAAACACTGAGATTGGTGTGCCGGGAGAGTAAGAAGGCTGGAGAGTAAAGCTACTGTGCTGTCACGCTCAAAATTGACAAACTCAGTGACAACCAATGCGTTGCTCTTTGCTATGTCATCAAATGAGTATTTAAGCGTTATTCCATCAGCCTGCTCGTCCATTTCTTCAAACAAGGTATGTACATCCATATGAGAGAGATGCTCGTTCACGGGAACTCCTGGCTAAACATTTGTCAACTTGGATTGAGGACTCATAGCGGAGATGATGACTTTAAGTCAATGTATAACAGATGTTTTTCTGATTTTAGTCTCTTTTTCCGTACATTTTTAAGATGACTATTATCCATAAGCAGCATTTTGAAGTTTTTTCCGACTCTTGTTGGTTTTAGTTCGTATTTTTAATTCAACCAAACAGCCCCTTCAAATCAGTACCGGACTATGCCAAGGGTAATGTGCTGAACTGCTCCCTTAACGTCGATACAGTGTGGACTTACAAACGTCCGCGCCTGGCACTCAGCGGACGTTTACCTACAAAGAGTGCGGTCGTACCCCGCCGGGAAGAAACGGTCAATCCATTATTCTGTCCAACGATGTCGCCTCTAACGTGGCCGTAGTGATGAGCATTGCGTTCTTTGCCAAAGGCTTCGGCAAAATCGGGTGGTGCATCCCCATCAATATGTCACCGAATGAAATCCTGGGCGCTGTCTCCTGTCTGTTTATCACTGAATCCCTGAAACGTCTGCAAATCGACCCGCCGGACCGCCGAAAACGGCGCAACAGTATCCGGCTATAAGCGCAGCGGCGCGAAACGCACCATTCAGAATGTATAGATTTGTGCTCTTTTGCTGACACCACGTTGACAAACATTTGCCTGGTCAGTAATTTCATTTGTAATTATTGACCAGGCAAATAACATGAAAGACGTTACAGATACCCCTAATCCTAAGCTCCATCTCGGCTTACTGATTCATCTGGCGAACCAGTTTAAAGACCAGCTTATCAGCCACTTTTTTGCCGACACGGATATCACCGCTGCGCAATTTAAAGTCCTGATCAGCATTTACAAAGGTTTCAACAGCCCGCTTGAAGTCAGCAAAAATTTGTTGATGGATGCCGGGGCCATGAGCCGGATGCTCGAGCGGATGGTGAAGCGCGAACTGATCCTGCGCACCCCCAATCCAGAAGACAAACGTCAGGTTATCCTGGCGCTGACTGAGAAAGGGCAGAAAATTTGCGATCGCTTTCAGAACGAAGCGCTGTCTTCCATTCTTGGCTCGCTGACTGCCCGTCTGACCCCAGAAGAATCCCGCCTGCTGGTACAGCTATTGATCAAAATGCTGCCAGACGAGGCCACCAAACCCCATCGTTAAGTTGTCCTGAATAAGGTTACGATAAAGATGCAAAATTCATCTGCACAACCAGAACGCGCACCCAGCAAACGTAAGCGCAACTTCGCCATACTGCTGGTAATCCTGGTGCTTATTGCCGCCGGTTGCCTGGCATGGTACTTCCTGTATGCCCGTTATTACGAAACCACTGACGATGCCTACGTTAATGCCAACCTCGTGACACTGACCCCGCAAATTGCCGGAACAGTCACCCAGGTCGCCGTTGATGAAGGGGATTACGTCACCAAAGGCCAGCCGCTGGTGTTGCTCGACCCAAGCGACACGCAAATTGCCCTGCAACAGGCGGAAGCCAACCTGGCCAGCACCGTGCGTCAGGTCCGTGGTCTGTACAGCACCGCAGACAACTACCGCGCTCAGGTGGCGGCGAAAAAAGTGGCCCTGCAAACCGCGCAGAACGACTTCGCGCGTCGACAGAAGATTTTTGCCAGCGGGGCGATTGCGGCAGAAGATATGTCGCACTATCGCGATGCTGTGGCCACGGCGCAAAGTGATTTAGCGGCGGCGCAACAGGCGTTGAGTACCAACCTGGCGATGGTGGATGACACGGTCATCGACAGCCACCCGGAAATCAAAAGCGCGGTGGCAACCCTGCGCCAGCGCTATCTGGATAACGCCCGTAGCACCATTGTGGCGCCGGTCAGCGGTTTTGTGGCGAAACGCGCCGTCCAGTTGGGAATGCGTGTTGACTCCGGCACGACGCTGATGTCGATCGTCCCGCTGGATCAGGTCTGGGTGGATGCCAACTTCAAAGAGAGCCAGATGAACACCATGCGTCTGGGACAAAAGGTAGTCCTGACCGCCGACCTGTACGGCGATAAAGTTGAATACCAGGGCACCATTGAGAGCTTAGGTATTGGTACTGGCAGTGCGTTCTCGTTGCTGCCAGCCCAGAACGCCAGCGGCAACTGGATCAAAATCGTTCAGCGTCTGCCGGTGCGTATTACCCTCGACCCGCACGATATGGAGAAACATCCGCTGCGTGTCGGGCTGTCGATGTTTGCCAAAGTGGATATCCGCGACACCGAAGGCCATCTGTTGCCGCAAAAAACGGTCGCAGCACCGCGCTTTACCACCGATGTGTACCAGAACGCGCTGGATAAAGCCGATCAGATGGTGGCGAAAATCCTTCATGACAACAGTCAGTCTGTAGCGGCAAACAGCCGCTAAGAGGGGCGTTATGCAAGATAAGGCGGCCTTTACGCCACCCAGCCTGCTGCTCGCCACCATTGCGCTGTCGCTGGCGACCTTCATGCAGGTGCTGGATACCACCATCGCCAACGTGGCGTTGCCGACCATCGCCGGCAACCTTGGCGTGAGTTCGGACCAGGGCACCTGGGTTATCACCTCGTTTGCAGTCTGTAATGCCATCGCACTGCCGTTGACCGGGTGGTTTACCCGGCGCTTTGGACAACTGAAGCTGTTTGTCGGATCGGTCACACTCTTTACTCTGACCTCGTTCCTGTGCGGCTTTGCCCATAGCATGACCGAGCTGATTATCTTCCGTGCGCTGCAGGGGTTTTTCGCCGGGCCCATGTTCCCGATGTGCCAGACGCTGCTGCTGGTTATCTTCCCGACTACCAAGCGCAGCATGGCGCTGGCGCTGCTGTCGATGGTGACCGTGGTGGCGCCCATTGTCGGGCCGATTACCGGGGGCTGGATCACCGATAACTACTCCTGGCCGTGGATTTTCTATATCAACGTGCCGATCGGTATTTTTGCGGCCATCGTCGTGTGGACGCAGTTGCGCGAACGTGAGGAGACCACCACGCACGCCCCCATTGATTACATCGGCATTATGCTGCTGGTGCTGGGGGTGGGTCTGTTACAGGTGGTGCTGGATAAAGGCAACGATCTCGACTGGTTCTCGTCGACTGAGATCGTTGTTATGTCGGTGATCTCAGCTATTGCGCTGGTCTCCTTTGTGATTTGGGAGCTTGGCGAGCGCCATCCGATTGTGAACCTGCGGCTGTTTGCCGACCGCAACTTCGCCATCGGCACCACCACACTGATGCTCGGCTACGCGGCGTTCTTTGCCATCAACATTATTCTGCCGCAGTGGCTGCAAACCCAGATGGGCTACACCGCGATCTGGGCGGGGCTGGCGGCGGCGCCGATGGGCTTCCTGCCGCTGCTGCTTACGCCTATCGTGGGGCGTTATGCCAACCGGGTCGATCTGCGGATTCTGGCGTCGCTGTCGTTCCTGACCATGGGAGTGTCGTGTCTGCTGCGTGCGCAGTTCAACACCAGCGTGGATTTTCGTACTATCGCCGAAGTGCAGATGTTTATGGGTATCGGTGTGGCGCTGTTCTTTATGCCGATCACCACGATTGTGCTGTCGAATCTGCACGGCAATGAAGTGGCGGAAGGCTCCGGTCTGGCGACTTTCTTCCGCGTGCTGGGAGGTTCTTTTGCTTCGTCACTGACGACCTGGCTGTGGTCGCGGCGTGAGGTATTTCACCATGCGAATCTGACCGAGAGTGTCTCGGTGTATCACCCGCCTGCCATGGATTACCTCAATAAGATGGGTGGCGTCACGCAGCAGCACCTTGCCGCAGTGGATAAAACCATCGAACAGCAGGCCTATATGATGTCAACCATCGACTATTTCTGGCTGTTGGGGTGGGGGTTTATGGTGCTGGTGGTGATTATCTGGTTTGCGAAACCGCCGTTTATTCGCGCCGGTGCGCCGGGGGCAGCGCCAGCGGCGGGGCATTAATAAGAGTGAGAAGGGACGTTATATTAGCGAGAAGGAAAGGTTCCGTTCACGACACAGCCATTTTGGACGCAATGAAACGCGGGGCTAACAGCGATGGGGCTGCGGGGATTATGCAGGGGGCCGCGGTGGCCCCCTTTACCCGTTCACGAGGCTGATCATGACAGAGTTCACATGAGCATTAGTGAACGGAACCTGGCCCACTTAACTGACATGTACTGAATAATGCTATGCGCATCCCGGGCGCTACAGCATTCACTAAACGGGAACCAGGAATCACCGCCGGGCAAACATCATGCCCTGGCTTACCACTTTTATAGGATTTTCTATGGCACCACTGTTGTCCGGCAACGATGGCCGTTTACTGCAACATCGCTCATTCGTCTCGTTCTGGCTGGCGCGCACCAGCTCAAGCTTCGGCTTTCAGATGTTGTCTATCATCGTTGGCTGGCAAATCTATTCGCAAACCCACAGTGCCTTTTGGCTGGGCATGATAGGCCTGGTGCAATTTTTCCCTTCCGTTATTCTCGCACTGCCCGCCGGGCACATTGCCGACCAGTTTGATCGCCGCCGGGTCGTGATGTTTGGCCAGATACTGGAATGGGCGGCCATTGCGCTCCTCGCCTGGCTGACTTGGAAAGGGGATGCCAGCGTTGGGGTGATCTTGTCGCTGATTTTTATTATCTCTTCGGCGAAAACTCTTGAATCACCGGCGATGATCTCAATGCTACCTGCACTGGTGCCCACCTCGATTTTGCCGCGTGCTACGGCCGCCAACGCGGTATCCGGCCAGGCGGCGCAGATTGTCGGGCCTGCACTGGGCGGTTTCCTGTATGCGGCTGGTGCGGAGGTGGTTTATGCGGTGACGGCGGGGCTGTATCTGCTCTCGTTAATGCTGGTGCTGACGTTGCGCTATGAGCAGGCGCTGCCGCCGCGTACCCCGCCGACGCTTTCCTCACGGTTTGCCGGTGTCGATTTTATCCGTAAGCGCCCGGATGTCTTAGGGGTCATCTCCCTCGATCTCTTTGCCGTCCTGCTGGGCGGGGCAACGGCGCTACTGCCGATTTTCGCTCACGATGTGCTGCACACCGGCCCCATTGGCCTGGGCGTGCTGCGTAGCGCCCCTGCCGTAGGGGCGTTGCTGATGGGCTTCTGGTTAAGCCATCGTGCGCTTAAGCGCAATGTCGGGATGATCATGTTTATGAGTGTGGCGGGGTTTGGTGTTGCCACGCTGGTTTTCGCGCTGTCGAGCTGGATGTGGCTGTCGCTGCTGGCGCTTTTTGCGCTGGGCGGCTGTGATATGGTCAGCATGGTCATTCGTGGCTCGCTGGTACAACTCGACACGCCGGATGAGATGCGCGGGCGCGTCAACGCGGTGAACTCCATTTTTATCAATACCTCAAATCAATTGGGTGAGTTCGAGTCCGGGATGCTTGCCGCCTGGCTTGGTGCCGTGCCTGCGGCGGCCATTGGCGGTATCGGTACGCTGGTGGTGGTGGCGCTGTGGATGAAGTGGTTCCCTAATCTTCGTAAGCGCCAGCGGCTGGAAAGTGGGGCGTAGCAATAAGGCGCGGACAATTCAATTGCGGATTGCCCGCGCATGACGAACGGCCTGTTGCTATCTTTTCCTGACGGGAGAACCGATCACACCGCGTTGCGCACAGGAGAAGCTCATGTCAGATGAAACGTTACCCACCCTGCGTTTTGCCATCAATTTAGGTAATGCTGTGTTGGCCTCATTGACGCCTGATGGTCAGCCAGCAGGTATCACCGTCGAACTGGCAAAAGATATCGCCCGTCATCTGCATTGCCGACCGGAATTCATCACTTATCCTGCCGCCGGGAAGGTGGTTGACGATGCCGGTCAGGACGTCTGGGATATTGCCTTTTTGGCAATCGATCCTAAACGCGAGGATCGCCTGCGCTTTACGTCCCCGTATATCACCATTAAAGGGACCTTGCTGGTGCGCGAACAGAGTGACTGGCGAAGCGTTAGCGACATGGATAAGCCGGGTGTCGTCATCAATGTGGGCAAGAATGCGGCCTATGACCTCTGGCTATCACGCGAGTTACATCATGCAACCCTGAACCGCCTTGCATCCTCCCAGGCGGCGATTGATGCTTTTTTAGCGGGGGAAGGTGAGATGGCCGCCGGTATTCGCCAGCCGCTTGAGGCCGCAGCCCAAAACAATCCAGGCTTTCGTGTGTTGCCGGATGATTTCACCGAAATTCAACAGGCCATCTGCGTGGCAAAAGCCGATGATCGGTATTTTGATGCCATAACAGAACGGCTCGCCCGGTTGGGTGAAGAAAATACCTTGTCAGAAATGATTGCCGGACATATGCGCCAGTAGTCTTCAACCGGTGCAAACCCTCATAACTCCGGCTGTGACTGGGCGGCCTCGCGAAGGGCGCCCGGCGGGTGGCCGACAATGCGCTTAAAGGCCCGGCTGAATGCCGCGAGCGAACCATAGCCCAGTCGCAGCGCTACGGTTTCGATAGCCTGGTTTTCATGGCTAATGTACTGGATCGCCAGTCGCATACGTAGCTCGCTGAGATATTTTGCCGGGGTGCTACCGGTGGCAGAGAGGAAACGTTCAGCAAAGACCGAGCGGGATGTTCCTGCCTCTTTTGCCAGGTCCGCCACGCTCCAGTTAATGCCCGGCTGTTGATGCATGGCGTAAATCGCCCGGCTCAGCCGTGGGTCGCGCAGCACCTGCACCCAGCCGGTGGCTTTGCCACAACCGGCTTCCACCCAACCGCGTACAATCAGCGCTGCCACCACATCCGCCAGCCGCGCCAGGATACCCGCAAACCCGACCTGACGGGTCATTGATTCGCGCTCCATGGCGGCAAGCAGGGGGTGAATTTCCGGCCAGGTTGACATCAGCTTACTGACCATCATCACTTCCGGCATCGCTTTAATCAGCGGCTGCATCCCGCCCAGTTCGAAATCCATACATCCGCTGAATATCACCACGTTTTCACTGCCTTTGCAGGGTTCGCAGGTGATTTGGCAAACCGAGCCGCAAATGGCTTCGCCGTGAAATGCGGAGACCGGCGTCGCCGTCGCGTCGTCATCCGAGAGCAGCGCATGAGCGTTGCCGTTGGGAATAAACAGCGCATCGCCGCTGTTGAGCGCAAAACAGGTACCGCTCTCCATCCGTAATACCGCCGGGCCACGGCTAACGAAATGAAACTGGGCTTTACCGGGCGCGGCGTCGAAGGCGAAACCGAACGGCGCGCTGGCCTCAAAGCGGCGGTATTTCACGCCAGAAAGGCGCATACCGCGCAGTAACTCGCTGATGAGATCGGGTGTCTGAACCGCCATCGCTACAACTCCGGACGAATTATCAATAATTGGAGATTATATGTCATAGATCGTCCGTGGGGAACTTCCTATGCTTTGCGACACAGGTCACATTTTATGACGGGAGAGAACAAATGAATGCAGATGTTGCGGCGAGAGAGGTGACTGCGCCCGTAAAACCCGCCTGGCGAGCCGTCTATTCACTGGGGCTTGGGGTGTTTGGTTTGATTACCGCCGAGTTTTTACCCGCCAGTTTATTGACGCCCATGGCGGCGAGTCTGGGGGTAAGCGAAGGGATGGCCGGGCAGGCGGTGACCGCCACGGCACTGGTGGCACTGCTGAGTGGGCTGTTGATTGCCGCCGCCACGAAAAATATCGACCGTCGCTGGGTGCTGATTTTCTTTTCGGTATTGCAAATCGTCTCCAGTCTGCTGGTGGCCTTTGCCCCCTCGCTGCATGTATTGCTGCTTGGCCGTCTGCTGTTAGGCGTGGCGATTGGCGGCTTCTGGGCGATGTCGACTGCCACCGCGCTAAGGCTGGTGCCAATCGCCCAGGTGCCAAAAGCGCTGGCGATTATCTTTTCCAGCGTGTCGGTTGCAACTGTCGTCGCCGCACCGCTCGGCAGCTATCTGGGCAGCATTATTGGCTGGCGTAATGTCTTTCTTCTTTCAACCGCACCGAGCGCGCTGGCGCTACTGTGGCAATTATGGGTGCTGCCATCCATGAAACCGGAACACAGTAGCAGCCTGAGCGCACTGTTTCGCGTACTGCGTCGACCGGGCATGGTGGGCGGGATGCTGGCGAGTATTCTGATTTTCAGCGGACATTTTGCCTTCTTCACCTATCTGCGACCTTTTCTGGAGACCGTCGGGCAGGTGAGTGTGGAGAGCATTTCGTTGATCCTGTTGGGATTTGGGCTGGCAAACTTTGTCGGCACCTCCCTCGCCGGGCATCTGCTATCGCGCAATTTACATCTGACCCTGGCGCTGGTGCCGTTTGGAATGGGGCTGATGGCGGTTGCGATGGTGCTGTTTGGGCATCTGGCGTTGCTGGATGGCTTGCTGGTTACCCTGTGGGGATTCGCTTTTGGCATGGTGCCGGTAGGCTGGACCACCTGGCTTGCGACGACCGTGCCGGATGAGGCGGAAAGCGCGGGCGGACTGCTGGTGGCATCGGTGCAGCTTGCCATTGGCGCGGGCGCGGCAGGCGGTGGGGCAATATTTGACGTCAGCGGGGCAAGCGGTGTCTTCACCGGCAGCGGGTTACTGCTGCTGACGGCGATGTTCATTGTATTTGTCGGCGTGCGGACAAAACCGGTCGCCGTATAAGTACCCGGTAAAACAGTGCGCTTTGTGCCGGATGAACAGCCCAAAGCGCTGAGTGAGACAGTGGCAACCTTTTCTATTTAGGATAAAGGAACGCCATTCAGGACGCCGTTTCTTCTGGCACGTTGGTGCCCATGCCTTCGGGCAGAAACGGCGCGATTTCAGCCAGTTCGTCCTCGCTCAGTTTGAACCCGGCAGCCCCCAGCAGACCGTCGACCTGTGCCGGGCGGCGCGCGCCGACAATCGCACCGGATATGGCAGGCTGTCTCAGCACCCAGGCAATCGCCACCGCCGCGGGTGTCAGCCCGTGGCGATCGCCAATCCGACGGAAGGTCTCCACCAAGGCAAGGTTTTGGGTCAGCCGTGGCTCCCGAAAGTCCGGACTGCGGGTTTTGCGCCAGTCGTCATCGGGGAGGCGGGCGATGCGTTCACGCGTCATCGCACCGCTTAGCAGACCTGATTGCAGGGTCGAATAGGCGATGACGCCGACCCCCGTTTGCTCACAGAAGGGCAGGATGTCAGATTCGACCTCGCGCATGAGTGCTGAATAAGGCGGCTGGAGTGAGGCAATCTCCGTAACGGCCTGGGCGCGCTTGAGTTGTGCGACGTCAAAATTGGAGACGCCGATGGCGCGGATTTTTCCTTGCTGACGCGCCGTATCCAGCACCGAGAGCGCCGCCTCAATGCCGTCATCCGGGCCATCTGCCGGGAAGGCAGGCCAGTGGATCTGATACAGATCGATAGCTTCTGTCCGAAGGCGGCGCAGGCTTTCGTCAATCTCCCGAAGCAACGAATCCGGTGCCAGGGAGTGCGAAATCTGCCGACTTATCGGATCCCAGACCAGGCTGCCTTTGGTGAAGACTAACGGACGGCGCGAAGCCGGCACCCGGCGAAGCAGTCTTCCGACAATTTCCTCGGCATGACCCAGACCGTAAACGGCGGCGGTGTCGATCCAGTTCACGCCGCGCTCCACGGCGTATTCCAGCGCGGACAGGCTTTCTTCGTCATCCTGCGCTCCCCAGCCAAATTCCCAGCCCGCCCCCGCGATGGCCCAGGTTCCCAGCCCGATGGGTGAGATAGTGAAATCGGCATTCCCCAGTTTTCTGTGCTGCATGGTTTAACTCCTCAATCAAGTTGACGGCGCCAGTGTGTCACGGTAGATAGCAGGCGATAAGCCATGTTATGTTTGATGAACTACTGAATAATTCTCATCAATATGACAATCGATCTGCATGAACTTGACGCCTTTGAAGCCGTGGCACGGCATCGCAGCTTCCGTAAAGCGGCCGCTGAGCGAGGTGTCTCTGCCTCGGCCCTGAGCCATGCCATGCGTGGGCTTGAAGAGCGACTGGGCGTGCGTCTGCTCCACCGCACCACCCGCAGCGTTACGCCCACCGAGGCAGGCCATCGCCTGCTGGCCCGGCTCGCTCCTGCTTTGCGTGATGTCGCCGACGCGCTCGCCGACGTGACGGCGTTACAGGCGGTACCCGCAGGCACGCTGCGTCTGAATGTACCGCGTCCGGCGGCCTGGCTGGTGCTGGCCCCGATACTGGCGGGATTTGTGGCGAAGTATCCGTGCGTAAAAGTCGACGTTGTGACTGACGACGGCCTGGCTGATATCGTGGACAGTGGCTTTGACGCGGGTATCCGTTTTGGCGAAAGCCTGGCCGGAGATATGGTGGCTGTTCCTGTCGGTCCGCCGCAGCGCTTCGTTTGTGTTGCGGCGCCGTCTTACCTGAAATTGCGTGACGCGCCGAAAACGCCGGACGAACTGCTGGACCACGCCTGTGTTTGCCGTCGTTTTCCAAGTGGCCGCCACTATCACTGGGAATTTCTGGTCTCAGGAAAATCGCTGACCGTCGCTGTTGCTGGCCCATTGGTGTTCGACGACGATATGTTAATGATTCAGGCTGCACGCGACGGTGCAGGCATTGCTTACGTTTACGAGGCGATGGTGAGAGAAGAGGTAGCCGCGGGTCGGTTGGTGTCTCTACTGGATAGCTTCAGCGCGCCGCCGGGGCGATTTTTCCTCTACTACTCCGGGCGGCGGAATCTGCCGACCGCGTTGCGGGCCTTTGTCGATTTTATTCGCGCATAAATGCCATCGCTTTAAACACCGGAGTACCAGAAAAATACCCACTGAGGGAGTGAGCTATGTCAGTTGAAAATCTATCCCGGATGGGGGTAGCCAGAGTGGCGCTTCTTGTGGATGAAGCGGGTTATCAGTTCATCGAGAAATGTCCTGTTGGTGAGGTGGAGTACCATTTTTATCAACAGGCGGCCAATGCACTCACCCACGCAGGCGTTGCCGTGCCGAAACTGTTATCTGCCGATCCTGAGTTACGCAGGCTAAGACTGGAATATATCCCCCGTGAAATTGACCAGGATGAAGTCTTCGCAGATGAAATACTCATTATGCTCGGAAACTTACATCGATACACCGCCAGTCCGCAGTGGCTTTACCACAACCATGCATGGTCAGACTCCGCGCTTGAGCACGCTCTTCTGCTCCTGGCATTACCCGACAAAAGTGCACGACAATTTCGGCACTTCCGGCAGTGTAGTGATGTTTTGTTTGGTTATCAGAGTCTGATTTCTGGCGATAGCAATGCCGGTAATTGGGGAAGAAGAGCGAACGGTGATGTTGTGCTTTTCGACTGGGAAAGATTTGGAAGAGGAAGCCCGGCCATCGATCTGGCTCCCCTTATAAAAGGAATGGGAACGAAACACGCCTTTACTGATCTTGCCGAACGCTATTGCCAGCTATCGGGTCAGCGTAATTCCACAGCGCTGGCGAGAGAAATGGCTATTGCTAAAGCATGGATCGTCACCGAAGTGATTACGCTGCTTTATGAGCGGAAAAAATCAACCTTTCCTTTGTATCTTAACTGGTACAAGGAACATCTTCCCGACTGGTTAGATAACATAGAGAAAATGCTTTGAATAAATACGGGCATTAAAAAGCCGTCTGCTGACGGCTCAGGTTCACTATTTTAGCTGTATTCGATAATAGTGAACCCTTCATCTGCACTCGGTGCTGTGAAATAACGCGTTATCATTTCAAACTCTTCATCTGTTGCTGCAAAATCGTGCGCGCCTTCGGCGTTACGGGCGCGTAAACGGGCTTTGCATATATCGTCAGAGACGTTGAGATAATGCAGGCAATTATTAGCACCCGACGCCGTAATGATATCCATCATCCATTCACGATTCGCCCGTGTATTTGCCGGAAAATCCAGAACGACCGATACACCAGCGTTCAGTAAGGATATCAGATGTGGCTTCATGGCATTTTTGAGCTTTGCTGCGCACTGCACATAAGCCGCGACTGACTGTATTTCATCTTTATAGAGTGCAGCCAGCCACGTGTCCTCACTGATAATGATCGTGCCTGGCGATGCCCCCAATCTTGCAGTTAACGTGGATTTACCCGAAGCGATTTTTCCACATAAAAGGTGAAGAGTTGGTTTTACTGCTTTGACAGGTGTATCCGTATTCATGCTTTGCCTCACTGGATGATTACCGGTAAGGCCCGCCTTACCGGCGGGAAGATGACGAGCGTTATCCCACCTGACAGGGGCAGGTGATAATAATTAACGCATAAGAAGATACTGAACAGATTTTTATCATCAGATGAAGCTAACAGGGGGAGGGTGAAAAGTCACCTGGTTTGAGAAAGGATTACTGAGGTCTTCTTTGGTCCGGACCTTTCCGGGAAGCATTTTTATATATAATGAGCAGGTCTGAATCCGCGATATTAAGAGAATATCCTCATACGCAAGGTATCGAAGATGAAATCCGAAAGTGCGTTAGTTTTAGAAGAGCTCAGGTCCAAATTGCGCCCCGCCTCGGTGGCTCAGGTCGGTGGTTTTCGCCCCAGTGCAGATCCTCTTACCTCCTGGTTTTTAAAAGGAGTATCGCTTGCAGGCGAAGGACTGCCTGTCTGGAGAGGGAAACCGATGTTTCCGCTTCTTCAGATTCGTATCGCTGAGCTTCCTGTTATTCCTGAACAACTCAAGAATGTCGCTCTTCTGGTTCTCTTTCATAATATGGAAAGCCATCCTTTTGACCAACCCCATGGTGAAGGCTGGCTAATTCGTGAATATGCCACGCTTGAGGGGCTTGAGTTATTACCTGAACTGACCACGCCGTATCGCGCGTTTCCTGTGCGATGGTTAAGTGTGAATGATGATGCGCCGGGCTGGGAGGATGCCTGGGATATTCTTGACCTTTCTGCCGTAAACGATGATGAACCAGCCAGTGACAGTTTCTTTGAGGACTTTAGCCGCTACGGGGGAACCAAAGTTGGCGGATACCCTGCGGAAATACAACATGGTGTCGGGCTTGAGGATTTCGTCTTTCAGGTAGGATCTGAAGAAAAAGTTAACTGGATGTGGGCGGACAACGGCATTGGCTATTTTCACAAATCACCAGACGGCGTCTGGCGATTTTC
Organism: Phytobacter sp. RSE-02; assembly: GCF_040578655.1. NCBI lineage: Bacteria > Pseudomonadati > Pseudomonadota > Gammaproteobacteria > Enterobacterales > Enterobacteriaceae > Phytobacter > Phytobacter sp. RSE-02. The sequence continues at coordinate 18,517 of NZ_JBEULY010000003.1, read as the reverse complement.
ATGTCAGTTCTACTGATAAATTGATCTGTTTCCTCTGGTTATGACTGATGCGCAGGAATGCGGGCAATCACCTTAATTTCAAAATCGAATCCTGCAAGCCAGTTGACGCCAACAGCAGTCCAGTTTGGATAAGGGGGATGCGGAAAAACAGACTGCTTAACCTGCATAATGGCGGGAAATTGATTCTCAGGATCGGTATGAAAGGTCATGACATCAATCAAATCATCAAAGGTACATCCAGCAGCATCAAGAACCGCTTTCAGGTTATCGAAGGCAAGTCGGACCTGAGCGGCAAAATCGGGTTCCGGCGAGCCATCAGGCCGGCTTCCGACCTGACCAGAAACAAACAGCAAGTCGCCAGAACGGATCGCGGCGGAATAACCGTGTTCATTATAGAGAGCATGGCGATGAGCAGGAAAAACAGGTTCGCGTTGAATCACAGGGTTTCCTCTTTTCAAATAGATAGCGCAGATGAAGCAATACAGGATGGAATGATTTAACATACGTGATGTATGTGTAATAATTATCACATACATCACGTATGTCAAGTGAGATACGCGATGTATGTCAAAAAGGAGAGGGTATGGCTGTTAACCGCCGAATCGAGGCGATGGAAGAAAATCGCGCAAAAATGATTTCAGCCGCGCGTAAGGCCTTTGCAGAAAAAGGCTTTGCTAATGCATCAATGGATGAATTAACCGCAAGTGTGGGTCTGACGCGCGGTGCGCTTTATCACACCTTTGGCGATAAAAAGGGGTTACTTGCCGCGGTTGTCACCCAGATAGATAGCGAAATGGCTCAGCGCGCAAAAGCCGCTGCCGCAACAGCCAGCGATGACTGGGAGAGATTGCTGGCCGAAGGCATTGCTTACATTCAGATGGCGCTGGACCCCGAAGTGAGACGTATTGTCCTGCTTGACGGCCCGGCTTTCCTGGGCGATCCCGCTCAATGGCCCAGCCAGAATAGCTGCCTTGAATCCACCCGACAAACCCTGACAAGCATGATTGAACGCAAGGTCGTCAAAGAGATGGATGCAACGGCCGCTGCGCATCTGTTGAACGGAGCGGCGCTCAATGCTGCACTGTTGATAGCCGCGAGCGACGCTCCGCAAAAGAGACTGCCAGACGTTATTAAGGTGTTTACGCTGCTTGCCGGCGGGTTACGTCATCATTCAGGCGAATCGCACTAAGATCGCTGCGGGATGCGGCTGGCCGGATCTGAAGGGAGACCAGAGGCGCGCCGGATAAGCCGGATACTTAATCCGGCGCCTGCCGCCAGATATACCGCCATCGCCAGAAGCGCCACGATAAAGGCATGCGTGATATTGGCTCCGCTTTTAGCGGTGTCCAGCATGCTGTAAAAAATGCCGCCAATGACGGCGACGCTCAGCGCAGTGCTGATTTGTAATGTCGAGCTGGTCACTCCGGCAATCATTCCTGAAAATGCCGGGGCAACACGGCCAGTCACCATCCGCACCCCATACCCGCATTACAGTCTATTCATATGCCGGAGCCGCCGCCATCCATAGATATATGGATGGGGTATCACTGTGACCTCCGGCATATGGATCGCCTGCGGGTAATGCTGGATATCGCCGATGCAATGCTTGCGGATCCCGCGATGACCGCAAAGTGAGTCTGTTTTCGCTCTATGCTGCTGCCGGAATAGTGGTGGCTTGGTATTGCGAGCAAAGTTGCCACAATACTGGTTGAGCAGCCTGCAGAACCCCTGAAATATCTGGCCTCATTGCGATTATCGATCCTGCAAATCTGGCATCAAAAAAAGATCCTGACGAGAAGAGTTTTATTACACGTGAGTTCAGAGGCTTTGACGGTCTGCCCGATGACATTCGGCAACGGACAATGTAAAACAGGCCTGCATATAACGCGAGATGTTCGCTCATAGCGGGCCTTTTGTTCAGTCGGTTTGTCCGCTTTGTGCCAAAGCAGACGTTGCCAAAACTGTTGTAACACAATGCATTTGAGCAAGTTAAAGCGTTTTGCTCATGTAGCTTATCTTTGATGAAGCCTACCCCTTGGAAATCTCTCAATAAAACAATGTACATATCATCTTTTTCTATTAAAAACATACATATGTATTACATTTCATGATTTTTTTGGTAGCATTAAGGTGTGCTGTCATCATCGCATGCTGGTGTAAATAATACTAATATCTGAATCTCTACAAAATGCTGAGGGTAAGGTGGAGTTAAAAACTGACAAACTGTGGGATGAGATAGTTAATTACCTTATAGCCACACCTAAAGTTCTAGGCGCATTTTGTGCGGCCTACTTCTCTGGGCAATTATGGGTATTTATTATTTTTGCATTTTTAATAAAGAAGAAATCAGCAAAAAATCTCGTTGATAAATTTTGGGGTAAGATATCTCTAGGAATCATTTGGCTAGCTTTCGTAAGCGCTCCAGTCTATTATTTAAGGTATCAGACCTTCATCGTTTCATATGACGACTACTTGAATATAATATATACTACTATTTTATTTTCATTCTTCATCCAATTTATAATTATGGCAATACTCACATGCTTTAAGGAAGCAGTATGAAAGTAATAAACATTGTAAGCGGAAAGGGTGGAACTGGTAAGACCTTGCTGACTGCAGTTCTAGCTGAAACGTTAGGCAACGCAGGTTCCAATGTTTTAGTTATAGACTTGGATGTATTTGTCCGAGGACTCACCTCGCTTCTTTATTATCATAAAAATGAAAAAATAAAACTGTGTGAAAATTGGGAAATGTCCGTCGCAGAGTTTTTTATAAATAAAGGAATTCCTTCTTTATTCGAACGTCGTCCAAAAAAGTTTGCAATTGCCCGATATAGATCTTTTGATGTAATTCCATCAGTGAGCAGAGTAGATGAGCTTTTACAGTTTTCTGATTTGATGCCAGACACAAAAAAAGAAGCACTAGATTACATTCAAGGATTATTGCGAGCAATAAAAAATGAAAAAACATATGACTTTATTTTCTTTGATAGTCGTGCAGGCTATGATGAACTAATATCTGCCTCACACCAATGCAGTGATATTACGATTTGCGTGGAAGAAGAAGATAACATCTCAAGAATAACAACTGATAATCTAATCAATCAGATGCAGAATGACACGAACAATCCAATATTTAGATTAATTAACAAGACCACATCAGACAAAGAATATACGGCCAGTTCTGTAACACATATTGGCAATATCCCTTTTGATATGGACATCATGCGTACATTTGGTCAAAAAAACTTCTGGGATGATTTGAAATCAACAATATACCTTGATGCAATTATAAAATCCTGGAACAACCTTTCCAACAAGATGGATTTATCCTGTAGTATTGACTCTAAAAGACAATCACCTTTCAGGTACCGGTCCATCGAGAAGAAACTCCAGTTTTATTCTCTGAAAGATAGAGTAATGATACTTTATGGCATTTTAATTGGTTTCATGGGCGTACTTTATCCTTTATTCCAGAACGGTTTATTTAGTGAACTCTTAAATAATAGAGAGTTGCTGCTAAGAATTATGTCTAGTTTTGTTGGGATTTTTGGGTTCGCATTAACATTTTTGATTATACTGAAAAATAGAAAAAAATAGATAACCCCCCCCAAACATTTTATATTATGTGTGGGGGGCAATCGATCTTAACCGACTGATATTAAATAATATTTATAGTAAAAATAGGCATGATAGCAACTGTTTTTACAGTAGTTCCGAGTGATGCTATCTAATAGATTACTCGAACCGAGTCCGTTTCTCGGCATGACTTTTTAGGCGTTATGTGTCCATCCAAGGAGTGAGTTTTGAAATTTGAACGAATCTATAAAAATATTACTGGCCTTAGCTGTCCTATATTTGGGATTCAGTGGAATGCTCCAATAATAGAAGCTGACGAAGCGAAGAAGATCGTCATTTTTCTTGAGGACAAGCGAGTTCTTTTCAATCCTGTCGATATGGAAGGTGCTAGTCATTGCTCTCAGAGTGTTATCAGCATTAGATCTGAATTAACTAAAATCCTGCAAGGTTTACCGAGCGATTCATATTTAGCAAAACAATTAAGGAAAATGAGAAAGGCATGCCAAGAATTCGGTGACAGCGTTGGCTCCCCTCAGTTCATCCGATTTGATCATCCTGTTCAAATATCTATGCTTGAGCGAGCGCTTTTTAAACTGCGAAAAAATTGTGGTACCTCTGTGGCAGAAATAGCAGTTGCCTATGGTCTTGATGTTGATGACGGATTGGCCAGTATTATCCCTTTTAATTATCCCAGTAACACTTAGCAATAGGTTCAATTTCTCTTGCTTCATTCGCCGGATAAAAAGCTAAACATGTGCTTGCTAGATTAATTAGCATACAACCGACGGTTTTGGGTCGGAAGCGGGCAGCAACTTATTGGTGAGTCGTTGTGTCCGCTGTTCGCTCTTAACAGACCTCCCCCCCATACAGAGTCTGTCTACTTAGTGCGGATCCTGATATACCGGCGAATAAACAGGGTGCAGGGCGTCGGAGGTTAGAAAAAGTTGATTCAACGGTTTGACTGAAAAATTTCGCTTAAACATTCGTTACCTGAGCGACATCAGGGAGCTTTCAGTAAGAACCGTGCTGCTGGTGACGGATTTGAGCGCACCTTAAGCGAAGGAGCGGTAGAATAAAAATGGACATACTGATTTCGCCTACCAGTGATAGCTGTTTCGTACCAGAAAAGTGCATATGTAAAAAACGGTTTTGGCCCCATCAATTTTAAAAGTGCATTCATATTGATACAATGCCAATACTGCTGTCCATGCAGATAGAGTAATGCGATATTTTCTTTGGCTGCTAATGGTTTTATGAGGTAATAAATGGATTTGTTATTGGAAAAGTTTTCTGAAATAGATTTTGCGGATTATTTAAAACTTGTCAGTAATATCGATGTTATGGCGATGATCACAGAACGTGCCATTCCCTGTGATGAGGCCTCTCGTGATTTTAAACTCATACTCGACGAGAATGCCCGCCATTCAGATTTGGGCTATTACCGAATCACGGATGATCAGCAGGGTAATTTTATCGGCCTCGCCAAACTGGCATCTGTGACTGACCAACCGAAGACCGCCGAACTGGGCTATATGCTGCTACCGGAATATTGGGGGCTTGGTATTGCGAGCAAAGTTGCCACAATACTGGTCGAGCAGGCCTGCAGAAAACCTGAAATCTCTACACTCATTGCGATTATCGATCCTGCAAATCTGGCATCAAAAAAGATCCTGACGAACAAGAATTTTATCACGCGTGAATTCAGAGATTTTGACGGTCTGCCCGGCGAAATTCTGCAACGGGCCGTGTAATAAACAGGTATGTATATCATGCAATATCTCTGCTTCGAACCCGAAGCGGAAATGGCTATTCAGACTGTGTTGGCTTATTACATTGAACAGCCGCCCACGCCCGTCTGCACGCATGTAAACTTAACGGATTAGCCCCGCCCGCAAAATCAGGGTCTGCGGACTGCACAGGATCATCTTCCCATCCGCAGACGGCGCAAATTTCATAATTCCCTCTCTCTTCGAGCGTTCGCTTACCGCAGCATAAACAGGGAGAGTGTTTATTTTCTTTCAATTTTCCACTGTCCCTGGTTTTTGATATTTCCCATCTGCTTTCCTTATTGCAAACTCCATACAAAAAATGTCGGGCGCATCAGCTATTGCGTGACTCGGAATAGCGCGACAAGTCATCACTCATCTCTTGTAATTCGTTGATCAATCTTGCCACATGGAAGCCATCGCAGACGGCATGATGTACCTGGACCGCGAGGGGTAACAAGACTTTGTCACCCTGTGTGTAGTATTTACCAAGGGTAAACATGGGGGCAAAAAAGTTCTGCATATGGGCAACGTTGATATTAAAACCGGTAAAACTTACCCAGGGATTAGCAGAGACAAAAAATATATTTTCCCGCGACTCTTCTTTAGGCAGATAGGAAAGGTTATTGCGATAGCGCGCCACGTCTTCTGAAAAAACGTTCTGGAAGTGGTGAATATTACCGTCGTAGTGACTCCATAATGACGAAAAGGTCTCCGTTTCATCATGGAAAATCGTATAAGCTGGATGGCTGTCATTCCATACGACAAGCTCGTTGTTCTTGATGGCCATACGAAATTCCGCATGCCTGTTCACTATTTTTGCAAGGAGGAAAATCATCGTGGGGTAAAATTTCCAGCCGACCTCCTTAATATGTTTTAGCAGCGCGGTAATATCGATTTGCACAGTTTGGCTAAATGTACACTGCGCGAAGCTCTGGAATGCGTCGAAATGTTCTTTCCTTGCCCAGCGCGATAAGTCGACAACGGTATATTCCGGGGTTATGTTTTTCATTTTTAACCTTTGATTATCCATTATATTTTAGGGGGTAGCCTAAGATTTTTTCATAAACTAATCAAGCTTACGGGGCCATAGGCCATTTCGCACGGGCAGGGCGTTTTTATACTCGTATTACTCTTCACCCAACGGTAAAAACGCAGTCACCCTAAAGAATCTTCACGGTTAGCCGTTAACTAATCCTGGAATGAAGCAAGTTCGTTAAGAGCGAACACACTAAAAAGGATGAATAATGACGGAGACCCCTTTCAAATGGACCTGCTTAACCTGTGATAAGGAGATCGCGCAACACCTTGAATATTGTGCTGAATGTGAGGAAAAACGGTACAGAAAAATCGGTGGCCTGTTGTTCCTGCCACTCCTCAATATTTTGCTCATGGCCTACGATTATTTCACGTCTCTGATAGTGACATTAAAACTGGGTACGAACATGCTCGGTCGTATTCCTGTTTACCAGACATCCTATCTTTTTACTGCCGCTGGGATTAACCTGATTTTACTGCTCCTGGTTATCTATGTTACGTCTCTTTTTGTGCGCAAAAAGAGGGCGTTACCTCTGGCGTTTAGTGTGCTACTGGTTGCCAGTATCGCGATCATGATGATTGACCGGGCCATCACTTCATACTTATTTGCGCCTCTTGCGCTGAATTTCGACATGATTATGCCTATTGTCAGATACATAATTTTCGCCTGCATATGGATACCGTACTTCCGTTTTTCGGTTCGGGTTAAAAAAACGTTCATTTGGTAATATCATATATGCCCCCATTTCTGGCGCATATTGGTTGCATGAAGTGATCGTTTCCATTTGCAAATAAATCAGGTCAGGCATGAAAAGGCTCTGGCCTGTATCGATCACGCTTGAGGATTTTTTTGATTCTTACCAGATAATGTCGTCATCTGGCATTGAATGACATCTCTGTCATACGTGGAAACTCTTTTTTACGGGCCAGGTCACGCGTTGATTGCTTCAAAAAAAAGACTGTATTTGTTATATTATTGCTCATTGGTTATTCACCTCTGCGGTGCCAAAAAGAACAAGATTCACCGCGACCCAGGACAATAAAATGTTAGATTACCGCTTCCCGACAGCTTTGCAGATGGTTCTCAGCGTAGCGATGGCGGAGCAATTGGGTGAACGTTCGACGAGTGCGATTCTGGCCTACGGTCTGGAAGCAAACCCGAGCTTTATCCGTAAATTAATGGTGCCTCTCACGCGTGATGGGATTATCGTCTCTACGCTTGGCCGCAACGGCTCTATTCATCTTGGTCGTCCGCCCGAAGAGATCACCCTGCGCGATATCTACCTTTCGGTCATCGAAGATAAAAAGCTGTGGGCGTCGCGCCCCGACATACCGGCCCGCTGCGTGGTCAGTGCCAACGCGTGCTGGTATTTCAAATCGATTGCCGATGAAGCGGAGCAGGCGTCGTTAGATGTACTCGCTCGCCATACCGTGGCAAGCGCGCTGGAAAAGGTCAAAAAAGCCGATACCAGCGGGTGCGATCTGCTGCCTGAACTGGATGATCGGATTAAAAAATCGCTTTAATACTTTTCATATTGCGAAAAAAAACCGCCTTCACAGTGAAGGCGGTTTTTTGTTATCTGCAACAGTGACTCAGGCTGGCAAAACCTCTCTTTCCACTTTACCGCGCGTGACGAATTTACGCAGTGTCACGTAAAACACCGGGGTCAGGAACAGACCGAACAGTGTCACGCCCAGCATGCCAGAGAACACCGTGATCCCGGTGACGCCGCGCACTTCCGCCCCCGCGCCATGGCCGAGTATCAGCGGGATCGTCCCGGCGATAAAGGCGATAGAGGTCATCACAATCGGGCGTAAACGCAGGCGACAAGCTTCCAGCGCCGCTTCCATGATTCCTTTGCCCTGGATTTCCAGCTCACGGGCAAACTCCACGATCAGAATGGCGTTTTTACAGGCCAGCCCCATGAGTACCACCAGACCGACCTGCACAAACACGTTGTTATCGCCACCGGTCAGCCAGACGCCGAACAGTGCGGACAGCATCGTCATCGGCACGATAAGGATCACCGCCAGCGGCAGCGTCCAGCTTTCATACAGCGCCGCCAGAACCAGGAACGCCAGCAGAACCGCGACCGGGAAGACGATCAGCGCTGTATTACCCTGAGTGGCCTGCTGGTAGCTCAGGTCCGTCCATTCAATATTCATCCCATTGGGCAGGATCTGCTTAGACATTCCGTCCAGTTGCGTCATCGCCTGTGAGGAGGAGAGTACGCGAGGGTCGGCATCGCCAATGAGATCCGCCGCCGGGTAGCCATTGTAACGAATCACCGGGTCCGGCCCGTAAGTCGTACTGATATTGACCATACTGCCAATCGGCACCATTTCGCCCTGATTATTGCGGGTACGCAAATTGGCAATATCTTCCACGCTTTCGCGGTATGGCCCGTCGGCCTGCGCCATCACGCGCCAGGTACGACCGAACTGGTTGAAATCGTTGACATACGACGACCCCAGATAGGTTTGCAGCGTACCGAAAAGATCGGTCAGCGACACGCCCTGTGCTTTCGCCTTATCACGATCAACCTGCACATCCAGTTGCGGCACGTTAGCCTGGTAGGTGGAGATTGGGAAGTGCATTCCTGGCGTCTGCATAATCGCACCGGACATCGTGTTCACCGCGGTTTGCAGCGCGCCATAGCCAAGCCCGGCGCGGTCCTGAATATAAAGCGAATAGCCAGAACCCTGACCCAGCCCTAATATCGGCGGCGGCAAAATGGAGAAACCGAAGCCCTGCTGGATTTGCGCGATTTTGGCGTTGATCTCCGCGTTAATTTCCGCCGCAGAATGTTTACGCTGATCGAACGGTTTCAGGCCAAAAAAGACCGTGCCGGTATTTGGCGTATTGGTGAACTGCAACGCATTCAACCCTGGAAAGGCGACCGCATAATCCACGCCTTCGGTATTCATCCCGATTTCGCTCATCTTGCGGATCACCGCATCGGTGCGTTCCAGCGAAGAGCCTTCCGGCATTTTCACACCGCCAATTAAATAGAGCTTATCCTGTGTCGGAATAAACCCGCCGGGGACGGCTTTAAACATTACGCCCGCGGCGCAGAGCAGCAGCACATAGACAACAAACACCGCGCCACGGCGTCCGAGCGTTTTGCCCACCAGCCCCTGATAGCCGTCCGAGCTACGGTGGAAAAAGCGGTTAAACGGACGGAAAATCCAGCCGAACAGACGATCGATAAGGCGGGTAGGGTAGTCTTTCGGCGCGCCGTGCGGTTTTAACAGCAGGGCAGCCAGCGCTGGTGAGAGCGTCAGCGAGTTGATGGCTGAGATCACCGTCGAAATCGCGATCGTCACCGCAAACTGTTTATAGAACTGGCCGGTCACCCCGGAGAGGAACGCCATCGGCACGAACACCGCGCACAGCACCAGCGCAATCGCGATAATCGGCCCGGAGACTTCACGCATCGCCTGATGCGCCGCCGCAAGTGGAGCCAGCCCCTCTTCGATATTTCGCTCAACGTTTTCCACCACCACGATGGCGTCATCCACGACGATACCGATAGCCAGCACCAGACCGAACAGACTCAGGGTATTCAGCGAGAAGCCAAGCAGGTAGAGAATACTGAACGTGCCCACCACCGATACCGGCACCGCGATCAGCGGAATAATCGACGCGCGCCAGGTTTGCAGGAACAGAATCACCACCAGCACCACCAGCACCACCGCTTCCAGCAGCGTTTGCACGACTGCGCGAATGGAATCGCGAACAAACACCGTCGGATCGTAAGGGGCCGCCCACTTCATATCATCCGGGAAACGCTTCGACAGTTCGTCCATCTTGGCGCGCACTGCGTTAGACAGATCGATGGCGTTGGCCCCCGGTGACTGGAAGATACCAATCCCGACCGCGTCTTTGTTGTTAAGCTGGGAGCGCAGCGCATAACTGCCGGAGCCCATTTCAATACGCGCTACGTCACGCAGGCGGACCAGCGAGCCGTCTTGCGCCGTTTTCAGAATAATATTGCCAAACTCTTCTTCCGTGTGCAGGCGACCCTGGGCATTGATGGAGATCAGGAAATCGCTCTCTTTCGGCAGCGGCTCGGCGCCAAGCTGCCCGGCGGAAACCTGGACGTTTTGCTCCTGCATCGCCGTCACCACATCGGAGGCGGTCAACCCACGTGCCGCCACTTTATTGGGATCCAGCCAGATGCGCATCGCGTATTCACCGGAACCAAAAATCTGGATTTGACCAACGCCCGGCAGACGGGCCAGCTCATCCTTCACTTTTAGCGTGGCGTAGTTACGCATATACAGGGAGTCGTACTTACCGTTGGGTGAAAACAGATGCACCACCAGCGTCAGCGTCGGCGACTGTTTCTGGGTGGTGATACCCAAACGCCGCACATCTTCCGGCAGACGCGCTTCGGCCTGTGATACGCGGTTTTGCACCTGAACCTGCGCCTGATCGGGGTCAGTACCCGGACGGAAGGTGACAGTGGTGACCAGTACGCCATCAGAGCCGGCAACGGATTTCATGTACATCATGTTTTCAACGCCGTTGATTGCTTCTTCCAGCGGCGTCGCCACGGTCTCTGCAATCACTTTCGGGTTTGCGCCGGGATACTCCGCGCGTACCTGAACGCTGGGCGGTACGACATCAGGATATTCGCTGACCGGCAGCAGCGGGATAGCGATCAATCCTGTAATGAAAATCAGAATCGACAGCACCGCGGCGAAAATCGGCCTGTCGATAAAAAAGCGGGAAAAGTCCATGTGTCGGATTCTCAGGTAAGGGATCAGTTGAGGGCGGTGCTGGTGGTCATGGCAACGGTTTTCGCGTTAACCGGCATACCCGGCATAAACACTTTTTGTAAACCATCGACGATGACTTTATCGCCAGGGTTCAGCCCCTTCTGCACGATGCGTAAACCGGCAGCCAGACGCCCCGGCGTAATATCACGACGCTGCGCTTTACCTTCTTTATCAACGATATAAACATATTTGCGATCCTGGTCGGTCAGCACTGCTTTGTCGTCGATAAGCGTGGCTTTGAACTCAGCGCTGCCCGGCAGACGCACGCGGGCAAAGAGCCCTGGCGTGAACTGACGCTGTGCGTTATCCAGCAGTGCGCGCATACGGATAGTGCCGGTGCTCGGCGTTAACTGATTATCCAGAAAATCCACTTTGCCCTGATGGGGATAGCCATCCTCGCCAACCAGGCCAATCTCAACCGGTAGCGCCATGTGGTTACTGGACGCGCCTTGCCCGCTGCGGGCGAGGTTCTGGTAGTGGAGGTAGGTAGACTCATCCACATCAAAGTAGACGTAAACCGTCTTCTGCGATACCAGCGTGGTGAGTACGCTGGCGCTGTCGCCCGCCGTGACCAGATTACCGCTGGTGATCAGGGCACGACTGGCGCGGCCATCAATGGGGGCGGTCACTTTGGTGAAGTCCAGGTTAAGCTGTGCGGCATCAACTGCCGCCTGCGCTGCACGAATGTCGGCCTGCGCCTGGGCGGCGGCAGAACGACGCTGTTCCCACTCTTCACGGGAGACCAGATTGGTGTTGATTAATTTATCGGTACGGCTGGCCTCACTTTGCGCCAGGCTGGCCTGCGTTTTGGCTCTCGCCAGCGTTGCCTGCGCCTGTTCCAGCGCGGCGCGATAGGTTCTGTCATCGATGGTGAACAGCACCTCGCCTTTTTTCACTTCCTGGCCGTCGGTGTAATTCACTTTATCAATGTATCCAGAGACGCGGGGGCGTAGCTGAACGCTTTCCACCGCTTCAATCCGGCCGTTAAAGCTATCCCACTGGCTAATCGATTTCACGACCACGTCAGCGGCGCTCACGGCGGGCGCTTGTGGCACGGCATTTTGCGCGACACCCTCATCGCATCCGACGAGCATGACGGAGAGTAATACCGCTCCCAGCGCATTCAGACGAAAATTAACCCAATGTTTTTGCAGGCTCATTATTTTTATTCCGGTAATAGTAGCCGCCGGGCAAGACGCGGCAGGGGACGCCGCGCCACTTCCTTTGTCCGGGCTGGCTTAAGGCCATTTGTGTCGTTCATCGCCACAAAACTGTAACAGTTGCGAATACACTATCGCGGCGATTGTAGGGAGGTGCTAAATTAAGTGCAAGAATAATTGTTGCACTTTATGTGCTGTTTGCGTCAGGGGCCGAAGAGAGATTTCCGGCAGGGATTTAAATGCAATAATAAAACTTGCATTTACTGCAAAAGCAGGCCACCTTTAAATGCAACAGACAAAGATGCTTTTTTGGTAAGCCGCGCGGGAGGAAACAAAATGAACAATGGCGCATTTATTCACGATTTACTCGACTGGATCGACAACAACATTGAAAGCCGTCTCGATATCAATACCGTTTCCAGACGCGCCGGTTATTCGAAGTGGCACCTCCAGCGGATCTTCAAAGAGCATACGGGCTATCGTCTCGCCGAGTATATTCGTGCGCAAAAGCTGCAAAAATCGATCGAGCGGTTAGCCCGCAGCGACGAACCGATTTTGAATGTGGCCATCGCGTTGGGCTTTGACTCTCAGCAGTCCTTCAACCGCAGCTTTAAGCGTCACTACGGTCAGGCCCCTGGCGCATGGCGACGCAGTATTGGCCGCGCTGAAATGCAGCGATTAGGCTAGCAATCCACATAGCTCGCGGTGTACAGCGATCCGTTCAGGATGATATTGGCGGCCTGCCAGCGGCAGGCACATTGAGTGAGGCGGGTGTCGGGCTGACACGCCAAAGCCTCAGAGAAGACGAAAAAGGGCGGCGATTTTTTCTACCGCCTCTTCTATTTCCTGCTCCGTGTAAGCCGCAAAACCCATCAAAAAACCGGCTGATGTCGGTTCATTTGCATATAATTCGGCAAGCCCAAGCATATCAATACCTGCTCGTCGGGCGGCTGCGGCGACGGCTGCTTCGGAAATGCCTTTCCTGAGATGGCAGGGCATCTGCATCCCGCCCGTTGGCGTTATGCCAACGACAAAATCAGAAAGACGCTCTTCAATCAGGCTTGCCAGTTTGTCACGGCGAGCAACATAAACCTCCCGCATCATCCGGACATAGGAACCAAAATGGCCACCCTCCAGAAATTTGGCGACGGTCAGTTGGGTGATGGAGGCGGTATGACCGTCCATTAACGTCCTTGCCATCGTCAGCGGTTCAACAAGTTCTGCGGGCACAATCATCCAGGCAATGCGTAGCCCCGGAAAAAGAGACTTGGTGAACGTCCCGATATAGATTGTCCGGTTAAAGGCATCCAGCCCCTGCACGCAGGCCATCGGCTTGCCTTCATAGTGAAACTCGCTGTCATAGTCATCTTCAATAATCCAGGCCTGGTGACGGTTTGCCCAGTCGATGACCGCCAGCCGTCGGTCAAGCGACAGGGTGACGCCGGTAGGGTACTGATGGGAAGGGGTAAGATAGATAGCTTTCGCCGGCGCTGTCAGAGCATTAAGTGACGCAATACACAGCCCTTTCTCGTCAAGCGGAACCGGAAGGCTGTTCAGCCCGGCAGCCTTAAACGCTTTTTGCGCCCCCTGATAGGTCGGATCTTCAATCACGATGGCATCGCCGCTGTCCATCAGGACATGAGAACAGAGGGCGATCGCCTGCTGGGAACTTGTCAGAATAATGATACGTTCTGGCGTGGCATGCGCGCCGCGTTCCAGATTGACATACTCTGCGATGGCCCGGCGTAACCGCTCTGTCCCCTGAGGCGGGCTTTGCTCCAGCGCACGGTGGCGATACTCTTTTAGTACCTGCCGCTCAAGTCGCTCCCAGGTTTGTACCGGAAACAGACGTGTTTCGGGGATCCCAGGCGCCAGTGGGCGAGGCGATGAAAATTCACGTATCCCCCCACTTTTGTACATCACATGTCCCCGCTCACTGAGCGCTGGTTCACGTACCTCAGCGGCGGACTGGCGTTGCCGGGAATGTGATTTCAGAAATCGGGCGCTGGCAGAAACAAAGCTGCCTTTACCCGTGTGTCTTTCAATAAACCCCTCCGCATGCAGACGCGTATAGGCGGCTTCAATGGTGTCACGGGAAACATTGAGTGAGATGGCTAATGCACGCGAGGCGGGGAGGGCTTTGCCGTGAGATAAAATGCCTTCCAGGATAAGTGCGCGTATTGCTCTCTGGATCCTTTCATGAAGAGGCAGTGAGCCGTTTGCCGGATCAATCATCCAGGCCTTTACCGTTTCAAGCTGGGCATGCTTAAACATCCGTTTCTCCGTTATTACTTCCTTCATCATCCAGTCTATAACAGGATGGTCTGCTGCCAGAAGATAAATTGGTCTGCTGCATTGTGAAAAATTGGTGGGGCTAAACCTGCCATTTTAACCTTATCATTATTCCCGAAGCGTCAATGACAGGCAGGGTGGAGCGGCGGCGATAAGGCGCGTCATATATCGGCACGTTGCCTGTGCTTTTCGTGTTTGAATAAAGCCAACACCTACGTTGCCTGCGTTTTTTAATTAATGATTCACTCCAATACAGAACAAGCCAGAAAATAAAGAGGTTATTATTATGAATACAGTGGTTATCACAATTGAAGCAGCCAGTGAAATGGATTATGAAAGCTGGTTGCCGCTGTGGAAAAATTATCAAATATTTTATAATGTTGATATTCCTGACGCGGTCACAACGCGCACCTGGGAGCGCTTTGCTAATCCAATCGAGCCGATATTCTGTGCTGTCGCGAAAAGTAATGGCGAGGTGGTGGGTTTCGCCCATTATCTTTTTCACCGTTCAACCTGGGCGGAAAGTGATTACTGTTATCTTGAAGATTTATATGTCAGCGAAAATACACGCGGCAAACAGATTGGTAAACAGTTAATTGAATATGTCCAGAAAGAAGCCCGAAAACGTCATGCCAGCCATCTTTACTGGCACACCCACGAAGCAAATTATCGTGCGCAAAGATTATATGACTGGATTGCGAAAAAAAGCGGCATGATTGAATATCGGATGCAGGTAAGATAATCCGTGTTAATGGCTCCCCCTTCAACAGATGCCGCAAAGCCTGTTTTATTTAGGGGGCAAGCACGTAAAGACAAGGCCAGTGATAGCGTACAGAAAGAGTGTTCAACACTGGCTTTTCATCAGTAATGCGGCTCCACAGGGATAGCATGGGGTTTCTGGCGTCGGAATACCCCCGGCGGCATCCCTACATATTTCGTGAAGGCGACGTTGAAGGCGCTCGCTGACTGATATCCAATGCGAAATGCGATCTGTTCGATTTTATCTGTACTGCTCAACAGTGCTTTTCTGGCCAACGACATTCGCCAGAAGAGCAGATATTGCATGGGAGGCATACCGACTGTCTCGTTGAAGATGGCGAAAAAAGAGGAACGCGACATCGCACAGTGGCTGGCGAGTTGTGCTATTTGCCAGTCAATATCGGGTTTTTCATGAATGAGATGCAGCGCGATGGCGATCTTTTCGTGTTGTAATCCCCGCAAAATACCTGCCGTTCCCGACAGACAATCATGGCTTCGCAACGACTCAACCAGTAATAACTGTAAAAGACGCATCAATACCACTTCACGTCCTGGCCGCCGGGCCTGGCTTTCATCAAGCAGAAGTTCAAGCAGAGTGACAAAACGCTGTTGTCCTTTCACCAGGATCTCGTTGGGCAGTAACGCGACGATAAGCTGTTTGTCCGGCGTGTCGAATTCGCAGTGTCCCACATTCATCAGAAATTCAGCCGGTCCCGTTGTTGCGCCAATTCTCACGTGCCCATCGCCAATAAGGGTCGGCGTCGTAATGTCCGTCGGCGCAGACGTGCCCGCATTGGTGTTTTCAAACGTGTAGGTTGCGGGTATCAGAATGAAATCGCCGGATACCAGCAATTTTGGCGCTTTGCCGTTAATACTTATCAGACATTCGCCTTGTAACACTGCGCAGTAAAACGCTTCTCCGCAAGATTCCCGGACAATGCGCCACTGACC
The DNA here is from genome assembly GCF_040578655.1 of Phytobacter sp. RSE-02. Taxonomy (NCBI): domain Bacteria; kingdom Pseudomonadati; phylum Pseudomonadota; class Gammaproteobacteria; order Enterobacterales; family Enterobacteriaceae; genus Phytobacter; species Phytobacter sp. RSE-02. The sequence continues at coordinate 2,188 of NZ_JBEULY010000003.1, read as the reverse complement.
CGCTCCCTCAACGAGTTTGGTATGGGTGGGCCTGGGGTTGAGCAAGGTAACAATATCGGTTAACGGGTCTGACATTGGACGCTCTCTAAATTTTACTGGATTTTTGATTATATATTGTCCAGACAGAGGCGGCTATGATCGTTGCTCTTGCCAACAGAGAGGATTAAACATGTCGACTGCACTGATTACCGGATGCTCATCGGGTTTTGGGCTTGCAACAGCAAAACTTTTTTTAGACAAAGGCTGGAAAGTGATTGCAACCATGAGAACGCCCGATCCGACGCTATTACCTGAAAGCGACAACCTGACCCTTTTGCCGCTGGATATCACTTCCGCTGACAGCATTGATAATGTGGTGAAAAAGGCCGGGGTGATTGACCTGCTGGTGAATAATGCCGGTTTTGGCGCACCGGTCCCTGTTGAACTCACGCCCCTGGCAACCGCGCAGCAGTTAATGAACACCAATGTTCTGGGGACACTCGCATTAACCCAGGCGTTTCTGCCGCTAATGAGGGAGAAAAAATCAGGGGTTATCATCAATGTTTCATCGTCAGTGACAACCAAAGCAATGCCGCTGATTGGGCTTTATCGTGCAAGTAAAGCGGCGCTGAATGCCTGGAGCGAGTCATTAGCCATTGAGGTCAGGCCATTGGGTATTCGCGTTCATGTGGTGTTGCCGGGACGCTCACCAGAGACGAAGTTTGGCGAGAATGCGCGGGCCTATTTTGGCGGACAAGACGATCCGGTGTATGGCGCGATGGTGGATGCGTTTATTCAAATGGCGCGCGATAACCACTCGCCAGTAACTCACGCCGGGGATGTCGCGAATGCCATTTTTGCCGTTGCGAACGATCAAAACGCGCCGCTGTATACCGCTGCCGGTGAAGATGCCACCCATTTTTTACAAGAGGCGCAGCAACGTTCACCCTTTTCTTACTGATATTCAAGGGTGAAAAGGGGAATGAATCGACGAGGCGATCATGGTGGTGATGAGTATGAAGCAAGAGAAGCTGTTACTATTTCTTGCTATTAAGGATGGCTGAGAGGCCATATTGCTGCTTATTGCCAACAGGTAACGACATGATGATTAAACTCGTAGATTCATCGCCCGCCGTCACGGCTGATGAGCTTGGCGATATTGAAGCATCGCTGGGCGTCTCTTTCCCTGATGTTTTAACGTCGTTATGGCTCATCAGTAACGGTGGCAAGCTTGAGGATGGGCGGCGCGTTTACCAGAGTGAAAAATATGAGAACGATATCAAATACTTTCTGTCGATTTTGCGTGCTAACAGCCCAGGTTTGTTGACCGCTGATGGCTACTACAGAACGCTGGTTGTCGATAAGAAGATTCTCCCGGCAAACTTTCTTCCCTTTGCCATTGACGGCGGTGGGTTTCCCTACTGTATGAATATGGATGATGGGGCCGTCTATTTTGCCAATCTGGAAAGCCAGAAGAGTATTTTTCTTGAGCAGAGTCTCGATAGTTTCATCAGCAAGGTGATAACCGAAGATGAAGCCTGGGGATGATAATTCCCTCGTTTTCTTGCAAGCATTGCCAGATATGAATTCGCTGAGGGCAGAGAAACCCTCACTGCCCTGAAGTCCCGACAAAAGGAACCCGAAAGATGTCTGTAGAACTGGAATATTATGCCGATGATGAAGGCACCGCAGTTGATTTGCTTTTACCGATATTCGGTTCTGAACCTGTTCAGTGCATAAATCTGGAAGCGCATTCGCCTGATGACAAAATGAGGAACGATATCCAGTTTCTTATTGAGAAACAGAACGCTTTCTCGCAGAAAATCACAGCGGAAACTCAGGCGTACTGCAAACGGGTGTACGGCGCAGAGGCGACAGATCTTATTCTGGTGAAAATTTATCTGTCTCCTGATGCGAAAGATAATTTCGGATTTATGTTTGCAACCGATACAGATCGTGAACACGGAATAGGGCTCAAATTTGTAGGGCTTGAGCTGAAAAGCGTGGGGAGCAGCGAAACCGCGTTTTTATAACACCCCACCTCCCGAGCCGCATATTCCCCTCACCCTGACCCTCTCCCACAGGGCTGAGGAATCCCCAGTAATCTTACGTTTTACAGCGACAACGCCGCTTAATAAGAATAAAACAGTGACAGCGATGACAGGGTCCGGCTGAAAATCGATGAGGCGTTGCGGCTGACCGGGGCCGC